>NZ_JBPYDD010000004.1:0-427751 GCF_051847535.1 Psychrobacter sp. 1U1 | reverse complement strand
TTCATTGGCCATTTTTTCGACATAATAAGTAGAAGGTACTGCTAGGTCGTACTGACTAGAGTCGTCAAGCAGTTTGAGCTTGGCATACATTGCCTCATTGGAGTCAAAGGTGGTGTAATTAACAGAAATACCTGTCTCTTCCTCAAAACCATCAAGAATCTCTTGTGGCATATACTCTGACCAGTTATACAGGTTCAGCGTCTCGTTACTCGCCGCAGCGCTACCATCTACTGCATTGTCAGAGTTGCTACAGCTGGCAAGAGCGAAACCGATCGCAGCCGTTAATAACACTTTTGGCATCACTTTTGTGGCAGGTCGTATCACATTTTTCGCTGCTGATTCAGATGATAATCGGGTCAAAATATTTCTCCTAAAAGGTAATATAAATCAGTATAAACAAGCATATTTATATCTTTATGGTCATGATTTGGGGGTATTTAAAGAGGGACTATAAAATTAGTGACTTTTGTTAATGACTCATCGCAGCATAGCGAGTTGAGTGAAAGTAGCGCTATAAAAATGGCTTGTGAATTATGCTATGATTGTTAGCCTTTATTCAACCATAAATGACGGTTCGACGATTGATAGCTATCAAGGACTATAAAACAATAAAGGATAAGATAATGACTCAGGCTCAAACCGCTATTCCTCATCTGCTCACTGATAAAGTCGCTATTGTCACGGGGGCAAGCCGTGGCCTTGGCGCTCAGATTGCGCAACAAATGGCAGCAGCTGGCGCAGTGGTTTGCGTAAACTATCTCGATAGTAAAGACGCTGCTGAACAGGTAGTAGCCGATATCGAAAAGGCAGGTGGACAAGCATTTGCGTATCAAGGCGATGTCACGGATTTGGCTCAAATGCAGGCCATGGCAGCCGAAGTCATTAAGCGTTATGGACGTATTGATGTGTTGGTTAATAACGCCTTGCCAAGCTACCAGTTTGATCCAAGTGCTGACTATACCAGTATTGAAACGGTTAAATGGACACATTTTTCGCAGCAAATGGATGGTATCGTGCAAGGCGCGGTTAATACGACGCAAGCAGTATTGCCACAGATGAAAACTCAGCAGATGGGTAAGATTATCAATATCTCAACCAACCTTGTCTACAATCCAGTGGTTACTTACTATGATTACACCACGGCTAAATCGGCACTGATAGGCTTAACGCGCAACCTTGCAAGTGAGCTTGGACAGTATGGTATTCGGGTCAACTTGCTGGCAGGCGGACTACTCAAAACCACTGATGCCAGTAGTTTAACGACCGAAGAGGTGTTTGACTATATCGCCACCACGACGCCATTACGTCAAGCGACTTCAGTGGCTGATTTTGCCAATTCAGTGTTGCTTATGTCATCTGATTTGAGCTTAGCTATTACCGGACAGTCCATTGCTGTCGATGGTGGTTTGACAATGCCTTAATAATGCTCCGAAACTTTTAGGCTGTGATTTGCGGCTTTATACCAGTTGCGCATCACGTTACAACGTATCGATTTTATCTGGTATCGACTATATATAAAGCTTTAAAAATGAGCAGATGAACCACTTAATAAGTAACTTGATTGAATTTGAAAGAGAAATGACATGAATAACCGTAAGCGTGCTGGGATTATTGCTGCATTGATTGGTCTAGTAGGCTTTATGGCGATGTTTAATGCAGGCTCGCCGACCTCTATTGTGGACTGGCCAGTTGAAACTTATATGGGCTTGGCCTTTACCATTGGTTGGTTAAGTAGCGTACCTAATTGGTTGGCCTATGTACTGGCAGCGCTGGTGCTTATATTAATAGTGGCAGGGTTTTATAAAATTGGTGGTTGGATATATAGTTTGATAACCCGTAAACGTTAGGTGCTGGCGTAGTATTGTCTTCAATGTATCTCTATTATTGTGAAATGACGGTACTTAATTAACCCTTACATATTATTGATTGGCGATAGGTTAGAGATATTCTAATCTATCGCTTTTTTTATTTTTAATAACAAGTTTTGATTAGCTGTAATTTTGGTATTACCAAATATTGCAAAAAATTTGTTTTATAGGCCAAAACTGTTTGTTTCTGTTTCTCAATTATGTTTCAATCGCAACCTTTTATCGATGTTTTCATACACTTTAAACTATCTCAACAGTATCTAACTTTTGAATGGAGCAATGCGCTATGCAAGGAAGTAATTCGCCAAATGGCAGTCCGCCACCCAATGATTTTGATGCAGCAGAACAAAACTCTCGTATGCAAAAGTTTTTGAGGGGCGTCGAGTGGCTCGGTAATTTATTACCGCACCCTGTTATTTTATTCGTTTGGATGTCGGTGCTGTTGTTGGTGCTCTCAGCGGTCATGTCATACTTTGGCGTGTCAGTGATTGACCCAAGACCAGAGGGTACCAGCGGACGTAGCGCTGATGGCATGATTGAAGTCGTCAACTTATTGAACGGTGAGGGCTTGGCTCGCATTGTTGAAAATCTTGTGACCAACTTTACTGGCTTTGTGCCGCTTGGTACGGTACTGGTCGCCTTGCTCGGTGTTGGTATTGCTGAACACTCTGGCATGATCTCAGCTGCGCTACGCGGTCTAGTCATGAATGCCCCTAAAAAGATGGTCACCTTTACTATCGTGTTTGCTGGCATCATGTCAAACACGGCAGCTGAGCTGGGTTATGTGGTATTAATACCACTGGCGGCAGTGATTTTCCACTCGCTAGGTAGACACCCTTTGGCAGGTCTAGCAGCAGCGTTTGCTGGGGTATCGGGCGGTTATAGTGCCAACTTGTTACTAGGCACAGTAGATCCTTTATTATCAGGGATTACCCAAGAAGCGGCGCGTATCATCGATCCGGCTTATATCGTTGGTGCAGAGGCCAACTGGTACTTTATGATCGCCAGTACCTTTTTAATCAGTGGTCTGGGTTACTTTGTCACTGAAAAAATCGTTGAGCCAAGCTTAGGGGAGTATAACCCCAAAGATGCTGATGATGCCTCGGTACTTGAGACGCAAATCGAAAAAGTATCGGCGCTTGAGAAAAAGGGTCTACTGTGGGCCGGTATCAGCATGCTCGTATTTTGCTTATTGCTGGCGTGGACAGTAGTGCCTGCCGATGGCATCTTGCGAAATGCGGAAACTGGTCTGGTATCAGGATCGCCATTCTTAAAAGGTATTGTGGTCTTTATTTTTGTATTCTTTGCGATACCAGGTTATATTTACGGGAAGATCACTGGCAGCATCAAAAGCAATCAAGACGTCGTCGATGCCATGAGTAACGCCATGAGCTCATTGAGTATTTATATCGTTTTGGTATTTTTTGCAGCACAGTTTACCGCGTTCTTCAAATGGTCAAACTTGGGCTCAGTAATGGCGGTATCTGGCGCGACTTTTTTGAGCGATATTGGCCTAACTGGACCTTTGCTGCTGGTTGGTTTTATCCTAATCTGTGGTTTGGTCAACCTCATGCTCGGCTCGGCATCAGCACAGTGGGCGGTGACCGCACCTATCTTTGTGCCCATGTTGATGCTCACAGGTTATGCGCCAGAGATGATTCAGGCAGCCTATCGTATCGGTGATTCGACCACCAACATTATCACGCCTATGATGAGCTATTTCGGTCTTATTTTGGCCGTGGCTATGCGCTATAAAAGAGACACTGGGGTCGGGACTTTGATGGCAATGATGTTGCCATACTCGATGGCCTTTTTGATTGGTTGGACAATCTTGTTCTCTGTTTGGGTATTTGTACTGGGTCTGCCTGTAGGGCCGGGTGCAGAGACATTTTATCCTGCTCAATGAATAGATTTAAAGGCTATATAGCTGCTAAATAATCATTAAAACTTAATGTTGTTTTGAAATTAAAAAGCCCTTATCAGTGTCTGATAAGGGCTTTTGTTTAGCCATTAAAAAAGCTATCGCAACGGTTTGGTCTGATTCCGTTCTATTTACGATGCTATCTTAAGCTGTTTAATCACCGCTTGTATTCCGTGCTCTTCAATCGTACCAGTGACGAAATCTGCACGCTCAATCAGAGCAGGCTGCGCATCGCCCATTGCTACCGCATAGCCGACCAAGTCAAACATCTCTAAATCATTAAATCCATCACCGAACGCCATACAATCGCGCGCGTCAATAGCAAAATGCTGGCACAGATCTGTGATGCCCCTTGCCTTGGATGCATTGACTGGTAGTATGTCTGCGCCAATATGATGCCAATGTACCAATTTTAATTCATCCTGAGCAAAGTCGATCTCTTGCATTTGGTCTTGTTGATTGTTAAAAAATACCGAACATTGATAGACCGTGTTTGACTTATAATACTCCGGATCAAGGATAGAGTTGGGCGTTATAGCATTGTATTCACGCAAACGCTCATTTTCATGTGACCAGGCAATGTGAGTCGCTGAGTCAAATTTATGAATAAGTTCACTTTTTTGGCACAGTAATACAATCTTGTCAGTCTGCGCATCTGATAACGGATAATGACTGATGATACTGTCTTTGTTAAAGCTGTATTGTCCATTCATACAGATAATAGCGTCCAACACGTCGGCATCAAGTAAGGCTAAGATATCAGGAGGTAAGATCGCTTTAGAACGTCCTGTCGAGATGACCAATTTGATATCGGTCTTTGCAAGTGCTTCAAGGGTTGCTTTGTTATGTTCGGCAATAATGCCTTTGCGACTGAGCGTATCATCGATATCAAAAAAAATAATTTTGGGGGTGGGTACTTCAGTATCGGGCCGTGCGCCGCTCGCTTTGTATTCAGTAAACATGGTTATCCTTGGTTTTTGTATTTTTTCTCTATCGTCTAGCTTATGTCATTTGGCTTTTTTTACAGAATATCATCTTAAACACTATTATACTGCTTTACCTGTTTGAGCCTGTAGAATAGGGTTCAATACTGTCTGAATACCTTGCTCTTCGATAGTGCCAGTGATGAAATCAGCGCGCGCCTTTAACTCGTCTTTACCATCACCCATTGCTACCGCAAAGCCAACCAAATCAAACATTTCTAAATCATTTAACCCATCACCAAATGCTATACAGTCGGCCGCATCAATACCAAAATACTGGCAGACGTCTAAAATTCCACGTGCTTTTGAGGCGTCAATAGGTAAGATATCACCGACAATCTCATGCCAGTGTACTAGCTTTAAATTCTGCTCAGCAAAGTTGACGTTTTGCATTTTGTCGTCTTGATTGTCGAAAAATACCGAGCACTGATAGACAGTGTTATATTTGCAATATTCAGGGTCAATAATGCTACAGCTTTTGATTTTGTCGTGATATCTGTCTTGCCACTCGTGCTCATCCGACCACACAATCTGCGATTCGGCATCAAACTTATAAACCAAATTGCTTTGTTGGCATAGCTCTGCAATGGTTGTAGCTTGTTCGCTTGATAATGGATAATCGCTGATTATGTATTGATTATTGAAGCTATATTGTCCATTCATACAGATAACCGCATCCAAAACATCCGCCTCGAGTAAGGCTAAGATATCAAGGGGCAAGATCGCTTTTGAGCGTCCCGTTGAGATGACCAGTTTAATACCTAAGTTTGATTTGGCGAGCGCTTCAAGCGTGGCTTTGTTATGCGGGGCAAACTCACCGTTACGGCTTAGGGTGTCATCGATATCAAAAAAGATCATTTTTGGGGTGGGGATAGTGTTATGCCTATCAGCATTCACAGCTTTATCTACAATAAACATGATTATCCTTTATATTTTAAACACTACTATGAATGGTGACCATATATCGCTTGATACTGCTTCTATAAGGGTGTTTTTCATTATGCGTTTCATTCTACATGGTAAGTAGTACGGCAGTACATAGGTTCTGACCAAGTTATGTAACATGTTGATTATTTTATTATTTGTAGGGGCTGTATATGCATATTCAAGGTTTGCAGACTCGAGCATGGCATTGATTTTTAGCTGTTAGACTATATTTATATTCTACATATTTATTTGAATAATTTAAGTATTTCTAATGAGCTTTTACGTTTTTTGGTAAATGCCTGTTTGGATAATAAAAGCATTAATTGAGCAAACGTAACTGGTAAACGTAATTCACAAGGATAAGGCAATGGATAAGTCACCTCAGAACATTACTATTAAGAATGTTGCTGTCAAAAATATAGCTGACGAAGATAGTGCTGTCAAAACAGTTGCAGATGAGGATTTGTTTAGCTTGTCACCGCGTCATCCCGATAGTCGGCTTGAGGCGGATTGGTTGTTCTTATTCAATAAGCTACCGCCAGATCAGTGGTTTAGCGCAGATTATGCCTACAAAACATCAGGCTGGCTAAAAGTACATACTAACATACGCAAGCGTCAACGCATCTTGACACAGATTAGTGAAGGTTATCAATCTGGCGAGTACGACTGGTCAGAGTATCGCTCACAGATACTGAAACGTATCAATATGCACGTGCTCAAACTGCACCAACATCATGGCGTTGAGGACGAGGGGTTTTTCCCTAAGTTTATTAGGATGTATCCACAGCTACAGGCAGGGTTTGAGATATTGGGTCGCGACCATGTGCGCTTGGATGCGCTACTCGATAAGCTGCAAGTACAAAATGATACGCTGGCGAGAAGTGAGGTTGAAGATAAAGTGCTGGCAGAGCAATTGCATCAAACCTTGGTAGATGCAACCGACTTACTTTCGCAGCATTTGACCGATGAAGAAGATCTGGTCATTCCGATTTTGGGGTTAAGGCAGGGTTAGGATTGGTTTTATCACTTGTAAGGTGCTTTCCATGCACCTTTTTTAAAAACTATTGTTATTAAAGGTCTTCATAACGTACTCTACTTCAAATGTCTTAATTCTGATAAAGAATCATGTTCAAAAACATCAATATTAGACTGTTAATTGCTCTTATCTCAATGATGGTAATACCATCACTCTATCAAACCGTTAGAGTAAATTTTCTCGGCGAGTTACCTAGTGACGCAGGAATTAATATTGCCAGTCAAATATTGTGGCTAAGTTTAATTTACGAGATAGCTCAGGAAGCATTGATATTACCCTTATTTTACCTTTTCGGTAAATCTCTATCTGATAAAAACGAGTTTGAAAATAAAGTTCAAACAGGGTTTATCGTTATTTTTTGCTTTATGTCTTTTTTATCTGCAATTTTATTCATCTATTCACAAAATATTGTGATTTTTATGGAGCAGTCTAGACAGATTGTTGAAGAAACGACTCGGTATATTCGATTAGAAACTATAGCTATCATGTTTGCAACGCTAGTCAAATATATGACAGTCGTTATTATCAGCTTAAACAAAGATAAGTACATTTATGGCTTGCTAGCGGTGCAGATGGCGCTGTCCATATTACTAGACAGCTTATTTTTTGGGCCTCTTAAGTATAGTCTAAATATGGGTGTTATCGGTATTGCTTTGACAAATATTATTGTCAATGTAGCTATTTTATTAGCCACCTATATCTCTATGCGACAATATGGATTGAAGCTTTTATCAGTCAATCAGATGTCATTTACATGGATGAAAGAGTGGTGGACGACAGGTGTATTTTCAGGATTAGAATCGCTAGTCAGAAATATTGCTTTCATAGTCATGATCATAAAAATGATTAACATGGTTGAGGAGCAAGGTAATTATTGGGTAGCTAATAGCTTTATTTGGGGCTGGTTGTTATTACCTGCTTTGGCATTATCCGAGCTGGTAAAAAGAGACGTTGGTACAGACGTAAATAACATAGCCAGAAACACAAAAGGCTATTTCTCACTAGGGCTAATATTTGTCGCTATATGGTGTATTACTATTCCATACTGGCAAAGCTTTCTTGCTAATGTTATGAATGTTCAGGACATAAAAACGGTGATGTATATTGTTGGAATACAGACAGTATTTTATTTTGTATTTATATTTAATAATAGTATTTTAGACGCGACTTTATATGGTTTAGGTAAAACGAACTATATGTTCTTTCAGTCGCTTTGGGTCAACATTGGCTACTATGGCACAATGTTTGTCTTATATAAACTAGGCGTATTCACACCGACGCTATTAAATATATGCTTGATGTTTGGGTTTGGTATATTGATAGACCTAATTCCGACTATTATCTTGTATAAGAAAGCGTTGCGTGAAAAAGGCATTAAAGTAATATGGTGATTTTGTCTTTTATTGGTGCGAGGAACGCACCCTACTCAAAAATTTATTTTCCTAATATTACCGATTTCCCACCCCGAAAAATTAATACCATCATCAACCAGTAAATTGTTATCATTAGGTTTGAATGGATTTACTCCTGACATGATGAGGCTCTTTATTTTATCTTTTTGTTCATCCGATATACCGCTCCACCACACAGGTGAAGTAAATGTATTTTCAGCAACTCCAAAGAAGAAACGAATCAACGCACTGAAAATTTTGTTTGGTTCTAAAGCTAATAATGAGTTAATAAAGCTTAACACTTTGGTAGAGTTTTTTGACCAACTGAAAACCACATACCCTTTACCATCACTAGAAAATGAATTAAAAACTAAGTGCTCAGCAACAATACTTAAGTCGCTTAAATCTTGGATTAAATTTCCATTAAAGTCATTTATAGGGGAAACAATTGAAGAAACAGCGACAGGCATAGGTGATGTTGAATCAATAATAAGATGGCTTAAATTGCCAACTGATTTTCCTAGGAGCTGATCATCAAGTTCAGATTTAAGCTCCGATAATTCTGAGAGAGCAGCATTGATCGCTTTCTGTTGATCTGCAACAAAATTTTGAATAGATAGTTGACCTAATAAATGCTTACCCTTATCACCATTTTTAGCAAACTCGGAGTTATTAAGTCCACCTTCTTTAGCATAAAGCTCTTTCGCTACTGAGCGATACATTAGGGCTAAGCACTGCTCGTCATCTCCAACAAACTCTCTATCTTCAATACAAGAAAAAAGAGACTTATCATGTTTTGAACAGAACCCCTTAAATGTGGATGCTTGATTAATGCCTATTTTTTCAGGAATTAGCTTTCCTTCATTTTTTATTATGTTTGCTAGGTTTATTTTTAGTCCAAAAACATGGTTACTTTCATCTGCAATTTCTTTCAGACTACTACTTTTTGAAACAGTATGAGCATTAATGATTTTTTTACTACACTCATGTTTTAAATCAGCAGGGGCATAACAGCACTTTCGTGAAGCGTTTTTCTGACTATAGCTAATAGCTTCGCCTTGGCTCACAGGAGTCTCATTCTCTCGCCCATAATGACAATGTTTAAATTTCTTTCCTGAGCCACACCAACACTTTTTGTTACGCCCTATTTTCATAAATTCCTATTCTTTTTAAGTTTACTGATAAGGCTAGCGCAGGCTGATTTTTCAGCCCAGCATTCAAAGCCCAACAACCATTCACCCAACCGCAACCGAACTAACATTCTGAAAGCCTCGTGGCAACTGTCCACCACGATTTCCACGACTGCCCGTATAGTTGGCAAGATCCATCGGTTTTAGCGTCACATGACGCTTACCTGCTGTAATAACTAAGCTGTCCTGCAAACTAAGTGGCGTGATAGCAAGTACTTCTTCATCATCTTTTAGCGTAATCATTTTATTGCCCTTTCCACGTGCCTGTTCTGGTAAATCATCTAAGGCAAAGATGAGTAGATATCCCGCATTGGTCACCACAGCGATGTGATCAGGAGTAGTGGTTGGCGCTGCGCTACCATTGGCTTGTACATCAGTATCAATCCGTGCAACAGGTAACAGCTTACTATTCGCTGATAGAGTGATAATTTTCTTACCAGCTTTCTGATTGCTATCAAGATTGCCAAGCATATTGACAAACCCATAACCTTGCGAGCTGGCAAGGACGATGCGCTGGTCATTAGCGCCCGTTAATAGCTGCTCGAAGCTAGCACCTGCTGGGGGTTTTAGCACACTGGTCAGCGGATCCCCTTGACCACGAGCAGAAGCAAGGTTGTGCGCATCAATACTATAGCTGCGACCGGTGCTATCAAGCACGTAGATCTTTTCGTTAGACTTGCCACGTGCATACGCTTGATAGCTGTCACCTGAGCGATAACTCATACCAGTAGCATCGACGTCATGACCTTTGGCAGCGCGAATCCAGCCAGCTTTTGATAGTATGGCAGTAATAGGCTCACTTGGCACCAGATCTGACTCTTTTAACGCTTGTGCCTCTTCGCGTTCTGCCAATGATGACATACGATCGTTGCCGTGTTCTTTCATGTCAGCGGTAAGCTCTTCAATCATCAGATTGGTCAAGCTGTCTGGATTGTCCAAGTACTCTTGAATAGTGGCGCGCTCAGCTGCTAGCTCGTCTTGCTCGCGGCGTAGCTCAATCTCTTCTAGCCTTGCCAGCTGACGCAGACGTATATCCAAGATAGCATTGGCTTGTATGTCAGTCAGATCATAGCCTTGCATTAACGATAATTTTGGATCGTCTTCTTCACGAATAATACGAATCACTTCATCGATATTGAGATAAGCAATCAATAATCCCGCGAGGATATGCAAGCGCTTATCGATTTTATCGAGACGATATTGCAAGCGGCGGGTGATCACTGAGCGACGACAGACTAGCCATTCGTCTAAAATCTCTTTGAGGTTTTTCACCTGCGGTTTACCATTTAGGCCGATCATGTTCATATTGACGCGGTAATTGCTTTCTAGATCAGTACTGGCAAACAAATGACTCATGACGCGCTCGACATCGACGCGGGTAGATTTTAGCTCTAGGACGATACGGCAAGCGTTTTCATGGTCTGATTCATCACGAATATCGGTAATCCAAGGCAGTTTTTTGTCCATCATGAGCTTAGCGATTTGCTCTTGGATTTTGTTGCCTGAGACTTGGTAGGGCAGTGCATCGATAATGACAAGATTTTTCTCTTTGCTATCGATATGATAGGTTGCGCGCATTTTATAGCTGCCACGACCGCTTTCATACATCGCCTGTAAGTCTTTTTTACTGGTGATGATTTCAGCAGGCGTTGGCAAATCAGGTGCTGGTATCGATTGGGTTAATTGTTTAACAGACAGATCTGGGTTTTTCAGCAAACGAATGGCTGCACGTACCACTTCATTAAGGTTGTGCGGCGGGATGTCTGTTGCCATACCGACGGCGATACCAGTCGTACCGTTTAATAAAATATTAGGCAGGCGAGCGGGCAGAGTAACGGGTTCTTGCATGGTGCCATCGAAATTGTCTTGCCAATCGACCGTCCCTTGACCGAGCTCTGTCAGCAGGGTATTAGCATAAGCAGACATTTTGGCTTCGGTATAACGCATGGCTGCAAAGGATTTGGGATCATCAGGGCTACCCCAGTTGCCTTGACCCGTGATGAGCGGATAGCGATAACTAAACGGCTGCGCCATCAGTACCATGGCCTCATAACAGGCGCTATCGCCATGTGGATGATATTTACCCAGCACATCACCGACGGTACGTGCAGATTTTTTGGCTTTGGCAGAGGACTTTAGGCCAAGCTCACTCATAGCATAGACGATGCGGCGCTGGACAGGTTTGAGGCCATCGGCAATATTTGGCAGTGCACGATCCATGATGACGTACATGGCATAGTTTAGGTAAGCTTGTTCAGTGAATTCCGCCACTGAACGGGTATCCATTGGCTCACTTGGGAGAATGGGAGCAATCGTATTATCAATAACATCGGACATAAAGTAGGTTTCGCTTCTGTGTTTTTAATTAGTATGGTTTGTATAGCACATATTATGTGCCGCACTGCATTGGCGCAAAATTAATATAAGAATAAGGTAGCGTTATCCTAAAGGATATTACATCAATTAAAAAGGGATAATCTAGAATAGACGACAGGTCATGACGTGCTGATATAGGCTGATATAGTAGTGCCCACTATATACGAGCTTACGATGCATACGTCGTCATGTAGTAATATTCGAGTAACATTATAGGAGAGTAACTCGCTATTTTATGCTAAAAATCGATGTAAAAAACGCTCAAATTTATCATGAATACTATTGATTTAATAGAGAATAATAAACGTCAAGTAACTTTGCGAACTCTGGTGCCAATATTTTGTATTGAGTAGTGTGTATAAAGTGTGTATGTTAAAGAACAAAGGGGTATTTACCACTGAATGCGTCAATTCATTAGGAGAAACAAGATTATGGATGATCAAGTCAATTTAACCCGTCGTAACGACAAAGTCTGGCTCAAAACTTATGAAGCGCTTGGGCTAACGTACGATATTGACATGCCAAGCGATGACACCTCACTGATTGATATCTTTGAGCAAAGCTTTCTTAAGCACGGCGATAAGACGGCATTCGTTTGCATGGGTTCTTCGATCAGTTTTAAAGAAGTAGACTTATATAGCCGTCAAGTTGCCGCTTATTTACAATTACTTGGGCTGGTCAAAGGCGATAAAGTTGCAGTCATGATGCCCAATATTTTACAGCTGCCCGTTACCGTCATTGGCGTACTGCGAGCAGGTCTCACCTTAGTCAATGTCAATCCACTATATACCACAAAAGAGCTTGAGCACCAGCTGACCGACTCTGAGTCTAAAGCCCTTATCTTGGTCGAAAATTTTGCCAAAACCTATCAAGATATTGGTCGCAAAGTAGTGGATCATGTCGTCATCACTGGCATGGGCGATCTGATGGGCACATTAAAAGGCCTGATGGTCAACACAGTCGTGCGTCATGTCAAAAAAATGGTACCGCCATACCAAATTGCCAACAGTGTTGAGTTTAAAAACATGCTCAAGCAAAGCTCGGCAGGTAAGTATCAGCGACCAAACAATATTAGTCTTAGCGACGTGGCTGTATTACAGTATACCGGCGGTACAACTGGCGTGGCTAAAGGTGCCATGCTAACGCACAAAAACTTAGTGGCCAATCTTATTCAGTCTGATACCTTTTTAGGTAGTGCTTTTGATGAGTTTGAGAGTAGTAACGAGCAGCCTGTCATCATGACCGCTTTACCGCTATATCATATTTTCTCTTTTACTGTATGCGGTATGTTTGGGATTTATCGCGGTTGTATTGGCTTACTGGTACCCAATCCACGTGACATTGATAGTTTATTAAAAGCTTATAAAAACAACCCGCCGGCATTTTTTCCAGCAGTAAATACTTTGTTTAACGCACTGGCTAACAACGATGAGTTCAAGTCGATGGATCATAGTAAGCTGCGCACGTCGATGGGCGGCGGAATGGCAGTCCTTAGCTCAACGGCAGAAAAATGGCGTCAGGTGACGGGCAATATTATCGTTCAAGGTTACGGGTTGTCTGAGACGTCACCAGTTGCAACGGCCAATCCACATAATAGTGCTACGTTCACAGGCAACATTGGCGTACCGATGCCAGGTACTGACGTTGCTATTTTAGATGAAGCGGGTAATGAGCTTGAGCTGGGTGAGCGCGGCGAGATTAGCGTTCGTGGCCCGCAGGTTATGAAAGGCTACTGGAATCGCGATGATGCGACTCGTGAAGTGATGACCGATGATGGCTTTTTTCGTACTGGCGATATTGGGATTATGGATGAAGAAGGCTATGTCACCATCGTTGATCGTAAAAAGAACATGATTTTGGTTTCAGGCTTTAATGTTTATCCGAATGAAGTCGAAGAAGTGATGGCTGGTCATCCAAAGATTTTAGAGTGCGGTGTCATTGGTGTTGAGGATGAGAAGAGTGGCGAAGTTCCAAAAATATTCGTCGTACGCCAAGATGATAGCCTTACTAAAGAAGATGTTCTTGCCTACGCTAAAGAGCATTTGACTGGCTATAAACGCCCACGTCATGTTGAATTTATTGATGAGCTACCAAAATCGAACGTTGGTAAAATTTTGCATAAAGACTTGCGTAAGCTTGAAGAAGCAAATCAGGCATCTTAATATTCGATATTTGAATGCGGTTTGAGGATTTGGCTGTCATAGAATAGATAGCGGATGTTTAAACAAGACTATTTGTATGGATAATGGTGAGACTGTATAGAGACGGTCTCACCATTTTTATTGAGAACTAGTTGCAGTATGCACAATAATGAGCGCATTATGAGTCGCTGTTATTTATAAGCCACTATCACGAGAAATATTCTAATAAAGGGATATAAGCGCCTTCTATACACACTTATAGAGAGTTTTTTGCAAAACTGTTATAGTACGGACGCATACAATCAGGTGGACATTGGTTATTATTGTCTGGTTTTTAGTGACTTTGTGTTCACAAATAATGATTTATAAACCCAATACTTTTATCATTATTATATTATTCTACGTTTTTAATTGTAGTACTTAGGAAAAGTTATGACTGACCATGCCAACAACAGCGGTACTAATAAAAACGCGCCAGACCAAGCGTCTGTCACTGATGGTAATGACCATGCGCATAAAAACGAACAAATGATGTCGGATATGACAGCGTTTCCTACGATGCCAACCATTCCAAGTGATAGACCATGGCTTGACGCTTATGAGCGTTATGGTATCGATGCAACTATCGATATGCCTGATGATGAGACCTCTTTGCTTGAAGTGTTTGAACGTAACTTTCGTCGTTATGGACAAAAAACTGCTTACCTCTGTATGGGCGCATCCATTACCTTCAAACAATTGGATCTTTATAGCCGCCAAATCGCAAGCTACTTACAATCATTGGGATTGGATAAAGGCGATAAAGTTGGCGTCATGATGCCAAACATTTTGCAGTATCCGATCGTTATGCTCGGTATCATTCGTGCCGGTATGGTATTGGTCAATGTCAATCCACTATATACCAGTCGCGAGCTATCACATCAGCTACATGATAGCGGGGCCAAAGCATTATTCATCGTTGAAAATTTTGCCAAAACTTATCAAGACGCTGAAGATAAAGGCCAAGTAGAGCATGTGATTGTCTGTAAGATTGGTGACATGCTGGGCTCAGTCAAAGGGAGGGTGGTCAATCTAGTTGCACGCCATATCAAAAAGATGATTCCAGCGTATAATTTGCCTAATAGCACAAGCTTTAAACAAGCGCTAGGAGCGGTATCTGCCAGCAAATATAAGCGTCCCGACTTATCATTGGATGATGTGGCGTTGTTACAATATACTGGCGGTACGACAGGTGTGGCGAAGGGTGCTATGCTGTCACATGGTAACTTAGTTGCCAACATGCTACAGATCAGCGTGCTTATCAATAGTGCTTTTGAAGATGACATCAATAGCGACGATGTGATCTTGACCGCTTTACCGTTGTATCATGTGTTCTCATTTATGGTCTGCGGCATGTATGGCATGTATCAAGGTTTTACAGGCCTATTAATACCGAATCCGCGCGATTTAGACGGTTTGATCAAAGAGATGGATAAATATAAACCATCATTTATTCCTGCTGTAAATACCTTGTTTAATGGCTTGGTGCATAAAGACAGCTTTGCCAAATTAGATTTTTCCAATCTTAAAGCAGCTATTGGCGGCGGTATGTCAGTATTGCCAAGCGTGGCAAAAGAGTGGCATAAAATCACAGGTCTGCCTATTGTAGAAGGTTATGGTCTATCGGAAACCTCGCCCGTGGTCGCTTTTAACCCGATGACTATTGCAGAGTTTACAGGCAAGATTGGTATTCCAGCATCTAGTACTGATATTGTACTAATTGATGAAGAAGAAAACGAAGTCGCTATTGGTGAGCGCGGTGAGATTTGTGTCAAGGGGCCACAGGTGATGATCGGCTACCAAAATCGTCCTGATGAGACAGCCAACACCTTCACAAAAACCGGTTACCTAAAAACAGGTGATATCGGTATCATGGACGAAAAAGGCTTTATCAAGATTGTCGATCGTAAAAAAGACATGATCATTGTCTCAGGCTTTAACGTCTATCCGAACGAGATTGAAGAGGCCATGAGTGAGCACCCAGACATTGTAGAGTGCGGTGCCATTGGCATACCGAGTGATGAGCGCGGTGAAGATCCCAAATTATTTGTGGTCAAAAAAGGTGATGTCACTGAAAAAGAGCTGCTCGACTTCGGTAAAAAGCAGTTAACTGGCTATAAGCGTCCGCGTCATATACAGTTCGTCGATGAGCTGCCAAAATCAAACGTTGGTAAAATTTTGCGTAAAGAGTTACGTAAAATGGAAGGGCTAGAATAGAGTAAAATGAGCATTGGTGGTAGTACTCACTTTACTCTCACTGTGTTTTTTGTCAAAATCACCACGTAATAACAAGTACTTATATTGCTATTGCGTGGCTGTCACGTTAGGATATCTCAAGTTTTAGGTCTGCTACTTTGCATCTTATCTGATTGTTGAGTACTTTTTGATGGGTTACTAAGCACAGCCAACCAACCAAAAAGTCATTAGCAGACCGCTATACTTATTTTATACCACTGCTTTTATAACATCGTCTTAGGGAATTTTATGCGTATTGATAACCGTGAGCTTGACCAACTTCGCTCGATCAGCTTTGAGCGCCACTATACCAAACATGCCGAAGGGTCAGTATTGGTTAGTTTTGGCGATACCAAAGTGTTGTGTACGGCAAGCGTCGAATCAGGGGTTCCACGTTGGTTAAAAGGCAAAGGTAAAGGTTGGATTACCGCTGAATACGGCATGTTACCGCGCGCAACCAACACTCGCAATCAGCGTGAAGCCGCCCGCGGTAAGCAGTCTGGTCGTACTCAAGAGATTCAGCGTCTCATCGGTCGTAGCCTACGTGCCATGATTGATCTTAGTAAGCTTGGCGAAAACACCATTTATCTTGATTGTGATGTCTTGCAAGCTGATGGTGGCACGCGCACGGCTAGTGTGACTGGTGCTGCTATTGCTCTAATCGATGCGCTTGAGAGCATTCAAAAGACCAAAAAGCTAAAAGCAGATCCATTGATTGGTCTAGTCGCTGCAATCTCTGTCGGTATGAAAAATGGCGAAGCTTATCTAGATCTAAACTACGAAGAAGATGCCAGCTGTGATACGGATCTAAACGTCGTCATGACGCAAAAGGGTGAGTTCATTGAGCTGCAAGGTACTGCTGAAGAAAAGCCGTTTACCCGTGCACAAGCTGATGATATGTTAATACTGGCTGAAAAAGGTATTGCTGAGCTTATCAAAATGCAGCAAACGGCGCTTGGCTGGTAGATTTTTTATAAGAAGTATCTAATATAAATTATAAGCAACTGTTCAACTCAATATATAAATAACTGATGTGTTTATTCGTCAATGGGTAGCAATCGATAGGTAATAATGCATGTTAAAGCTAACCAATGACGGTGCCAAGATTACCTTACACGGCCAGCCACCCGCAGGGGATAATGGACTGTTTTGGTTTGGGTCAGCGTTATTAATTGGTGCCGTAGCAGTGGCATTGGCAATGAGTATATTGCCGGAGCGCCTAGCGATTGGCGCGCTGGCTTTTTTGATTGTAGGCAGTTTTATCTTTAATCGAAAACGACAACAGCGTAAAAAATCTATGAGCGGCAATATCAGTAGCGGTGTCTTATGGGTACGTGTAGGCGAGCTGGTACACGATAATAACGGTCGACGCGACCATATTACTCTAAGCGATGGTGATAAAGTTACCTTGTTTGGCGAGCAGCTCCAAATTGTTGATACAGATAACGTACGTAAATACCATATCAGTGGCTTCGATACTGTCCAAGAAGCGCAAGCGACCAAAGCGATATTAGAAGGACAAGCCCTCAATAAGCGTCATGTTAATATTAAAATGAACGGGGATTAAGCCTTTTATTAAACGATTTATCAAATGATTTTTAATCAGCGATTTTTAAAAAAAGCCATCTGTAAATAGATGGCTTTTTCTTTATTATTTTTTTACAGACCATTTCCAATCTACCTTTTATCTTGCTTTTTGTACCTTTCATCATTTAAAAGTGTTGAATAAAGCTTGCAGCCTCTTACCTAAATGGTTTATAACTAAAAACTAAGGCGTGTTGAATATTCATCAACACTATTGCTGTCTTAAAAGGAGCTGGTCATGCCGCTATCGTCGGTTATTACCTCAGATAAAATAAATTTATATAAAGCTAAAATGTCATTGTATAAAGCATTGTGGTATCAAGTGTTGTCTACTCAAGCCAGCACTGTTAAAAAGTTTCCTATAGGGCCTTCTTTCATAAAAAGAACCTCTATTAGCGCGCTGTTGTTACTGTTGAGTAGTGCAAGTTACGTGCATGCCGATAGTATGAGCGATCTTATCGCACAAAAGACAGCTCAACCTAATCTGGCAGTACCGAGTGCTAAAATAAATACACGCTCGACCATCCAGCGTACTCGTACCAACTATTCAACCATTAACAACACGAGTCGCTTTAACGCTCAGCCGACACCCAATACGCATGCCTACAATCAGCCGCCGCAAAATACATCCGGATCAAAGTCATTTTATCGCTATCCGAAAATACAACGGCAAGTACCTGCTGTCTTGCCTGCATTTTTATCAGGTAATTACGATAACGTCGATAGTGAGTATCTGCCACTGCTGAGCAGTGCTGAAAATCAGAGCAGTACGGCTGCACGAGAGGTGATTAGTACGGCACGTAAGATGGCACTGAACGAGCGTGCTATCATTCAAGGCGGCTGCTGGGATTATCTAAATGAGGTATTTAAGCGAGCAGGGGTCACCCGTGACACTGTACATAAAGGCGCTTATAGACAAGGCCCTTATGCCAATAGTAATGAGATTGAGATTGGTGATTGGCTTTATTATATCAATCATGGCTACAACGGGGTCGAACATAGCGGGCTGTTTGTCGGCTGGGTCGATGAAGCGGCCAAGCAAGCGCTGATACTCAGTTATGCTGGGGAAAATCGCCGCGAACCTGCGCGCTACCGTGTTTATGATTTGAGTAATGTATATCAAATCATGCGTCCAACTATCTAAGTAGCCCAACTATCTAAGTAGTACATGCAATATCTTTCAAATACTAAAAAACGCCCGTGACTGATAGAGGTTACGGACGTTTTTTAGCGTTTAGTAAAAAGCGCTGTTCATTTGACTAAAATTTATAAATAAGCCTAGAACGGTTTGACGACCACTAAGATGACGATAATGACCAAGGCAAAGACTGGTATCTCGTTAAACCAGCGCCAAAATTTATGGGTTTTGTAGTGGGGGTTACCAATCAGTTTTTTTCGATAAAAACCACATGCGCCGTGGTAGGCTGACAATAAAATCACCAAAAAAATCTTCACATGTAGCCAGCCTTGGGTTTTATATACTTCCCAGCCAAGCGCTACCATCCATAGACCCAAAATCCACGTCGCTATCATTGATGGGGTCATGATACCGCGATATAGCTTACGCTCCATCACAATAAAACGCTCTTGACTGATCAAATCATCACTCATAGCATGATAGACAAAAAGCCTTGGCAGATAAAAAATCGCTGCAAACCAGCAGACCATTGCAACAATATGTGCCGCTTTAATCCAATTAAAATAATCTGGCATAGTTTTTCTCTTGTTCTCTCGTCAATACTTTTATACGTCATATATAAACGCGGGCAAGCTTAACGCAGATTAATGGGTAATGGTAGCAGCACATCGTAAAGACAAGCTCTATTCTGCCAGCACCACTTGCGATTGATGTCCACTCATCGCATCCATAACAGGCACTTGCTTAGGTGCTCTTGGTGCTGCAATTTGTGCAGTCAAGCCAAGCTCTCGCATAAGCCTGTTATCATTAGACTGGCTAGCATTGCCTGTCGTTAATAGCTTATCACCATAAAAGAATGAATTGGCACCTGCCATAAAGGCCAAAGCCTGCTCAGCGTCGGATAAGCTTTCGCGTCCAGCAGATAGACGTACATAGCTGCTCGGACAGCAGATACGTGTTACCGCAATCGTGCGAATCCATTCCAGCACCGATAGCTCACCCTCTGCCAGTACTTTATCACCGATTGGAGTGCCTGCGATCGGGACGAGCAAGTTAACAGGAATAGATTCGGGTGCTTTGGGCATTTTAAGTAACTCATGTACCCAATCTATGCGATCATCACGGCTCTCACCCATACCCACAATATTGCCGCTACAGACATTGATACCCGAGTCGCGTACGTGCGTTAGTGTATCGAGCCGCTCATCATAGCTACGCGTACTGACTACTTCTTCGTAGTAACGGCGCGAGGTGTCTAGATTGTGATTATAATAATCCAATCCTGCATCAGCCAATCGAGCGGCTTGATCAGGGTTTAGCATACCAAGCGTCATACAAGTCTCAAGGCCCAAGCTTTTGACTTCTTTGACCAGCTCGACCACATAAGGCATGTCTTTGGCACTCGGATGCTTCCATGCAGCACCCATACAAAACCGCGATGAGCCACTGGCTTTAGCGCGTTTGGCCGCTGCAATCACCTTATCAACTTCTAAGCGTTTTTCTGCTTGAAGTTTGGTTTTATCCCGATGGTGACCTGACTGCGAACAATAGCCACAATCTTCAGGACAGTTGCCTGTCTTAATGGATAATAAGGTGCTAATTTGCACTTCATTAGCCTCGAAGTTTTGACGGTGGATGGTTTGTGCTTGTAATAATAGATCCATCAGGGGTAGATCAAACAGCTGCGCAATGTGTTCACGACTGTATTTGACTGCCGAGGTATTTGTTGCTGTGGTTGCGCTGCCCGCCGACCGTAAGCTGGATGTGGAATGCGAGTCAATGTTAGTATTATTGTTGGTTTGATGGTTAGGTTCTTGGATAGAAAGCAGTCCTGCCATGGGTTAAGTCCTTTCAAGATAAGATGAGACAAAATCAGATAAGCTAGAATAGTCATCTGATAATAAGACAATAAAAAAGGTTGCGATAACCGTAGTATACCGCAACCTTTTCATAAAATCAGAACGCTATTAACAACATTAACAGATAGCGTTTAAAGACAGGCTAATGGCCATAACCTTGTAAATACAGACTGTCTTTTTAACGGTACCATGTATTATTTACCGACTTTGTGCTTAGCGACACCAATCCAATGATTGGCAAATTGCTGCGCTTTATAAGCATAAGGTTTTGCTTTTTGGATGTAAGGTTTATAGTCTTCTGGAATAGTAGGGACGATGTGTTTGGCAAGCTTATTGAACCACATCATTAAGCTGTAATCACCTTCTATACTTAAGTTACCTTCTTGAACTGCTGTCATAAAGGCGGGCAGATTGCCTTTAGATAACAGTTTAACCCCGGTCATTGAGTCTTTAAAGTTAATCGTCAAATCTGGCGCGTCAGCATGACCACTACGCTGACTAAACGTCCCATTATCAAAGTCAAAATGACGCGCAACGTTTGCTTCCACACTAGCGATTTCGATGGTAACTTTACGGTCAGCCAAAAGCTTTTTGATATCTTCATCATCACTGTCAGCAAGCATAGACAAGCGATAGCCAACCACAGCCAACATCACGTCTAAAGGGTCAGATTTGATATCTAATACAGGAATAGTAAACATAGTCAGTCTCCTAAAATAAGTATAACAATAAGTGTAAAAAATGTAGGATTACAATAAAAGTAACTTTATAAAGTAGCTTTATATTGGTTTGTACTACAATTTGTAGGTAGAGTATAAACTATCTTCTACCCTTAATACTTTAGTAGTTGCGTAGAAGGCATTAGATATCGTGTAACAATACCTTGAATCAAAAGTAACTTTATTAATGAACAGGTTGGTACATACCATATTGACAGACAAAGTTGCTTATATTAAAAACAGTCGCGCTAAAAAATGCGCCTATATTGGGCGCAATGATTAAAATAAGTCATATATCTCAAAAGGCACTACTAAAAACGCGGCTGATAATGATCATCATAGATCGGCGTATGTTCAACGTAGCGTGCAGCAGCTCGTTCACGCTCTTGCTGCACGGTACGGCTCACATCATCATAACGTAGCGCGCGATATAACACCCAACCAGCTAGTGGCAGCCAACTGATACCAAATGCTGCAACATAACTATGCCAATCAGATAAGCCAAAACCACTCATCAATGCGCTATGTAACATCTCAACACTTAGCCAATATATCATACCACCGAGCACATACCATAGTAGCCAACGCTGCGAAGTTAAAGCAATCGCTATAATAAAGCTTGCCAATAGACCATAGCCAAGTAGCGCACTACCGTCTAACGTATCTATACCAGCAACTGAAAATATAGTCAAAAACATCATTCATCTCGCTATTCATAAGGTGAATTTCAATAAGACTATTATGCTGGTTTACCGTAAAAAGCTGAATGGGGTAGAGGCGACTTTACGACAACGGTTGTCGTCTGATTTATGGTGGCTGTTTTATAGACTAAGAAGGTTTAATATAAAAAGTGAGCGCCTTATGATTAGGCGCTTACAATAAAGTATTATAAAAAATCAAGCCATATTAAATGGTTGGGATTATTGCTTGATCGGTTGTACGCGCTTGGTACGATTGCCCCACCACGACAGTGCTGATACCAATATTGCCCCAAGTAACATTAGTCCTAATGTCGTCAGCCAGTGTGCGCCTGCAGGATATTGCCACGGGGCAACGTTATTGATCGCCTCATTATTTAAAGTACCTAAAGCATCTACTTTCCATGGCCATACCTTGACCAGTGAGCCGGCAATAAAGCCAGTAAGCAGTGCTAATGTTCCTTGATAATATCGCGACAATAACCATTTAAGCACACGCGTGAAGATGAGTAGCCCAGTTGCCATTCCTGCCATTAAGGTAAGAATAACCGTCAGATTAAACGTATGGACGGCTTCCAATACCGTATCGTAAGCGCCCATCAGCAACAAGATAAATGACCCTGAAATACCAGGAAGTATCATCGCACAAATGGCAATTGCACCTGCAAGGAATAGATACGGTAAGCTTGGCGCCGTAGCGAGCAGGGGTAAGTTGCTGATCACAACCGCTGTCACAATACCAATGACAAATAACCCCGCCCGTGCCGCATTCCACCGTTTTATTTCACTCAATAAAATAACGACAGTCGCAATCACTAAACCAAAGAAGAACGACCAGATAAGCAAAGGCTGATTGTCCAGTAAATGCTTGATTAGACCTGCTAAAGTGGCAAAGCTTGTGGCAATACCTAATAGCAAAAATAGCAAAAATGTCGCATCGACTTGTCGCCAGACGGCAAGTAAACCTTTGATACCGCCATGCTGACGAAATACTTGCCAAAGGCTTGGGCCAATACTACCCAATGCATTAATTAGGCGCTCATAGATACCTGCAATCAGAGCGATAGTACCGCCCGATACACCAGGTACGATATCAGCTGCGCCCATTGCCATACCTTTAATGTAGACCGCCACCAACTGCTTTGGATTGTCTGCACCGGATAGGTTGGCAGATGGGGTAGCTGACAGATCTGATAATGGCGCTGCATCAGTCTTCGCGCTTGATGACGGCGTGTCTGGCCGCGGAGTTTGTGATGCCGTCATGGACATTCCTTTCTAAAAATAAAAATAAGTGTTAATCGGCTACTAGTTTGAGAGGAGTGCAGGATACCCAAGTGCATAGAGTACGCCTTCAAGACCTGTGACGTTTACCGCTGCATCAGCACGGGCTTGGACAATAGATTTTGCATGATAAGCAACACCCAAATCGGCATTGGCCATCATGGGTAAGTCATTTGCACCGTCACCAACGCAGACCACTTGTGACATCTCTATGCCCATACGCTCAGCAATATGCGCAACAATAGACGCTTTTTTGGCACCATTGACGATAGGCATCTGCACATGACCAGTCACTTCGTCCTCTTCGATATCTAAGTTGTTGGCATGGACTTCGTCAATCCCCAATTGTTCAGCGACATAACGGGCAAAATAAGTAAAACCACCAGAGAGCAGTACCGTGTGGTAGCCCAGTGCTTTAAAAGCACTGATAGTGGTACGAGCACCTGTCGATAAAGTCAGCCGCGCACAAATATCATCCAATACTGTAGTAGAGATGCCTTCTAGTAATGAGACGCGCTGCACAAAGGATTCATCAAAATCAATTTCACCACGCATAGCGGCTTCTGTGATGGTTTCTACTTGCTCACCAACACCAGCAGTCTTTGCCAGCTCAACGATGACTTCTTGTTCGATCAAGGTTGAGTCCATATCGAAGCAGACAAGCTTATGCGTGCGCAGCATATGACCAATAGATAAGATGTGGCAGTCGACTACATTCATGCTGTCAATGCCCAGATTTTGGACACCACTATCCTCTTTCGCTAGATAGTTCTCTGCTAAGTCGTGACGCAGACGAGTCGTCAGCTGATCATCAATGATGTGAGCGGCGGCTGTTTTCTTGCCAGGATGCATGAGCGTATCAGTGACAGGAACCAATAAATAACGAAATACTTGAGCGGGGACAAACGGCTGTTTGGTATCATCGTCGATGCCAAAGACAGAGTCGGTGTCAGCAGCAGCTTTAGGAATGGTAATATCTACAAAGCTTGCCTCCGTATCTTCTGCCACTGTTACCAAATGCCAGCTTGGCTGCTCATCGACCCAAGACTGTACATATTGATGAATATCAAGCGCGTGCATATGCGCTGGTAATACGACAATCAATGCAAATACAGGGAGAGATTGGAGCGTATCGAAGTCTAGCAGATTGGTATCGTCAGGCAATAGTGACGCGACAGAATCTACAGCTTGTTGCCATGCTTTGCTGTCTTTTGGTAACGAGTAAGGCGTATTTTTTGGCATGTCTCAATTGTCCCTTGTGTGCGCAGTTAAGATTAGGAATAATAACAGTTTTACCGTGTATCGCCTATACATGACGCACAAAGTATAACAGTTGAATAATAATGCTATTATCTTGAGTATATTGACCGAATATCGTAAATGATTAAATGTATACTGATAGATAAACCTATGATGACCATTATGGTGATATTATAGACAATACCAGTTGGTCGACTGCTTGTATGATAGTCGGTAGTGCGGTTAAATAAGACTCGTTTGAGTTAAAATGATTAGTAGCATACTTTTCCAAAAAATGAGCAACAGTCTCGTTTTTTTAACTTCTCCCATTCAAAAAAGTTTAACATATCATGACGTATTTAGCGCCGCGGCAAGGGTTGTTTGCCATTATCATTCTAGTCAGTTTTTGTTTGCAGACTTTACTGCTGGTCATCAGCACCGATCAGCAGCTGACGACCAGTCGTGAGCAAAAGGGTGAGCAAATGGTCGCCCAGCTGATCGATGAGGCGCGTTTGTCTTTAGAAAACGAAGACCGCGTAAGCTTAAGTGTCATCGCCAATCGCTATACTAGCGAGCAGGACGTGGCGCGCATCGTCATCAAAGATAGCAATGATGAGATTTTAGTACCAGTCGGCAATGCTCCGATGCAGCAAGGCGATACCATCAGCCAGATGGCAACCAAAGGTGATGCCGTTATTGGTAGTGTCGCGTTGACCCTAAAAGACATCAGTAAGGGTGAGATTATCGCGATGCAATGGCCATTTGTCATCGGCTCGCTGGTATTGCATCTTTTCTTGTGGCTGCTGTATGGTTATGTGGCTCGTCCAACCAAAGAGCAAATCAATGCATTGAGCCGAGATATTCAAGATTTGCACCGCGAACAATATATTCAATCTGGTCAATTGAGCTATGGGCGTGCGCCTAATGAAAATTATGCTGAAAAAAGAGATGCCATGGGCGATGATGTTCATCATACTGCCGATACAAGCGATTATGAGACGGCTAAAACTGGCAAAGTGAACACTGCTGGTATCCATAATGAGCTCAACGCGTATCTAAAGTCGCAGCAAGCCAATACTGCTGATCAGCAAACAAGCTCTAACGCATCAACTGACGCCGCGCAAGGCAGACAGTCAAACAACGCTGACAGCACAGTTCAGCATACAGACGATGTGCAGACTAGCGCAGGTGTCGACAGTAGTCACACTCATAAATTTACCAGCAGCTCATCAAAGCTGTCTGCGACACGCACTTTTGATACAGTCAGTGTGCAAATTATGTTTCACGATGAATACAACATGCTAGAGCGCCTTGCTCCTGAGATGAGAATGCCTTATTTGGCGTTATGCACGCAGTTATTAAATCAAGCAATGACAGAGCTACTCAGGCAGCCACTACTGCTTGGCGTCAGTGCGGTGAATGAGCCACATTTTGATGAAAGTGGAGCATGTGCAATACTTAAAGCTGATAACAGTCATGCAAAAGCTGCTCTAGCTGGCGTCATGCTAGGGAAGTTGTATTTAATGCTCAATAAAATCATTCATGAAAAGCATATTGAGCTGTCAAGATTTGCGTTGCCAGCTAAAGTGGGTGTCAGTGACGAAGACCAAGCACAAGCAATGAGACAACTACTCAATAGCGTTGGTAGAAAGGAACAAATGCTTATTCTATTACCCAATGCTGGACTCAAACAAATCGGTAGCCATGTTCAGGTACAAAGCTTAAAGCGTCCAACAACGGTATATGAGCGTGAATGTGCGGTCTTTGATGGTGGTAATGACGCCATGATACAACGGTTAGCGACTGTCCGTAATGCAGTGTTAATGTCAGGTGTCGAAGAAGAAGAGCAAAGCGTTACCAATTAATTTTTAATAGACTACTGTTTATCAAAAAAATATAAATTAAACCAACTCGTAACCAAAGATGTTCCTTTATAATCAGCAATAGGCGTAAAAAGGATTGACAAGAGGCGAGCGAAACTTTATAAGGCATAAGTATATCGATGTGTTTTGAATTTATTGCCCAAATAATAGGAGTTTGTCATGAGTGATACTGATATCGATGATGATTTTGATGGCGAATTTGCCGATGACGATGATGCAAAAATGGTCGAAGAAGCAGAGACCAGTGTTCGCACCCGTCTAAGTAGCCTTGAAAAACGTCGTTTGATTGATAACTTATTAGAAGAAAAGCGTCTGGCCAAAGCACTAAAAGATGAGCTAGATGATCTAGGTGATGATGACGACGATGACTTCGATGATGATTGGGATGATGATGACCTTTAAGCATTTTTAGACCTTTGACTATAGATCGATCAATAAGCAGAAAGCAAAAATCATTAACGAGGTTACATAGTAAGCGTAACAATCTATCGACAGCTAACCGTGCTAAGCTGAACCTATTTTACTGACTGTTATGACTGTTATGACTGTTATTCATAAAAGCCAATATGGTCTTTAGTAGCATAGTCTTTTGCAAATAGTGTGCTGATCAATTGTCAGGTCGATTATCCCTCATTAGAGATAATCCAATTTTTTATGTGCGTTGTCACCTCAATTACCGATTCAAGGATAAGTATTCCATGAGTAATCAATTAAGCTTTGATGAGCTGTTAGACTTCTTAGACAATCAAGAAAGCCAGTTTGTGCTCGACAGTGTCGCCACCCATGGTTTTTTGACTGCTACCGTGATAGGGCGTCCGCTACCAAACTGGATAGATGCGTTGTTTGAAGGACACGCCAGTGAAGTGCCAGACAACGTAGTCGATGGTATACGTCGCTGGCGCGACTCTATCATGGCTGAGCTAAAAAACGAGACACCTATCGAGCTGCCTTTTGGTGAAGATGCGGGCAATGAAGAAGTCGCCGTCGACTTTTCAGATGAGTCAGATATCGTGGCATGGTCGATTGGGTTTGTAGATGCTATGTATGGTGATGAAGCCAGTAATTGGTTTGAAGATGAAGATACAGCTGAGGATGTTGCCGTACTAACCCTACCTATGATCGTGCTAAGCGGTATCGATGATGAAGATCCCGAGCTTGCCGACATGCGCGCTGACCAAGACAAAATGGTACAGATGGTAAACAGTATTGAAGGTAACTTAACCGAGTTGTTTTTATTGTTCCATACTAATGATTAATTTTATAAGTCACTGCTAAGGTAATACCATGGCTATGCAACTCTCCAATCTTGAGCACTTACCCAACTATCAAATCACTGAACGCTTAGATGTCGTTTATGGTAGTACGGTACGCTCAAAACATGTCGGCAAAGACTTGTTTGCTGGATTTAAAAATATCGTTGGCGGCGAGCTGACAGCTTATACTGAGCTGCTAGAAGAGTCACGTCAAGAAGCGATTGATCGTATGGTGGTCAAGGCAGAAGCATTAGGCGCAGATGCGATCGTCGGTTTACGTTTTTCGACATCGAGTATTGCACAAGGAGCCTCAGAGCTGTTTGTTTATGGTACGGCTGTTAAAGCGATACGTATGCAACCGAATATGTCGTCTCAACCACCGCATTATCCTTCTAACGATTATCAGTCCAACGAATCATCAAGCACCGCGCAAACCCCAACTGATGAGTTACCACGTTTTAATCCTTTTGGTTAATGATAGTGAACCAACTGCAAAACTCTTGCAACTTCGCCTTTGCTTTTAAGATAAGAGACGTGCCATGAATGATTCTATGACTCAAATACTCATTAACTATGGGCCATTTGTTTTGTTATTTGTGGTCGGGTGGTTTTTTGGCATGCGTCATGAACGTCAGCATTTAGCGCAGCTGACAATAGCAGAAAAAGAGCTGGCTCATATCATTGTCTCTAGTGAGCGTTTTTATCGCCCCAATCTGACAGCCAATAGTGAAGGGGAGCTGGTGCTCGGTAGTGTCGTTATCGCCCAAGATTATTTTAAAATGGTCATCGCGCGGGTTTTAAGTTTGTTTGGTAAAAATCTCACCACTTATGAGACATTATTAGACCGCTCTCGCCGTGAGGCTTTAGTACGTATGCGTACGCAAGCACAAGCCAAGGGCTACAATCACATCTATGGCTTGCGCTTGGAGGTCAGTAATATTAACCAGCTGGGTAGTATGGTTGAAGCCATTGCTTATGGCACCGCGGTCGTTAGCACTGACGATGCCAAAACACGTTAACGACGGCGTATCCCCATTCGAGCTAACCTGTTTTTTCTATCATTCCTTGCCTCTTGTTTTACTCTTTCAACTTCAAATAAGAACGTACGATTTTTTAGTACCGCCACAAACACCACACCCCCAACGGTATTTCCTGCCAGTACCACAGCCAAAAACAACAAGTAACCTAAGATACTTACAGTTGTGCCGTACATAAGAGCGGCAAACACTTCAATATTACCAACGATACTATGATGCAGGCCCAAAAAGCCGATACTACCAGTGATGAGAGTGACCAGTACAATGCGACTGATCGTATCGCGTGCTGAGGTGACAAGCCATGCTGCAACGCCCATCATCCAGCCTGCTAATACGGCGCTACCGAAGATAACCCACCATTTAAACCCTAATACATGCGCTGCATAAGCATCGATATCACTGACACTAAACAGATGCATATTCAAACCTAGCCCTATCATTAAGGCGGCAAATATACAGCCGCCAACGATATTGCCAGTGATAACAATACCCCACAGACGCAGCAGCTTGTGTAACGGCTCTATCTTATTTAACACAGGTAAGCTAAGCAGTGAGGTCTGCTCAGTGAACAACAACGACTGGCCGATCACGACGATGATAAAACCTATCGGATATAGCAATGAAGATAGCACCATTGCATATTGATTGGGCATCACTCCGCTAAGCAGTGAAAAAGCTGCTAAAATTATAAAAAAGCTAATGCCGATCTCAAGCCCAGCAGTAAAAGCACTGGTAAATAAAGAACCTAAAGAGCGATCAAACGTTTCTTTGGCATGGATGACCTGCTCAACCAAAATACTGGCGTAGCTCTTTGCTTGACTTAAATTGTCATCGCTGGCGACTTTTTTGATGGTTTCTTTGTCTTCATCACTGATTTGTTCAGGGAAGTCTTCATCCTTAAGGTTTTCAGTGGCTTTTGTTTCGCTGTCTTGTTGCTCGTCTTTTTGATGCTGACTGTCCTCAATATTGTTGTTATTTTGCTCATCTGTATCATTGGTATCATCATCATTGTTATCGGCTAAATGCATATCGTTTGATGGGTCAGTCTGAGAATCGTCTTTACGCTCGGTATCTTGGGGCACAGTAAGCTCGCTGATTATGGGATAATGATTTCGCTGCATGGACTAGTAGAAGGCAACGTCTGATATATAAGATGCGTTATATTCTATGGTATGACTATAGCCTATCATATTTAGCATTGCGCTGATTGCTGTTGTTAATGGTTTAATACGCTCACTCAAACCTGATAAATTTGCTCATCATCTAACAAAATCTTGCCATCTGCGTTAAAATCACTCTATTACTTATTTCGCCTATTTTTCGACATATTTTTTGGCCACATTCATTTTTAATAAAAGACAATCCTATTATGAGCAATCCTGAGAATCACACCAATACTAATACCAACCTGACCCAATCTATTCAAGCCGCCTTAAGCCAACTAGAAAACGCCTACAATCCCAAGGATGTCGAAGCGGGTATGTATCAAAGCTGGGAGAACAGCGGCTATTTTCAGCCGACTTTTGATAAAGACGAGTCGTTCTCTATCGCGCTGCCACCGCCAAACGTCACAGGCTCGCTGCATATGGGTCATGGGTTTAATAACGCGATTATGGATGCGCTCACACGTTTCCACCGCATGGATGGTGACAATACGCTGTGGCAACCAGGTACGGATCATGCCGGTATCGCCACCCAGATGGTCGTTGAACGTCGTTTGGAGGCGCAAGGACTCAAGCGCCGTGATATGACGCGTGAAGACTTCGTCGATAAAGTGTGGGAATGGAAAGAAGAGTCTGGCGGCAATATCACCAACCAAATCCGCCGTTTGGGCAGCTCAGTTGATTGGTCACGCGAGCGCTTTACCATGGACGATGGTCTGTCCAATGCGGTAAAAGAAGTATTCGTGCGTCTGTTCGATGATGGCTTAATTTATCGCGGTAAGCGTCTGGTCAACTGGGACCCTAAGTTCCAAACCGCACTATCTGATCTAGAAGTCGAAAACCATGATGAAAAAGGCAGCTTGTGGCATTTCCGCTATCATTTCACGGATACAGAGCTGACCACGCAAGATGGCAAAAACTATTTGGTGGTAGCGACCACGCGTCCTGAAACCTTACTTGGGGATACTGCAGTTGCCGTTAACCCAAGTGACGAGCGTTATGCGCACTTAGTCGGAAAAACCATTACTTTGCCAATTACAGGTCGCATCGTGCCCATCGTCGCTGATGATTATGTCGAGAGCGACTTTGGGACGGGTTGTGTCAAAATCACTCCAGCGCATGATTTTAATGATTATGAATTGGGTCGTCGTCATAGCTTGCCATTGATTAATATACTTGATGAGCGCGCTAACATTTTGCCAGCGATGGAAGTCTATCCTGACTTGCAGACGCGTGAGCCAGAATTAGAAACCACGCCTAGCGAGTATGCAGGACTTGAGCGTTTTGCCGCGCGTAAGTTCCTTGTAGCGCAAGCAGGCGAGCAAGGCTGGCTAGAAGATATCGAAGACTACGCACTCAAAGCTCCGCGTGCTGAGCGTGGCGGCACGATCGTTGAGCCGTGGTTGACCGATCAGTGGTACGTCGCGGTTAAAAAGCTGGCTGGCCCTGCGATTGATGCGGTAGAAGATGGCAGCATTGAGTTTGTCCCTGCACAGTATAAAAACATGTATATGGCGTGGATGACGGATCTACAAGACTGGTGCATCAGCCGTCAGCTCTGGTGGGGTCATCGTATCCCTGCATGGTATGACGATGCAACAGGTGAGACCTATGTCGCCCGTGACGAAGCCGAAGTGCGTAGCAAGTACAACCTAAGCGACGATGTAAAACTGCGCCAAGACGATGATGTGCTTGATACCTGGTTTAGCTCGGGTCTGTGGACGTTTAGTACGCTTGACTGGGCAGACCCTACTGCTGATCCGCGTGTGTTAGAGACTTTCCACCCGACCAGCGTGCTCGTGACAGGTTTTGATATTATCTTCTTTTGGGTGGCCCGCATGATCATGATGACCCTGCATTTCGTGAAAAACGAAGATGGCACGCCGCAAGTACCGTTTAAGACTGTCTATGTGCATGGTCTAGTCCGTGATGGCAATGGTCAAAAGATGTCCAAGTCAAAAGGTAATGTCTTAGATCCGATTGACCTTATCGACGGTATTGAGCTTGAAGCATTGGTAGAAAAACGCACCAGCAACATGATGAATCCAAAAGACGCGGCCAAAATTGAGAAGCAAACGCGTAAAGAGTTCCCAGAAGGCATCCCAGCTTATGGTACGGATGCATTGCGCTTTACCTTTACCTCACTTGCCAGTACTGGTCGCGATATCAACTTTGATCTAAAGCGTGTCGAGGGCTATCGTAACTTCTGTAATAAGATCTGGAACGCCAGCCGTTTTGTATTGATGAACTGTGTTGATAGCGAGGGCAGTGCCAAGCCTATCGACCAAATGGCGAATCCTGACGTATGGGAGTTACCTGAAAAGTGGATTATGAGCCGTCTAAACTCCAGTATCAAAGACATTCATCAGCATTTTGCTCAGTATCGTCTCGATATGGTCAGCCAAGATATCTATGAGTTCATCTGGAATGAGTACTGTGATTGGTACGTTGAGCTCGCCAAAGCCAGTCTAAATGATGACTCGGTGACAGATGAGCGTAAAGCGCAAATCCGCTACGTACTCTTGCATGTGCTCGAGACTGCGCTACGTTTTAGCCATCCTATCATGCCGTATCTGACTGAAGAGATTTGGCAGACCGTCGCGCCACTATTAAATCGTAAAAATACTGACAGTATCGTCATTGCGGACTACCCGCAAACCGATAGCGAGCTAATCAGTGAGCAAATCGAGTCTGATATGGCATGGCTACAAGAGCTAATCGCGAGCGTGCGTAACATCCGTGGTGAGATGAAACTCGGTAATGCGGTACGTCTGCCAGTGCTACTACAAAACGTCTCTAGCGACGAAGACGCGCGTCTATCACGTATCAAAAATCAGTTTAAAGCGCTTGCCAAAGTAGAGAGCTTGGATATATTACAAGAAGGCGATGAAGTACCATTGTCATCATCAAGTATGGTCAGTCAACTACGTGTACTCGTACCAATGAAAGGGCTAATCGATCCCACCGCTGAGCTAAATCGCCTAGGTAAATCCTACGAGAAGCTACAAAAGCAAGCCGAAGGCATCTCACGTAAGCTGGGTAATGAAGGCTTTGTTAGCAAAGCGCCTGTGGAAGTGGTCGATGCGGAGAAAGCAAAACTGGCTGAGCTAGAAGGGCAGTTGACCGCGATGACGGCGCAGATGGAGCAGTTAAAGGCGTTGTAATTTAAAAGTAGATATCTGTATTAGCAAAGAACGTTGTCACAATTGTGATGGCGTTTTTTATTGTCTACTGCTTAGCTCTCTAACTTATACTCAATTTCATCATGTAACTGAATATTTGTGTGCTATTATTCAGAGTGATTTATGAGTAATACTAATTTATTTAAATGGACATCATGACTTTATTATAAGTAAAAAATAAATTCAGTCATTTGTATGAGATTAATTAAAAATTTACATTAGAAATGTATAAGGAAATAATTTATGGTTCTTCAGAGATTAGAGATTGAAAATATGTTTGGTATATTTAATTACTCTCTTGATTTGAGTAAAGATATAACAATCATAACAGCGCCAAATGGTTACGGGAAAACAATATGTCTAAAAATTATACACTCTATATTTTCCTTAAACTTTGTGTATTTTTCTAGTCTAGATTTCAAGAGAATATCATTAGTAACAGATATGGGATATTTTTCTATTAGGAAACACACATCAGTAGAAAATTCAGTTCAATCTAAAAATCTAAGCCTATTCGATGAAAATTATATTCTAAATGAAGATGAAGAAGATGCTATTTTTGATAGCTATAAAGAAAAAGAAGGTAAAGAGTATAATGTTATCGAAATAACATTATATGATGGCGAATCTGAAAATAGTTGCACTATTGATTTTAAGAACTACCAAAGTATGTATAGAGAAAAGATAGAAGAGTTTTTTCCATTCTTGAGAAGGATGGAGCATGATAGATGGATAGATAGAAGGTCTAGGATCAGAGCTGATTTTAGCTTAGAAGATATTTTAGAAAATTTTGACCTCCCTAATGTTGATGCAAGCAAGTTGGAGCTGGAAGATTGGTTAATAAATTTCTCTAAAAAGCAGAAAACTTATTTTGTACAAGATCAAAGGTTAGTATTGAAAGAAAGTAACATGAGAGGTCGTGAGGTATTTCATACTAATGCTATCGAAAGATATTCTGCAAAGTTAAAGTCTAAGATAAATAGTTCGAGTCTTCAGGTTTCTATAAAATCTCAAGAGCTTGACTCAACGTTTCCACAAAGGCTAGTTAATAATAGAGAGATATATAATAATCTTGATAAAGTGAGCTTAATAAATGAATTAGATAATATACAGGATAAAAGAAAAGAATTAATGAAGTATGACATTCTTTCACAAGGTAATATTTTTGATAATGAGATGGAAATAACTCATATTGAAGACAATGATGTTAAGGTGCTTAAGCTATATGTTAAAGATACTAATGAAAAGCTATCTACTTTCGACGACATCTATGAAAAAATCAATACATTTGTAGAAATACTGAATAGCAAATTAATTTTTAAAAAAGTTAAAGTTGATTCTAAACGTGGATTTTATTTTGTTAGAGATATTAAAGAAAATGAAGATTTGGGTAAAAAAGAGAAAGTGTTAAGCTTGTCTAAGCTTTCTTCAGGTGAACAACATCAGGTTATACTCTTGTATCAATTAATATTCAATAGTGATTCGACAACCTTAGTATTAATCGATGAGCCAGAAATATCTTTGCATATAGTGTGGCAAAAACAGTTCATGGCTGACTTAGTCAAAATATCTGAAATTAATAATAGTAAATCTATTATAGCTACCCATTCACCTCAGATAGTAGGAAATAAATGGGATAGTACTATAGATTTAGAAGATTTGAGAAGAAAGCAGGTAGAAAGTATATGAGCCTTTTGCAATACTTTTCCTCAGACCCTTTGACGGTTATAAATGATTTTAAAATGAGTGTTTCACATCCTCAATACGAGAAAATAACCTTATATGTAGAAGGGCAAAGTGATGTAATGCTGTTTAGAAATTTAATAAATGAAGATGTTGTAAAGTTGATACCACTTGAGGGTAAAAGAAATGTGATTGATGTCATGAAAGGTTTATATAGTGATTACTCTGATAGAGTATGTGCTGTATGCGATGCTGATTTTGATCATATTAAGGGGAAGGCTCAAAATCGTCTAGCATATGGGGTTTTAGTTACTGATTATCATGACATAGAAGTTATGATGTTATTTTCTTCGGCTTTTAGAAAAATCATTAATCAAAAAGCTATAAATAATAACACTGGTTTTTCTGATAAGATGTTGAGAGAAATTATTGATGCTTGTAAAGTTATAGGGATTTTTAGGCTGATTAACTTAGATAATAATTTTGGTTTGAGATTCAAAGCGTTAACATTTAACGAGTTTATTATTTTTGAAAATAAATGTTTATCAATAGATGTGGATGCTTTATTGGATGAACTACTTGCTTCATCTTCTACGTCTGCTACAAAACAAATTTTAATAAATTTATATAATCAGTATTCTTCTTTAAATCATGATGTTGAACAATTGTGTTGTGGCCATGATTGCAGTAACGTCTTAGCAGTTTACTTGCGTAAATCTGATAATATCCAAGGTAATAAATTTAATAGAGATAGGGTCGAAAAAGATTTAATGCTAGCTTTTAATGAGCATGCTAAATACTCTATATTTAATAATATTATGCGGCTTGCCTCATAACTATGTTATTTCTAATATAGTTAGAAGTTCACTAATTTTGGACAAAGTGAAAACAACCTAGGCATTCTCTTGTCATTGAATAAAAAACCGCCACAGCAAACACTGTAGCGGTTTTTTAATATCAGTAATTAGTCTATTATTTCTAAAGGAATAAAAATCTAACGTAAGGAACACCATGAACCATCTCACCGTCGGACAACGCGCACCTCTAAGCAACCTTGCTATTGACGATACCGCACCCATCACGCTTAAACTCACTCGCCAAAGCCCGATAGAGATGGACATCAGCTGCTTTGCCTTAGATGCAGCGGGCAAACTGATCAACGATGATTACATGGTGTTTTATAATCAGCCAACCTCTCCTTGCGGGCAAATCAAGCTCACCCATTACGAGTCGCAGCCAACAGCAAATAAAGGCATCCAAGCCGAGTTTGAAGTTAACTTGTCTAAACTGGATGCTAATATAGACAGCCTGTTTTTTGTATTATCAGCCGACACACCGCTGAATCAAATTCAATCGTTAGAGATTGGCATTTGGCAACAATCGCAAAAGGCGCAAGCAGAATATCAAGCAGCAGACTTTGCCCAGCAGCAAGCCAGTATGTTGATGCAGCTGTATCGTAAGAGTGGCGTTTGGCGGGTATCTAACGTCGCGCAAGGCTTTAATGGTGGACTTGCCGCCATCGTGCAGCATTTCGGTGGCGATGTAGAAGAAGAAAGTTCGACAGCAGCAGCCGTAACGGCAACGGCAACGCCAGTTCAAGCAAAAGCATCATTAGAAAAGGTCATGCTAGACAAAGCACCAAAACTGGTCAATCTGGCCAAAAAAGCCACCATATCGCTTGAGAAACGCCAATTGCAGCAGCTAACCGCAAAGGTAGCACTGGTGCTAGATGCCTCAGGCTCAATGAATAGGCAGTATAAAAAAGGCCGCGTGCAAGAAGTGGTCAACCGCATATTGCCATTGGCAGTGAGCTTCGATGACGACCAAGCACTAGACTGCTGGGCGTTTGCCCGAGATCCGCAGTATTTGGGCGAGATTGGGCTGAGCAACTACGATGGTTTCATTAACAACGCTCATGGCGGCTGGCGCAAATGGGCACTTGGCCCGCGCATTAATAATGAAGCCGAAGTCATGAAAGCCGTGACGGAGTTTTACCAAAAGGACGGTTTAGATGTGCCTATCTACGTGCTATTTATCAGTGATGGCGGGGTGAATGACAATCGCGGTATCACAAGAGTCATGACGGATGCGGCGAAACTGCCGATATTTTGGCAGTTTGTGGGCTTGGGTGGTCGTGGTTATGGCATCCTCAAAAAACTAGATGACATGGCAGGGCGCATGATTGATAATTGCGACTTTTTTGAACTCGATGATTTGGATGATATCAGCGAAGAAGCGTTGTATGAAAACATGCTAGAAGAGTTTCCAAGCTGGCTCAAAGAAGCACGAAAGATAGGATTGATATCGAAATAAGTAAGCCAAAATAATATCATTAAAAATAAAACCGCCCACAAAACTGTGAGCGGTTTTTTTACGCCAAAACAAAACCGAATTAGACACTACGTCCATACGATTTACCAAACACGATAACCTGTCTGCTATAAGCTATACTCGATCCACCATAAAAGAAATACAGCGCTATAGGGATAAATTTTTTGCAGCCTCTGTCTGCGTAGGCACAGCAAGCAAAGAAAAATTTGTTCCAGTAGCGCGTTATGATATTTATACTTATTTTATTTAGGACGGAATATAGCATCAGTACAGCAAAATTAAGTCTTAGACATTTTATTACAAATCAAAGCGATAAGGCTGATAGTATAAATGTAAGCGCACTGACTTCTCCAAAAGTTAGGTTTAAACAAATAGAAGCAGATTATTGAATTGGGTCGGTGTACAAGATATTTTTAAATCATGTTTTAGTGGATTTAGGAATAATAATGATGATAAATATACATGTAGTCTTTTGGGTCGCCCTGACATTTTTCACCTTTCTTGTGACCATGAGTAATATAAAGGGTCATAAATCAATCGTTGATAGAGACTCGATGCCAAGGGCACTGAGTAGCGATAAGCTAAATATCGAAACCAGCTTTTATAAAGCTGATGCCACCTTACACGATATTATATTTTTCCATGCCTCTGCATCAGGTGCCGCGATCGTTTTATTGGTCCTAATTATCAAAGGTGAGATTTTATTCCCAGGAACGGTTGTCCTCTTTGGCGCGCTATCTTCCATCGCGATATTTACTATTAGCATTGTACTTCTCTTATTTGCCTTTTATTTTTATAGTATCTCGATTTTGAAGCTTGGCGATACGCTGGCTAGAATGCAGTTTAATGGTAAAGGTATCGAAACCAAGTACGCAATTTTGGCCGTCTTTGGATATTTTTTGATATTCCCAATTATTGCGTTAATACTGGTTTAAAGTTTTTTCAACGCATGTTTAATCAAAACCGCTCATGATTCAAGTTATGAGCGGTTTTTGTTGGTCAAATTTATCCAGATATACTTAATGATAGTAAAATGTCGCAAAAATAGACTTGTGTCGTTCTAAACGTTATAGCATGCTTACACAATTATATAGATAGCTGAGCTTTACTTTTTAAGCTGCGTTCTCGCCTTATAAGTTCATAGTGATATCTGTCTTTTATCGTGTATCGAAATCATATTTATGACTGACAATAAAAAATCCTTTTACTATCGACCAAAGACCAATCAATCCAGCAGTCCAACGATACGCTGGACGTTTGTGACGCTTGGCTGGTTGTTTTTTGTGTTGGGTATTATCGGTATCTTATTGCCAGTAATGCCGACCGCGCCTTTTGTACTATTGGCAGCTGCCTGCTGGGCAAGAAGCTCGCGCCGCTTTCACTTTTGGCTGATCAATCACAAGTATTTTGGCAAGTATGTCCGCGATTGGGAAGAAAACCATGCTGTTCCTCGGTATGCTAAATGGCTTGCAACAGTGATGATGGGATTTTCAACGGCAATGTTATTTTATCGGCTGCCAGCAGATATGCTATGGGTTGCATGGGCGGTAGCCCTTGTATGTAGCGGAGTGGCGATATATTTGTTTCGCTTACCCAATGCCAAATAAGCGCAAATCGACGACTAAAAAATATGATTGTATATCCGGTTACATGAAATATAAGATAAAGCTTGCCATATAGGCTTGCACGTCTTATAATACGTCCAAGCTTAAAAGCAGTTCTGCACCAAATCATTACCTCGTAGTATTAGTTATAATCCTTCGTTTTAATATTTATCGTTCAGTAGCTATTTGCAAGCGTTACCGGTCACTAGACCATTAATAAATTTAAAAGTAGGATTATCGACATGTCAGATACTCAAAAAGGTACAGTTAAGTGGTTCAACGAAGCTAAAGGCTTTGGTTTCATCGCTCCAGAAAACGGCGCAGACGTTTTTGCTCATTACAGCGAAATCAGTGGTTCTGGCTTCAAAACTTTGGCTGAAGGCCAAGAAGTTGAGTTCACTGTAACTCAAGGCCAAAAAGGCCCACAAGCACATAACATCGTTGCTATCTAATTTGTCTTTATAGACAGCTAGATGAATAGATGTAGAAAAGCGGACCTTCGGGTTCGTTTTTTTTCGTCTATGATTTGGTATTTAAAGCACTGATAGTAGATGTAGTAATCGTTTTCCTTAAAAGGTTTTAGTCAATCATACTAAATTAGATGATAAACATACAAAGGCCTCCGACTATATGTAGTTGGAGGCCTTTTACGTTAAGTAGTGAGATGAGCATTCAAGAATGGACAGGCAAACTACTAGATAAAGCTAATGCCAATATTAATAAGGCCACCGCCTAGTATTAACCAGCCAAACATAATTGCACCTAAAATAAGCGGTCTAATGCCAGCTTGCTTGATCGCGCTCAGATGAGTGGTTAGACCCAGTGCAAACATAGCCATCGTCAGTAACACATCGTCTAGTAAAATCATGTTTTGCTCAAAGCTTTTAGACATTGGCAGCCATGTATGTAGTATGACAATAGCAATAAAGATAAAAGCAAACCAAGGTACGCTGACCTGTCTAATACGCGCTATAAACGATAATTTTTTATCGCTGTTTTGACCATCGCCCTTGGTCAAGGCAAATGATAAAACCAGTAAAAATGGCGCGAGCATCATGACACGTATCATCTTGGTGACAACTGCAGTATTACCAACCTCAGTGTTCACTGCATTACCAGCGACAACAACCTGTGCCACTTCATGGACAGTTGAGCCAGTATAGACGCCGTATTGCTCGGCACTAAGCCAAGGCTGTAACCAACCAAGGTGATACAAAAAAGGATAAAGTAGCATGGCTATAGTGCCGAACACGACCACTGTCGCTACTGCAATCGTAACCTTGTGCGCCTCAGCTTTGACCACTGGCTCTGCTGCTATGACCGCCGCTGCACCGCAAATACTAGCGCCTGAACCAATCAATAAAGTGGTTTTCTTATCGACCTTTAACCATCTTGTGCCTAGCCAATATGTCAATAAAAAAGTCGATGTCAGTACTAGTGCATCTGTCATAACCGCTGGCATGCCAACGCTTGCAACTTGTGTTATTGTCAGTTTAAAACCATAAAACATAATGGCAAGACGTAAAATCTGACCCTTAGCAAAGACCACGCCAGCATTTAAGCGCTCAGCGAAATTAGGATAAATCGTATTACCAAGGATCATTCCAAGCAAGATAGCTAATGTCAAAGATGACAGACCAACGATATGTCCATTCGACCAAGTATTCAAACTGTTATTAAGCCATAGGCAAAATAAGCTACCGATCAGCACGACAACCAATCCTGCTAAGTGACGGTTGTTTGGAAAATAATGATTCACTGATTGGGCAAAAGCGTGCATAAGGGACGCATCCTATTGTCGATAATCAAAATAAGCATAAGCTTATGAATAGACAGTATAAGATAAGTTGTTTTATAATAAAAACAGATTAATAAGGTATAACCTATCGAAATTTTAGGTTAGTAGAGTATCTAGATAAAAGGCAATAGCGATTGATGAAGAAGACCGTTCAGACTGTACCAAAGATCACTTTGCGGCAACTGGCAGTATTTGTTAGTGTTTATCAGACAGGTAGTACCAGCCTTGCCAGCGAAGCGCTGCATCTATCACAGTCAGCAGTCAGTAGCGCACTGACCGAGCTAGAAGCGCGCTTACAAATGCCTTTATTTGAACGAGTAGGGCGCAGGCTTAATCAACATCCAAATGCGCATCCGGTTTATGTACAGGCGCAAGCACTATTAAGCCAGTCTTTGACACTTGAGCAGTATCATCAGTATCAAGCAGGACAGATTCATATTGGTGCTAGTACGACTATCGGCAATTATGTGTTACCACCACTATTAGCCCAGCTGTATAAAGCACTACCAGACGCTAACGTCGACATGTATATTGCCAACACCCAAGAAGTCATTCATGAAGTTGAACAGTTAAATATTGATATCGCTTTAGTCGAAGGCATGCCGCGTCCGACAGACATAAAAGTCATCGAGCAGCAAGAATGGCGTACAGATACCTTAGTAATATTTGCTAAACACGATAGTAAATGGCTAACCGATTGGGCTGAGTATAGTGCAGCTGAGCAGTGTTATAAATTGACTGTAACGCAGCTGGCAAAATTACCGTTGTTGGTACGTGAGGCAGGCTCGGGCACGCGGCAAATTATCGACGAGCAATTGCTTAAGCATTTACCAGATGTCGAAGTCGTTATGGCGATTCAGCAGTCAGAGGCGATTAAAAATATGGTCAGTGCCGATATTGGGCTTGGCTGTTTGTCGCAGCATGTGATTGAAGCAGAGTTGACAGCGCAAAAATTGGTACAAGTGAAGGTAACGGGTATTGATCTGTCGCGGACTTGGTGGTTGGTCTGGCACAAAGCCCGCCATAAAAGCCCAATCTGGCAAGCATTTATAGATATTATTCAAGAGCAATACACTTAGATATAAATGCATTAGGTAGGTAAGATTGTCATGCAGAAATATGCAAAAAGCGCACCGTAGACAAGTAGCTACGGTGCGCTTATTTTATTTATTAATAAACAAGACCTATATCAACTCTATTAGCTGCGTTTTGATACTGGTTTATCAAGCCTGACGACTAAACTGTCACAGGGTACATTTGGCAGAATGTTATCTGCGGTCGCACCGCTAATCCATGCAGCAATACCATGGCGTTCATGACGACCAATGACCAATAGATCAACCTCATTTTTATGGCAGTAATTAACGATGCCTTCACTGTTAGAGATGGCAGTCGTCACTTCAGAGTTTACCGCATTTAAATCATTACGCTCCAAAAATTGGGCCAGTTTTGCCCGTGCTTCTTGGCAGCGCTCATCATCAATCTCATCATATAGGCTTGAGGCAGGTACCAATTCATAACCAAAGCCAACCATGGTATCCTTGACGATATGTAATACTGATAGCTTGGAGCCAGGACGGTTATCAACGATGCGTTTGGCTTTTTGAGCAACTATGTCGGCATCAGCCAATAAGTCAGTGACTAGTAAAATATGTTGGTAACTCATGAGGGTCTCCTCGTAGCAAGTAGTTTTAACTATAGCACTACTGATGACTGCTGTTAAGTAGTGAGTTGCACTCTTTATTATATTCTTTAAAGGCACCGTTTAAATTACTTATTAGCCTATTTAACAGCATTTAATTGGCTGCAATATTTTAAGCAAACGGTCATATGGTTACGATGACCTTACTCAAGTACTGGCTGATTAAGCTTGACCACCAAGCTATCACAAGGCGTGTTAGGCAAGATATTATCTGCTGTTGCCCCAACCAGCCACGCAGCGATACCATGTCGTTCATGACGCCCGATAATCAATAAATCAACGTTTTTTTCATGACAATAATTGATGATGCCTTTGTCATTGGAGATAGCAGCAGTCACTTCAGAATTGACCGCCTGTAAATTATTACGCTTAAGAAAGAGCGCAAGCTTGGCTCGGGCCTTTTGCCAGTGCTCACCATCATTATCTCCTGATAGGCTAGACGCTGGTACCAGCTCATAGCCAAAACGCACCATATCATCTTCAACGATATGTAAGACCGATAATTTGGCTTTAGGAGAGCCTGCTAGGATACGTTTGGCTTTTTGGGCGACTATATCAGCATCAGATAACAAGTCAGTAACCAATAAAACATGTTGATAGCTCATAATGTGCTCCTATTGATGGATAATTTAATACTAGCAGTACTGGGCATCTTTGTTAAGGGATAAAGCCATATTTTAATTGTGGTTATTGTTACGTTGATGGTGGTTTGGCGTCGACAGACTTGACTTATCAATGCATTAGCCCCATCTATAAGCGCTAAGTTAGTTTTTAAATAATTCACTGACAATCAACGTTTAATCACTAAATATTAAAAATATTTGGCACAATTTTGAGGCTAGACTCTCATATTTACCCAGCTCATTGAGCGCTATCTACATTATATTATAAGCTATAAGGATAACTATGACTGACACACCGTTTACCGCTGACTTAACGTTGCATCCAGCATTTGAGCTGATTGAGCATCGCCATGTTGAAGCACTATCAATGGATGTGCTGATCAGTCAGCACATCAAAACTGGCGCGATGCATTATCATTTAGCGCATCCAAGTGATGAAAATGCGTTTTTGGTGGGCTTTCGCACCCAGCCTATGGATTCAAAAGGTGAAGCGCATATCTTAGAGCACGTGGCCTTGTGTGGTTCTGAGAAGTTCCCGGTACGTGATCCGTTCTTTTCGATGATTAAGCGCTCATTAAATACGTTTATGAATGCAATGACCGCGGCTGATTGGACAGCGTACCCGTACGCCACTCAAAATAAAAATGACTATTTTAACTTGCTTGCTGTCTATCTTGATGCGTCGTTTTTTCCCAATATTCATCCGCTTGATTTTGCTCAAGAAGGCATCCGCGTAGAGCTTGACGAAAATGATAAGCCGCAGTTTAAGGGCATTGTCTTTAATGAGATGAAGGGCGCGATGAGCGGTGAGATTGATCAGTTATATCATACGGTCGCGCATCATTTGTTCCCAACGACGACGTATCATTATAATTCAGGCGGCGATCCTGCTGATATTCCAGACTTGACCCATCCTGAACTGGTTGAGTTTCACCGCAGTCATTATCACCCATCAAACAGCGTCATTATGAGCTTTGGTAATATTCCAGTAGCTGAGACGCAAGCGAAAATCCACGACGATGCCTTGAGCCAATTTGAAGCAGGTAAAAAGCATGTGTCACGTCCAGAGCAGCGTTTGTCTGCACCCATTAGCGCTGTCGATACTTATACCGCTGACGAAGCCGGTCCTGATCAGACCCATCACGTGGTGGCGTGGTTACTGCCATCGATTACCGATCCCAAGCAGCGTTTGGCTCTGCGCTTATTAGAAGGCGTGTTGGTCGAACACTCAGGTTCTCCATTACGTGCGTATCTAGACAGTCATCCACTGGGCAAGGCACCAAGTCCGCTATTGGGACTTGATGACAGTCATTACGAGATGGTGTTTTATACCGGTCTACGTGGTTCAAACCCCGAGCATGCCGAAGCGGTAGAGCAGGGTATTATTGATTTGCTGACTGAAGTTGCAAGCAATCCAATCGATGATGACACCATTGAAACCATCTTGCACCAAATCGAGATCGATCAGCGCCATATCGGCGGTGATAGCATTCCTTACGGTCTAAATTTAATGCTAGAAGGCTTTAGCACCGCCATTCACGATGGCAACCCTATTGATGTCTGGGAGGTCGATGAGCATTTGCAATGGCTACGTGAACAGGTAAAAGATAAGCAGTGGCTACCTAATTTAATTAAACAGCATTTACTTGATAATCAGCATCGTGTCCGCGTGACATTAACGCCAGATAGTGAAAAATCAGCCCGTCTGGCAGCAGCTGAGCAGACTCGTCTTGATACCATCGCTATGGATTTGACCGCTGATGATAAAGATATCTTGCACAAGCAGGCGCTGGATCTAGCAGCGCGTCAAACTGCACCCGATGATGTCAGCCTCTTGCCAAAAGTTGGCCTAGAAGACGTACCAGCAGATATCAGCTTTAAAAAAGGCACGCAAAAGCCTGTGCGTTTAAGCGGGCAAGACAGTACCTTGTTTGAGTATGAGGCAGGTACCAATGGCCTCTATTATTATCAAGTAATTGTGCCGTTGACTGATGCGATCGGTGAGCATAACCATGATGAATTACCGGTTAATGAAGTGATTAATCACCCACTGCTGCCTATTTATCTAAGTTTATTATCTGAGCTGGGTACGGACTCCTTAAGTGCTCATGAGCTGCAAGCGAAACAAGCTGCACATTCCTCAGGAGTAACGGCGCGTATTAGTCAACGCACCAATATTGATGATAGCCAATCTATCAGTAGTTATTTTGTCGTCGCAACGCGTGCGCTAAACCGTAAACCTGAAGCGATTGACTTGCTCAAAGAAGTGATGGAGCATAGCGTCTTTACCGAGCATGACCGAATCAAAGAGATCTTGCAGCAGCGTCAAGCCAGCTGGCAATCGAACCTTGCAGGATCAGGCCATGCTTATGCCATGCAAACTGCCAGTCGTGGTATGAGTCGCCAAGCGCAGCTAGAATATGTGCGCAGTGGTCTGCCAGCACTCAATGCGCTGAAAGCGTTTTTGACGCAGGCAAGTACCGATGAGGCGCAGTGGGACAAGTTGGCAAGTAGCTTGATGGACTTGCATCAGCGTTTGATTAGTTTGCCTAAGCACGCGGTTATCATCTGTGAAGCGGAGCAAACCGAACGCTTAAGCAACCTGATTGTCGATAGCTGGCAAGACAGCAGTGCCCAAAAGCTAGCCGAAAAGTTGCAAGGTTCTGATGCTGGCATTGAAGATAATATCCCAAGCGAGTTTGCAGACTTGCAACTTGATCCGGCATTAAATGGCGGACAAGACGCGGTGAGAGCTATAGAAAGCGGTACTACTGCCGATGTTGAAGACTTAGCTTGGCTAGTGCCGACCAACGTCTATCATAATGCTAGCGCTTATACCGCTCCGGCCGCTGACCATCCAGATACGGCAGCGCTTATGGTATTAGCACCTTACTTACGTAATGGGTACTTGCATAGTGCTATTCGCGAGCGCGGCGGTGCTTATGGTGGCGGAGCTGGTTACGATGCCAATGCTTGCGCATTTAAGTTCTTTAGCTACCGTGATCCGCATTGTGCCGAAACCTTTGCGCACTTTGATGCCAGTATTGAGTGGTTGTTAAACGAGCCGCAAACGGCTGAACAGCTAGAAGAAGCCATCTTAGGAATTATCTCAGGGATGGATAAACCAGGCTCGCCAGCAGGTGAAGCGATTAAAGCCTGTTTTGCTGATCTTCATCAGCGCAGTGCAGACTGGCAACGTAAGATGCGAGCCGCCATTTTGGCCGTGACGGTCGAGGACTTACAGCGTGTGGCCAAGCAGTACTTGCAGGGCCAAAAGCATGTACGTGCCGTACTCGCGCCCTATGATAAAGAAGACAGTGTCAAAGATTTGGGCTTTAAAGTTTGCAAAATTAAAAGCTAGAGCAGTAGAGGCTATAAGGTAGTAAAAGACAGTAAATAGCATACAAAAAGCCAAGCATTACGCTTGGCTTTTTGTTATTTTGCCTCTGATTCAATAGCGCTTGATACTTTGATCCTTACCGATAAGGTCTTGATGAATAGGAAAGTCAGACAAATCATCGAACTGCTTACGATCTGCAAAATAGCTGGTCAATGTACGGCGTACCGCCTCAAAGGCAATTTTGTCCCATGGAATGTCCTCTTCACTAAACAAAGCACAGTCCAAGCTCTCAGAACCAATACCGTAGGCGCCATCCTTTAGATCAGTCAAATAAATACTATAGATTTGGCCAATATCTGGAATGTCATAAATACAGTACAAATGAGGATTGAGGACAACGGCGTCGGCTTCTTCAAAGCTTTCTCGTGCGGCACCTTCAGCCATGGTTTCACCATTTTCCATAAAACCTGCTGGTATGGTCCATAAACCATATTGAGGCTCGATAGCACGGCGACATAGCAGCACTCTGTCTTTGTGTACTACTAAAGAGCCACAAATTACCTTTGGGTTTTCGTAGTGAATGTAACCACAGTTTGGGCATACCAGACGCGGTACATTATCAGTCGCTGGTATCTTGCGTTCCGCTTCATGACCACATGCTAGACAATAGCGCATATCAACTGCCTTATTTTGATGAGATAAAAAGAGTGGTAAAAGATGTTTAATTTTTAGAATGTTTTTACTGACGTCATGTTTTTAGCTTTTATAAGTATAGCCAACAGGTATAACTCTAGGTCTAAACATTATTTTGAGTTTAAATGTTGTCGTAAATGTAAACGTTGTTTTAAGATAGCACAAAACAAGGCAATGCTGAATAATGGTAACATGAACACGTCATTTATCTGCAATAGAGCAAATATGACTCCGATGTTACGCCAGTTATTTACCCTTATAAGATATGACGGGCTTGATTAAGAATAGCCAGTCACGTAAAAGTGGGGTAGTGATGACCAGATTGGGCTAATCTAAACTACAAAGAAGGATGTGGCTTAGTATGTCTTAGCGACATTACCAATATCTTGGATAGTGTCTGCCTCTACCGATGTTGTTATAAATCAGGGCAACGACAACCAAGGCGAGCGCACCTACCAGTGTTGGAGTGACCAAAAAATGCCATTTAACACCTCCAAGCATGACAATTAGTGGGTTTGAGCCTGCGGGCGGGTGCGGTACCCGAAACAATAGCATAAGCGCAATGGCAGTACCGACAGCGAGTGCCAAGCTCCACCACTCAATACCAAATATCGTCATAAATGCTAAACCAGTAAAAGTGGTAATAAAATGACCGCCAACAATATTTCTTGGCTGAGCAAATGGGCTTTCTGGATAAGCAAAAATAAGCAAGCAACTGGCGCCAAATGAGCCCAAAATCATAGCAACATTTTGCCAATTACCAATTAGGGCCAGCGCTGCGGTTGCCAATGTACCGCCTAGCCAAGCCAGTCCAATGATAACTAAAGGCAGTCTTTGCGGGCAATCATCTATTCTGCCCTGCATCTTATTTAACGAAAAAATCTTATTCACTAGCGTTTCCTAAATAATATACTGATAAATTTAGCGACTTGATTGATGATAAGTCTTATTATTTTTGAGAATTTTTTATAGATAACCTAGCTTAATGACACTGAACACTGAACACTGAACACTGAACACTGAACACTGAACACTGAACACTGAACACTGAACACTGAACACTGATAAAGATATAGGCCAATAATAATGTTAATACCTTCGCAGTCTGCACAATTTGATAAACTGTCAGTCGCTGTCCCCACGTTTATTCGTCACCCTACGCTTAGAACATTGGCTGAGCGAGTACAGCATGAGACTTTAAATGCTGTCACCAGTCCTGCGGTATATCATTCTTACAGTACCTCCCGTAGTGCCCGTATTTTGGACAGTCTATACCAAACGCCAATCGCTGATGCGTCGATATTGGTGGCCATCACTCATGAGCGTCATCCTAAGCTACTCTTGACACGTCGCGCCGCGCACATGAACAGTCACGCAGGGGAGGTCTCCTGTGCTGGTGGTAAGTATGAAGTAGGTGATGGCAACAACGTTGTCACAGCCTTACGTGAAGCTTGCGAGGAGACAGCGCTACCACCAAATAAAGTGCAGCTACTGGGGCAATTACCTATTCAAACCTCTAAAAGCGGCATGAGTGTGCGTCCAATCGTGGCGCTCATTGCTCCAGGTTTGGTATTGGTGCCTGAGATGGGAGAGATATCACGCATCTTTTGGGCAGATTTTGAAACCTTACTTACTCAGCCAACTGTAGAATATGCAGTAGAGTATGCGATACAAGATCAAGTGGCGACGATGCTGACACCCAGCTGGCAAGTAGACGGTGAGACAGTATGGGGGCTAACAGGACGCGTTATCGCAAGTCTACTAGAAACTGGGTTCGATCGGCAGCTTGAATGGTACTACCGCATACAAGATAGTAGACTATAAAAGTTGTCAGCTTATAAGCGCTTACGTATATTTATCTAATAAAAAAGCATTACTTAGGTTTTTTGTGGATTTATTATAGTTACTGTTCGCCTTGTTGATAATGCTTTTAGATATTCTATTTACTACTAATAATATTCGCGACCTATAATCGATATTAAATAAAGTGGTTACAAGGCTCCATGATGCGTGATTGGTACAAATTTTACTTACTTGCTGTTTGTCAGCTGGCACTTTTTATTGATAATAATCATCGTTTTTCTTGAGCCACCAGTTCATATTGTCTTGGCGTTTAGCGCGAAACTGCTCAAGCTTATCAGCGATGCCACTGTTATGCTGGCGGGCTGTATCAAGCGCAAACAAAATAGGCACTGAGGACAATACCCCAAAACGTATCTTTGATCTGGGTAGATCTAGTCCATCGCCGATATCATCACCGACTAAGGTGCGGGTCACACTGGCATTCACCATCTCAACGAAGCGTCCACGTCGATTGTCCTCGCCCATTAGCTGACGTGGCAAGTCGTGCAAAGCTTTGGCAAGTGGCCGACCCATCTTAAAGTCAAGCTGTTGAATAGATAAGTAGGTGTATAGCCACTCCCAGCACGCAGACTCATCTTTTGGTAGGCGCTGTAAGTCAACCCCCATCCAATAACTGGCAAGATTCCACAGATGTAAGATACCTTCAGCTTCTTCTTTACTGATACGCGCCCCCAATAACTGCAGTCCGCGCATAATCAATAACGAAAATTGCAAATGGGTAGCGATCATGTCTGTCTGATTGATGGGGACGCCCCAATAGGCCGTATTCCAAGTTCCATCAGGATTATGATGCTGATCAGCATTTGGTATAACACCTTTGGCCGCGTTGCCTTTGCCTTTGAGTAAGTTTTGCCGTACCAAGGTATGAATTTGGCGGACATTGATAGACTGTCGCCAGCCCTCAGATCCAATCGCCAACACCTGATCAATAGGCTTGCGGTTATTGCGCGCGCTAGAATCTAGTTGCGGGTGTTCAGATACAGCCAATATATAAGCATAGGTACGCATTAAGCGTGGCAATGCATCGTGCATCAAAGCGCCAGTCTGGATGAGCGGTAAGGAGAGAGCAGGGATACTATAGCCTGCCATGAGCGCAACATTACGCAGTAGCCAGATGAGCATTAACGGATAACGGCGGTAGGCGACTGCCCCAATCTGTGCAAGCTTGGGATCAAACCAATCAGGGTGGCTACTAAATTGCTCGGTTAACAAGCCAAATGAAGGGTTGGTTGCAAGATTGACGTTTGACTGGTCATCGATGATAAGTTTTTGTAAAGGTTTTGCAAAACGCACACCGTCAGTTGCTAAGGCATCTGCTAGTGGGTCCCCAATGTCGTAGCCTGCTACCATCTCGTCTAATAGATTTTGTGAGACAGTAAAGTCTTTAGGTAGCAGATAACGTCTGATACGGCGCAGAACTTGTAAATCGCTATGATCTGTAATCGCAGTAGTACGCCCATGACGTTGATAGCTCTGTACAGATGCTTTGTCTGATACTAGCGGATCACTAGGCGTAGTAGGGTCATTTATAAAGGAGTTTTTGGGTTTCATAATTATAATGTACCATCATGACGGCTGCTAATGGTAATCAGTGGCCATAACAGCCGTCATAAACCGTTGGCACCTAATGAGTCTTTCTTTATAACAGAAGACTCATAGTCGTGCTGATGGTATCTAAACCGTTGGCTTAAATATCAATGGCGTGTTAAATCTACTGATGTACCGCTAACGCTGTCTTTTAAGCTTAATTTGAGCATGATATAACCGGCAACACCAGATACGATCGAGCCCATAATAATACCTAAACGCTCATCAAATAACGAGGTGTCGCCTGCAAATGCCAGACCTCCAATAAACAAACTCATCGTAAAACCAACGCCGCATAATAAGGCTGCACCATAAATCTGCTTATAATCCATGCCTCTTGGCATCGTCGATATACCAAGTTTAAAGATGAGCCAGCACATGACCATGACACCTACTTGCTTACCGATAAACAGTCCTGCGGCGATACCAAGGGGTACTGAATGGAATAGCTCAGCAAGCCCTGCACCTTTGAGTGAGATGCCTGAATTGGCAAACGCAAACAGTGGCAAAATACCATAAGAAACCGTGTTTTGTAGATCGTGTTCAAGCTCCTCAAGCGGCGAATGTTCAGGGTCCGTACGGTCAAACAATGGAATGAATAACGCTAAAACGACACCTGCTAGCGTTGCATGAATACCAGATTTGAGTACGGCTATCCACATGATAACGCCAATAAGTAAATAGGGCGTGAGACTAGTGATATTTCGGCGATTAAGTAAATATAAAAATGGCAGACACAAGCCTGCGACGGCTAGTGAGCTTAACGATAACTCGCTCGTATAAAATAAAGCAATGATTAAAATAGCACCGATATCATCAAAGATAGCAATAGATACTAAAAATACTTTTAAGGAGTTAGGTACGCGGTTACCAAGCAGACTTAAGATACCAAGAGCAAAGGCAATATCGGTTGCAGCTGGAATAGCCCAGCCTTTCCAAAACTCAGGTTCATTGTAATTAAAAAGTAGATACACAATAGCTGGCACAATCATGCCGCCTATTGCGGCTCCAGCTGGTAGGATAATCTGTTTAACATTGGACAACTCGCCAATAAGCACTTCGCGTTTGAGCTCAAGCCCAACTAAAAAAAAGAAAACTGCCATCAAACCATCATTTATCCAATGATGAGCATCTTTGGCAATTCCAAAATCGCCTATTTGAATGGCAACAGGTGCGTGAATAAAAGATTCGTACCAAACATTGAGAGGACTATTGGCGACGATCATGGCTGCGATAGCCGCCAAAGCTAATACAATACCACCTGAAGCATCGAGGTTAAAAAATGCCCTAACTTTTTGTATTGCCATATCATCCTCATTTGTTAAATACATACTATAAACGTAAACGTCTATCTGATAGCTTTATAATACCGCTGATAGCTCGCTTTAGTTTCTCATAATTTCATCAATATAAACAATAAAATGCGTTAAACAACATATATCAGCTTATCGCATCTTATTATGACAGGCGATATAAAAACGATAATAAGATTGATAACGCTATTACGACCTAATAAATACCTTAAGTCTATCTTCTTTTTTGATGTTTTTTCATTACTAAAAAGTATTCTATGTTTTATGATAGATACTGACAACCGTTATACATAAGATGCAGTTGTCTTAGACAGATTTGCGAGCGTTATCATAAATTATAATGTTACGACATGATAGTGTTTACCGTTAAGTACGCCTATAATCGTGACAAAAAAAACCAACAGACTTTGTTGCGTTTTTGGTTTTTTTACAGTTTTAACTTTATAATAAGTCGCTTTTCAACCAATACCTCAACCCATCCACTATTCTATTTTAATATTTATGTTGATATTAAAGGCCGCTTGGCTAGCGGTCTAGTGTTTTTGGCTGTTTTTATGAGAATTTTATAACAAGGCCATCTCTATGGACGTATCTTTAACCCTAGAAATCATTTTAATGCTCACTGCAGTGGCGGCGCTCGCCGGTTTTATCGATGCTATCGCAGGTGGTGGTGGACTGCTTACTATACCAGCAATGCTACTGGCCAATATACCACCAGTGCTCACTTTAGGCACCAACAAGTTACAGGCTGCCTCAGGCGCCTTAGCGGCCTCCATTACCATGGTTAAAAAGGGGGTGGTCAAACCCCAGCGTATAAAGATCGCCATTATTGCCGCTTTTATCGGTTCAGTTATTGGCACTATCGCTGTACAACTATCACCACCTGATCTGTTAGAAAGGCTGATTCCATTTTTGATTGCCGCTATTGGAATCTATACTTTGTTTGCGCCTAGACTCGGTGAAGTAGAGGCTGCACCGCGTATTTCAGAAAGTAAGTGGCAAAAAGTCGTGGCGCCATTGATTGGATTTTATGATGGTTATATAGGACCAGGTACGGGTATGTTCTTTGCGCTAGGTAATGTCGCTTTGCGAGGTCGGCAGATTATTGAAGCGACTGGAGCTGCCAAGGTATTGAACTTATCTACCAATATTGGCTCACTGATATTTTTTATTTTAGGTGGTAATGTGCTTTGGAAAGTGGGGCTGGCTATGATGGTCGGTCAAACAATAGGCGCCTATTTTGGCTCGCATATGGTGGTCAAAGGCGGTAGTAAGCTGATTCGACCAGTGATTGTATTGGTGTGCTTGGCGATGTTGACTAAATACGTATTCGGTTAGGCTGATAGCCAATAACCGCCAATGCTCTACAGATACTATAAAACAGCTACAAAAACCAAGATATAAAAAAACCCCAAACTAATTAGTCTGGGGTTTTTTATATTTTAGAATATCAAGTTGTCCTACTATTGCGTGTCATTTTTTTACGAGTAATTTATGAGTAGTTATTTGCGACGATCGACATCATCGTACTCACTACCCATCAATCCATCGCTAAAGACCTGCGAAAATTCACGCTCATTATCTTCATCAATATGACCATCAAATACATCTTTTGCACCAGCATGAGGGTCATTATAGATGGCAAGATCCATTTTGTTTTCTGACTTTGCCACAATTGTTGTCACCGCTGCATCACCGCCAACGTTCACTGCAGTACGCAACATGTCTAAGATACGATCCACACCTAAGATCAGACCAATACCTTCAATAGGTAAGCCTACTTGAGCAAATACCATTGATAGCATGATTAGACCTACCCCTGGTACACCTGCTGTGCCAACAGAGGCCAATACTGACATCAAAATAACAGTCAGATATTCGGTAATGCCCAAATCAACCCCATAAATATTGGCAATAAAAATAGTCGCAGTACCTTGCATGATCGCTGTACCATCCATATTGATGGTCGCCCCAAAAGGCACAGTAAACGATGCAACTGAGTTATTGACCCCCATACGCTTGGTCACGGTGCGTAAGGTAATAGGAATGGTGGCGTTTGAGCTTGAGGTACTAAATGCAAAAATCTGTACTTCGCGCATCTTGGCTAAGAAGGTCTTGATTGATAAACCTGAGAATAGCTTGAGTACAATCATCATTGTAATGAAAAAATGGAAAGCAAGAGAGCCTACCAGTACAGCGACATAACCGAGCAATGACCAAATAAGATCCAAACCAAGCTCAGCCATGGCCTTCGTTAAAAGTGCAAATACACCATAAGGGGCAAGGTTCATAATGATGGTGACCATCTTTAAGATGACTTCATTTATAAGCTCTAAGCTTTGCACCAAGCCTTTAGCAGGTTTACCAACCATCAAAATACTAATACCAATCAAAATAGCAAAGAAGATAATAGACAACATATCCCCGTTTGCCATCGCGCTGATGGGATTTGATGGGATGATGTTGGAGAATACATCCAGTAGTGGCGGCGCAGATTTGGCTTCAAAAGCAGCTTCGGTTTCGATATCCATCCCTTTACCGATGCCAAACAAAATACCAAGCCCAATCGCAGTCGCAATCGCTAAGGCTGTCGTCATCATATAAATAAGAAAAGTTTTGGTACCAATACGGCCAAGTAAGCGAATATCACCAATACCGCAAACACCGCAAATAAGTGAGATTAATACTAAAGGTACCACCAGCATTTTTAGCGAGTTGACGAACAGCTTACCAATAATGGCAAAAAAGCCATTGGTCACATAGGTATTAACAAAGCTGCCTTCAGCGTTGAGTCCGGAATAGTTCAAAAATAAACCCAGTATAATACCGAGTACCATGGCAACAATAATCTTGCCTGTCAGTCCCATATTTTTCCACATAACTTATATCCTTGGTATACGTAACTTTTGGCAATAAAACTAATGATTAAATCAGTATGACTAATATCATAGTCATCATTATCAATCACATTAAAAGCCCTGTTACGCCTAAATTCTTTTTAGTCTCGTGTTTCGGTGGACAATATAAAAGAATTGTTAGGGGCACTGCAAGATTTTTTTCTCATCTAAGTCATATTTAATCATTGATATGACTGCCTACAAAAGCTATGTGCCCAAAGAATAGCTGTCATTTATTCTAAACATTTTGTTTTCGTTATGGAAACAAATTTTTTTACTTACTCTCACTCAGCAAATCGCTGATCAGTTTGATATATCCATTATGGGTTGAACATCTCTTAAGTACATAAACCTCACCAATACATTTTCAGACAAGGCTAGGCCTTGTACCATATATGCTTATGTTATTAGTGGTTTAATATAATTGTCCTAACATACAAAAATTTGATAGTGGCGCAGTCAAAAAAAGCAAGACTGCCATAGTTTGACAATCTTGCTTTTAATGTTTTTATTTTTGTAGCTTGCCCAGTTACTTAAAGGACATTAACTACGCTTTCATCATGCCTTATCGTCTTCTTCACGACGTAGCCCGTCTTGCCATTTAGAGCCTTGCGTAGAAACGTTTTCTCCCTCGCTACTCTCATGACCATTGTGGTCATTTAGATGCCCATCATCTGTGTCTAGTTGAGTATTAATACCTCTACTATGATTGTAACTCATGCGTTCGCTAAGCGTCGACTCAGCGTCACGACTACGATGATCAAGTGCTTCAGCTTCAGGGTTCGCTTCCTCAAAGTCAGTCTGTGCAGTGACTTCCTCGGCCATACTTTGTTCGCCAGCCATTTTGACATCGCCATCTGACTCATAACCATGAGCTGGATTGTCATCGCCAGTAGACTCAGTATCTTTGGTTGTATCATGACTAGCTGATATACCATTTTTAGCTTGAGCTGCGCTTTTGAGTTCAGCATAATCCGTCAGCTGATGTACCGCATTCTCTAAACTATGCGGATTAAAGCGCTCTTGTACATGTAATAGATGCTCATCAAGTACATCGGTAAGTAGCGAATCAAAGCGTAGTGCGTTGTATTTAATTAATTGCTCAGCCTCACTTTCAGTAATAACACCACTTTGGCTGGCATGGACTACGTGATCTTCAAAGGTTAAGCCCTCAAAGCTATCATCATGTTCTGCTTTTTTAAACTTTTGCCATAACGGTTCAACTTCGAGCAAGGTTTGATAAGCGTGTTCCATACGTCCAGTAACATCATCAGGATCAGTATTGTAGTACACCATGGTCTTGAGATAATCACGGAATGGGTTGGCTTCATGATCATCCATAAAGGTATCACCCAATTTGGCTTTTAGCTCATCACTAGCGGGCGTAAAGATACGTCCACTTGGGAATGTCACAAAGCTAACCACATTGGCCGCCATCCGATTAGGGAAGTTGGCAAAAAATGCAACAAAGGCTTCTTGAATAGTATATAGGCTATTTTGTAAGGCGACCTCTGCGTGTAAACGTTCTGCTTCTGACTTAGTACCATGCTCGTAAAACTGCAAAATAGCGGTGGCAATAAATAGATGACCATGAATATCAGCCAAGCGTCCCGACAGCATCTCTTTACGCTTTAAGTCTCCAGCGAGTAGGCCTAAGGCCATATCGGCAGTAAGAGCGAAACCAGCGCTCAAACGGTTGATATGCTTGTAGTAGGGGCGAGTGAAACCGTCTGCAAAGCTTGGCGCATTATTGCTACCCCCAACATATCCTGCAACGAAGGCTTTTGCTCCGCGGTTAAAGGTGTAACCTAAATGCTTAAAGAATAAATTATCAAACTGCTTTAGCGCATCTTTTTTATCTTCACTTTGCAATAATTGCAACTCATCGAAAAGATATGGATGACAACGCATAGCGCCTTGACCAAAGATCATAAGCGAGCGTGTCAGAATATTTGCACCCTCAACCGTGATAGAGACTGGAATAGCTTGATAAAGGGAGGCTAAAAAGTTACGCGGTCCCATTTGAATAGCACGACCACCAACGACATCCATACCATCATTGACGACTTCACGCATAGTCTCGGTTGCATAGTATTTCGCCATGGCCGTCATCACCGATGGCGTACCACCTTGGTTAAGACCGCAAGTAACCAGATGTCGAAACGCCTCTAACATATAGGTATTACTGGCTATACGACTGGTGGCATCTTGGACACCTTCAAACTTACCAACCGATATTTTAAATTGCTCACGAACTTTTGAGAAGGCACTGACTGATAAGTAACTCATCTCGCTCGCTGACGTCGAAAGCGCTGGCAAGGAGATGCCGCGCCCAACCCCAAGACATTCCATCAGCATACGCCAGCCGCGACCAGCATTTTCGACGCCGCCGATAATATAATCTAGTGGAATAAAGACATCTGTACCGTCAACCGTACCATTCATAAATGGTGAGCCACTCGGATAATGGCGTGGCCCCACGATGACGCCTTCATGGTTAGCAGGTATTAAAGCACAAGTAATACCGTAGTCGGTCTTACTAGGATCGCCAAGCAAGCCTTCTGGATCATGCATTTTAAATGCCAGTCCCACGACAGTTGCGATAGGCGCAAGCGTAATCCAGCGCTTAGAAAAGTTCATGCGCAGACCAAGCATATGCTCGCCTTCATGGGTACCGTAGCAAACCACCCCTGTATCAGGGATAGCGCCAGCATCAGAGCCCGCCTCAGGCCCTGTCAAGCCAAAGCAAGGCACTTCTTCGCCTATAGCCAGTCCAGGTAGCCAGCGCTGTTTTTGCTCATCGGTACCATAGTGCATGAGCAGCTCACCAGGACCAAGTGAGTTTGGCACCATACAGCTGACCGCAGCCGTTGAAGAGCGTGAAGCGATTTTACTCATTACGCGACTTTGAGCATAAGAGCTAAACTCTAAACCGCCATATTCCTCAGGAATGATCAAACCCAAAAAGCCATTGGCTTTAATAAACTGCCAAGTCTGCGGGGTTAGGTCTTTATAATCTTGAGTAATCTCCCATTCATCAAGCATGGCACATAGCGTCTCAACCTCATTGTCGATGAAGCTTTGTTCGCGTTCAGACAGCTTAGGGTAAGGGTAGTTGGCAAAGGTGTCCCAGTTTGGTGCACCCATAAACAACTCTTTTTCCCACCAGCTAGTACCCGCATCAAGCGCTTCGCGTTCAGTATCACTCATACTTGGCATGGCACCGCTTAAAGCTTTATAAACAGGCTTGGTAATAAGCGCTTGGCGTATGGGAGCAATCAACAACATCAAACACAAAAGCGCTATCGGAACCCCCAATATGAGCGACCATGGGCTTATAAACGCAGTAACTATGACAGTGATAATGGCAACGATACTACCAGTGACACGAGATAAAGACAGTAAAAATATGGCCAGGACAACGGCTAACTGAATGATTACTGCTAAAATAAATAAGCCAATCGCCATGACTGTCTCCTTGGCAAAACGTGGGTGAGAATCGGGAAATAAAAAATATCAAGTAGTATTAGTAATCAGAGTCGATAGTGAGCCAATCGTCATACATCTTATTTATATTATTTCTGAGCTTGTTCTTTTATCCTTGCTTGAGAGCCTGATTAAATCTAATCGTTTATTAAAACAGGCTATAAAGACAATTTTATCTACCAATATGAAATAGTTCTCGTAAACTATCAATAGACAAAATGCTACGCTATGTCGACAATATGTATCAGTCTATCTTCTTTTTTTAGTTTTTTTAAATAAAACGAAAAAATTTTGTGATATTTGAATTAAAAGGGAGACAAACAGTTTTCAGCGTAAGATAAGGTGTCGTTACGACCAACGATAATATGGTCTATAAAAGTGATATCAAGTAAATCACAGGCTTTTTTTAGCTCATAAGTTAACAGGTTATCTGCTGTCGATGGCTGTGCATCAGTATGAGGATGGTTATGAGCCACGATTAACTGACTGGTTGCATGGCTTAAGGCATGACGCAGTACGTGCTTGATGCATACTGAACAAGAAGAGATGCCACCAGTGAAGAGTATCTCAAAGTTCAATAGGTTCAGAGCATTATCGAGACAAAGTACGGCAAAGACCTCACGATGCTCGCCGCGTAATTGCGTACTGATATAGTCTTTGACTGCTTGTGAGCGCCCAAGCGCTTGACCAGTCTTGAGCTGACTGTCCAGATAGCGTGTACCCATCTCAAGCGAGGCTAATATTTGTGTATATTTGGCAGGTCCGATACCATGGCAGGCAAGTACCGTCTCTTGCGGTGCCGCTAGAAGCTCAGCGAGGCTACCGAATTGCTCAATCAGATGACGAGCAAGCTCGATAGCGGACTGTGATTGAGTACCAGTACGCAAAAATATTGCCAGAACTTCTGCATCAGTTAAATGCGCTGCACCAAATTTTAGCAGCTTTTCGCGTGGTCTGTCGTCTTCGTGCCAATCTTTTATAGCCACTATTTTTCCTTAAATATGGGTTGATTTTAATTAATTGAAAAAGCAAACAAAATTGGAAGAGAAAACTTTCCCCAATTTATCGCATAATTGTTACTATAAACGCAATTTTATCTTCTAACCTTTTATTGATGTTATGCCTATGTCTAATGTTGTGCTTGCTATTACTGGTGGTATTGCTGCTTATAAATCTGCTGTTTTTGCCCGTTTATTGATTAAAGCGAGGTTTGATGTGCGTGTCATTATGACGACAGGCGCGCAAGCCTTTATCACGCCGCTCACTCTACAAGCCTTGACTGGTAACGAGGTACACATCTCATTGCTTGATGAGCGCGCTGAGGCTGGCATGGGTCATATTGAGCTTGCCAAGTGGGCAGACTTAATAGTCATTGCCCCAGCTTCAGCCAATACCTTGGCTCGGTTGGCAATGGGAATGGCTGATGACCTATTGACTACAGTATGCCTTGCAACTACCGCACCAGTATTGGTTGCCCCAGCGATGAATCAGCAAATGTGGGCGCATCCAGCAGTAAGCTTAAATGTGCAGACGCTAGCTGATATGAATTATCATATTATTGAGCCTGCCAGCGGTGAGCAGGCGTGCGGTGATGTAGGGGCAGGGCGTTTGCCTGAGCCTGAGCAATTGTTAGCAGAGGTGCGCTTATTTAGTGCGCAGCAAACCATCCCACAGCATCTATTTGGTAAAACGGTCGTTATTACCGCAGGACCCACTGTTGAAGCAATCGATCCGGTGCGCTACTTATCTAATCATTCTTCAGGAAAAATGGGTTTTGCATTGGCACAGGCTTGCGTAGAAGCAGGCGCGCAAGTGACGCTCATCGCTGGCGGGAAAGTCGCGCTACCAACGCCGCTTGGAGTCACTCGTATTGATGTATTGTCTGCCGCAGAGATGTTAACGACTGCCCAGCAATGTGTTGCTGGTACGCATCCTGCTTTATTGTCCCTGACTGAAAATGAACAACATGATAGTCATGAGCACTACCATACGCACAGCCATGAACACGAACATGGCGACTGTGACTGCCATGAGCCGGACGATCAGATAGAGCAGCAAAGTATGTCGTTAGGAAGTATAACGTTAAACAGTAATTTGGATACATTGCCCTTAGATAACTTGCGCCATGCTGATATCTTTATTGCCACGGCAGCCGTCGCCGATTATCGTACTGAAGAAGCTGCCCCGCAAAAAATCAAAAAAACCCAAGATGCTATGGCACTAAATTTGGTCAAGAACCCTGACATCTTAGCGACTATTTCACATGCCTATCCTGATATGTTTGTCGTCGGTTTTGCAGCAGAGACGCAAGATGTAGAGCACTATGCACGCGGTAAGCTAGCTGCTAAAGATTTAGACTTGATTGCTTGTAACGATGTGTCACGCTCAGACATTGGTTTTGCCAGCGATGACAATGCGATGCAGGTGTTTTTCTCTCAGCGCTATACTCATGATACGGTGACATTAGAAAAAGCAAGTAAGGATAGGATTGCTGAGCAGCTCGCTACTATTATCGGCGAGACCCTGATGCAACGTCTTAATGGTTAATTACTTAGTTATTAGCATTAAGACGCAAATGATATGTCGGTTAGATCTACTGTGATGGATATAGCTGATAGCGATAGCACCCAAACGTTATTGCTGATTGCGATTTTTGCACTGGCATCACTACTGCATGGCATTAGTGGGCTGGGCGTAACGCTTGTAACGACGACTGCGCTTGCTAGCATGTACCCGCTGCCACATGCCATTGTCTTGGTGATATTCCCGTCGTTATTGCTTAATGCGATGACTTGGCTGGCTGGTGGCGGTCGTAGTATCTGGCAAAACTTTATTTATTACGGCAGACGCTATTGGCTGCTCGCGTTGACCAGCTTGCTCGGTAGTATTTTGGGTGCAAAGCTACTGCTGTGGGTAGATAGCGCTTATATTTTATTAGTATTAGCGGCTGTGATTGGCTTTTATGTGATAAGTGCATTACTCGGTAAGCAAATACGTCTGCCTGATACCAAGCCTGTGCTGATTATCGTTGGCTTTAGTGCAGGCATTATTGGCGGCGCGACCAACGCGATGTCGACCATACTAATGATGTACTTATTGTCTGCCAGTAACGATAAGAACACCATCGCTAAAGTCGGCAACATGTGTTATTTCTTGGGTAAAATTGCCCAAATCATCGTATTGCGTGAACCTATCATGGCGCTTAGCAGTGGTGAATGGCCGCTGATTACTCTGCTGAGTGTTCTGTCTATTGCCGCCCTTTTAGCCGGTATCCGCCTGCGTCGTTACTTACCGCAAGCACGCTTTCGTCAGCTTATTTTATTGATTCTCACGCTACTTGGTATACGTGTAGGCTGGCAGGGAATTACGGCATTTTTGTAGTATAGTCAGTACCAAATAGAATCGAGCCATCAATAATTACGTGCTACTGGTATAAATTTTCCTTGCGTGCTGCTGATACAGAGGCTGCGCAAAATTCATTCCAGTAGCACTGACTCTGTTTTAAAGTGAGTTGACTATAGGGAGTGCTTTTCAAGTTAACGTAAAATATGACTAGCGATTGAATAAATTTAACACAATAGTAGCGATGACACTGATGACTATCATCGTGACCACTGGAAAATAAACCCGTGTATTGCCTGAAGTGTGTTTGATATCGCCTGGCAGATTGCCTATCCACGAAAACGCGCTTGGAAACAGTAGCCAAATAACGCCAATAATAACCAGCACAATGCCTATAATTATCAATATTTTTGCCATATAAATCTCGCTAGTCGCTTTACGTTGTTTTGTCTCGATTTTCTATATGCTATTTAGCCGGCCATCGCACCAAAATACAGCTGCTGGGCGATCCGAAAGGTATTACAGTGCGCTTCAACCACATCTTCAACATCTTCTGAATAGCCACCGCCCATGACGACAGCAACTGGAATGCTAGCGGCTTTTGCTTGCTGCAAGACGTACTCATCGCGTGCCTTACAACCATCTTGCGTTAAGCCAAGTTTACCTAGCTTATCGGTCGCGAGCACATCGACTGCAGATTGATAAAAAATCATATCTGGTGCGACGTCGCTAATTAAACGTGGCAGCGTATCCATCAAAATCTGTAAATATTCTGCATCACCCGTATCGTTATCCAGCTCAATATCTAAGTCGGATATTTCTTTACGAAACGGATAGTTCTTAGCGCCGTGCATACTAAACACAAAAACGCGCGGCTCATCCGCCATAATGCTAGCGTTACCATTGCCTTGATGGACATCCAAATCAACGATTAAAATCTTTTGCGCCTGTCCACGGTCTAATAATAAATTACTGGCGATACAAACATCGTTAAAGACGCAAAATCCCTCGCCATGATCGGCAAACGCATGATGGGTGCCGCCTGCGACATTCATCGCTACACCGTATTGCTGGGCATATAACGCACATTCATAAGTGGCATGGGCAATATGGCGACCACGATCTACTAACGCTTCGGTCATCTCAAAACCGATAGGGCGCGCTTCTTTGCGTGGCAGCGTTTGGGTTTTAAGCTTATGCCAATAGTCCTCAGTATGAGTGGTTAATATCTCATTTTCTGTTAGACGCTTCGGTGCAAAAAAGTTATCGGTCGTGATAGTCCCTTCGTTAAGCAAGCGCTCAGGAATCATCGTATATTTTTGCATGGGAAAACGATGCTTGTCGGGTATGGAATAACGGAAGACTTCAGAGTAAGCAATTTTTAGCATAATGTTTAATTGTGTCGGTGTTTAAGAGGGTGATAAGGAGTTTGTGAAAGCATTTTTTATTATCTTTAATAGTTTAGAGGTTATAAAAGATAGGATTATAGTCTCTACTAAATAAAAGTGTTATACATCTCATCTGCATACGAGGCTGATAAAAATTTTCTTGCTTGCTGTGCCTACGCAGACAGAGGCTACGAAAATTTCTATCAGCCTCGCTTTAAGATTTTCAAAGTAAGTTTGTTGTGTTACTTTTTTAAATTGAGCATCTTTATTGAACAAATTGAGTCGGAAGAAAGAAGGTTCTAGAGTCTGCTTGCTGACGTAGCTCTATAAGTAACGTTTGCATATCTTCAGCAGGGTCTTGAGTATTGATTAAATCATCAAATATCTCGTAAGCGACCGTAGTCATGGCAATCACGCTTTGTAGCAGATGCTCAATGATATGATCATTAATGCCAACTGCTTCGACATCGATAGCATGTTTGTAGCGTATTTCGCCATCATTCACATCCATCTCTAAATTGCCAATCAGCATGTCATAATTAATTTGGGTAATAAGTAACATTGCTGCGTTTTGATGACTCTCTGGCACTAAGAACGGTAAGATCCCATAGACTGCTAGCAGATTGTTTTTCTCCTGCACGCGGAACAGATAGCCACATTCTAGTTGTTTATTGCGCATTCTTAAGGATAAATGGTGCGATTGCTGGCTGTCATTGGTTCTTGGCCGATAATGGGTGTAGTGCCATTGTTTGTCATTAAAATACTGCTTAAGATAATCGACAATAGCTATGTCAGTATTACGGCCTTGTTCGGCAGTCTGATTCGGTGTATCTGCTTTAGCATTCTCGCTATCTTTTTTATTATTACTGATGTCGCCGTTCGTGTCTGTTTTAGCAAAGCCTATGCTACTAGCATTTTTATCATTGGTCTTGTTATCACTAGGCTTTTTATTAGCCTTGGCACTATAAGCTCCAGCTTGTAAAGTATCAGTAGCAGTATCTTTATTAACATTAATATCTTTATTAATATCAGTATCGTTATCAACGCTAAATTCAGCTTTAAGTGACAACGATTGCTGCGACAATTTCACGTCATCAGCAACAGCCTGCGGTGCTGAAGCAGTCAGGAACCGTTTGAGTTTTTGCCATAAGCTGAGTTTATTATGTTGACTCATAGTTGTTGTACTAACTTAATAAATGAATAATATTAAAAGCTGATAAATAAGCTAAAACCTCGAATTAATTTTTGCTGAATACGAAACCATCTTTGATGTTAGGTTGCGCATAAAATGCTTGTAACATGTTATAGATATGAGTGGTAAGCCATGTACTTTCAAGAGCGTCATGCACGACAGGAAGTAGGGCGCTACTTAATTGCGTCATGGCCTCTTCATCAATATATGAGCTCGCTGCTACGCTCGCAATCGTATCCGACTGATGATTAGTGTACCAAGTGTCGACGCTAGCTGAGACAAGGCTGCGCAAGTAAGGCGACAAGCGCAGACGGTTATAGCTTTGTTGGATACTGGCTTCGATATGATCAATACTGCTATGGTCAGGCTCATCGTTTAAGTAGGTTTGTAGCTGGCTAATCGGTTGGTCTTTGATGCGTCCCCAACCTGTTATCAAGAGCCGAGCGACTTCTTCATTTGATAAGTGTGCTTGCGCATTCGCCTCTGCTCGGCGAGTTAAGTCTTTAATATTGCGATGCAAGTACGTCTGTAACTTTTCATCCAGGTTTCTGTTGGTTGCCTTCTCAAATGAGCTGCGTCCAAGCTTCATGAGCTTACCAACACCGCCTGCTTTATCCAGCGTGGTTTCCATAAAGTCGTTGATAGCGTGATATAGTGTTTGCGTCAACAAGTCTGCAAAGGTTTCATTGCCGACTAGCGTATGAATCAAGGCATTACGCTGCTCGTCATGGCTACCTATGTAATTGGCAAGAGTTTCAACCTGAGTATCATCCACTAGCTCAGATAAAGGTACGTTGTCGTTGACTGGATGATAAATGACCGTATGCAAGATATCGCGGATATCGGTGCGCATGACATCGCTCATCGGTTGGCTCAGTAGCCAGTCATTAATCAGGTGCTGCAAATCATCGGCGCTAACGTATTTATGTAGTGGCTGCGCGCCTAACCACTGCCAAGCCTCTAGAGCCATCGGCTCTGCTTGCTGCTGTAACCACTGCTGCATAAAGGCAACTTGAGCATCGATTAAGCTATCCATAGTTAGGCTAGCAGCTGATAAGCTTGCGCTAGGATGAGCAGTTGCAGCACCTGTATGAGGCGTTGGAATTTGAGTGTCTGATGCTTGAGTGTTTAGAGTTTGGTTATCTTTTGAAGTCTGCATAGGTTTTGAGGTCATAGTAATCGACAATTTGTTATACTGTGTGGATATAGTGAGCATAAAGTATTATGCCATGAACCATGTATTCGTTTGTGATGAATATTGCTTAGCGCTTGATAATTAATGAGAGATTTGATGACGGCTGTAGATGTACCCTTACTTGCGCTTGATGAGCTGACGGTTCAGCGCGGTGAAATACCTTTATGTGAAAGGGTCACGCTCAACTTACCTGCTGGTAGCATCTGTCATTTAGTTGGTGCCAATGGCACCGGTAAAACGACGCTACTGATGCAACTGGCTGGATTGTTGCCGGTGCTGACGGGTGAGGTTCACTACCAAGGCGTAGCAAGTCTGCCTATTCAGCCTTTATATGTCTCGCATCAGTTAGGTATTCATCCCAATCTGACGGTCGCGCAAAATCTAACCTTTCTGCTGAATTTATATGGAATCACCCCAAGTATCGCTGATATTGACGATGCCCTCGCTTGGGTGGGATTGCAAGGCTTTGAGACGATTAGCTCAAGCCATTTATCCGCGGGGCAAACGCGTCGCATCACCCTTGCAAGATTATATTTGTTGACGCCGGACGTGACACCATTATGGTTACTGGATGAGCCTTTTACGGCACTCGATGTCGATATGGTGGCACGAATGGAAGACAGGTTGCGCGAATTTTCCCATACTGGTGGTGCCATATTGATGACCAGTCATCAAACTGTCGGCGTCGCCAATCAGGTGCTCAATTTGTCAGATTACATGGTATAAGCGCGACAAATATAAGTGAAAGGACGAATAATGACAGACAGTCCATTACGAGATAGTCCAGTACAAGTAGCGAATAAAAGCTCAAACGTTAGCGCATTAGCTGCGCGTGGTATCAGTTTTAGACAGTTATGGCGGCGCGAATGGCACGTGAAGCAGCAAGGTGCCGTGCAGTGGTTATACCCTTTGGTACTGTTTTTGGTAATTATTACCTTATTTCCGCTAGCCGTAGGTAGCGAGCCTGCGCTGTTGCAGCGTCTTGGGGTCTCAGCTGTGTGGATTGCTGCTCTGTTGTCACTGGTGATGGGCGTTGATGGCTTATTTAAACCTGCTCTCGATAATGGCACGCTCGCGCAGTTGGTCGTCGCCAAAGCGTCGCTACCGTTATGGGTACTTATCCGCTTGGTTATCCATTGGATTTTTAGTAGTGGTATTGTGGCCGTGCTCAGTTTACTTGCCGTGCCATTGTTTCAACTTAGCTGGTTTGAAGCGTGGATATTGATGGCTTCTATTGTGACAGGTAGTCCGATGCTGTTGATGTTGTCAGCGGTCGCCAGTAGCTTGACGCTGTCATTAAAGAATGGCGCGGTGCTAGTGCCTTTGATTGCTTTGCCAATGCAGTTGCCAGTACTGATTTTTGCGACAGGAGCAGTTGACTTATTTGCTACTGGTCTTAATGGTTTGCCGATATTGGCTTTATTATTGGCAGGTAGTATTATCTCGGTACTCGTGATGCCATGGGTGATTGCTATGACCCTAAAAATGGCGTGGCTAAATTGAAAAAACCTTTATATTAACAGCATGTTGAAAACGGGCAACTTTGCTATAATAGCCAATTAAATCCATAACAAGTCACTTGTAGATTCTATCCAGTGTTTAACGCCAGCAGGTTAGCAGATAGTAGCGTTTATGATGTAGTAAGTTCATGATGCAGTATCTGTATAACCAATATGCTGTGCAAATAGGTTTATTCCCATGCCCAACCTGAATAATGTCTCATCTCCTAGCCTATGGCAGCGCATCTGGCAAGGCTTCTTGACCACTGTGGGTACCAAGCAGTTTTTTCGCATCTTTGCGCCTTGGGTTAAGTGGTTGGCAATATTAGCCAGCATTTTTCTACTGATCGGTAGTGTTTGGGGTCTCGCTTTTGCGCCGCCTGACTATTTACAAGGTAATAGCTACCGCATTATTTTTATTCACGTGCCAGCGGCCAGTATCGCTATTTCTATCTATTTTGCCCTCGCCGTATTAGGGGTTATCTTCCTTGTTTGGAAAATCAAGACGGCCAGTCTGGTGGCGCAGGCGCTTGCTCCATTGGGCTTTTTGCTCTGCGTGATTAGCTTAATCACCGGCTCTATTTGGGCAAAACCTACTTGGGGTACTTACTGGGTTTGGGATGCGCGTTTAACGTCTATGCTGATTTTGGCGTTTTTATATGCAGGCGTGATGGCGTTGTTTGCAGCGTTTGAGCATACCGCTAATCGAGGTAAAGCGGCGGCCATTTTATCCATTGTCGGCGCAGTGAATCTACCTATTATTAAATATTCGGTACAGTGGTGGAATACCTTACATCAAGGCTCAACTTTTACCTTAACCGCCGCACCAAAAATGTCAGCCGATATGTGGATGCCATTGCTACTTATGATTATCGGTAGTTACTTACTAGTCGCGACATTAACGATTTATCGTACTAACACCCTCATTTTGTACCGAGATCAAGGTAAAGCGTGGGTCAAAGAATATATTCGTGGACAAGACAAATAATGGCTAGGAGCTGATTATGCAGCCTTACTTTTATAGCATATCTGAGTTTATCGCCATGGGTAAGCATGGCGTGTTTGTCTGGTCGTGTTGGGCAATTACGGTGGGCGTGATGCTGGCTTTTATTATTTATAGCCGTAAGCAGCGACAAACACTTATCAAACAGCTGACCATTCAGCAAGCGCGTCAAGCTCAGCGTACTACTAAAAACCCCAATTCTGTACCTGAGCAAACGTTATAAAAAATATTTTAATATCATTGCCTTAGCATATACTATTACATTTTTTTAAATGATGAAAACATAAGCTTATTAGTGTCTAAAGGCTTATTGATTTGTTTGAAAAATGCTACCATATAACCATTAGAAAACTACGATTAGAAAAATATTTTAAAAAATTTTTCTAATCGTAGTTTCTTTAATATTTTCTGTTTTATAGATTTAGATGGTATTGCCTATATCTTGTAAGGCAAAGACTCATTAATGAGGTAATAGTATGAATGCAGTTCGTCGCAAAAAACTGATGTGGGTAATGTTTACGTTAGCAGGAGCAGCAATTGCCGTGGTACTGGTCATTTATGCTATTGGCCAGCAGACTGACTATTATTTTGATGCGACCGCTATTGCCGAGGGCGAAGCACCCCAAGATAAGCGTATTCGTGCAGGTGGTATGGTCGTTGCTGGTAGCGTACAGCGGGCGCCAGACAATCCATTAAATGTTGAGTTCGCGATTACAGATTTTGAATCAACGGTTCCGGTCACTTATCAAGGTATCTTGCCGGATTTATTTGCTGAAAATTCAGGCGTGGTCGCCACTGGTAAAATGCAGGGCGAGACTTTTGTGGCCGGTGAAGTGCTAGCCAAGCATGACGAAAACTATATGCCACCTGAGGTTGCCAAGTCTATGAAAGCGAATAACCGCAATGGATTGACACCGACTTCTGAGCAGTACAATCCAGCAGAGCCAATCCACGAGTCCAAAACGTTGCAACAGTAGTCTTAAACATCTACTGACAGCAAAAGCGCCGCTAATATTTTATTAACGGCGCTTTTTATATATGGGTGTTGATATAAAAGTTAGTCATCCCATACAGGAGTATAATCAGGATGTTCGATTTTACGGCCATCGCTACGAGCCAAGTTGCCAATTTTTTCTAATTCATCGGCGCTAAGCTGGACTTCGATAGCATCCAAGTTACCTTGTAAATGATCAGGATTAGAAGTCTTTGGAATAGCCACACGGTCTTTATCCGATAGTATCCAAGCCAATGATATTTGGGCTGGGGTCACGTTATGCTTGTCTGCAATCTCTTTGATAACGTCATTATTAAACACGTCACCGCGTGCGAGTGGTGAGTAAGCTTCCAATAAAATATGGTGATTATTCAAAAAAGACTGCAAGGTGTTTTGTTTGATAAATGGATGAAACTCGACTTGGTTGACGACAATAGGGACATCAGCATGTTTCTTTGCTTCAATAATATTGGCGATATTAAAGTTAGAGACGCCGATATTGCGTGTTAAGCCTTGTTTTTGCAACTCGCACAATGCAGGAATGGTCTCAGATAACGGTACACGGGAATCTGGCCAGTGTAATAGCAATAGGTCGACATAATCGGTATCGAGATTTTCTAAAGAACGTTTGGCCGCTGCGATTAACTTTTCTGGCTCAAACTTCATATCATCAGGGAAAATCTTCGTGGTCAAAAAGAACTTATCACGAGCCACGCCTGATTGTTTGATACCTTTTCCGACTTCGACTTCATTATCATAAGCTTGCGCAGTATCAATATGCTCATAACCCATTTTTAGTGCTTGACTGACGACATCAATACAGTCTTGTCCTGTTGATTGCCAGGTACCAAGTCCTAATACGGGAATATTGGCTTTGCCTGCGGTACGAATTTTATAAGTTTTGGTACTCATATTATTATCCTTATTATGTGTTATTTGTGGTTTTACAGCTTTTTAAATAATTCATGATACGATCTGAGTTAGTAGCTTCTAAACCTGAGTTAACAATCGTTATATCCTAGTATTAATTATAAAACCTAGCCTGATAGAATGACTAAGCAACCCAGCTACTATAGAAAAAAATAGAAAAAAGTGAAAGAGTAAGTGACGGTTTTCTACAAAGGGCAAACAGGCTGTAACGTCATTATATGTTTTAAAAAAGCATTGCAATAGTACAGTACGATATCGATTTTGAAGGTATTTAGTTTCTATTTCTTAATCACTTATTAGTCAATAACAGGAGTTTGTCATGATCAAATTTACTAATGCAAATATCTATCGCAATAGCGAAGCTAATGAGATTTTAGTCAAGGACGGAATCATTGAGCAGATTGGTAGAGGCTTGCCTGCCGCTACGGAGGAGATTGATTTAAAGGGCTGTTTGGTGGTACCGCCTTATGTGGACTCACATCTGCATCTTGATTATGTTTATACGGGCGGCGGTGATGATGCAAAGAACGCCTCAGGTACCTTGTTCGAAGGTATTGCTCGCTGGCACGATGTCAAAAAGACGCAAACTTTCGAAGATGCTAAATCGCGGATGCTAAAAGGTATTCAAGAAGAAGTCTCCAAAGGGGTGCAATATATTCGTACCCATATTGACGTTTGTGATCCTGATCTGACTGGGCTCAAAGCGATGCTGGAGCTGCGCGAAGAGTTAAAAGACAACGTGACTATTCAGATTGTCGCTTTCCCGCAAGAGGGCATGTACGCCTACAAAGGTGCTGTTGGGCTAATAGAAGAAGCGCTAAAGATGGGCGCGGATTGCGTCGGCGGTATTCCACATTTTGAATGGGCATACGAGTTCGGTCAAGATTCTGTGCGTAAGACGGTTGAGCTTGCGCTGAAGTATGACAAGCTCATCGACGTGCATTGTGATGAAACCGATGACCCAATGAGTCGCCACGTTCAATTATTAAATGCTTTGGTGATGATTGAAAGTATCGGTACGCGTACGGCGGCTAGCCATACTTGTTCATTTGGTTCCGCAGACGATGCTTATGCGTTTCGCATGATGGGACTGTTTGAGCAATCGGGTATGAACTTCATTGCGCTGCCTACTGAGAACGCTTATTTGCAAGGTCGCCAAGATACTTATCCCAAGCGTCGTGGTTTAACGCGAGTGAAGGAATTTTGGGAAAATGGTATCAACATCTCTTTTGGTCAAGATTCTATCAACGACCCTTGGTATCCAGCGGGCAACGGTAACATGATGAATATCTTGGATAATGGTATTCATTTAGCACAAACCATGTCATTACCGCAGCTCGACGTCTGTCTTGACTTCATTACTTTTAATGGTGCTAAGACTCTAAATATCGAAGAAGAGTACGGTATTGAGGTGGGTAAGGCAGCAAACTTCCTAGTATTGGATGCGACAAGTCCATTTGAAGCGGTGCGCCAACGCGCGGATGTACTGGCCTCAATTCGTAATGGTAAGTACTTGTTTAAAAAACCTGAGCCTAGTTATGATATTGAGCTGGACTTGTTTAGAAGCACTATCTAACGATTAGTACAAAAGCTAAATATAAAATTTAGAACGTAAAAAATGCCCATTACTCATAAGTAGTGGGCATTTTTGTGTTTACGACTTGTCTTATTAGCACTGTTAATTAATTCAAATTAGCAGTATTTAATGGTCTAAAACTTTTAGCCATTAAGCTCTTGATTACTGAGCTGCTTCTGCTTCTACAGGAGCAGTGCTTGCAGTAGTTTCGGTAGCTGGTGCAGTGTTACCACCCCAGATTTTTGGATATTTGTAGCCTGGAAAAGTATTATGAGCATACTTTTTGAAGGCTTCTGAGTTATAAGCGTTGGTGACGTCTTCAACCCATTTTTTACCAGCATCAGCAGATTTGACCGCTGACCAGTTAACATAAGCAAAGCTTGGCTCTTGGAACAACGCTTCGGTTAGCTCAATACCAGCATCTGTTGCATAGTTGCCATTGATAACAGCAAAGTCGACTTCGTCACGAGCGCGTGGTAATTGAGCCGCTTCTAGTTCAATGATGTCGATGTCATACTTACTGTTATCAGCGATATCAGTTTTTGAAGCAGTCAATGGATCAATATTGTCTTTTAGTGTGATCCAGCCCAGATCGTCCATCATTACCAAGGCACGGGCAAAGTTACTTGGATCATTCGGTGCAGAGACGCTCATGCCTTTGTAGACATCATCAAGAGTGCTTTTTTTGCCTGAATAGATACCGAGCGGCGCGGTTGGTACTTGGAAAACTTCGACCAAATCAAGGTTATTTTCTTTTTTGAAGGTATCAAGATAAGGCTTATGCTGGAAGATATTGATGTCCAAATCACCTTCAGCCAGTGCAAGGTTAGGGCGTACATAGTCAGTAAAAGGTACTAACTCAACTTCATAACCTTGCTCTTCTAGTGAGGCTTTAACTTGATTACGTACCATATCAGCAAAGTCGCCTTCGGTCGTACCGATGACAATTTTAGTGTGTTCAGGATCGATATCGCTAGCAGCAGTTTGAGCTGTTGAACCCTCAGTAACCGCTTCTTTATTTGCTTCTGGTGCAGATGAGTTATTACAACCGACCAACACTAGGCTTGATACACCAACAGCGGCAAATGCAGTCGCCAACTGACGGCTAATATCTGTTAATTTCATAATATTTCCTCAAATAAATAATAAAGTAACCATTAAAAAAGCAACATTATGGATAGTAATGCTGCCTCTACAAAAAATCGGATGACGGTCAAATTAAACCTAGTCGGCTACAATGTCAAGTATTCTACAAAGTGGTTTAGCGTTTATCCAAGCGAGTCGCCAGCCAATTACCAAAAGCTTGAATTGAGATGACCATGATTGATAGCATAATGACAATAAAAATCATGACTTCTGTTTGATAACGGTAATAACCATAACGAATCGCCAGATCACCAAGGCCGCCCCCACCGATCATACCAGCCGCCGCTGAATAAGAAAGTAGGCTGATACATAAAATAGTGACGGATAACACCAGTCCTGATCGCGCCTCATTAAGCAATACTTTAATGATCGTAAAAGGACGTGCGCCCATCGATTCGGTTGCCTCGATAATACCACGTGGTACTTCACGCAGATTTTGCTCGACCAAACGCGCAAAGTAGAACGAGCCGGCAATTGCTAGAACCAAAGAGGCAGCAATAGGACCAATACCTGTGCCGACAATCGCCTTGGTAAATGGACTCATGGCAATCATCAAAATGACAAAAGGGAAGGCACGCATAAAGTTGGTGATACCGCCTAAGATTGCATACAATCCTTTATTCTGTAAAAACTGCCGATCGCTGGACAAAAATAAGAATATCCCAAATAGCCCGCCAATCGTAACAGCAGCAGCGGTCGAGATACCAAGCATGACAAAGGTATCAAACGATGCTTGCCAAATCTCTTTACGCAGCGCATACAGCTTATCTACTGAGGCGGATAGTTCAGTACCAGTTAACATATCTGTTTATTTTACCTCATTAATCTTCAACGACTAAGCCTTTGCCAATCGGAGTGGTTGCTTGAATCAGACCTTCTTTTACTGCTGCAACTTCAAGCAATTTTCCTTGATGAAGTAGTGCTGCTCGATCACAGAGTCTACGAATCACGCTCATCTCATGAGTGACAATCACGATGGTTACGCCAAGCTGGTCATTGATATCACGCAAACAGGTCAGCAAACTGCGAGTCGTTGCAGGGTCAAGCGCACTGGTCGGCTCATCTGCTAACAAAACCTTTGGACTTGGGGCAATCGCGCGTGCGATACCGACACGCTGCTTTTGTCCACCTGAAAGCTGTGCAGGATAATGACCTGCACGATCAGTTAGATCCACAATCTCAAGACAATCCATGACACGTTTGCGTACATCGCGACTAGGATAACCTGACACTGTTAAGTTAAACGCCACATTGTCAAAGACGGTGCGATTGGCCATCAAATTGAACTGCTGGAAAATCATACCAATATTGTGACGCGCAACACGTAGGTCACTGGCGGACAACGTCGTCAAGTCAGTACCATCAATGATGACTTGACCGCCATCAGGACGCTCAAGCATATTGATTAATCGTAATAAGGTAGATTTACCAGCACCTGAATAGCCCATCAAACCAAAGATTTCACCTTGTCGAACAGACAGGGACGTCGGTTCAACCGCAGTAAACCAATGCGGCTTACCATCTTTGTCTTTTATGGATCGGTCGCTTAAAAAGCTTTTGGTCACGTCATTTAGGACGATCATATCGCTCATGGAATGCTCGAAGTTTAGTAAATAAGGTAGCGGTGATAATGTCGATATACTATTGCAAGATGATAGCGTCAAATCTATATCAATGGCTATATGATAAGGGGCAGTAATATAGCATATTTCTAGACGTTTTGGATATGAACATTCGAGAACCGCTTATAACGATATGGATATTAGCCTTATGCAGTACTCGACGTATAAAGGATATTCATAGAGTCTTGAGATACAGTAGTGGATAGATACAAACAAGTATTAGGTCGAAAAACAGAATTGTTTAGCTTATATCAATAACTAGATTGGCCATACCTAATCACGGTTATCGTGATTTTTATGTGGATTATGCTTGACTGGAATGACAACCAAAAACCTGGTATGTCCATTAATAGTATCAGTAATTATTTGGCCTTGATGAGCCGTGACGATTTGTGATACCAGTGATAAACCTAGACCCGAACCTTTGTTTTTTTGCTGTAAGCGCACAAACGGGCTAAAGATTTCTTCGCGCTTGTCTTTTGGGATACCAGTACCTTCATCAATGACTGCAAGTACTGCATATTTTGGTAAAGGGCGTGCATCTTCAGATTTGACTTTTTTAAGATGTTTCTTAAATAGGCTTTCTTTACGTGGTGTGTTATTGCCATCGCTATTAACGTTGCTGTTGCTAGCATTACTGTCTTTGGTTGAATTGTCTTTATGGTCAGCAGTATTTGCCTTTTCAATTACTCGCTTGTGAGTGACAGGTTTGACTAGAGCATCACTCAGCTCGCCAGTCTTTAGATGTTGTTCTTGCGATTCTGGGACGATATTCCAAACGACTTTTTTGATTCTATTGGTTAAATCAGAAGCAAGTTTATAGTGGTCATTACGAAGTGTCTTACTATTGTCATTGGAAGCTAGGATATCCGCTGTCTGTTTTTGACCCTGGTTATTATAGTTATTATCAGATATGTCTCTTAACTGATCGGTCTCATTATGATCGTGACTGTTTTTATCGTTTTCTTCATCATGACTAACAAGCGTTTCGCCATTTTTAAAAATAACCGGTGCTGGTATGATGTCAGGCTGTTCTGATGCATCGGATGAGGTCTGTTCAACATACTGGATAGAGGTAGGGCTGTCTTCTTGATCGTCTTTAGACTGTTCTATTATATCGATAGGTTTGTCATAAGTTGGGTGGCCATAGTTTGAATGACCATAGTCAGCAAAGCTACTACATACGAGCGAATCTAACAAATATTCAGGTAGGGTATCTGCTTCTGCAAGGGTTTGTGCGCCATATAACAAAACAGTTACTGGAGGAACACCATGCAACATAGCGTTATTTAGTAGGTTGCGAATAAGATGAGTCAACATCGGCGGTTGGCCATCGATTACAATATGTTCGCCAATCAATGTTGCTTCTGGATAATGCTGACGCTCTTGATTCACTAAGTCATATAAGTCCACACGTTCAACCTGCTGCATCGCATGACCTGCATCAAGTCGACTCACTAACAAGATACTTTCCACCAAATCGTTAAGCCCTGATAAATCACGATTGATCGCTTGGGCACGTTTATCAAACTTTGCCTTTGTATCGCTTGGCATCGAACCTGCCAACATATCCATCATCTCTATCTGCAGACGAATACGGGTAATGGGTGTGCGTAGCTCATGTGATGCATGGGCCAACAACAAATTATTGGCATCAATTAGGTGTTCGATTTTTTGCGCTGCTTGGTTGAATCCACGAGCAAGAAAAGCAATTTCATCATTACCACGACTATTGACACGTACAGTAAAGTCACCGTCACCAAGTTGACTCATCTGCTGACTCATGTGATTGATACGCCATGTCATTGAACGTGCAATCCACCATAGTACGCCTGCCATAATCATAAGTAAGAGTAGGGTGCCGGTGAACAAGTTTAGCGCCGCAGATAAAGCTGGTTTTTTGGGCGATAGTCGTGACTCATACAGCAATGTATAGCCTGTACTACTATAGACCTGAGCTTGTTGAGTAGGAGGCGTTTCTGAAAAAGAGGGGAATATAATGGTTAATAACGAAGGCGTTGCAGGTAGCTCTAAGGGCAGATCACTGTTGTCGGTTTGCATGAGCAGACGACCTTTACTGTCATACAGTCCCATTTTAGCTTGCAGTGATTCATCAAAGATATCAAAGCTTTTTTTGACCACGGCTAACATAAAACGCGATTGCAAACGGTTATTCTTACTAACGGCCGTATTTAGTTCATGCAAAAAAGGATCAATTTGTCCAAGTATTTGAGTTGCCACCACCTCAGAGCGAATACCAGCATTTTTATCATGAACGAGCTGTGTCAATAACACCATAGCGACTGCGAACAAAACAAGTGCCAGCATCACACTAGCAAATAGTTTGGCAAATACGGAGCGAAAACCCAACTGCTGCATTATATGCTCTCTATTAACGAATGCTCATATCAATGACTAACAAATAGCCATCGCGGTTGACGTGATGGCTATTTTTATTTGGTCATTACTTCAATAATTTATTCAAACCGATTTGACGCATCAGATAAATCGTCAAACTTGATCAGTTGCAAATTGATAACCAACACCGCGCACAGTAATAATGCGTTTTGGCTGACGCGGATTGTCTTCAATTAAGGCACGTAAGCGTGAAATATGTACATCAATTGCGCGGTCAATGTTATCAGAGCTATCATCGTTTGGCATTGCCTGCCATAACTGCTCACGATTGAGCACTTTACCAGAATGAGTTGCAAAGTAATGTAATAGTTGGAACTGATGAGTGGTTAGACGTACTGGCTGCTCATCAATGGTCACTTCATGACTATCAGGAAACACGCTCAAACGCCCAAAAGTTAAACTATCAGACTGACTGTCTGCTTGGTTAGGCTGCTCATGACGACGAACCACAGCACGTATGCGGGCTAGTAATTCTCGCGGTTCAAAGGGTTTGGCGATATAGTCATCAGCACCCATCTCGAGACCCAGCACCCGATCAGTTGTATCCCCTTTCGCAGTCAACATAATGATGGGCACTTTATTAGTCATGTTGTTTTTGTTGCCACGTATCTTTTGACAAACCTGCATACCATCCATATCAGGTAGCATCAAATCTAGTACGACCAGATCAATGTCACGCTCTTTAGTGTCTAAAATATCCAAACCTTCTTGACCTAGCCCTGCATGATGAACATCGTAATAGTTCATTGTCAGGTAATCGCTGATCAATTCAGCCAAATCTGGATCGTCTTCAATTAATAGGATCTGTTTACTCATGAGCTGTCCTTTAGTAATGGCTATTATTCAATAATTGTTGTTTTAGTCGTCATGGTTATTTTTCTGAGTTTTCTAAGATACATAGTACTATATCGTATCCATAGCAACAGAAAAACGAGCAATACAAATGTTACTGGGTCTATTTTGCCTAACTTAGGCCTTACCACACAAGATGCGCTTTGTTAATATTTCTACACAATGTAACTCGCGACATCGCTAATATATTTTATGAGGTCGCTATTTTAGTCAGCCTAAATAAGAGTACAACGTAAAAAACAGATAAAATGAATGATATTTTGTTCTGAAAATTCTAAAGTGAAGTTTGAGTATTAGATGGAACAACATTATGAAACAATTACCTTTTTGCCTACTGACTCTATGGGCAAATCTGCTAAGCAAATAAGGCTATCATTACTAATACCAGCAACCAGATATTGTTCAGTGCTGGGATCATATTTGATTACTTCTACTGACAAGCGAGTTAAGCGTTGATCTTGCTTGATTATCCAAACGTTAGCAGTGATTGGCATAAGCGACTGATAAGGGGGCTTTTTTAGTACCGACAGATCAGCATCATGGATACCATATTCAGGCACAATGGTACCGACTTCTATCTGTCCATAATCAACCCGTCCAGAAACGAGCATATCAGGTCTGAGCTTATCCCGACTGGCTTCGTTTTTGACGACATGAACATAAACCTGTAGCTTGCCAGGCTGATTACTTATGGCTAACTTTCCAATCTGTCCAACAAACTTCTCTGATGAATTCTCGGCTGTAAAATTTACAGTTTGTCCAACTGACAGTTGCGGTTTCATTTTTAAAGGAAGCGTGGCAATAAACTGCAAGTTTTTATCATCGCTTAAACGTAATAAAGGCGTGCGAGCAGTAACTGGTTGAGTATTTTTTACGTGTAATTTATCAATACGTCCAGAAAAGCTTGCTCGTACTACAATAGACTGTGCTGATAAATTGGTCGGTATGGTTTGCTCTACAGTGGCTGTATCTTGGTCATTGTTAGATTTTTTATTATCTATACTGCTATCTACCTTGTCATCTGTTACATCACGATTGGTCAAGACTTTCTCTATCGACGCTACATTATTATTCGATTCTTCATCATTACTATCTGTAGCTCCTTCTTTTGGCATGTTAGTAGCGGGTTTCACTTTGCTAGCAACACTCTTTTCTTTTTGTTCAACGTCTTCAGTAGCTGCAGAAGTTGCACTGACTTTATCAACAGACACTTGACGCTTTACTATTAGTAGTGGGGTACCTTCCTCTATCCATTGCCCCTCTGAAACCAATACTTTTTGCACAATGATGTCATGCACTGCGACAAAACGTGACTGCTTAGTAGGTTCGATTACTCCTTGCAAGCCAAGACTTGGCTGATAGCGAGAGGGTTTGATATTCAAAATATAATCAGACGCCATAGTGACGCTATCGGCACTAGCGATAATAGGAGAGTCTGCCTGTACATCTTTTTCGTTAAGCGGTTGATTGTCTACAGGTGCTGGAGGCTGGCAGGCAATTATAAGTAAGCTACTTAACAAGAAGGCACAGTTCTTGCAGTTGTTAGAAAGTCTTATACGCATCGTCATTAATCATTATGGTGAACGTCATTTTATTATATAGATAAAGAATGAAAGGTGCGATAACTAGTATCTATCTAGATAACAGTTATTAATGACGTCTATGAGACAGAATCATAGAGTGATGCGGGCAATGTAAGGCAAAACAGAGCGATCATATCAATTATCCCAATTGTTGTATGCGTGGTCTGAGCCATTAAAAGTTTGAGTGAACTATGACAAAACGGGCCTAAGGTATTTTGTTTATACAATATAGTTACAAAACAGACTTAAATATTGGTCGAAAAATTACTGAGACTGCTTAATGAAACTCTTGTTTTGTAAGGGTTTGTCAAACAGTAAGTAGCAACCATGTCAAGAATAAATATCTATTCATAGGAAAGTAATAATGGAAAATAATTTTGAAGGGTTAAAGGTCATGGTCATTGATGACTCAAAAACCATTCGTCGTACCGCTGAGACTTTACTACAAAAAGCTGGCTGTGAAGTCGTCACTGCAATTGATGGTTTCGATGCACTTGCAAAGATTGTTGACAATAATCCTGACATCATTTTTGTTGATATTATGATGCCACGTCTTGACGGTTATCAGACCTGCGCCCTGATAAAAAACAACTCTGACTATGCAAGTACCCCCGTCATTATGCTGTCTTCTAAAGATGGACTGTTTGATAAGGCGCGAGGACGCATTGTGGGTTCTGATGAGTATCTCACCAAGCCATTTAGTAAAGATGAGCTGTTTGAGACTATTAACCAGTACCGTACCTAGCTTATATATCGACACATTTTAAAAGATATCGAACCTAAATATGTAACGACCAATGATAGCCAACAACGAGTGATCGCTTATTCAGATGTTTTGAAAAAGAGGCAATACCTCACTGAACGCATTACTTAATGGCTTTGATAATTTATCCAAATGGATAAAAACGACAATAAAAGGAATAACCATGACAACTGTGTTGGTCATAGACGATTCGCCATCTGAAATGGCAAAATTTCGCGACATTCTAACGAAGAACAACTTTCAAATACTAGAAGCCAGTAATGGCGAAAAAGGCTGCTCAATGGCTGCTGAATATTTGCCAGATGTGGTGTTAATGGATGTGGTGATGCCTGAAATGAATGGTTTTCAAGCAACTCGCAAAATTACCCGTGGTAAGACAACGGCTCATATCCCTGTCGTAATCGTAAGCACTAAAAACCAGGAGACTGATCGGGTATGGGGCAAACGTCAGGGGGCTAGAGAGTACCTAGTCAAGCCAGTCGACGAAAATGAGCTTGTACGTATTATCCGTACAGTAACGGAGTAAGTTGTGGCTTCCAAAGGATTTATCGAGCTTCTACGCTTAGCTGATCTTGCCCGTGCCCGTAGTAGTGGTCGTCAAGGCGGGCAGGTGTATGATTGGCGTGGCATAGTCTTTGAAATCGGTGGTCAGCGTCTGGTTGCGCCCATGGGAGAGGTGTCTGAGGTGTTAGCTATGCCTGAATATACCAGTATGCCATTAGTAAAGCCTTGGATGCTTGGCATTGCCAACGTCCGAGGACGCCTGCTACCAATCACTGACTTGGCGCAATTCTTGCAAATTCCTAGTCAGCAGCAGAGAAGCCATCGTAAGGTAATAGTTATCGATCATAGCTCAGTGTTTTCAGGTTTATTGGTTGATAGAGTCATTGGTATCGAACAGTTTACTCGTGATCAATATCGCGCTGAAGCCATTGATAGTGACTCGCCATTTGCAGCTTATAACCATGGCAAGTTCTCCAAAGATAGTCAAGACTGGTATATTTTTATGCCGAGTATGCTAGCACGAGATTTAGACTATATTGATGCTGCGATATAAATCAGTATTTGTAGGTAATCGTAACCACTCAATATCTGCCACTAAGTTTGTAGAACTTAGGCAAGAGCATAAAAGTTATAAAGACTGACATTAAAGATGATATGTCAGCATTACAAAAGATTTTATTAATAGAAATTTTGCCAATGATCGCTAGAAACTATCATTGGACGATGATCATTAACAACGTCAGTCACGATATGACTTAAACGACTGTTTGAAAGGAACGAGCGCAATGAGTGATGTTATAGAAAACCTTACGACTGGTAGCAATCAACAAACATCAGGCCCTAACAATAATATATGGAAGATTCTATTAGGGATTTTCACCTTAGCAAGTGTGGCTTGTTTGATTCTGCTTATTAATACGCTATCGACAGTAAGTAACTACTTAAGTAACGTCAATCAGTTAGAAGTCAGTGCAGCTAACATTGTAAAAAACGTTAATGATGCCACTTTTTCGCGTGACGCTGATGTAAGCGCTAATGCTTATGACGCCTTACAAAATAATGTGCAACGTTATCAAGTAGCATTAATCTCAGCTCAACAAAACGCCACTGATCATAGAGCGGTCTTTGGTGAGCTTAAGACCGAATGGCAAGCCAATAAAGAGAAGATTGATTACGTCCTCAATCATCGCAACGATGTCAATGCACTACAAGACATAAAAGATAACGTCGCTACGGCTACTAAACAGATGCAAAGCGACTATAGTCAAGTTATAGAACAGGCGGTCGCAGCCAACATACCTGTTGCAGCCATCAGTGATATGCAGACTCAGAGCTTACGCGCTGAGCGTTTGCATACTGAGATGGATAAGCTGACTCGTAGTATTGATGGTACGCCAGCAGAATTTGCAGAGCAAGCAGAACTATTTGCTCAAACGTTAGACGTACAACAGCAAAACTATGGTGAGTCGTTACCCGCCTTACAAAGTATATCTGAAACCTTTAATACTGCTGTTGCCCCTGTGGTACAAGAGCTTGCTTCATTAAATAGTCCTGCTATCGAGTCTCGCGAGAACGCGCGTGCTCTAGGCGAGCTTGCTACTAATACTCAAGCACAGTTGGCTAGTATAGATCGTGATATCTTGACACGTACTGGTGTGATGTGGCCTGCGCTTATATTCTTACTAGGTTTGCTTGGTGTTATATACGCGCTCTCCCAACTATTAAAACAACAAGGTGGTACTGAGCGAGTATTGATTGAAAAAGAAACCCTACGTCGTCGGCAAGAAGCAGAAACTGAATCTGAGCGTGCACGCCAAATTCAAGAAGAAAACGAACGTAACCAGATGGCTATTTTACGTTTGCTTGATGAGCTAGGTGACTTAGCGGAAGGTGATTTGACTGTTAATGCAACGGTGTCTGAAGATTTTACTGGTGCGATTGCTGACTCAGTAAACTTCGCCATTGACCAATTGCGTCAGCTGGTATTGGTTATTAACAGCACCGCTGAAAAAGTCTCTCAATCTTCTGAACAGACCCAGATGAATGCCGTTGAACTTGCCGAAGCTTCTGAGCATCAGGCGCAAGAGATTGCTAGTGTCTCTGCTGCGATTAATGAGATGGCAATATCGATTGATCAAGTATCAACCAATGCGACCGAATCTGCATCAGTTGCACAGCGCTCAGTTGCCATTGCCCATAATGGGGGCGACGTGGTACAGCGCTCTATCGAAGGTATGAACGTAATTCGTGATCAGATTCAAGAAACCTCAAAACGTATCAAACGTCTGGGTGAATCATCACAAGAGATTGGTGATATTGTAAGCCTTATCAATGACATTGCAGATCAGACCAACGTTTTGGCATTGAACGCTGCTATTCAGGCATCCATGGCGGGCGACGCTGGTCGTGGTTTTGCGGTAGTTGCTGATGAAGTTCAGCGTCTAGCAGAGCGTTCAGCAAATGCCACCAAGCAGATTGAAACCTTGGTTAAGACCATTCAGGCAGATACTAGTGAAGCAGTTATGTCAATGGAAACAACGACTTCAGAAGTTGTACGCGGGGCACGTTTAGCAAAAGACGCTGGAGAGGCGCTAGAAGAAGTGCAAAGCGTTTCTAATACGTTGGCTGATTTGATTCAAAACATCTCAAATGCGGCGCAGCAACAGGCAGAGTCTGCCGGTCATATTTCTAATGCGATGAATATTATTCAAGATATTACGTCGCAAACCTCATCAGGAACAATGGCAACTGCGCGTTCAGTTGGTGAGTTGAGCGAAATGGCAGCAGCGCTTCAAGAGTCAGTAACAGGCTTTAAATTATCTGATGATGATGAGCAGTTGCATGATTACGAAGAAGACTTTCAAGATCATACTTCCGCTATGGCGTAGATAAAAAATGTCATTTAATACATCTAACGTGGGTACGGATATACACAAGGTAAATGGCTTAAGATCCAGTAAGTTTAAGCTCAATCATTTGAGACGCAACCATCTAAAAATAAATGAGCCGACCCTTTTTCGCTTAAAAGACAGGCCAATTGCAGTTGTTCAGTGGCAACGCTATATAGAACAAGAAATTGGTTTTGTCTTGCCAAGTGAGCAGTCTCAGTGGTTGTTGAATGCGATTGAAACCACTGCCACAGAAAATGAAATGTCTGTAGCAGAGCTTTGGGAAGCTATAAAAAAAGATAACAAACTGAACCAGCAGTTACTTGATACCGTACTTATTCCTGAAAGTCGTTTTTTTCGGCACGAACCTTCAATAGCGTTTATAACATCGCTGGCAAGTCAGTACAGTGCTCGGCTATCACAAAATATTATTGAAGACTATGCTAACGATAGCATTAGTAGTAGTAACGGTAGTAGTACAAGGCTCTTTCGTATATGGAGCGTCGGCTGTGCTACAGGCCAAGAAGTGTGGTCGTTGGCGATGAGTCTAGCTGCAAAAAACACCTCAAATTATGTGTTATTGGGCTCAGATGTTAGTCAAAAAGCGCTCACTAAGGCACGTAAAGGACAATATGATCAGCGACAACGACGACTTATTCCGTCAGAGTATCAGCACTTTACGCAACCATTAGCCGCTACCGACCAAAACGAAAATTCAGTATATTGGCGAGTAGTGCCAGAGTTGCATGAACAAGTCAGTTTTATCTGGCACAACATTTTTACTCAGGGTCTAGCGACCTTGCATCTGCAGCAAGTGATTGTATGTCAGAACGTGTTGATATATTTTCGACAGTTTGATCAGCGCGATATTTTGACAAGACTGTCTGCACAGTGTGCGATAGGCGGTTATATCATATTGGCTCCAGGAGAGGCGCTGTTTTGGCGACCTTCAAATATGCGCCGCATTGCCCATCCACAGGTTAATGCATGGCAAAAAATTAGTGCCTAAACGAGTTAGGATAATCCTATGAAAAACCAGCCAAATGAAATGGTGACGCTAGAATGGCTTCTCCCACTTTTTGATCAGCAGTTATCACTAGTGTCTGAGGACTGGCAGTTAGATACTTATCCTGATTTTAAGCGTATAGGAAGAGATTACCACGAGATCAGTGGTGCATTAATAATGGCTAACTTGCCCCAACTGGCTACTTTGGCTACAAAGCTTAGCTTATTAGCCTATAGTAAGAGTGATGGTACACTATTAACTGCTCAGTATTTCCGGGTAGGGCGATTTGCTCATCAATTGTTGCAATATGAGCTGACTCAATATGTTCATACGGGAAGTTATCGAAGTGCGCTTATTGATAGAACGATTAATAAACTTATACATCTGTTACCGCAGCAAGATGTAGCAACAGATAATAATTTATCGTTAAAAGACACCTTAGCTGATGACGATTATAACTTTTCCACCCAAACAATTGATGTAGTAATACCCAACGCTACAAAGACGAGTGGCTCTTTTTTATCACCCCTATTACCTGAGCAATATAAACAGTTGTTACTGGTATGGCGTCAACAAGTCCAGCAGTTGTTGGTCATCAATAACAATGATGCAACTGTCCTACTGAGCTTAAAAAAGGTTAGTCACTATTTATGGCAAGCTGTCAGCTTACAGCATACAAATAATGCCGACGCTCAACAGCGTTTATGGTTTCTAACAGAGCTTTGGTTGAGTAACCTAGCAGACAATTCATTACCACTACCAGCTATCTATGCGCAGCTACTATCACAGTTAGACGAGGTCTTAGCTAGCCGGTATCAGCAGGCTATCGATGTAAGTAAGCAGCCAAATAACTCATCAAGCAGTAGTATAGATTCTAATCTAATAACTGCTAAAACAAATGAGAATAAACAAATAGCTCATGAAGATATCGAAGGTTTAATAGCTGATATCTATATACAAATAAGCGGTCTTGAGAATATTGATCAACAGACACACGGTTTATTGAGTCATTTATTAAAATCGACCGAATCTACATTACGTTTTTTACCACGTATATTGGTTGAGCTTGAGTCTATAATTTTAGGTCTCAATAACCCACAAACAGTTATAGCTCCTTTGCAGCAACTCCAAAGACAGCTTGAATGTCGTGGTTGGTCTCGCTACGAAGCACAAGTAACACAAATCTTGCTCGACATTGACAATAACATGATATCAGAGTCGTCATTTGCAGAAGTAAGTGAGCAGATTGAACGTCAGCTTGAAGAGTTATATAGTGCCATTTACAACACTGAACAGTCTATTCATACCAAAATTGGCGATAAAGCGTCTTTTGTGACTTTAGCTGCTTCCGATGATACCGCTATTGATGAGAATGCCCTAAATCCTACCACCTTTACCAATGATAATTTACGCCAGCTACGTATTGCAGTTGAAGACCTAAAACATAATTTTAACGATTATGTGTATCAGCAACAAACCTACCTTTTGCCAACAGCCACTGCTTTTGATGAGATCGGTAATGCTTTTGAAGAGATGGGTTTGACGTCAGTACAGACAGTTAGTGACAAGCTTGCAAAAGTGTTTGCTAAATTAGAAACCCACAAAGTAAAAAATATCAGCTGGAATCTAACGCAATCTTTAGCGGAGAGTGTGACAGCGCTTGAGCTATTGCTAGATTATTTAGTCCAGCAAGTATTTGATCGTTCTTTATTGCAGCAAGCCAATGAGCATATAGAGCAGGCGCAAAGATTGGTAGATGCATTGATAGCAGCGCCTGATAAAGTAGTGCCTGCTTTTATAGCAAATGAGACAATGTTATCCGATGTTGTTCGCTATGACGACAGTGGTGAGATCGTGCCTACTGACGAGGCGTTAAATAAAAACGTATTAGATGATGATGCTGGTGTCCAAGTAAGCGCTGCAAAAAAAGTAGATGCTACCAGTCGAGACAGCAAAGAGCTACAAGCTGCACGTACGCAAGTAAAACCTGATAATTTTGATATAGATGAAGAGATTCGCGATATTTTTATCGAAGAAGCAGACGATGTACTTACTGATTTAAAAGACTTTTTACCTATCTGGCAGCAAGATATTCAAGATTTGTCACCATTGACCGAAGTGCGCCGCGGTTTTCATACGTTGAAAGGATCGGGACGTATGGTAGGGGCCTTTACTGTTGGTGAGATGGCATGGGCAATTGAGAATCTATTAAACCGAGTTTTAGATAAGACGTTAGCCGTCACAGAAGACGTGGTCACGTTAGTGACTCAAACAACTACGCATCTATCAGTGCTGGTCGCAGATTTTGCAGCATTACAAGAGCCTAGTATCGATCCTGCTATTACTATTTTGCAAAGTAACAACCTACTAGCAGGAAAGTCATTATTGGCTGGTTTGGATACATCTGTAGAGTCAGGTTTATTGACATCTGAGTATTCAAAAGAGATTCAGGTCGCGCCAACTGACGCGCAAAACATGGTAGGCCAACATAACACTGCAGCAACTAACTCTACTTCCAAGTCCCAAGACGCTATATTGGACAGCGCTGCCCAAACAAACAATGCTCAAACAAACAATCCTCAAACAAACAAACCAAACATTCCTATCGTGCTTGAACCTTTTATACAACAAGCTCAACAATTACCTGTTGATGCTCAAGATAGTGATCCAGAAATTAAAGAGATCTTTATCGAAGAAGCAGAAGAGGTATTGGATGAAATTACACCAAAATATGAGCAATGGCGTCTAGCGCCTTCTGACTTAACGGGACTAAAAGAAATACGTCGAGGTTTTCATACTTTGAAAGGTTCAGGACGTATGGTTGGCGCTTACTATACAGGTGAGCTTGCTTGGGCTGTCGAAGATATGCTTAATCGTATCTTAGACCATACTATTATAGTGTCTGCAGATATCGTACAACTGGTAGCTGATGTCCTAGCCACTTACCCAGATTTAGTGAAAATATTTGCTAGTAATAGCGAGGGTCACGATGCGGACTACCCAGCGGTAGTACCCTTATGGGTCGCCTGTGCTAATGCGTATAGTAAAAAGCAGGGCGATAAATTTAGTTATGTTAGCCTACGTAAAGTATGGTCCTTAGATAACAAAAACAGTTTAGACAACCAAAATAATATTGGTATGTATGATAGTAAATTCGCTGATGATGATGATAAAAAGCATGGAGACGACAGTAGCGACAACATGCTAGAGACCATTCATTCTATCAATGAGATGATGGCAGACGCACCAGTGGTAATAACACCGCAAAGTGCTGAAGAACAAACTTTTTACAAAATCTTCGTTGAAGAGGCGCATTCACTATTACAGGACATCAATAAGTTTGTCAAAGCTCATGATGGCGCTGAACACATTGAAGTCACTGATGAGATTGTACGCGCCTTCCATACTTTGCGAGCAGCTTCTGGCTCTAGTGCACTCATCTCAATTAGTGAAATTAGTGCAACTATAGAGCATAGCCTAGAGCAACTACAAAATAATGATACACCGATGAGTGATCATCACTTACAAGCGTTAGCGCAATCAGTGAGATTAATTGAAGGGTACCTGGACGCCTATCAGCAAAGTTTGGAGCAAGATTTAACTGATGAGAGTCTACATAATGAAGAAGACCTTATGTCTTTGCAAAAAATACTGAATGAATCCAATGCAGCGCATACATCAGCAGACAATAAACTAAGCGTGGCGAAGCTACTAGAAACAGACGTTGATACCCTATTAAATGCTGAATGGGAGCTGGGTGAAGCATTAAACGATGGCCGTATTGAACATGTCCAAAACTATGTTCAAAAACAAGTTGAACAAATCAATCAGTTGGCAGGCCAGACTAAAGAGTCGCCAAAATTTACCTCGTTATTAGCAGCTTTAAACTCAGCGTATAGCTATCTTAATAGCAATATTGAAGTAGCTTACGACGCAAAAATACAGACAGTATTGTTTGCAGGTCACCGCCAGTTAGTGGGCTTGTTCGATGCTTTGGCAGGTAGCATGTCTTTAAAAGTGGATCAGCAAGTACTAGACGACTTATCTGCAATTGGTACAGCAGATATTGGAAGCAGCTCAAATGTTTCAGATGATAATCTAATAGTATATCAGGAAACAGAAGAGGCCGAGGGTGATGAGTCAACGACGGTAAAAAGCATACAGGCCAATACCTTACAACTTGAAGCAATCGATACCGATATTGAGTTGTTGGAGATATTTTTAGAAGAAGCACAAGAGCTTGATAGTGCTATCGCTCAGTCCTTTAGCAAGTGGCGTGCTGATAGTGGCAATATGGCAGCGTTAAAAGTACTACAGCGTCATCTGCACACCATCAAAGGTGGTGCGCGCATGGCAGGTATCCGTAGTATCGGCGACCTGACGCACGAGGCTGAAAGTATTTATGAAGCGTTTGTTGAACAACGATTGCACCCAACAGCGCAGTGGCTGACCATTATGCAAATGGTACAAGATACTCTGTCTTTACAGATTGATTATGTTGTGCGCTACCAAGAAGCATTTTTTGCTGATGATCTTATTGAGCAGTTGCAAGAATTTGAACGCAGCGATCAGCTACCAAGAGTTATTACTTTGGTTTTACCAGCGCTCCAAAACCATAATAATGATTCAAATGAGACGCAAGACAGTCATCAAGAGAGCGAGCAAGCTTCTGATACCGCCAGTTTGGATAGCATCATTGCTGAGTCTTGGACAGATGGTCTACCGGATCCTGATATTTTAGAAGTCTTTTTAGAAGAAGCAGATGAGATAGTTGTTAGTAGTAACAAGTATTTGCAGCTGTTTTTAGGCAACGTCAGTGACGTGGCAGCATTGCAAGCACTGCAACGAGATCTGCACACCATTAAAGGCGGCGCACGTATGGTGGCGGCGAATGGTATTGCTGATCTTGCGCATGAGATGGAGACAGTATACGAAGAGTTGGCTATTCTGCGAAAGCCTGCGACCAAAATGATCTCACAGCTGCTAACAGACTGTCATGATTGGTTGGCTGATGCGGTGTTTATCCTAAAACAGCAGGTCAATCCATCAACACCCAACGCATTAATCTTGGCGCTAAAGCAGTTTAGTAAAAACCCTGATGACTTAAAACATATTCCTAATGAAACGTTGCAAGCTCAGCGTAGTACGATTTTAGCAGCCAAAATGCTACAACAGTCAGGTCGGGTAGTCGAAAATTTAAAAGAGATGCCATCTATGGCAGGTAGCTTTGCAGAGCAAGAGCAAAGCACCAGTAGTAACGAGATGATTCGTATCTCTGGTGGTTTGGTTGAACATATGATTAACCTATCGGGTGAGTCTGCAATCAACCGTGCACGTATTGATATGGGTATAAGTAGCTTAACCAATAGTATTGAAGAAATGGGCACTACCGTTCAACGCTTAGCGGATCAGCTACGCCGAATGGAGATTGAGCTTGAAGCGCAAATCTTATCGCAAATTGATGATGATGAATTGGTGAATAACGAGGACTTTGACCCATTAGAGATGGATCAGTACTCTTCATTAAATCAGCTATCTAAATCGCTCACAGAGTCCGCTTCTGATTTGATCGAAATCAACAGCACTATGTTAGAAAAGACACGTGATAGTGAGGGTTTGCTGCTGCAACTATCGCGTACCCAAACTGAACTGCAAGATGGCTTAATGAATTCGCGTATGGTGCCATTCACACGTGTGACACCGCGTCTTGAGCGTATTGTACGTCAAACTGCTAATGAGCTTAATAAGTCGGTAGAATTGACAATTATCAATGCTGATGACGAAATGGATAGAACCATTCTAGAGCGCATTACCTCGCCATTAGAGCATATGTTGCGTAACGCAGTCGATCACGGTATTGAAAATGTTCAAACTCGTCTAACAGCTGGTAAAAACCGTAGCGGTCATATCACTTTAGAAGTCCTACGTGAAGGCAGTGAAGTTGTCATCAACCTTAGTGATGACGGTCGCGGTATCAATGTTGAGGCAGTCAGAAATAAAGCAATTGCTCAAGGGCTTATCGATGCAAGCGATAACAGTCTGACTGATTTAGACATTATTCAGTATATTTTTAATGCCGGTCTTACGACTACCCAGCAAGTCACCCAAATCTCAGGACGCGGGGTAGGAATGGATGTGGTTATCAGTGAAATTCGTCAGTTAGGCGGTATGGTAACCGTCACATCTGAGGAAGGTAAAGGATCGCGCTTTACCATCCGTTTACCATTAACAGTGGCGGTATCTGATGCTTTGGTAGTACGTGCAGCGGATCGTTACTACGCCATACCTTTGGTACAGATTGAGCGAGTAATACGAGTCAATCCAGAAAGGCTATATGATTATTATGCATCTGGTGCTACCACTTTACATATCGAAGATGAGGATTACCGAGTCCGTTACCTAAATGAAATCTTATCTGGTAGTAAGCTGAATGAGCTGATGGTCAGTACCAATACTAGCTTACCGCTTATCGTCATTAAAAACCGTGCTGGTCAAAAAATGGCCCTGCAAGTGGACCAAATTGCAGGCTCTCGTATTGAAGTGGTGTTAAAGCCACTTGGTCGTCAGTTATCACATTTGGCAGGTATTTCGGCTGCGACTATTATGGGTGATGGATCGGTTATGTTGATCTTAGACCTTATCGCGCTAATGCGTAATGCATCGACGCAAAACATGGTTCAAATACCAAAGCCTGAACGTAGTGGAGTGGAAACACAAGTGACTGTGCTTGTAGTTGATGACTCTGTGACGGTTCGAAAAGTCACGTCACGTTTACTTGAGCGTCAAGGTATCAATGTAGCTCTTGCAAAAGATGGTGTTGATGCCATTGAGATTTTACAAGAGACCATACCTGACTTGATCTTATTGGATATAGAAATGCCACGTATGGATGGTTTTGAAGTGGCAACACAAGTAAGGTTCGATAAGCGCTTACGAGATATTCCAATCATTATGATAACGTCACGTACTGGTGAAAAACATCGCGAACGCGCATTAGATATTGGGGTAAACGATTATATGGGTAAACCCTTCCAAGAAACTGAATTACTAAATAGAATGCAGATGTTACTTGGTCAAAAGATAAGCTTGAGTCATGATGGATAAAACCTATATGTCCAATGTTATTGATAAAGATAACAAAGACATCAGAGTACTAGTAATTGCAGAACATCAACATCAGCGTTTGGCTTTCACTGATACCGTACGCAGTTTAGGATTTATGCTAATCGATTGCTTATCGCGGCAACAGTTGCAAGATAAGAGTAAGTTATATGGCGTTCAAGTCGATATTTGGTTGATTGATGGCGATTATGACGACAGCATAGCCAGTTTTATTATGGCATCTCAATCTAGTGCAGTGCTGGTAGGGTTTAGCCCAGCACCGTACCTAAATGAGATGCAACATTATGCAAAATGGCAGCGCAAATTAAAGCGTAAACTGGCTAAGCTGCTAAACAAGCCAGCATTGTTAGACAATCCACCGATCGACAACAATCCTGCGCCTTGGCGTTATGTCGTGTTTTTAGGAGCATCTATGGGTGGTCCGCATGCAGTAAAAACGTTCTTAGACAACTTATCGCCTACGCTACCTATCTGTATCTTACTCGCGCACCATTTTAACCAAAATATGATAGAGACCTTACCTCGAATATTAAATCGCCATAACGATTGGCGTTGTCAAGTGATTACGACAACTCAGCGCTTGCGAACAGGACATTGTCTAATCGCACCCATTGATCGACAGATTATATGTGACTCAGATGGTCGAGTCATATTAACAGAACAAACATGGTCAGGAGAGTACAAGCCTGGTATTGGACAGCTGCTCCAAAATACCAGTGATGTTTACGGTAGTGATCTTGTGAGCATTATATTTTCTGGTATGGGCAAGGATGGTGCTCAATACATAGATTTAATTCAAGATAATAACAGTCAGCTATGGGCGCAGAATCCAAGTACAAGTGTTTGTCCTAGTCAGCCACAAGCCATTATTGATTCTGGTCACTGTCAATTTATTGGTAGTCCTGAATTACTTGCCCAAAAACTTACCAATTATATTAGTGAGATGACAGCGAGTATCATTTCACCTTCATTTACTGTGAGCGATGTATGAGCCAAATTATAAAACATTCATTTGAAGCTGTCAGTCTATTGACGACTGATAATGGCATGCTAGAGGTTACTATTATTCCTGCTGCAAATCAGCCAGATTGGATTATTCCAAGCAGTTTGATTCTAAGTGTTGATGACCATAATGAACGTGTATGGGTATATGAGTGGGAACAGACAAAAGTTGCGGTATTTCACTTGTTACCCCATGATCAGCCTATTGATAAAACCATTGTGTTAGAAGGCAATACCAATGCGCATCGATTTGCTTTACAAACAGCAGGGGATTTACATCAAATGAAAGTCAGTATTTCAGAAGTTAAGGATGCTGAGTTGCCCGAACATCATATACAAGTCCCTGTAGACGATAATAATAATATCCCTACCAGTAGTGAGAAAGAGGAGGAGACAGTAAGCGCTCAATTTAAAGAAAATGTCATTACCTCTTATATGTTTCAAGTAGTCACTATCAATGATACCCTTTACTTAATACCAGATTTGGATAAGATTGCTCATCAACTGATCGGTTTAAGTGATGAAGCTCTACTAGATACGCCACGCTCAGCTACCTCAGATTGAAAGACAACTCATAGCTTTTTTTGAAAACGTTGAACTGATTTGCATAAATGGTTGTGCAAAATATATTTTAGAGGTATGGTTTGAACTATTTACTAAAGTGATCTTAATAGGTCAGTAGTGTCAGAATCAAACGGCATGGAATGTTTTATGGATAGTAATAATTCAAACGTAAAAAAATGGTCAGTTAGTAGTCGCATATTCCATTGGATTAGCGCCATTTTACTGCTAGTAACTTGGACAATGATGTTTTTATATAACAATTCTGATAGTAATCTATATATTGGACTACATAAAGCCTTTGGCGTTAGCTTATTGTTTTGGATGATTGCACGAGTGATCAATCGACTGCTTACCAAAGCGCCACCGCCAGTACCAATGCCAAAATGGCAGTTACTGATGTCGCAATTGTCACACTTTGCGCTCTATACACTGTTGATTGCGATGCCGATTGCAGGGCTACTTATGTCTGTCTATGGTGGTCGACCTGTCGACATTTTCGGGCTGTTTCAGATTCCAGTGTTTGTTAATCCAGATCGAGGCCTAGCACGTTTTTATAACGATCTACATACCGACATTATATGGCCGATGATTATTGCCTTTACATTAGTTCATATTGGAGCGGCTTTGCATCATCAATTTATCAAAAAAGACGGACTGATAGCACGCATGAAATAACGACAGATTAAGTTATATACAGATAGTTAAATAAAAAGCCCCCAGTAATTTACTGAGGGCTTTTTTAGTGATAGATGGTTTTGAGATTTAATGCAAATCAAGCATTTATCTATCCGATTTACTTTTTATGTTCAGGCAAACTGATATTCATTTCAAGGACATCAAGTGTATCCTCAGAGCGATGATTGATATTGACGTCGTCAATTTGTACGCCATTAACGTACTTATTGACTACTTCTAATATTTCACGTTTCATCTTTTCGATACGATCAGTGGTCAATCGATTGTTTAACCGATTTTCACTTGCAACAATGACCTTTAAGCGCTCGGTGGCCATATTGGCACTACCTGCATGACTGTTATCATCGGTACCAAACAGACTACTCCAAAATCCTTTCTTTTTACTCATTATTAACCCCCAAACCAGCGCTGTAATAGACTCTTTTTCTTCACGTCGAGATGACGTAATGGACGCTCTTCCCCTAAGAAACGGGCAACGATATCGTCATAGCACTGACCAGCGACCGAATCGGTATAGTGAATTACCGGCTCACCGTGGTTAGACGCTTCAAGCACTGAATGACTTTCAGGAATAACACCAAGTAGTGGTACTTTTAAAATATCATTAGAGATGGTATCAATGTCCATCATCTCATTGGCTGCCGCACGCTCAGCATTGTAGCGCGTGATAATCAAATGCTCACGTATAGAACCTTGGTTTTCTTCTACCTTTTTAGTACGGCTTTGTAAGATACCAATAATACGATCAGAGTCACGTACTGAAGAGATTTCAGGGTTAGTAACAATAATGGCTTCATCAGCATGATACATCGCTAGCTGCGCACCGCGCTCGATACCAGCTGGAGAGTCACAAATAATGTAGTCAAACTGCTTAGATAACTCAGATATAACTTCCGTTACACCTTCATCTGTCAAAGCATCTTTGTCACGTGTCTGACTAGCAGGCAAAATATATAGATTCTCTAATTGCTTGTCTTTGACTAATGCTTGCGATAGACGAGCATTACCGTTGATGACGTCAACGAAGTCATATACGATGCGATTTTCACAGCCCATAATCAAATCTAGATTACGTAAACCCACATCAAAATCAATAACAACCGTCTTATAGCCACGCAATGCTAAACCTGCGGCAAAAGAGGCACTGGTCGTGGTTTTGCCCACGCCGCCTTTACCTGAAGTGATTACAACAATCTTCGCCACAATGGCACACTCCTATAATTCAATGGGATATTCGATAGTTAAAAATCGTTTAATAAACGTGAATATAATGTTGATGCTTACAGCACTGGATATCTATGATTCAGTATTTAATAATAATTATGTGTCGTTAAACATAACAAGCATAATACGACTACTATCTGCGAGCGTAAGCCTAGCATAAATCAACAAAAATTTATAGCTTGTCTATAACAAACACTAAAAACCTGTTGAGATAAACCCTATTTTATATAATTGTTTACTAATCTTGTAGATAGTGGCTGACTTACAGATTTATAGTAGGATAGTTTTGTTAAATTACCTTACTTGAATATTAACGAAGTCTTATGTAAGTACTTTTTAACTTTCGCCAAAATAAAAAACAGCCTTAACTATCAAATAGTTTGGCTATTTTTACATAACATAGTTGCATATTAAGTGCTTTCCATGACGGTAAACACCAAGCCTTCCCCTTCTACAAAACGCACTTGTACTGGTTTGTCGATAGTATTTTCAGGCAGGTTGTCACGCAAGCAATAAGTGCCAGCGACAGAGACTAGGGATGGATTAAATACCTGACAAAATATACGCGCGTCTTTGTCGCCCGTAGCTCCCGCAACTAGACGACCTTGGGCGCGCCCGTAAACATGTAAGCTATTATCTGTGATGGCTTCAGCACCACTATTGACACTATTGGTTAGGATTAAATCACCACCAACATGGTTTATACTTTGGCCTGAACGTAGCAGTTGATCGTAAATCATACTGGTGATGTGCTCACTACTGAGCAAGGTCTCAGCCGAAATATCTGCAGTGCTATTATCTTTGTTTACGACTGTATCGTCAGCACTGCTGTCTGCTTTAGCTTGTAAATCTGCTGTTTTTTCAGCGTTGGTTTGGCTCAACTGAGTGACTGATTTTTTACTAGACACAATACGTTCTATGCGTTTGCCATCTGCTGGGAATATCGCCAGTCTTTGAGCCTGCGCTTGCCTATCAAGCAATCCTGTTACGACACCGATAGGCTGTAAACCCCACGACCACAAAAGCTCAATCAAAGCGGACAAATCTTGTTCAACGCTACTGTCGATGATGACAGGAATCTGACTGCTCTTGTTGCTTAACATGTCTGATAAATGTGCTTCAATAGCGGTTAAATCATTGGTTCTCAGTTGCAGGCGTGAAAACGTCAGCATCTTTCCATAAAAGGTTATCGCAGGTTGAGATGTCATATCATCATGCTGGCCTGTATTCGAAGTCGTCATAATGCAAATCCTTAAAAGATACTAATAACGCTGCGATCACGGCGCAGTTGTTACTATAAATAAATCGTTAGTTTGTTCGCTATCAACGAGCAGTGTACTAAGGGTTGCTGGTATTTAACAAGCCCCTAGTCATACAAAAATTGACATAAATAGTTACATAAAAATTGAAATCCGATCATCATAAAGGCCTGTTTTTAGCAGTACCTAGGTCATAGAAGTTATAAATTGAGCATATCTTGATGTTTCCATTGCTGAATTTTGATTTGTGCTTCAAATTCGCTCAAGCTATCATTGATGATACTTGCAAGCAACGCCTCCAGTGCTGCATTATTGATATCAATATTTACAATACTATGGGCAATATTTACCATCAATGCGTCAATATGCTCAGCTTTCAGCAGACGCTCGTTGAGAGAGTAGACGACATTTTCTCCAATATTATGCCCAATATGTTGAAGTTGTGATTCAATGAGGCTACCTGCAATCGGAATCAGACGCAGGTAACGCCGCAGCTCAGGAGTGTTAGCGAGTCCGTCTTGAATGGCATTACCAACCTCGTTTGCTATCATCTGACCACCTTCTGATTTATCAGTAAGCTTTTGAAGCATGGGCGCAAGCTCTTGACGTAACAACGATAACAACATCGCCTCGATCTGCTCGCGATTGCGCTCAATAGTCGATTTAATCAGCGATTTATGAGCGTTAGAGTCAGTAAGCTGTTGCCGAAAGTTATAGATAGTCGTCAAAATGACACGATCAGACAATTCTTCTAGTAACACATCGATATAAAACTTGATACGGTTGATCCAGGGTTGCGGTAGTACCTGATAACCAAGCTGATGCAAGCGTCGACCGATTATCACAGCTCGAAACAGACGTAGTGCACGTAGCTGCGGGAAGCAGCCAAGTACTTCATACCAATGGACAAATGGAAAGAAAAACCATCGATAATAGACCTTATCTTTAATAGCAATTGCCCAACGTACCAGCAGCTCAATAATCAAAAATATGGTAAAGAACCCACCTATGGTACGTAGCGGATCGTGCAAGCTGGTCTGATACCAGCTAAGTCCATCACTAATCGCCAACCATCCTGCCACATGGCTACTAAAGTTACTCATCAAAATTGCATCGATGCTAATAAATAGTAGGTCAATACTAATAGCGATAAGCATCACAATATCATAAGCCAACTTTAGCCGGTTCGGCTGTGGACGCCTAGGAGGCTCTGGTTTTGACAACGAGGTTTTTAGCTGATTGGGCAGCGGCTTGGTATCTGTAACAAAAGGAGTAGTAGAGGCGGACACAATCATACCTTATATCGTCGATGGTTATATTAGAGCAATTTAGTCTTAAGCATTGTTAGGTTCAGAGTTGGAGACAAACTCAGCGAGCATAGTATCGATACGTTCATTTTTTTGTTGCCATACGTCCCCAACCCAATCAAACATCTCAGCTTTAATCGATTCATCTTTTTCGTAACCACCTTTTTGGATAGCAGTGAACAGCGTGTCAGGCATCTCGATATAGCGGACATCGACTCCCAAGCGTTTGATGTTGCCTTTCCACAAATCGCTATAGCTTGGTATGCCATCAGGATAAACGATGGTCATGTCTAAAATACCATCGATATCCTCACCCAAAGCATTAATAGCGAGTGCAAGACCGCCTGCACGAGGCTTGAGTAAATGACTATAAGGCGATTGCTGCTTAGTGTGTTTGGCTTTAGTAAAACGCGTACCCTCTAAGTAGTTTAATAGGGTAAAAGGTTTGCTTTTTAACAAAGCACAAGCACGTTTGGCCTCCTCTATATCCTTACCTTGTAGAGCTGGGTTTTTCGCTACCGCTTCTTTTGAATGCCGGCGCATCATAGGAAAGTCTAAAAAATAAAAGGCTTGTCCAATGACAGGAATATAGATCAGCTCAAACTTGGTAAAAAAACGCGTTAATGGTAAGCGCTTTTCGCTAACATACTGTACGATACTGGTATCGACCCATGATTGATGATTACTAATCAGCAAGTATTTACCCTTCGAATGCACGTCATCAGGTAGGTTAATACGCCAATCTTTATTAGGTAAAATATTATCAATCAAAGCATTATTGCTATTTATCCAATAATTGGTCACTTTAATGACAGTATCATCAGCAATTTTCGCGCCAGTAATGGTTTTGGCAGCGCCCATAAACCATATAGGTATGCTCGCGCCGATACTATTCCCAGTAATAACACCCGTAGCCGTCGCAAGAGAGAGGGCTTTGCCGAGTCTGGGAGCGCGCTCATGCAGTTTTTGAATAGTAGAAGTCAATTGCACGATAAGTCCTTTTTTATTTGTCGTAGTAATCGTTGCTAATGTTATAAGGGCTGCTAATACTATAGAGAAAATACAAGTGGTTTATATAGATATAGCAACGTGAGCCATATAAATTTAAATAAAACGATAAATTTATAGTACTAAGCAGGCACGAGTTTAGCAGAAAGCAATAACAGTGTACGAGTGTTAACATCACTTTCGGTAGCAAATACTACAAATATTTCGTTATATTTACGGTTATAACTATTGGCTAAAATCGAGAATATTTTGAATAATAATATTTTTACTATTTAGAAAAAAGTATATATTGAGGACGTTTTACAGTATTTACTGCCTTTATATAATCGTATCGATAACAGTGTGTGTAAGGTCTCATGCACTTCTTATACATAGATGTGACAAAATATTACACATAGACAGAACTTGCTTGCGATAATAATGACGAGTGTGAATAACACCTAACAAGCTGTTTAATGTTTGGTATCTTGTGAACTTATACGACTGTCAGATATAACTGCTTTTGATTCTTTACAAAAACGTTATAATCGTTAACTGTACTAAACCCTAATATGTCGCATATCAATCATATTAATAGCGTGTTTTTAGAGGAAAAATTCTAGAATACAACAGAGTACAATGAATAAATTTAACTTAAGAGGGAATATTATGCGTAATAAATTAATGATTGCAGCAGTAGCATCAGGTCTAGCATTGAGCGGTTGTACCACTGATCCAAACACTGGACAACAGCGTTTGAATAAAACGGCTTTGGGTACTTTAGTTGGTGCAGCAGGTGGTGCGACAATCTCAAAGGCTACTGGTGGCGATAAGACTGGTCGTGATGCTGCTATCGGTGCGGCGCTAGGTGCTGGCGTTGGTTACTATATGGAACGTCAAGCAAAGCAGCTTGAGCAACAAATGGCTGGCACGGGCGTCACGGTCGAGCAAAATCCGAATACGGGTAACATTGACTTGGTTATGCCAGGTAATATTACTTTCTCATTTGACGATGCAACATTGAGTTCTTCTTTCAAGCCAACATTAGATAAGCTTGCATCAACAATGAACCAATATAATAAAACGACAGTAAATATTGCAGGCCACACTGATAGCAAAGGTTCGGATGCTTATAACATGCGTCTATCGCGTGACCGCGCTTACTCAGTCGCTAACTATTTGACTGCACGTGGCGTATCTTCCAACCGTATCAATGTGGTTGCATATGGCGAGTCTCGTCCAGTTGCTGATAATGGTACAGATTATGGTCGTCAGCAAAACCGCCGCGTAGAGTTGACTATCAACTCACCACAAAGCATAAACTAAGCACCAAATACGTATTTGTATCGAATAACATTTTATTGAATAACGAAAAAAAAGAGCTGGCACTTTGCTGGCTCTTTTTTTTGCTGTAAATTTATGAAAGGTAGAGAGTAGTTATTGAAAAAATATTAATATTAAATTAAATATTGATAATGATTATCAATAACTTTATACTTCATTAGTATTTATTATGGCTGTAACGCTAACATTTTTATTATGCATAATTAGATGTATGACTAAAAAGAGTCGTCATATAAAGATAAGTGCGCTTTGGTCAAAATTGATAAATTCTTTTGCAAAAATTTTTGAGGATGTGTATGACATTTACCACAGTAACGAGCCGCAAGATTTTACCAACTACTTTAGCTACTGCACTTACCGCGATACTAATGGTGTCGGGTTGTACCAAACAGACAGAAGAGGACACTACTGTTACACAGACAGAAGTGCAAAGCGCAGAAACATCTGATGATGGACAGCGCTCAGCTGCCGAGCAAGCTCACATTGATCGACTGGTAAGTAGCTATGCCAATATGGCACATGCTGCCTATAAAGACTCACTAGACACAGCAAAAGCCCTACAAACTGCGGTCGAAACCTACGTAGCAACACCAACTAAAGCTAACCTAGATGCTGCAAAAGCTGCTTATAAAGCGGCGCGTCAGCCCTATTCACAAACCGAAGTGTTCCGTTTTGATGAAGGTTTTGTCACGGCTAATGACGAGCGTGCCATCGGCAGCGTCGATGGGTGGGAAGGTCAAATAAATGCATGGCCACTTGATGAAGCGTTGATTGATTATGTCAGTGATAGCTATGAAGGTGAGTACAATAGCCAGGACAATATTATCAATAGCGATAGTATTACGGTTGGCAGTATTAAACAAGATACCAGCGAAATTACCCCTGAGCTACTAGCAGAAATGAATGAGATCGGTGGTAGTGAAGCCAATGTCACAACAGGCTATCATGCAATTGAGTTTATGCTATGGGGTCAAGATACCAATGGTGTGAGCGCAGGTGCAGGAGATCGTCCAGTGACTGACTATGCCACTGAAGCTGGGCAATGTACCAGTGGTGATATCGTCAATGATGACGCCAGTATATGTGAACGTCGCGGTAATTTTTTAAAGGCGGCGACTCAGCTATTGGTTGATGACTTAACAGCGATGGAAGCTGAGTGGCAACCTGATAGCGAAAATACTTTACGTAGTGATCTTATAGCGCGTAAAAATGATAATGCTTTACGTCAAATCATGTATCAAATGGGCAGCTTAGCACTGGGTGAGCTGGCTTCTGAGCGCATACAGGTAGCGTTTGTGACTGGGTCAACAGAAGACGAGCACGAATGCTTTAGTGATTTGACTCACTTAAGTTATGCCAATAATGCACGTGGTATCCAAAATGTATTCAGTGGTAGCTATCAAACAGTCACTGGCGAAACCGTTGGGGGTTACGGTATTCATCAGTATCTTATTGATAACGGACACTCAGACGCCGCTGATAAATTGGCCATTGACTTTATCAAAGTAGAAGATGCTTTTAATTTCATCGTTAAAAAAGGCGAAGAAGAAGGCATTAAGGTTGATCAAATGATTGCTACAGCAGGTCAAGTGAGTAAACAAGGTATCTCGGCTGAAGAGCAAAACACGCGTCGTGGCTGGATTGAGAGTAGCATTACTAGCTTACAAGAACTGACTGCTGGTATCGAAAATGCAGCAAAAGCGGTCGGTATCGACAACTTAGATGCCGATGCAGGCTCTCAGTTTTAAGTTGACGCTTATCTGTTTAAATAGATTGGTTTATACTGCTTGTCATGTCTGTTGAGTCATTATAAGTTTGTAAGACAAGTCCTGATAAAAGCGTCAATCAGATATAATATATACGTTGCTGGCAATGGTTGGCAGCGTATTTTTGAGCATTAAAATAAGCCGATAGGCCAGTGTGTACCAGTATATCAGTCAACAGACTGATTAAAACCGTATAGCATCTGATTTTAATGGTTCTACTTGTGAACTAAGGCAACTTCTATGAGCGTCACTTCTGCCAAACCCTCTGCTATCCCTGCTTTAATTCTCCAACGTACTATCTATAAACTGACGCTAACACTCATAGGCGCAGTGGCGATCAGCGCTTGTCAACCGACTGATAGTGTATCTGAAAATAAAAACGAGGTAGCGGATAGCGCAGAGGCACAAGCGGTCACACCTAAGCGTGCTCAAGATATTGAAGCGCTGGCGGGCGTGCCAATGACGCAGCTTGCGACATTTGACCCGCAAGAGATCAAGCAAGGCGGTGATACTGGTATTAGCATTACGAGTAGCGAGAGTTACTCTAAACCGTCCTCCAATCTATCGGCCTCACGTAAGGGTAGCTTTTTTATTGGTAATGCGTTCTTTCGCCAGCCATGGGTCGTCGCCCCTGCCAGTACCGATAGCCGTGATGGTTTGGGCGCGTTATTTAACGTCGCTGCCTGCCAGTCTTGTCACATCAAAGACGGCCGTGGTCATGCGCCGATGAGTAGTGAGGACGATGCCGACAGCTTGCTGATTCGTCTAGCGATGCCTGCGACTACAGCTGAGGAGCGTCAGCAGCTGCAAGACTCGCTGATCGAAAAAGTCGTCCATCCAATGTATGGCGGCCAACTGCAAGATCGCGGTATTCAGGGCGTGCCCGCTGAAGCACGTATTAGTGTGCAGTGGACCGACAAGCCCGTTACTTTTGCTGATGGTCACGTTGAGACCCTGCGCGCGCCAACCTTTGATCTGACACGCCCAGGTTATGGCGCGTTTGATGACGAACTAATGGTGTCGCCGCGCGTTGCTCTACCGATGATAGGGCTTGGGCTGCTGGAGCAAATACCTGACGACGACATTAAAAAACAAGTAGTGGAAAATAACAGTGACGATATCAGCGGTAAGTTTAACTGGGTTATGGATCCACAAACAGGTAAAACTGCATTGGGACGCTTTGGTTGGAAGGCCGGCCAGACTAAGCTTTTAACACAAAACCAAAGCGCCTTTAATGAAGATATGGGGTTGACCTCTAACATCCGTCCTCATGAATCCTGTATGCCAACGCAGACAGCGTGTGTCAACGCGACCACGGGCGCTGATGAGCAGGTCAATGGCAAGCCGCCTGTGGAAGTCAATGATGAAGTGGCCAAGTTTGTCGAATTTTATACGCGCAATCTTGCCGTCCCGCATCGCCGCAATGCCGACGATAAACTAGTACTTGCGGGCAAAAAACGCTTTTATGATATGGGTTGCCAAAGCTGTCATACGCCAAGATATCAGTTGCCAAAAACCGACGATGACCATCTTGAGCAGCATGGACAAGTGATCTATCCTTATACTGATTTGCTGCTGCATGACATGGGCGACGAGCTTGCCGATCGGACGGCCGCTGGTAAGCTGCCGCCAAAAGACACGCAAGTAGAGTTTTTAGCCAATTCCTATGAATGGCGAACGCCAGCTTTATGGGGGATTGGCCTTGCGCAAACGGTCGATCCACAAGCGACGTTTCTACACGATGGCCGCGCTCGTACATTGATGGAAGCTGTACTTTGGCATGGCGGTGAGGCAGAAAAACAAAAGCAAAAAGTACTACAGCTAGATAAGCAAGGACGCGCTGAATTGACAGCGTTCTTACAATCGTTATAAAAAGAGCCGTTATAAAAGCGCGGATCAGCGTTGATCGTTAACGGCTACAATTTTAATGACTGAATATATTGATATTACTGTGATTGCTTTTATCAACTTTTCAGCCATCATGTTCATACAAATACCGAGAAACTTATGAAAATAAACCATGCTTTAGCGATGACGCTCTCTGCTTTGAGTGCTGGGCTACTGATCAGCTGTGTCAAACCTGCAGATGAAAACAAAACGCCAGAGACTGATAGCCAAAAAGTCGTACAAGATAGCGCTACTACGTCTTCTGTAAACGATAAAAATAATAGTATAGAGAAAATTGTCGCTGTCGATATTAGTGCTGAGACAGAAAAAACCTATCTGACTCACGTGGCAAATGATATCGTTATTCCCGCCTATGCTGATGCTGTAGAGCAAAGCGAGCTGATGCATAAACTGGCGCAAAAGCATTGTCAGTCAGGAGCAGTCAGCGGTGATGAGCTACAAGCGCTGCGTGATCAATGGCTGGTGTTAGCCCAAGCGTGGGCGCGCGCTGAGATGATCAATTTTGGCCCTGCGACCGCCAGTATGAGCAACTTATATATCAATTATTATCCTGATGAGCGTGGACTGGTACATAGTGGTGTGGCAGATCTTATCGCTGCCAATCCAAACCTAAGCGCTGAGCAGCTCGCTAACGAAAGTGCCATTGTACAAGGAGTGCCAGGGTTGGAAGAGGCACTTTATGCTAACGAGAGTTTGGATGCTGGCCAGTGTGCTTACGTGATAAGCGCAAGTCATGCCTTGAGTACGCGCTTACAAGATATCGAAAACCATTGGCAAAAGAATGCCACTGAGCTTTTGGCAATTGATAAGACGGTAGATAGCGATCAAGGCTTGAACCAATGGTTTAATTCTTTGTTGTCGTTGGTTGAGACCATGAAATCTAACGCCGTTGATCAGCCTTTGGGACTGACGGGTAAAGCCAAAGGTCATCTACCAGCCGCGACAGCGGGTCAAAGCCGCGCCATCATCAATACCAAATTAGCCACGTTAAATGAAGCGCTGACTGATCCTGTCTTAACCGCTATCCTCGGCAGTAATAGCGAAAACGAAGTCGCTGATAATTTATCAACGGCACTTGTAGACGCCACCACTCTGTTGGCACAAATGCCAGAAGATATTGCTACAGCTGATAAGGCCGTGCAGCAAGAATTATATGATCATCTGACTACCATTACCCGTATTATGAAGCGCCAGATGATTCCGACACTCGGTATTCGTGTGGGCTTTAATAGTACTGATGGTGATTAAGCAATGCATAAACGTATTAATGAAACGAAGACTGGCATGTTGGCGCTTGATATTAGCGATCAGCCCAGTCAGAGGTTATTAACGTCATCTGTGCTGACAGCGCTCGCTAGTATCACAGGCACGGCAGCACTGGTCGGCATCCATCATTATTATCGAAAGCGGCACCAGCCCGATGCAAGCTTGCAAGATTACGTGACTGGTGTCCGCGCACAGTGGCAGGCATGGCAGCAAGCGTATCAGCAGTATTATCAAGAGACAACAAATGCTCCTGATTTTACTGCTTTGCATACCACCACCATGGTGGCACGTCCCGTAAGCTGGGTAAGCGGTGTGGCATCTATGCCAAAGAATATTACTGGTGCTAATAGCTCTAACAGGCAGCTTGACAGCGACTTTGGTGTCGTCGGTATCGATGCTGATAGACAGATCGTCTGGCAGACCACCATGCCTGAGCGTGTGCACGATATCGTTGTGCAGCCATCTGTTGATGATTTATGTGGTATGCCGCATGTTACTCAAGATAGCGTGAAAAATCAGCCTCCTTGCCGTGATGTCGTGGTGATGGGTCGTCGCCCTAGTGAGAGGTTTTGGGTGCTAGACACCGCTAGTGGACAAGTCACGAACGCTATCAAAGCGGTAAGCCAGCGGCATTTTTATGGTCATGCTTGCTATAGCTTAGATGGAAAGCTTTTATATGTGACTGAAAATGATACAGTAAGCCTAGATGGTAAAATCGGTATCTATGACGCTGCTGATGGCTATAAGAAAATCGCAGAATATGACGCTTATGGTATCGGCCCTCATGAGCTGATTATGCATTCTGACGGCAACACACTAGTGATCGCCAATGGCGGTATCAAAACCGAGCGCGCGTCTCGAGAAGAGCTAAACCTCGATAGCATGCGCCCTTCGCTTGTGTATCTCAATCGTCATACTGGCGCATTGCTGGAGCAAGTTATCCCAGCGCACAATCAGATGAGTGTGCGTCATCTCGCTATGCATGACGATGGTACAGTGATGATTGGCATTCAGTTTCAAGGGGATAAACATATCAATGTACCACTGGTACTGACGCATAGGCGCGGTGATGCTAATTTTGAACCGCTCATCATGCCTCATGATCAGTGGCAGCGCTTTCACCAGTATATCGCCAGTGTCGCTGTCGATAGCGAGTGTGATTTATTGTGTGTCACCACGCCCATCGGCGGCTGTGCGGCGATTTACGATTTAGATACGCGGCAGCTAATTGATGATGTCAGTTTGCCAGATTGTGCTGGAGCTTCTATGTTAGCCAGTCAAGCATTTAAAGAGCAAACTTCTAAAAAGAGTGGCAGCGAAAAATCAGGCTTTATCGTTAGTGATGGACAAGGGCAGTTAACGACGTTAGAAATACAAGATACGTTAGCGTCAGGCGCAATCGACACGCGTAAGATTGAAAGAGTTCAGCGTATTATCAAAGACAGTCAGGTGCATCAGATGTCTTTTGACAATCATTTGCAAGCACTGCAACTGGGGTAAGTGCTAAATAAAAAATCATAATAATGGTCGATGGGCATAATCGTCCTTATGTGCTGCGAAAAGCTTATCTTCGTAGCTTTTATTTAGTAGCCCTTATTTTTCAGTGGCGCAACTCTAACGATGACTAAGCAAGGAGATGTGGCATCAGTTTACATACGATTAGACAACATCTTGCGCAGGCCGGCATTGAGCTATACGTGACCAAAAAACGCGTCAAAAATATCAATTTTCGCTTGAAACCCTATGCTTTGATGGTGTCTGTCCCAGTATTTATCAGTACAGCGCAAATTGAGCAAGCTGTTGCCAAGCGCATACCTTGGGCGCTTGCCAATCATGCCCAAGTTTTAGAGCAGCACCAGCGTAAACAAATCCATTCAGCACAATTTTCAACCGCTGACAGCCCTGTTTTGCTTTGGGGTACCGAGCAATCTATCACCCTCAGCCATGATGAAAAACTCGCCTATTATCGGCAACATCTCGCTTCTATCATGCCATCGCTGTTTGAAAAGTGGCAACCAGTGATCGGTGCTTATGCCAATGAAATACGCCTAAAAAAAATGCATACGCGCTGGGGCAGCTGCAATACGCGAGCGCGGCGAATTTGGCTGTCTATATATTTGCCAGCCTATCCGATTGAGTGTACTGAATACGTCATCGTTCATGAGCTGTGTCACTTACATCACGCCAATCATAGCCATGCTTTTTGGCAAACGGTGGCGACAGCGATGCCAGATTATCGGCACTGGCATGATATGCTGGCAGGTAGGACAGGGCAGTTGGATTAGAGATGGTATATTAATAATAGAGTCAATTAACATGCATAATACTGATATGATAGCCCATAATGGTACAAAGCGTATTACTTAAAACAAGTAAGCAAGGATAAATATCATATGGAAAACGTCAGTCAAGCCGAGTTTTGGCAGCAACGTTATAAGACGGGCAGCATACAATGGGATATGGGGCAGGTATCACCGCCGCTCAAAGCTTATATAGATCAATTGCCTGAATCTGCTAAGCAGCAGGCCATTTTAGTGCCAGGGGCAGGTAATGCTTACGAGGTTGGCTATCTGCACGAGCAAGGCTTTACTAATGTCACGTTGGTGGACTTTGCCCCAGCGCCAATTAATGACTTTGCCGAGCGCTATCCTGACTTTCCGACTGAACATTTAATCTGTGCTGACTTTTTTGAATTGTCTGCTGAGCAGTATCAGTTTGATTGGATACTTGAGCAGACGTTTTTTTGTGCGATAAATCCGTCACGCCGTGATGAATATGTCCAGCAAATGGCAGCGCTACTAAAACCGCAAGGCAAGTTAGTTGGCTTATTATTTAACGTCGATTTTGGACGTCAAGAACCACCTTTTGGCGGTACAAAAGAAGAGTACCAACAACGTTTCGAGAAGCATTTCGATATTGAAATAATGGAAACGAGCTATAATTCACATCCTGCACGGCAGGGCAGTGAATTATTTATTAAGCTGCAAGTAAAGTAAGTTCGCGTTTGATATTATCCCGTGCTTGCATCTCAAGCCGCTCATAGTAATAGTTGGTCAGATAAAGTTTAGGATGCGCTAAGAGTCCGTTTAATACAGCCATTCGTCCCGTACAATAATCCGTCAGCGGAACGTGACTATATTCTTGGCGTACGGCTTTTGTATATTGTTTATACTCAGGCCAAGACGCACCCAAAACACTCAAATCCATATCTAGTAAATAAGAGGCATCACTGATTTTGTTAGGGTTTGCCAACTCATCAAGCTGATGGTTAGCGGTCATCATGATAAGCGCTGAGATATACTGGCATTGTTCAACGCTTAGGTAGTGACTTAACGCTTCTACAGCATGTTCTGCACTTTTTTGTTCGTTATTAGTGCTTGTTGGATTGTATATCACATCATGATAATAAAGCGCTAATGCAATGATATGTGGCTCATAAAGCTTATGCTTAACCTGTTCAAACTGTGCAAACAATTGCTGAAGGTGGCGTAGAGTATGATAAGCACGTGTTGCTTCATTATAGCGAGTAGCGATATCTTGCCAAAGCGCATTAACCTCCGCCGACTTGATATCACTATCAATCGCAGATAAGTGCCTTGCAAAACCAAGACCAAGCGCAGCTTCTGTTTGCGACAAATCGTCCATATTTTACCTTTATGACGGTTAATGAGCTAATACACTATACCGCCCTATTACTCTTTGTCAGCAGCTTCTTCAAACGCTTGTTTAAACACTTTACCGAGCAAGTTAACATCATCGACGCGCGCATAGTTTAGTCGAGTTACAAAGGCGATATGACGATGGGGCCCTTCCTCTGCTAGCGGTACAGCGACTGCATTTTGATTTTCTAGATGCAGCTGATCTAACGCCATTTCTGGTACTAACGTCGTCCCCATATTGGCAAGTGCCATCTGTATCAAGGTATTTAAACTGGCATCGGAAAAGCTCGATTTCATTTGCTCACGATCAAAGTGACAGACCGATAATGTTTGATCAGTCAAGCAATGTCCTTCACCAAGTAGCATCAAATTGGCTGTCGCGAGCTCATCAGCATTGATGGTTTCAAGCTTGGCATGGTTATCATCTTTGGGAAATACAGCAAAAAAGTCCTCACTCCAAAACTCAAAACTATGCAGCCCATCGACGGCATATGGTAGGGCAATAATGGCAGTATCGATATGTCCGTAGCGGACCTGTTCGAGTAGGCGCTCGGTTTGTTGCTCAACGATGGTCATACGAAACTCAGGATAATGCTGTCGCAGTGCGGGCAATACTTTGGGAAGTAAGTATGGCGCAATCGTTGGAATAATCCCGACCGTCATCGGATAAGCAAGTGGCGTCTGATGGCTATGCGCGCGCGTGGTCAGATCACTGACTTCAGAGAACACCCGCTGCGCTCGCGTCAAAATATCTTGTCCAATCGGGGTGATAAGCACTTGCTTGTTATTACGCTCAAAAATCTGCGTATCAAGCTGCTTTTCTAACTCAGCGATACCGAGGCTGAGCGCAGATTGTGAAATGTTACACTCTTCAGCTGCGCGTTTAAAGTGACGGTGTTTCGCAACGGCTAAGGCAAATTCAAGTTGACGTAAAGTAATCATAAAACCTCTCTATTAACGAGCTTGTTAACACAATTTATTATAGTAATTTAACCGAGACAATAATTTGACACAAGGTGGTGATTTACCTATAAAACACTGATGATAAAAATTAGAGATAATAGTTTAACAAGTTTAATAAAACAAAACATCACATTAAAAACTTTTAACTGGATTAACCATAAAATTCGCGTATAGTTTGTCTGGTAGCCAAGAGAGTTAAAGGCTTAGCAGAAATAGTCAAATATATGACCAAAATTTATTTTAAGAACATTCAATCAAAAAAGGAGCCAATCATGGCAGCTATTATCAATCAAGAAATTCCAGAATTCTCAACAGAAGCTTTTGTAAATGGTGAGTTTAAAACAATTACTTCAGAAGACGTAAAAGGCAGCTGGGCGATCTTTATGTTCTACCCACATGACTTTACCTTTGTTTGCCCAACTGAATTAGAAGACATGGCCAACCATTATGAAGAGCTAAAGGGCCTCGGCGTTGAAGTATACGCAGTATCAACTGACACGCATTTCGTACACAAAGCATGGCATGATTCTTCAGAAGCGATTGGTAAAGTACAGTATCCAATGCTAGGCGACGGTACTGGTAAAATTACTCGTGGCTTTAACATCATGATCGAAGAAGACAACGCTGCGCTTCGTGGTACTTTCTTAGTAGATCCAGATGGCCTAATCAAAGTTGCTGAAATTCATGACTTAGGCATTGGCCGTAGCGCAAAAGACATGGTTCGTAAAGTAAAAGCGGCCCAGTATGTGCGTGACAACGACGGTGAAGTATGTCCAGCAGCTTGGGAACAAGGTCAAGCAACGCTAAAACCAAGCCTTGATTTGGTTGGTAAAATCTAAGTAGTCGATTTATTATTTAGATACTTCTATAGGACTGGCTACTAAGTACGTTTAGAGCTAGTAACATAGACAAAGACTCTATCAGCAGATGTTGATAGAGTCTTTTTTTACATCTCGTCTACAGGCTGACACCAGATTTTACCTAATCCTTATTTTAGATTCTTTAAGCTGATAACAAGCTTTAAACGATAAGAAGCGGTAGGTTATTCAAAAGCTCGTTTAATCACGACTACTATAAGAATGAATATGATAATAAAGGAGTAAAATCATGAGTAATCAATCAGAAAATAAAGATTTTCCTCAGCAAGAGCAGTCTTTGCCAGGCTCGCAAAAACAACAACACCCAAATCCTGAAGTATTGCCGCGCGACTATCCGAACGGCAAGCTGGCTGGAAAAGTGGCGATTGTGACGGGATCCGATAGCGGTATTGGCCAAGCGGTAGCTATTTTGTTTGCCAAAGAAGGCGCAGACGTGGTGGTAAGCTACCTTTGTGAAGATGAAGATGCCAAAGTGACTAAAAAGCATATTGAGTCTTATGAGCGCCGCTGCCTATTGGTTGCCTCTGACTTGTCAAAGGAGGCTAACTGTAAAGAGCTGATAGACAAAACGCTCACTGAGTTCGGCCGTATCGATATTTTGGTCAATAATGCGGGCCGACAAGTCGAGCAGCAAACGCTAACGGATATCAGCACCGAGCAGCTCAACGAGACAATTCATACCAATTTTTATCCGCATTTTTGGCTGAGTAAATATGCCCTGCCACATATGCAGGTGGGCAGTAGTATCATCAATACTACCTCTATCACCGCCTACCGAGGTAGCGATCATCTCATTGATTATGCAGCGACCAAGGGCGCTATCTTGTCCTTTACCCGTGCGCTCTCCAACAATTTGATGGGTAATGACAAAGGTATTCGAGTTAATGGTGTTGCACCAGGACCGATCTGGACACCGCTTATCGTGGCATCATTCACGCCCAATGAGGTCGAAAAATTTGGTCAAAGCTCGCCGATGGGACGGGCGGGTCAACCGAACGAGGTCGCGCCTGCTTACTTGTACTTAGCAAGCGATGATGCAAGCTATGTGACAGGCCAAGTGATACATGTCAATGGCGGCGAAATCATAGGCGGTTAATAATTATTGATAAATATTCAAAGCGATTCGTTAGTTGTGCTATGAAATAAAACCCCTATCAGTAAAAGTTGATAGGGGTTTTATACTATTAAAAAATGTTTGTATTTTTGCACTAATAAGATATGAAGCGCTAAGCCTGAGATTGTAGTTTATTTTTATCAATTATTTTATAAATCTCATCTTTTAAATATAGCTTTCGTCGCTTCATTTTTTCGATTTCGTCATCTCTACTTGCATGTGTAACCATATCTTTATCAAGCTGATTGATTTGCTGATCAAGCGCTGTGTGTTCATCAAAAATACTGGCAAAATGGCTATCTTTCTGCTTAAGTTCGGCAATAATGTCTCTATTGTCTTGTAACGTATCAGTCTTTCTCATATTGTCATCCTTGTTATAAAACACAACCCTGCAATAAGCATCAGTGTCTTGTCTTAAAGGTTGTCATGATGCATTGCTCTGATTGTAAGTCTTAGGTTTTATTGAACCTAGTTGAGGTTTGATTCAATAGTGATAAAGCTTAATATCAGCAGAAATGTCTTTCGATAAACCAGCATAAAAGCGAATCTGCCACTAGACAAATAGGAACTCTTCCTATTCGCTTCATTTGATTGTAGCGAAAAAATCACGGCTATACCATGGTTATTATTCGTCCATAAGTTTATATTTAATTAATTAAATGTATTTATGATTGGTTTTATAAAACATAAAGTTTGAGTTTACCAGCTTGCTCAAAATCATGAAACCTATGATAATAGGGACATTAAAGGGTATCAGCCTATTGTATATAAGATATTAAACAAAATTGTTAGTACTAAAAAATTTGTATTCAAACGTACAATAGGCGCATTGCCGTTACATAACCAATAATGATAAGGAACAAATATGATAGATCAAAGCTTATTAGATGCTGTCAAAAGCTATAGTGAAAACATGACTCGTCCGATTACCTTTGTATTGGGTAGTGGTGAGCATGAAAAACGTGACGAGTTGGTTGATTTTTTGACCAAAATTGCTGGTACCACCGATAAGATTAACTTCGATGCACAAATAAATGACGACAGCTTGCCAAGCCCAATCAGCTTTGCGGTTCGTAGTCATATTGATGAGACACCTACCGATACAGGCATTGTATTTAGCGGTATCCCAGGCGGTCACGAATTTACGTCGCTTATCTTAGCAATTCTTCAGGCTGGTGGACATACATTAAAGCTGGATGAAGGCATTCAAAAGCTCATTAAGCGTTTTAATAAACCATTACAGTTCCAAACCTACGTATCGTTGTCTTGCCACAGTTGCCCAGAAGTTGTGCAGGCGTTGAACCAATTCGCACTCTTAAATGATGATATTAGCAATGAGATGATCGACGGTGCACTGTTTCAAGAGCAGGTCGAGGCGAATAATATCCAAGGTGTACCAGCCGTTTTCTTAAACGGTAAGCCATTTGCCAATGGTTTGATTGATACCGCTAAGCTGATCGAAAAGCTACAAGAGCAGTTTCCTGATTTATTAGCAGAAGAGGGTGGTGACGAAGAGCAGTTAGAGCAGCAGGATGTTACTATCATCGGTGCGGGACCTGCTGGGGTAGCGGCAGCGATTTATACTGCGCGCAAAGGTCTTAAAGTGACGATGGTCGCTGACCGTATTGGTGGACAGGTAAAAGACACACAGGATATCGAAAACCTGATTTCTGTACCCTTAACTAACGGCACTGACTTATCGACCAATTTTGTGAAACACCTACATGAATATAATATTACGTCAAAAGAGCATGTCAGTGTTAAAGAGATTGGCGAGACCAAAGACGAAAATTATAGCATCCATCTTAACACGGGTGAGACGTTTGAGACTCGCAGTATTATTCTAGCAACTGGTGCCCAATGGCGTAAGCTTGGCGTACCAGGTGAAGAAGAAAATGTCGGTAAAGGTGTTGCTTACTGTGCGCATTGTGACGGTCCTTTTTTCAAAGGTAAAGATATTTCAGTCATTGGCGGCGGCAACTCAGGTGTGGAAGCGGCGTTAGATCTTGCAGGTATTGTGAAGCATGTAACGGTACTCGAGTTCGCTGATGAATTAAAAGCGGATCAAGTATTGATTAATAAAGCTAAAGAAAAAGACAATATCGAATTTATCACTGGTGCAGCGACGCAAGAGATTAAAGCGACTGATGGCAAAGTGACTTCTATCGTGTATCAAGATCGCAGCTCAGGTGAGACCCATGAGCGTGACTTAGCAGGGGTGTTCGTACAGATTGGCTTAGTGCCAAATACTGGATTTATCAAAGGCTTTGTCGATTTAAACCGTTTTGGTGAGATTGAGATTGATGAGCGTTGCCGCACTGACCGAAAAGGTATCTTTGCTTGTGGAGACGTGACGACTGTACCCTTTAAGCAGATTAACATTGCAATGGGCGAGGGTTCTAAAGCGGCATTGTCAGCGTTTGAATACTTGGTTATGCAGTAAGCGCATTTTTAGTCTTGAATTAAGAAGCCACCTCTTTTGAGGTGGTTTTTTTGTCAGATATAATCAGTTCTTATTTCGAATCAAAGCAATAATCGGTAGCGCAATCACATACATGAGCACCCCATATACCGCAGCAGGTAAGGCGATCGCAGGCAAACCGGTTGCGGTGCCCATAATAATAGGCGCTAAAGTAATAGCGGTCGTACTGTTTTGAATACTGGTCTCTATCGAAATCGTTTTGGTGTCAAACCAGCTAAGTTTTGACACCTTAGACGTTAAAATGCTTAATACAAACAACGCCATAATAATAAGAACTAGCTCAAGTCCCATCGATGTTAACTGTGACTTTAGTAGTTCCCAGTTAGAAGCGATGGCTGCAAAAACAATCAACACAAAAAAGATACTGGCCAAGCTATTTAGAATGCTGCTCCTACGCACCATAAAGCGAGTGAATTTACGGCGAGCGAGCATGCCGAGGGTCACAGGTAGGGTGGTCAATAAAAACATGACAAGACCAATTTTGATAGCACTAATAGAGCCTGCTTGCCCTTTCATAAAATGATTAAAAGCCAGAGTGATCAAGATAGGCAAGGTGACGACTGATAACAAACTGACCACACCAGTGAGCGCAACAGAAAGTGCAACATTACCTTTAGCATAATAAGTAAGCATATTACTGGTCACGCCGCCTGGGCAAAAACTAATCAGCATAATACCAAAGGCAATTTCTGGTGGCGGTGCCATTACTAAGACAACTGCTAAAGCAATTAAAGGGACCAAAACGACTTGATTCATTAAGCCTACAAAAAAGGCTTTGGGATAGGTAATAATAATTTTAAAGTCGCTAGGTTTTAGCCCTGTTCCTAAGGTAAACATGATATAGGCGAGTGCCAGAGGAAGTAGCGCCAATGCGGTATTACTCATGAAACGTTCCTTGTAAAATTAACAGTCATATCAGAATGACTCTTTAAATAGCCCACAATCCTTGTGGCAATAACATTATAAATATACCCTAAAACATACTTACAGATACAATAAAAGCCCATATATTTATATGAGCTTTTAGTTATTTCGCTAAGTTTTGACTGTCAGGATTTATCTCATTAGTATTACATCGGTTTTGAATTGCATTATCTATCCTAAATTGGATAGATCAGTCGTCTAATAAATCCATACGCTTAGCAGCTTCATAAATACCTGTCGAGCGATTGCCCGTACGGCAGAATATGAGCATTGGCTGCTCGGCTTGATTAAAAAAATCTGCAAATTCTTCGACGTGATTTTGATTGAGATCACTACCTGCAAATGATACTTCTTTATAAGCAAGACCTGCATCGGTAGCAGCCGCTTCAATATCAGCACTGGTTGGCTGGCCTGGCTCTTCGCCATCGGGACGATTATTAATAATGGTCTTAAAGCCATTCTCAGCAATCATAGGGATTTGATCAGGGGTGATTTGTCCAGTAATACTAACTTGATGGCTCATAAGAGCTCCTTTTTTAGAATGATTTATTAAATGTAGTTAGTGTCTGTTTAAGACGTTACTTTCTCAGATACGTTATTTCTTAACAGATACGGTTTTTGAGACCCATTGTTTTAAGCTAAATATATATAAACGTTATAACAAACCTTGCATCAACGCACTTTGGTACAGTAGCTTGGCGCGTGCCCCAGTCCCGCAAAACATCAATATAGGTTTGGGTGCGGTACGATAAAAATCAGCAAATTGCTGCACAGTCATCATACTCAAACGCTCATCATCAAAAGGTAGATGATGATAAGTTAGGTTTGCTTGCTCGGTAGCTGTGGCCAAATCACAGCTATTAGGCTGCGTATCAACCTCAGCATCAGGACGTATATTGAGCACTGAGCGATAGCCAAGCTCGGCGATTTTGATACATTGGCTTGGATAAATTTGTCTATAAATGGTTATATCATTGGTCATAACTGTATTCAATTGAGTTTGTTAAAGTAGGGTTATCAAAGAAGATTGTAGCGTATTAAACCAGTAAAGATATGGAAGCTAATAGAGTCTATTTCAACCAATTTGTCTATACAACAAGATAGCATAATACGTACTCTATCATAACGATATTTTGTGACAGACGACACCAGCAATTGATGCTATGTCGTAAAAACCCAGTCATCGCTCGCTATCTTTTAGTGCATTCTTTTAATGCGTTGACGGCATCTAAAGTGCTTAGATACACCTGCCCTGATAGCTTGGTAATCAGTGAAGTATGACCAATGACATCCATGACTGGCCCTTTTACAAAGCTAAAATGCAGGCGTTTATTTTGCAGCGCTAGCTCATCATTAAGTGTGCTGAGCATTTCTTGCGCAGTCAGGTCAATATGATTGACTGCGGACATGATTAAGATAAGTTCATTCGCGTCTGGGTAGCGCTGCAAAGCGTTTAAAATACGCAGGTGTACTGACTCACTATTACCAAAGAATAGACTCTCATCAATACGCAATAGTAATAAATTATTAAAGGTCACTACATTATGACGGTTGATATTGCGAAAGTGTCCTGTACCGTTTAACTGTCCAACGATGGCAACATGCGGCTTACTCGATTGCCAGATAAGGCTGGCGAACGATACCATCAAACCGATAACCAGTCCAATATTCAATCCGAATATTAGCACGCCTGCAAACGCGGCGATAAAATTTGCTGCATCCAATCGATCTCGCTGCCACGCAGACTTTAACGTGTCAATGTCAATCAGTCCAATAATGGAGGCCATGATAGTTGCACCAAGCAAAGCATAAGGTAGTGGAGCAAGTACATGACCAAAAGCGATCAGTGCGGCAATCATCACTAACACCGTAACCAGACTGGCCACCGGAGTTTTAGCGCCTGAATCAACGTTGATAGCAGTACGTGAAAAGCCACCAGCGACCGCAAAACTTTGAAACAGTCCGCCAGATAGATTGGCAAGTCCAAGTCCAGTCAGCTCACGGTTGGCATCGAAGTTTTCACCGCGTAGCCGGGCATAAGTGCTAGCAACTGAGCTGCTGGACACAAATATAATAAGCGCCATCAGTCCTGCTGTTGGTAGCAGTCTAAGCGCTTCTTGAACATCTGGCACATGAGGTACCGTAAAGCTTGGCAATCCTTGCGGAATACTACCGATGGTTGCCACTCCTAGCGCATTCCAGTGCAATGCCATACTCAGCAAAATTGCGATACCAAGTAAGATAAGTGGGAACAAGCGCTCCGCCCATTTGGTATAAGACGATGATAGCCATGTGCGCCATACCCATCTGCTCGCATAGCGATTTGTTACCAAAAGCGCGAAGGCGACAGTACCAATAAGTAGCGTCAACGGATGTAGCTGACGGGCATACAACTGCATACTCGACAAATAGCTGATTAAGCTGCTACCAGAGATGGGGATATCGGTTAAATATTTAAGCTGGCTGATAAAAATTAGAACAGCGGCTCCGCTCACGAACCCTGCTGAGACCCCGCGACTGATAAACTGCATGATCCAGCCAAGCTTAAGACGCCCAGCTATCCATAGCAGCGCTCCTATCATAAATGCAAGAAGGCTTGCCATCAGCGCATACTGCTCAGCACCCTTATCGGCATAAGGTAGTAGGCTACTGGCCGTCATGATCGCAGTGATGGCGACGGGACCGACCGCTTGTACATTACTAGAACCAAGCCAGGCATAGACGATGACGGGTACAATCGCTGCATATAGACCATAAACGGGCGGTAACCCTGCCAGTACAGCATAGCCAAGGCTCTGCGGAATGACGAGTACCCCTACGACCAATCCAGCGATGACATCAGTTGGTAAGGTCGTAAGCTGGTATTGACGCAGCCATGTAGGAATCAAGCGAGCAGCGATAGTAGGCATGTCAGTACGTCATCACATCAAAAATCGTTATCACAATGGATAGCATTTTTATACTAAGTTCAAGTGTTTAAATGCAGCACTATATTATTGCTCTGCCTTGGCACAAAAACGTTGATACAGTAACTCTAGTACCGCTAAAGCATCATCGCTTGCGATACTGTAGTAGATTTGCTTGCCCTCACGGCGAGTAGCGACTAGATCATCTTTACGCAATATCCCTAGCTGTTGTGACAGACTTGGCTGCCCGACACCGACCAAGCTTTCAAGCTCGCCGACGCAGTATTCACCTTGAGTTAGCTGACACAATAATAGCAGGCGATCAGGATGTGAGAGCGATTTTAGTAGTTGGCTGGCTTGCATGGATGCTTGCTGCATTTGTTTGGCAAGATCGATAGGGGCAAAGTCTGCTGAATTAGACGATGCATCGTCATCTATACTGTGAGTAGATGTACCCAGTGCTGAAATAGAAGTAGTCAGAATGAGCTCCTTAAATAAGATAGCAATATGTTTTGGATTATTATCTAACAATATATGGTTCATTATCAATGATATCACCAATTATATCAAGTTATCATTATTTACATTATATAAATTGATAAATTGTATGATCATTGTTATATTGTTAGACATAGATAAGTAGTCGGTATGTCAAATATTATATACGATTCAATATCATACTTAAGTGTTATTTAAAGTTTCAAACATTCTTATAGCGAGGTTGGCATGCAAGTTCATTCTTTCTTACATAACGATACTGAAACGTACACACACGTACTCGCTGATGTTGAGCAAAAGTTATGTGCCATCATTGACCCGGTATTAGACTTTGATGCCAAATCTGGCCACACTGCCACCAGCAGCATCGATGAAGTCATTGCGTTTGTCCGCGAGCAAGGCTGGGAGCTGGTCTATGTTATCGAAACGCACGCCCACGCCGATCATATATCAGCGGCCATTCATGTCAAAGAAATGCTTGGCGGTCAGTTAGTGATAGGTCAGCATATCACTGAAGTACAAAAAACCTTTAAACAAATCTTTAACTTTGATACCCGTTTTCGTACCGATGCCAGTCAGTTTGATATCTTGATGGATGATGGTGAGATATTAGAGCTTGGGAGCATTACTATTACGGCGATGTATGTGCCAGGTCATACGCGTGCTGACATGGCCTATATCGCTGCTGATAAAGAAAATACCGTGGTGTTTGTCGGTGATACTTTGTTTGCCCCTGATGTAGGTACAGCGCGCTGTGACTTTCCAGGTGGTGATGCTAAAGCACTGTATCAGTCTATCCAAAAACTGTTGGCACTTCCTGAGGATACCATCATGTATCTATGTCACGACTATCCAAGTAAGGGTCGCAAGCATTGTCCGACTACTACAGTTGCAGCGCAAAAAATGGGTAATATCCATGTAAAAGAGGGTATTAATGAGGCAGAATTTGTGCAAATGCGCGAGCGCCGTGATGCCACTCTTGCGATGCCGCGTCTGATCATTCCAGCGGTACAAGTCAATATTGATGCTGGTCATTTACCGTCGCCAGAAGACAATGGTATTCGCTATCTAAAGGTACCGATTAACGCATTGGGATAAAGCTACTGGCTAACTTGTTTTTAAAATACTAAGTGATAAAGCTTAAGGAGTCAGAAATGAAGGCAAATGTCGGAAGTACTGAGAGAACGTTACGTATTATAGCTGGGTTGATCATTATTGGGCTGGGAGTGTATTATCAAAGCTTATGGGGTGTGCTTGGGTTAATACCTTTGCTAACAGGATTATTTCGTTTTTGCCCTTTGTACAGAATGCTTGGCATGAACACTTGCAAGCGTTAAGCTACTACTACAAGTCTCAGCATGAATAAATGAAGACATAAGAAATAAAGACCTACAATGCTATCAATAATTGTCTTTGCTATTTGTATTTGTATAGGAGTTCTATAATGAATGGGCAAAATTGCCATCTTGTCTGTCCACATTGTCAAGTGACCAATCGCGTGCCAGCCGCACGGCTTAGTGCTGCACCAAATTGTGGTAAATGCAGTCAACCATTATTAACTGGCAGCCCACATGAGCTAAACGCACAAACGGCTAGTAAAGTCATTCAAAAAAATGATGTGCTGACTATCGTTGATTTTTGGGCGAGTTGGTGTCAGCCTTGTATTATGATGGCACCGCAGTTTAAAGCGGCTGCCAATCAGCTGCCACAAGTAGTCTTTGCTAAAGTCCAAACGGACAAATATGAGCAAGCTGCCGCGCCCTATAATATTCGTAGCTTACCGACGATGGTGGCTTTTAGAGGCGGCAAAGAGATCGCGCGACAGTCGGGCGCGCTGCCAAGCCAGCAGATCGCCCAATGGGTACAAAGCTTACAAACATAACAACTGGTTTAAATTTGTTTTTTGCAAACCAAAAAAGCCAATACGTTGATGGCGTATTGGCTTTTTTTAGTGACTTAAAGACAGTATTTTATCAGTACTGTATGCAAATTATTTTAACTTATTCGCCATAAATTTTGATGCCATTGACGAAGCTACAGCGCTGGATACGAGCAGATTGGACTATCGCATCACGTTCGCCGTAGAGCCGTGAAAGTTTAGCATCGCGGGCTTTGGTATTGTTGCTTTTACCTACACCAAAGCTGATATTAGGCGAGATACCCCAGCGCCCAGCAGAGACACCAACACCTACCCCTGAAGCAGACAACGTTGATTGCTGATTACGAGCCGATTCAACGTAACGGTTTATACGGTTATATTCTTGACTAAGTGCTTGGCAGTCATAATTTTGATAGGTACTTGGTGGCACATATTGCGGGGTAATATTACCAGTTGAGGCGCAGCCAACAAGACCAAAAGCGCCAACTGTTGCCACTAGGGTTGCGGCGGTAAGAATGTTCATAATGGCTCCATAAGGCTAAGTTGTTGTAATTGCTATTATTGTACTCTTAATGAACATACTTTCAATCACTAACATTTAAAGTACGCTGATTATTAAATGATCTTTTATAGGCTCATTTATACGTAAATATTGTGTATTAAATTAATATTACTTCAATATCAAAACAAGTTTGCAGGTTTTGTGAATGCAAGTATTACAATACCGATATACGCAATCGCTGAAATTAAAATCCCTGTCTTTCTTTGAATAGGTGTTGCATGATTGTGAAAGGCTTTTATGCTTGCACTGATGGCAGCAACAAGTAAAATAATTTTGGCAAATACCCATTGTATAGAGGCGTTTGCACTCATTAATTGCATCAACATTAAAGCCCCTGAGAAAATAACTAAAGCATAAACAATATGATTGGCTACTTTTACCATCTTTGGCGCGCGTCTGTTGGCACTTAATACTAGATAGCTTTGATATAAGAACAATACAATTACCAATACTGCCATTAGCATATGCAAGTGTTTCATTGAGTATCGTCTCCTCTAAGGTTACGGCAATTAGACTTATTATTTGTGTCTGATGATTGTTCAAGTAGGGTTTATTATTTGTTTTGTCCAGCACACAATGGGCTGTCTGGACTTTGACCTTGCCATTCTGTTGGCGTATAGGCATGAATAGCCAGTGCATGCACCAAGCCGCCTTGAGAAGTAAGTAGGGGCGCGACTAGACCATAAACCAGTTGATGACGAGCAACCAAACGCTTACTCTCAAAAGCATCGCTTACGATGGTAAGTTTAAAATGGCTTTCTTTGCCTTCAAAATAACCAGCGTGGTTCATTGATTCATTGATTAGCTCAATATACTGCGGTTGTAATGATTTTAGCTCAGCATTTAGCGCATCAGCGGTAGGGGTAGTACTCATAGCAGTCCTTTTTTATATCGTGTCAACGTCTATTACGTATTAGCACCTTTCGGTGATTTATGATCGCTATTATAGCAGACACTACCAATGATACTTTGTCATTCAATAGACATTAAGCTTGTAACGACAGCAGTAAAAAAGCAGAGTGCAAACCATGGTTTGTACTCTGCTTTATACCCCATCCAAAAATACACAATTAACGACGTGTTCTTTGGTAGAGTGGCATGACTTTGGGCATCAATGATTGCAATTGTGCAATGCGATTGCTACTGGTTGGGTGAGTGCTCAAAAATTGCGGTGGCTCGCCTTGGCTGGCACGTTGCATTTTTTGCCATAAGGTAATCGCAGCTTGTGGGTTGTAGCCTGCGCGTGCCATTAGCTCTAAACCGATTTGATCAGCTTCTGCTTCTTGAGTGCGGCTATGCGGACGACTCAGACCGAGATCACCAGCGACGTTTGCAAGCTCGGCCTGTCCTTGCGATAGACCAAAGATGCTCGCGGCGACACCGATGCCTGTTTGAGTTGCATACTCACGTGAAAGGCGCTCGCGAGAATGCTCACGAAGTGCATGAGACATCTCATGACCCATAATTGCAGCGATCTCATCATCAGTTAAATTCAGGCGATCGATAATACCTGAATAGAACATGATTTTACCGCCTGGCATAACAAAGGCGTTAAGCTGATCAGACTTTATCGTATGTACTTCCCATTGCCATTTAGCAGCGTCTGGACGATATGTACCAACTTGACCAATTAAACGATTAGAGATGTTTTTTAGGCGATTCAGTTGTGCCTTGTTAGTGTCGAGCAGACCGCGCTTGCGAGCTTCTTGTAGGTTTTTATTATAACTCTGAGCTGATAGCTGTTGTACCTGTTCACTAGAAACCAATAAGAACTGTTGACGATCAACACCAACGGCACCGCTATTGGTTGTGCTCGTACAACCTGTTAAAGTGAGTGCCGACAACGAAGCTGCCATCACTGTGGTGGTAAGCATTTTTCTCATAATAAATATCCTCATTATAAATAGTAAAAAGTTGATCAAAGCTAATCTAGTAAATAAACAGACTATTATTTAAATTTTCATATTGTTTGTCAGCTTACCTACGCTACCAATAAATTTTACCCGAACTTTTGTTAAACATAAGTATAATAATGTTAATAATGAAAAACAAAGGTGGAAAAAGTAACAAAATAAAGTATCCCTGTAACTAAGGCGATGACGGATAGTCTTATTATTTTTTATTGTGAGTTAATGAAAACTTTTGCTACATCAATAGGTTATATGGATGCTTAACGTTGTCTAGTACTGGATTTAATAATATTACTCATAAACTTTAAAAAAGATATTGACACGCTCAGGATTTTTGCTAAAATAGCCAGCCTATCGAGACGTAGTCGTTATTAATAACGGTATGGTTTGATATTTAGCGGGATTAGCTCAGTGGTAGAGCATAACCTTGCCAAGGTTGGGGTCGAGAGTTCGAATCTCTTATCCCGCTCCAAATATGGCTCTTTAAGAGCACTAAAGCCTCACTTTATAGTGAGGCTTTTTTTATGTGTAAAATTTTTATTATTTAGTTTTTTGATTTTTTTATCTTATAGTTCCAAATTTATATCATTTATCTAAACAAAATTAACTTATAGATAATCGTTACAAAAGACGGTCAATCTGTCACATTAAGTCAAATTAATAGGCGCATACTTATTACTGTCATTCGAACAAGAGTGACAATCAAATCATAGATAACCATCTAACAATTATATAAATAATAATTATAAGGGATAAGTATGCAGAAATTTCAACATAAAGCATTTAATGAACTATTTGATTTGTCAGGTAAAGTGGCTATCGTCACAGGCGGCGCAAATGGTATTGGTAAAGCAACCGCAATGCGCTTAGCAGAGGCGGGCGCTAATATCGCTATTGCTGATCTAAAGTTAGAAGATGCTAAAGCTGCTATTAAAGATATTGAAGCACTAGGGGTCAAAGGTTTAGCGGTCGAGTGCAATATCCTAAAAGATGATGATTTAGTCGCTATGGTTGATCAAGTAGTGACAGAGTTTGGAGCGGTTAACATCTTAATCAATAACGCTGGCGGTGGCGGCGGTGGTAAAGAAGATCCTACTAAAATCTCAGTAGATGATATCCGCCGCGACTTTGAGCTAAACGTTTTTAGTGGCTGGCGTCTGTGTCAGTTGTGCGTGCCATACATGAAAGAGTCAGGTTATGGTTCCATTGTGTTTACCACTTCCATGTCGAGTGTGAATAAAAGCCCAAATATGAGTGGTTATGCAGGATCAAAAGCCGCTGTCAATCATATGGTGGCAAACTTGGCACATGATTTTGGCCCTGAAGTACGTATTAACGCAGTTGGTCCTGGCGCGACGCGCACGGCTGCGTTAGAGAGTGTATTGACACCTGAGATTGAGAAGAAAATGCTCGCAAATACGCCTATTAAACGCCTAGGTGAAGCCGATGATATCGCCGGTGCTATATTGTATTTTGCTGCGCCTATATCGACTTGGGTCAGTGGTCAAACTATCTTTGTAAATGGTGGTGGTGTACAAACCTTGGATTAAGATTTGCGCGATTACTGCAAAATCAAAGTATTAAAATAAAAGCATCATCTGACTTTTGACTAGATGATGCTTTTTTTATTCTAACGTTGATACATTATAGTAGAGATTTAAGTATTTCCATCAGTACAAAGACTTAAGGATGTTTATTCAAAGCAAATATAAGCCGCTTCATTGCAAAAAGTCTGCTTGCCATTTTTAAAACCCGCGAGCGCTTGTGCATTGGTGCGGATCGCTTCTACGGCACTCTTGGCTTCTAATACGATGAGCGTTGCCGGCGCACCAACGATGATATCGCTCTTAACCGCTAATAATTTAGCAGCATTTTTGGTAATCATATCAAAGGTATCGGTAAGCTCATCATCCGTAGATAGTTGTGCAATATTGGCATACATGTTAGCCATTCTAATTAATGACGCATCACCATAAGGCGTAAAGGCGTTCAAAATATTATTGCTAGAGATTGTTGTATTAAGTCCCAACGCTGCAAATTGATTCGCATTGACTGTGCCTCTAGGTATCAGGGCTTCATAGTTGCTACCGTTGATATAGATATCAGTAGCTGGTAGTACAATCAAGGTGATGTCTGCTTGTTTGAGCAATCCTGCCATCTCACCGCGCTTCATTTTATCCATAGCTGACAGTTTGGTAACGTGACCGATAGAGACGCGGCCTTGATAGCCACGCTTAATAGTCTCTTCTACTACTTTTGGAATGCTTGAACCTTGTGGATCTAAATCAAAATCTAAATGAAAGTCGACATTGACATCAAACTGCTCAGCCAAATCAAATATCATCTCGATGTGCTGGTCTGGATTGTCATCTTTATACGGACAACCTCCAATTAGATTAGCGCCTTGCTCAAGCGCCTGTTGCAACAGCTCATGAGTTTTGGGTTTAGTGGTTAGGCCCGACTGAGCAAACGCGCAGATTTCAATATCGATAGCAAAAGCGTACCTATCTTGCGCTCTTTTTATCGCCTCAAAGCTACGTAATTCTGTCTTCTCATCAGTCTCTACAAAGGTACGTAGACTTACTGTGCCTTTTTTTATTGCCATCTCAATGACTTTTGAGGCACGCTCAAACACATCGGTTTCAGTAAAGTGTTCTTTGGCTTTACCTGTCTCTTCAACCGCTTCCTTAAGTGTGCCTTCTTGTACGCTACACCGATCTAAAATGCAGGCTTTATCAAGATGAATGTGACTCTCAAAAAACCCTGAGCACACAAAGCTGCCTTTAGCATCGTAAACGTTTTTGGAAGTTTTAGACTTTTTGTCCGATTCGTTATCAGTGATATAGTCTTCTACAACGTCTATATTAGCAATATGTCCATCTTTTATGTGAATATCGACAGGGTACTGATAATCCATTAGTCTGGCATTTTTTATTGTTAAATCCGTCATTGTTATTATCCTATTTTAGGTAGTATGCGCTTATTATACTTTGCAAGACTGTTTTGATGATTAGATAGAGTAGAGTATCGAAAAAACATCTACCATCCGTTACTGTCTTAGTTCGGTGGGAATTATGTAGATGCGATAGTGAAAGGTGTTATTAGCCATAAAAAAGCCAAGCAATATGCTTGGCTTATATCTACAAGTTGATGAGCAAATTACGTCTTCATAGCAAATTACTTTTTCATAGACAATGCCACGGTCTTATTACCTATCCAATTCACCCATTTCACTGGGAAGAAGCGCAGCTGTAATCTTATTAAGTTTGCCATTACACCTGGTACGACTAGGAGTTCTCGGTTTTCCACACCTTTTAACATGGATTTAACCGCTCTCTCAATCTTTAGCTCACCTGCTAGCTTTTTCATACCGACGCCAGCTTGCGACATGACGCCGACTTCAGATTGCGTCAGTGGTGTATCTATCGGTGGCGGCGCAAAAACGGTGATATCGATACCCAATGGCTTCCACTCAAAGCTTATCGACTGCATCATGCCCCAAATGGCAAACTTCGACGCGCTATAAGAGCTGTAGCCATAACTACCAGTGAAGGATGACATGGAAGCGGTAACCATGACTTGCTTGCCACGTGATAAAAACGGACGCACGGCAGCCAGTACGTTGCGCGTACCAAATAGATTGATATTCATCACTCGCTCAAACTGCTCTTGGCTCATATCATCAAAAGTCCAAGGCCCTGTAATCCCAACAAAATGCATTAAAATGTCTGGCGATAAGCTTTCGGCAGCCGTAGCGATTTGCTGAGTGGTCATATCCGCATCGGTCACATCCAACTGATAGGTTGCAATTGAAGCGTCATTTTTATTCATAGCTTGCAAGCTTGATAGCACCTCATCAAGAGGTTGTACGTCAAACAATACTAAGTTGGAATCTTGCTTGATGAGCTGTCTAGCAGTCTCAAGACCAATACCAGAGGCTGCGCCAGTGATATAAACCGTCTTATTGGTAAAATAACTCATTAGGCACTTTCCTTTTGCAATGCGCTATTTTTCGGGGCACTTGTTTGTGCTGAGCGACTTTCTGCCGATTTTTTCTGTAAGCTGCCAAACTTTGCTTCACCGATAAGATGGCTGACTTTATGACCGGGAATCAGCCAATAAGGAGTCGCTTCGCTGCTTGAAGCGCAGTTAGGAAAGTCAGAATTTTTAGAGGGACCGGCGATGGTTTTTTCGACGACCATTGAGATATATTGCTCATTACTACCTTCTAACGTATTGCCGTTTAGGATCACCTCCATGCCTGTTTCTTTAGCATAACGATGGATGGCATTCACTTTTGAGTTCATAGGCGCATAAGCATCAGCGCCGACGCCATTTTCTGAGGTGACTCTTATCCCATCTGGTACGCGCGCGACTAGTGAATGGTTGCCCTCGGTATGGCCTGGAGTATGCACCAGTGCTAAGCCTGTGCCTAATTGGATGCTACCAGTAAATTTAATAACTTTATCAGGGTCGACGCCTTCGATGCCATTGGGGCAATACCAATCCGCTTGTACTGGTAGCAAAGCAGTGGTGCTTAGCCATTCTTGTTCATGAACTAAAATCTTGGCATTAGGGAAGTAGGCGGTTTGATCTTTGGTACCAAGCCAACGACGTATATCTTGGGTATGTAGATGATCGTAGCTGATGTAATCGACATCTTCTGGAGCTAAACCGACTTCGGCTAATGCGCCAGTCACATCACGGATAATAGGTGCAACCACGCTTTCAAGCGGCGACCAGTTGGGCATCTTGTCCGTTAAGCGCTTGAAAAATGGCGTTTCGCGATCCGCTTCGATATCAGAAGGAGAGAACAGCAAGGTTTTTAATTCGCCTAAAAAGTCATGATACTGAATGATAAAAATGCGGTTTAGGATATGAAGGTAGGGAAATTTATAAGTGCTTTGCGTATAGACACCGCTGTAGGCGTACCACGTTGGGTAGGGCACTCTAACCATGTCGGCGCTTTGATAAAATTGAACAGGTGGCTCATCCATAAAGCGTTCTCTGAATGCGCTTGCCTGCTTGCGAGCTGCGTTTAAACGCTCTTGTGGTAGTGGACTTTGGCGTATGTTATCAAAGTCATTAATCGCTTTCATGCCTAGTGCTTGCAAATCCATAATGCATCTCCTTATGATTGATGGATATCTTGACACAATACTAGCAACATTGTTTTGGGGTTTATAGCGACTTTAGAAAACTGTTGAGTCTTATTAAATTAGGCTTGCTTGTGTTTTTTTATTAGAAGTCATCCCAGTAAGGGTTGTCACCAAAACGCTCTGCAATAAAATCGATCAAATAGCGACAGCGCTGTGATAGGAAGCGATTCTTAGGGTAAACCGCATAGGCATTGAGCGTGGGCAATTGATATTGCTCAAGAATAGGGACTAGCTCACCTTTGGCCAATCTTTGGTAAGCAATAAAAGTTGGTATAAAAGTAATACCATGATTTTTCACTGCCAAATCTACTAAGAACTCACCATTAGTCGCTTTGATTTTTGCGTTTATTGTATGGTTATGCTTTTTTCCTTGTGCATCAGTCAGCTGTAGGTTGCTTGTTTTACTAAGGCCATACTGCAAAAACTCATGTTCTTTTAAGTCTTCGAGCGTTTCAGGCGTTCCCATCTTTTCTAAATACTCAGGGCTGGCACAGAGCGCATAACGAATCAGCGCTAAACGTTTTGCCTGATAGCTAGAGTCTTGCAGCTCTCTAATACGAATGGCTAACTCAAAACCCTCTTCAATTAAGTCAACATGTCGATCAGAAAAATCCAAATCAAAGCTTAAATTGGGATGTTGATTGGCGTACTCATCGATCACATCATTTAAATGCATAAGCCCAAATGACAGGGGCGCTGTCATTTTGAGCGTGCCTTCAATGCGTGTAGGTGCACCACTGGTCTGCTCATTAAGTGCGTCAACTTCACTGAGGATATTGTTCGCCTGTCGATAATAATGCTCACCAGCCTCGGTCAAGTTAGACTGCCGTGTGGTCCGACTTATCAACTGGTTGCCCAAGCGAGACTCTAAATCTTTTAGTCGCCTACTTACAGCCGACTTAGCAACATCCAATTGCTCAGCGGCTTTAGTAATACTACCGGCTTCGACAATGCGTACAAACATTGCCATATCTTCTAGCTGTCCCATTTTAGCTGTCCTATTGTTATCTTAACTTATCGCTTTATAAGGGAGATTGTCTGCATAAAACTCCCATGAACACTTTTATAAAATAAAAAAAGCCGGGTTAAAAAACCCAGCTTCATTGTAGTACAGATTGTCTTAAGTGGACGAGCCATTATTGTTTAAGGTCTGCTTACTTTAAATCTGCTTGTTTACTGCCTTCTACCTGAATGACCAATTTGACATCTTTCATCATACCGCCGTCTGTATAGGTATCGATACCCCATTTGGTTCTGTCGATAGTGGTTTCAAAATCACCACCACAAGCTTCAGCATTTAATAGAGGGCTGTCGTAGCAGTTAAATTTAGTGGCTGTTAAAGTCACAGGATGAGTCTCATCAAGTAAGGTTAAGTCACCTTTCACTGATTTGACTTCATCGCCATCAAATACCCAATCAGTAGATTTAAAATAAGCGGTTGGGTATTTTTCTACATTGAAAAAATCATCAGATTTTAGATGCCCATCAAAAGCTTTGAGCCCGGTACTTAAACTGCCCATGGGGATTGTAATGCCGATAAAACCTTTTTGCTCTTCAGGTGCGTACTCAAGAGTACCCGATAGATTATGAAAGCCACCAGCATTGGTCGTGGTACCGAAGTGATCTACATAGAAGCGTACTGCGGTATGTTTGGGATCAAGCTCGTAAGTCGCTGCATGACCTAATGTGCTAAGCATACCAAGCGCACTAATGGCTGCAAAAGTCATGGCACGATTCGCTTGTTTGATAGATTTTAAAGTCATTATAAATAATCCTTTTTAGATAAGTAAATTAATTACATTTAAGTTTGTACGTATAGGTAAGTAAGGGGTTTAGTAAATATAGTATTTCCTTTGGTCGTCAGCATAAAACTGATTGAATCCGAAACTATATTATTAATTACTGCTTATACATAGAAGTAATAAGTTTAGCAAAGAACTACTTTATTTAAAGCCAAACACTATCAAGAGATGTGTAATTCCGTTATTTTTTTGTACTTTTTATAGAGTCTTTAATACTTCCATAACTAAACTCTGCTATACAAGTGAATAGGTTTTAACCACCTTACATAGGACGTTTTTCGTAAATGATTCACTTATAAAAGTTCTTTTGTGAGCAATAAGTTGATAAATGTCTAGTTATTGTTCTGATAAAAAGAACATATATTTGAGATTATTGCTGTTTATCTAAGTATAGTCAATGTCTACAATGAGTGCATTAAAGAACTGAATCAACAATACTTAAATATATTTATTTTCATAAATATTTTAATTTACACTTTTATGGAGAGTGGCAATGGATAAATTACAAGACATAAGCGCCCCTATCGGTCGTCTGTTTTTATCAATGATTTTTATTTTTTCAGGGTTTAGTAAGATTACAGGTTATGCGGCGACAGCAGGCTATATGGAATCGGTGGGCGTACCAGGTATCTTGCTACCATTAGTGATTGCACTTGAGTTATTGGGCGGTATCGCTATCTTGATTGGCTTTAAAGCACGTCTAATATCGTTGCTGTTTGTCGGTTTCAACATCGTTTCTGCACTTCTTTTCCATCAATTTTGGAATGATGAATCACAGATGAACCCATTTATGAAAAACATCGCGATGGCGGGTGGTTTTTTAATGATATTTGCTCATGGTTCAGGCGCTTACTCAGTCGATAAAGACCCTGCACCAAGAAGAACAACGTTACACTAATAAAAATTATAAGTAACGGTTTATTAAATATTACTAAAACAATTAATGTTACGGTACGAAGGAGATCATTATGAGCGCATCGACAAATGTAGCCCTTATTATTGGCAGCTTGCGAGAGGCGTCGATTAACCGTAAGTTTGCAGAATTTATAGTGTCGCAGTTACCTGACAACGTCACAGCGACAGAAGTGCATATCGCAGACTTGCCTCTTTATAATCAAGATTATGATGACCAAGCGATTGATAGTTACGAACGCGTTCGTCAGCAGTTAAAGAGTGCTGAAGCAGTACTAATCGTCACACCAGAGCATAACCGTACCATGCCTGCTGCTTTAAAAAACGTCATCGACATCGCCTCTCGTCCTTATAAAGAGAGTGTGTGGGAAGGCAAAAAAGTAGCAGTAGTGACAGCATCACCAGGCACTTATGGGGGTAGAGTTAGCGGTCTCGATGTACGCAAAAGCATGCAGATGCTATCGGCTCAAATGATGATTAGCCCTGAAGTATACCTAGGCCATGCGACTGATAGCCTAAATGAAGATGGTAGTGTCAGTGAGCGCACGCAAAAATTCCTGCAAAAGTTTGTGGATGAGTTTGTCGTGTTTGCTGGAAATACTGGTGCATAACAGCGCCTCTCACGATACTGAGTCTAACGATACTTCAACTAAGAATAATAAGGGCGGCGCTCGAAATAATAATTCGCCAAGCTTTTGGCAACGTTATCAAGCGCCAGTGTTACTCACAGTCGTTGGCGGTGCCATTGATACCATTGGCTTTATAACGTTATTTGGGTTTTTTACCGCTCATGTGACTGGTAACTTAGTATTGGCAGGTAGCGGTCTGGTAAAAGGCGAAGATGGACTATGGATTAAGCTTGCATCTGTACCGCTGTTTATTTTGACGGTGGTAGTAACGAAGATATATATAGATAAAAGTAAAAAACAGCAGCTGATATTAAGTCATTTATTATTCGCTGAAGCGGTATTTTTGACCGCATTTATGATTGCAGGCTTGTCTTTTCAACCTTTTATCGATGCAGGCGCTATTACCGTTGCCATAACTGGAGGTTTGGGTTTAACTGCGTTGGCGATTCGTAATACTGCTAGCAAAACAGTTATCAAGCACATGAGCCCAACGGTACTAATGACAGGCAATACGACGCAGTTAGGGATAGGTCTATCAGACTACTTATCCAATAGAACGTCTGAGAATGCCAAAAAGTTAGGGCATAGCTCAGCACTGGTCATAAGCTTTGTGATAGGCGCGCTGTTAGGCGCTGTACTATACGTCAAATTAAGCTATTGGGCTGTTGGTTTGTTTGTGCTGCCTGTACTCTATTTGTCATTTTTGGCCAGAGACAAAGACTTTTTACAAAATATTGGTTAAGAGCTTTTTGTGTTGTTAAGTCGCTCTGTTAATTTATTATTTGTTAAAGTAGGGCTATTCAATTACGACAGTCTAATCTTCAATGAGTAAACCATCAAAGGTAAAGATTTTTGAAAAAGGTTAAATAGTTTATCGTTAAATCAAAAACGCCACGCTTTTTAGCATGGCGTTTTTTTGTCTTTAAAATCTGATGTTCAAAATGTGAGTTACGGCGTAGCGTTATGAAAGACAGAGTTGTCTTGATACTCAGGATGCTTGTCGATGTAGGATTTGACGTAAGGACAAGTCGGTTTAACTCTTAAACCCTTTGCCGCTGCATCATCTAAGATGTATTTCACTAAGTAACCGGCGATACCCTGACCACCAAGCGCTTCTGGCACTTCAGTATGTTTATACTCGATGCCTTTTTCACCCTGACTGGTAGTAAAAAACTCGTAGTCCTCTAATGCAATTTGATCATCAATATGGATCTCAAAACGTTTTTGTTCAGTATTGTCAATGACCTCATAATCTAGAGGCTGTTTGTTTGATTCATTAGACATGTTTAGCTTTCCTTATTAGTTAATATTATGTGTTTAACGTTTTATAAATTTAACGCAATTTAGTTAACATTAATAATATTAACAGCTTATGCTGATTGTTCTGTTATGAATATATTACTCTATTTAGGTTTTTATATTGTTCTTGAAATAAGAATAGTTATTTGCTATTTACCTTGTTTATCTCTCAACCAACAACAATTATAATAGCTCCATTGTTTAGACAAGTTCGTTAATTATAAATTTTCAGACATGTTTAACTACTCAATAAATAAGGATAAATTATGAAAACTATCTATCATGCAGCAGATTCTCGTGGTGATGCAAACCATGGCTGGCTCAAAAGCAAGCACACCTTTAGCTTTGCAAACTACCACAATCCAGAACGTATGGGCTTTGGCGCACTACGCGTAATCAACGATGACCATGTGAGCGCAGGTCAAGGTTTTGGTAAGCATTCGCACCGTGATATGGAAATCATTAGTATTCCATTATCGGGTAAGCTTGGTCATGGCGATAATATTGGTAACAACGGCATCATCGAAACGGGTGAAATCCAAGTCATGTCAGCCGGTACTGGTATCACGCATAGTGAGATGAATGGCGACAATGAAGAAGATGTAAAGTTTCTACAGATCTGGGTCATTCCAAACAAAATGAATGTAGAGCCTCGTTATCAGCAAGTACGCATGGACGATATCATGCAGCATAATGAGTTCACCCAAGTACTGTCACCTAATCCTGACGATGCTGGCGTGTGGATTCATCAAAATGCTTGGTTCAGCATGGGCGATTTTGATAAAGGCGTCACTCAGACCTATCAGCTAAACGATGCCAATAACGGTGTTTATATATTGGTTCTTGAAGGTAAGGTCACTGTAAACGGTCACACTTTGGATACTCGTGATGGCCTTGGTGTTTGGGATACTAAGAACTTCACAATGGATGTAGAAGAAGACGCTAAAGTACTACTAATGGAAGTACCGATGAGTTTATAAGCCACTTTGAGCTTATAAGATACGTCTTTTTAAATGATAATATTTAGAAGATGTTAAGATTATAAAATACGATAATTAAAAGTAGCGTGGTGAGATATTTATAACATCTATGTTTTAGCGTTACTTTTATTTTTACATACCGTATGTCAGGCCGTATCATTTTCATTACATTGACTGTCACATAATAGATAATAAGAGGTGAACCATGAGTATCGAAACCCTAGAACCGCGTTTGGCAGATGTTGGCGGTATTCCAATTGCCCGTCTTTTACCAAATAAAGGCAAAGAGCCTATTGGTGCTTGGTGCTTTTTGGATCATGCAGGCCCTGCCGAATTCGATGAAGATGACTCAGGCATGCAAGTCGGCCGTCATCCGCATACTAATCTGCAAACTTTTAGCTGGATGTTAAGTGGCGAAGTATTGCATAAAGACAGCTTGGGTAACGAGCAAGTTATTACCAAAAACCAAGTCAATGTCATGACTGCAGGGACAGGCCTTAATCGCGGTATCAGCCATACTGAGCAAAGTGTCTTTCCAGATACGGGCGGCTCACCAGATGCGGCACGTGCGCTAAGCATGGTGCAACTATGGATCGCACTACCAACCGACCAAGAGATTGAGCCTGGCTTCCACCATTATCCAGAGCTACCAACGTGGACGGAAGATAGCGTTGAGATGATTCTGACGACCGGTAGCTATAACAGTATCACAGGGGAGCGCTATGAGGCGCCTACGATACAGTATTCAAAAATGGTCGGTATCGATGCATATTTCATTGAAGATGGTGAAGTCACGCTGAACCTAGAGCCAGGTTTTGAATATGGTATCTTAGTCACAGAAGGGGAGATTGAGTCTGAAGGCAAAGTCTGTCCGCAAGATCAGCTACTACGCTTCCACGATAGCGATGTCGCTAACAATGAGAGCATCAAGCTGGTCGCTAAAAAGGGTACTCGTGTGATGTTTATCGGCGGTGAGCCTTTGAATAATCAAGTACTACTATGGTGGAACTTCGTCGCTGATAATAAAGAAGAGATTGAGCAATCAATTATTGACTGGAACAATGGTCATGAGCGCTTTGGCGATGTTGATTCTGATATGAAGCGGTTGGTAGCGCCAGAATTACCTGAAGGCTTTAAAGGCTAATTTGATAACAAAGACGATTTGTTAAATTATCTTTTTAAAGAAGATTCATAATTAAGTTTTTTTACAAAAAGGAAATAAGGATTTAATCCAGTTTTCTTTATAATAAATGAAATTAATCTAGTGGATGGTTATCAGATATGACTTTTTAATCATACTCATCTAGCGTTTATTTTAATCAATACACATTAATAATTTGGAGAAAATCTATGTCAGACCTAAAAGATCTACAACAATTGGCTGAAAAACGTCGTTCTATCTATGCACTAAGCAATAAGCTGCCAGTGTCTAGTGATGAGGTCATTAAACTGGTTGAGCATGCTATTTTGCACACGCCATCAGCGTTTAACTCACAATCAACGCGTATCGTTGTATTATTCGGTGACGATCATCAAAAGCTGTGGGATATCACTGAAGAGACCTTGAAGGTTATAGTTGGCGATGATGAGAAGTTCCAAGGTACGAAAGATAAAATCGCAGGCTTTAAAGCAGGCGCCGGTACGATATTGTTCTTTGAAGACAAAGGCGTGGTCAGAAACATGCAAGAAGCAGCGCCTTTATATGCGGACAAATTCCCAATTTGGGCACACCAAACCAACGCCATGCATCAGTATGTGATTTGGACGGCATTGGCAAGTATCGATGTTGGCGCAAACTTGCAACATTATAATCCAGTAATTGACCAGCAAGTTGCCGATACTTGGAATATCGCTGATGACTGGGAGTTGAATGCACAAATGGTGTTTGGTGCGATCGAGCAGCCAGCTGGCGACAAAGAGTTTAAGCCAGTAGAAGAGCGTATGAAAGTATTTGGTAAATAATACCAAAGCTCAGTAATATAAAAGATGAAGAGCTAAAAAAAGCGCCATCCAGTTAAGGGGTGGCGCTTTTTTAGGTATAAAAATTATCAATACGTAAGTTATGGCTACATAGCGCGCTAAACATAAAGCGTTGCGCTGTTAAACGGTGGTTATTAGCTGTTTTTGCCACCCATAAGGCTGTTGGCCACCCAAGCAGGGCCAATCAATAAAAACTGTAAGTCTTCAAAAAACGATGGTTTTTTGCCTTCAATTTTATGACCGATAAACTGTCCAATCCAAGCGACAATAAAAATACCTGCCCAAATCTTAAATCCCCATGGCAGCAAGCTCATCACTGACAGACAAATAAGAATGAAAATTCCCATCGCCATAAATAGTGGCGTAGAGAGTTGCATATAAAATAGTAATACCAAAGCACTAAGTACCAGAGTAAACCAGACTGAGAGCGACATTCCCATCCCTAAAAGGCTGACAAAGATAGTCGGGACGCAAAGCCAATGAATTTTCTTATTGACTAAGTTTTGGTGGCTGACAGAGTACTCACTGAGCCATTGTTCGAGTGTACGTTTGGACATACCTGTACGATTGATACGCGACATACTAACCTCCTTGTTAGTGTTTGAGTGCTTACGAGTAGTTAAGTCATTACTGAACCATCAGTTTTAACACTATCTAAGACAATCTACCATATTATTAGCTAGACCATGCAGTCATAAGGCCTTGTTTTGGTAGCGTTATTCGCCATTTAACTATCTAATATTCTTATTAACTTTAAACTTCTACTGCATCTTGCTCGCTACGATGCCATTCGTACAAGCCGATAAAGGCATTGACTTGATAAACCATGGTTTGAATAGCAAAAATATAGTTGCCAGACATCAAGTTTACGATTAACCAAACGAAGTTGACGATAATCCACAGCCACCAGTTAAACGAATAGCGCAGAACCATAGCAGCCTGTGCGGTAATAGACAGTACAAAGGCTAAGACGTTGATCCAAAAAAAAGAAATAACGCCCAAAAACTTACTATTATCATCTTCTACAACAGCATAACCATAGCTTGCTAGTATGTCGTTGACTGTCGGAAATAGTGCTAAACCAATGACAATAAAGGTGGCGGTGATAAGCCAAACCCATTTACTGGCTGATTTAGGTACCATGTCCCCATCGAGGTCGGTGTGCTTGGACCAATAAAACAATCCATAAACATGGGTAAAAAAGTTAAATAATGGCGCAAGCATCAAGCCCACTGCACCAGACGTTGCTTGTACGACCACCTCACCAGCGGTCGCCGCCATACCAAGACCGTTACCCATGACGTTTTTGCGAAATGACAGCGACACCACACAGATCAAGCCGACAAAAGAGACTCCCAAATAAAACATGTCAAGGGTTGTGTGTTCTGTAGTGAGCCAAAAGCCTGTAGATAGTGCAACCACACCGCAAATGAACCAGATAACAATCCATTGCATGGACCATTTTCCAGTAATGTTATCTAATAGCTGAATGCGCATAACTTGTTTTCCTAAAAATATATCAGGGAGGTACTGACAAAAATGATATTATTATAAATGTGGTATTCGTGAATCTCCGAAACTTCGGATTATGGTGAAACTTTAAACTATGATTTTGGTATGTTTTTACCATAAATATACTGATCGATAAATCGTAACGCTTGCTGATAGCGAGCGTCGTAGTCAGGTTCATCGATCAAATATGGTGCTATATCATGCCGTGCAAATATATCGATAAGACGCTGCTCAAAACGTCCACGTGCATTAGGGTCTCCCAATGAGCGCATGCCATCGTCAACCCATGGTGTGTTGTTATCTAGCATGATCGTATGGTCTAAGCGAAACTCGTCAATACTGGCAGTGACAAATGGGTGAGTACGACCTTCATACTCTTCACAAAATGCTTGTGTGGTCACAAAATCTGTATCAACAATAGTAACAGGGGCGGTTGCTACAGCAGTAGCATCTCGAATGGCCTGTGCATGATCAAGCGCAATAGGCCCATAATCACTGTATTGTAGACCAATTTCACTACCGCCTAAGTCCGTCCCTACGTACAAGCGTCCCATCTCTAACGCAAAACTCGCCCCATAATAGTTAGCAAGCTTATGGACTAAAGTGGTCTTCCCTGAGCTTTCACCGCCAACGATAGCGACCGTCTTTGTGTAATCACCGCGTGCTTGTGGATGAATCGCTGACCAATGGGCGATGGGATCACAAGCGATAGCATAAGAGTCAAATTCAGGCTGAAGTGGGGTAGTGACCACTGTCATCAGTAATTGCTCATGAATGTCGCTCTGCGCCAATGGATGATTATCCGCGACGAATAAAACCGCTTCTGCGGGTAAGTTGAGCGCAGCGATTAAACGTTGCAGTCTAGCATTGCTGGCTGGGACATCAATCTTGATATCATCAAAGCTATCATGAAGTGGTAGCTCAATCTCATGAGTGGTGTGAATGTGGATAAACGGCAGATCTGCACAAGCCATCTGGAGCCAGCGGGCTTTATCTTGTAGCGTAATAGTGAAGTCTGGATGCGGTGACGGGTGAGCGGTAATGATGATGTGTAACGATTTTGCTTGTCCTGCAGCGTCTAAAATACTACGCATTTGCCCTAAGTGTAGCGGTTCAAAGTGTCCAATCATCAAGCCGTTATCGTACATATTGTTCCCTAAGTTGTTCTCTAAAAGTGACTTATCAAATGTTTTATTGCTCAAATTTTTATCTGTTATTTATTATGGATTATATGACACAAAGCATTACTTAGCACAGACTATATAAAGCTTTTCGCTCTGATGCAGGTACCTTATTGTAAACTACTGCTTGGTTTTTGTGAGTCTATTTCAATACGTCACTATATCAAACGATAAAATTATCCATTATTGACTAACCATACTTTTATATCAAAAGTAACAGAGCAAACTACCAGTAGAATAAGAGAAAGATAAGCGTAACAAAGTTTATTCTGAAACATTTTGAAATACCTATTTAAAATCAGGTAGTTAGAGGTGGTCATCGATATATTAGGGTAAGTTTAAGTAGCATAAATTCACAAAGCATACCTATATGAATAACAGATGGTAAGTAAATCATTGCTATAATTATCTCAAGTCAAAAAATAACAAATGCGCAAACAAACACTATTAGAATTTTTACTGAAAGTTGAGTTAATAACGGTTTGGTTTTCTAATAGTTGTTCAAAGCATGATTTTCACGCATTTTATAATAATAACGCTAATTGAAAGTAAAAAAAGAAGAGGTATGGATTTTGGGTAAATTAGCAAAATTACATCGTTCACAAAATAGCCGTATGATCGCTGGTGTGATGGGAGGTATTGCAGAGTATGTAGGTTGGTCACCAACTTGGGTACGCCTTTTATTTGTAATAATCTCTACGTTGAGTGCAGCAGTACCTGGCATATTAATTTACGTTATCTTATGGATCGTTATGCCTAAAGCCTCAAATCAGTCTTATCAGTAATATAATTTATAGTCAGTTGTACAGCATTATCAAACTTAATAAACGAATAATAATAACAGTAACATGCTACAAAGGTTGCTTATAAAGTGCACAAGCCTTAAGCATAAATCAATAGCAGCCATACAGCTTTCCTCCTGCCCAGATGTTAATTCATCTGGGTATTTTTTTGTTGTCTGGTTTTACGCTACTTGATGATCATGACGTTTATGAATGTCTAGATACCATTTTATTATTCGATATGACTTACTAGCAAGATAAATTTAGTTGCGGTAAATATGGATAAAATATCCGTTTTTTAGTAAGGTGAGCAGGCAAATAGATATGTAGCCAAATGCGCTACACGAACAGTTAGCATAGATGTTTGTTACGTTCGGTCTAACCTTCTTAATTCCATAGTGATTTTCTTATGAATTCTCAACCGATGACTTTTCAAGATTTAATCTTAACCTTACAGAATTATTGGGCTGACAAAGGCTGTGTGGTCTTGCAACCTTATGATATGGAAGTTGGCGCGGGTACCTTTCATACGGCGACTTTTTTGCGCTCACTTGGTCCTGAGTGTTGGAACGCCGCTTATGTGCAGCCATCACGTCGTCCAACTGATGGCCGTTACGGCGATAACCCCAACCGTCTACAGCATTACTATCAGTTTCAAGTAGTGCTAAAACCCAACCCGCCCAATATCCAAGAGTTATATTTAGACTCATTAAGAGCCATTGGTATTGATCCTTTAGTGCATGATGTGCGTTTCGTTGAGGATAATTGGGAATCACCTACGCTTGGCGCTTGGGGGCTTGGTTGGGAGATTTGGCTCAACGGTATGGAGGTGACGCAGTTCACTTATTTTCAGCAAGTCGGCGGTATTGAATGCTTCCCAGTCACAGGCGAGATTACTTATGGTCTTGAACGCTTGGCGATGTATGTACAAGGCGTCGATAGTGTTTATGACTTGGTTTGGACAGATGGTGAGTTTGGCCGTGTCACCTATGGCGATGTCTTTCATCAAAACGAAGTTGAACAATCAACCTATAACTTTGAGCACGCTGATGTGCCAAAGATGGGTGAGTTTTTTGATTTTTATGAAGCGCAAGCGGATAAATTGGTTGCCGAAGGCTTGCCATTACCAGCGTATGAGATGGTGCTAAAAGCCTCACATGCTTTCAATTTGCTCGATGCACGCGGTGCTATTTCGGTTACTGAACGTCAGCGCTTCATTTTACGTGTGCGAACGCTAGCGCGTAAAGTGGCTCTTAGTTATGTCGAAGCGCGTGCCAAGCTTGGTTTTCCATTGGCAGATGACGATCACCGTCAAGCGGCGCTTGATAAGTATTTGCCAAAAGAAGAGCCTGAGACGGCAGCTGAAATAGCGGACAAAAACCAGTCTAACGACAATCATCAAACGACTAATAATAAATAGGAGCATCCCATGAGTACGATATTATTTGAATTGGGGTGTGAAGAGCTGCCTCCAAAAAGCCTAAAACCACTACGTGATGCCATGCAAGCCAGTGTCATCGAACAATTAAACGAATTTAATATTAGTTTTGATAGTATTAAAGCTTTTGCTGCACCGCGTCGTTTGGCACTTCAGATTCAAGGGATCAGCGATAAGCAGCCAGACCGCATGGAACAAAAGCGTGGCCCTGCGATTAAAGCGGCATTTGACGCTGATGGTAACCCGACGCGCGCAGCAATGGGCTTTGCCAAAGGCTTAGGCATCGATGCCAGCGAGCTTGTCACTATCAACACCGACAAAGGCGATTATGTTGGCTACGAGCAGACCATTCATGGTCAGGCAACGACTGAGTTACTGCCTACTATTTTTCAGGCAGCGCTAGATAATTTGCCAATTGCCAAACGCATGCGTACAGGTGCAAGTCGTGATGAGTTCGTGCGTCCAGTACAGTGGACAGTATTAATGCAAGATGATGCTGTCATTGATGCGACGATTCAGGGACATCAGACCAGCAATCAAACCCGCGGTCACCGCTTCCACAGTCCTGACTATCATAATATTGCTCACGCCAATGATTATGAGGAGCTCCTTACTGACCTAAAAGTTGTGGCCGATTTTGATAAGCGTCAAACAATGATCAAAAACCAAGTCAAAGCATTGGCGGATGAAGTCAATGCTGATGCGATCGTGCCGCAAGACTTGCTTGATGAAGTGACGGCGTTGGTCGATTACCCTATTGCATTACGTGCAAGCTTTGAGCCGCGCTTTTTGCAAGTGCCACAAGAAGCGCTAATCTCCACCATGCAAGCGGATCAAAAGTACTTTTGCTTGACTGATAAAGCAGGTAAGTTGCAACCGTACTTTATTTTTATTACTAATATCGAGTCAAAAGACCCCAATCAAATCATCGAGGGTAATGAGAAAGTGGTGCGACCACGTCTGGCTGATGCCGAGTTTTTCTTCTTACAAGATCAAAAGCAGCCATTGTTTGCACTAACTGAAAGCCTCAAAACCCGTGTGTTTCAAGACAAGCTGGGTACGATTTGGGAAAAGTCTGAGCGTATTGCTAAGCTTGCTGCCTTTATTGCTACCTTGATGCAACAGCAAGATCGTGATATTAGTGTTGATGAAACAGTACGCGCGGCTATGTTGTCCAAGGCGGACTTGGCAAGCTCGCTTGTTGGTGAGTATCCTGAATTGCAAGGTATCGCTGGTACTTATTATGCGCGTTTAAATGATGAGCCAGAAGCCGTCGCTACAAGCCTGCAAGAGCAGTATTTGCCTAAATTTAGCGGCGATATATTACCGCAGACGCAGATTGGTATCTGCTTAGCGCTAGCTGATCGCTTAGATACGCTCGTCGGTATCTTTGCAATCGATCAAGCGCCAACTGGTTCAAAAGATCCGTTTAGCCTGCGTCGCTCTGCTATTGGTATCTTGCGGATTTTAATTGAAAAACAGCTACCGATTAATTTGGTAGCATTGGTTGAGCAAGCGATCAAAGGCTACAGCACAAGCGATGGCAGCAAAATCACTAAGATGGGTGATACTTTCACCCAAGTGATGGCGTTCTTAAATTCGCGTTATCGAGCGATGTATACAGAGCAAGGAGTGAGCGTCGATACCATCCAAGCAGTACAAGCGATTAATCCGCATATGCCACTAGATTTTGATCAGCGTATTCGCGCAGTACAAGCGTTTAGCGAGTTGCCTCAAGCTTCGATGTTAGCCGACTCTAACAAACGGGTGGCTAATATTTTAGCCAAGTCAGAAATAACCGTTGCTGACAATGTCGATGAAGCATTACTGAGCGAAGCGGCCGAACAGAATCTGTATCAAGCTGTTCAGCAAGCACAAGAGGCTGTAGAACCGCTACTTGAGCAAGCTGATTATACGCAAATATTGCAAACGCTCGCCAGCTTAGATGGGCCATTGACGCAGTTCTTTGATAACGTGATGGTCAATAGTGACGATGCAGCGCTTAAAAACAACCGCTTAGCCTTGCTCAAACAAGTACGAGCCTTGTTCTTAACCGTGGCTGACATCAGCGAGCTACAACTATAACCTTATGGTTTAAGCTCGCTTAAATTGTTTTTGCAAAGTAGTGCACTAATAATAAAAAACTGACCCTAATGAGTCAGTTTTTTATTCTCTTTAAAAAGCGTTTTTAAAAAGTGCTAAGCGCTTGGTAACAATTAATATGACAGTAAACAAACAGAGCAAAGATTGTGCTTACAGTACACTTCATACCGTACCTATAGTATATAAATTATCTATCTAAGGAGCATGACCGTGGCTGCTGCTATTATTATAATCATTCTTATTTGGGTCTCAATGTGGGGGTTTTATAAGTTCATGTACCCACGAGCACCCAAAAGTATGATGCCAAAAGAAGGGGATGTGACCACACCGCGCAATTGCGATTTTTGTGGGCACAGCTTGGCTGAATATCGCGGCGTCCTCGAAAGCCAGCCTAATTTGGCCACAGATAGCGATGGGCATACTGTAGCCAATAAAGAACTATTTTTTTGTAATTATGAGCATCAAGCAGACTTTCATGCTGGTAAGCATTATCAGCCAGAAGGGTAGTCTGTCATTTATGAGCTTACAAAATAGACTGTGCATCTTTCATAATTTTGCTAAGCAGTGCTTCAGCTTGTTTAGATGCTTGAGCAGTCTCGTCATCTGATTTTTTATGAGCATGAATTTTTTCATAAAGGTTCAAGCAGCATAGTACGAGTAAGTTTTCTTGACTTAAGTTCGGCGCATCTTTTTTGATATTGAGCAAAAAGTCATTGATATAATATACTGCTGAGCGTAGCTCCGCTTCTTCATTTGCAGGGCAATAAATTTGATAGGTCACACCAGCGATGACAATGTCTACTTTTTTCATTTCTGGTTCCAAAGTCGCAGGTTTTGCGCTTGTATTAGAGGCAGAGCTCCTAGAAGCTGAGTTGTTAGAAGTCAAGTTTGCATTGTCAGCGCGCTGTTTTGATGCTTCATTTTGGTTTTGCTGAGATTGCAGTTTGTCTTTTTGAGTGGCGTTGCTATTGTTATCAGTCATAGAGAATCCTACAAGTTAACGTCGTTAAAATAGTATCATTAGCCCAGACATCATTAATACATGATGCACCGCAGCATTATTAAATTAAAGTATATAAAAAACTATGCTTAGCCTTCCATTTGATCAATACGCGTCAATCGTTTTAGTACGACTTGCGTACGTTCAGCGGCGAGCTGATTTTTTTCTTGTAAGTCATGATTTTGCTTTTTGATATCGCTATTTTGTTGTTTGAGTTCATTGTTGTGCTGTTGTAGCTCATTATTCTTATGCTGCAAATCATTTATCTGTTTATGCAGTTGGTCTTGTTCTTCGCCAATCATATGATGTGCTTCAGCGAGGCTTTGATAGCGTTTATCCAGATCGCCCAACTGTTTTTTGGCATTATCGTTTTCAGATTTAAAGCTGTTTAGCTGGGTTTTAAGCGCTGCTAGTTCTTTTGGGTCGCTATTTGGCTTTTGTTTGAGGCTGCTAAGTTCGCTACTGACGAGCTGATACTGCTTTTTTATATCGAGTATCATTTTTTCTAAGTTTTTGAGTTGATCGTACATAGTCAGTTATTATCCTTAACAAGTAATGTGTGGAGGAATTTTCTTCGTTACGTTTAATAATGCCATAGGTGACCGCATAATATCTATATCAACAAAGTAATTGCACGTATTGTGCTCCATTTTTTGCTTTTATTGGCTGTAATCTTATAAATAGTATGAAATTACAGCTATTTTAAATGAATAAGTACCGACTAATTGATAGGACGATAGTTATGAATGACAACATCTCAGGCTGGAATACTTGGTCAAATACCATTGAAGATTGGACTGATGTTAGCATTAGTGAGCTACATGGTTTGATGACAGGCTTGATGACAGCATGCAATGCTCCTAGTGAGCAAGAATGGGCGACTGTCCTTGCAGAGCTAAGTTTTGCACCATTGCCAGACGCGGCGCTAACCTTATTGGCAGAGGAGGGCGAAGATACAGTATTTCAGCTAAAAGACAAAGACGATGCCTATGCATATATGCCACTTGTCCCTGATGACGAACATAGCTTATACGAACGTGTCATTGCTTTGAAACAGTGGGCGAATGGTTTTATGACAGGGTTTGGGGTTACTGATTGTGGTCTGACTGCTGAAGAAAATGAGATGCTTTCAGATTTGGCCAAAATTGGGGCTATCCGCCTTGAAGAAGATGAAGAATATGAGGGCGGTGAAGAGTCTTACCTTTATATTTATGAGTTTGCGCGTATGATACCTGTAAGCTTTGCCACCCGTAAGCGTAAACCTGTCAAAGATATCGCCCTGATTTCTGGACTGGCCATTGATGCTAAAACGACCAAAGAGTTACAAGCAGAAGGTAAGCTGCCGAAACCGATGCCACCAGTGATAGATATCATGAATCAAAACAATCCGTCATAATTGAATCGTTATAATAAGCAGTGTGATAGGAGTGCTGGTTGACAGTAAGCTTATAAGCTATAAGCGATTAAAAAGGAGACTGTGATGATAACGGACAAAGACATGCAACATCTGCGTCGCTGCGTTGAGCTTGCCGCCGAAGCTTTGGAAGCGGGCGATGAGCCATTCGGTAGCGTATTAGTGGATAGCGAGGGTCATGTATTACATGAAGATCGTAACCGTGCCAATACGGTTGATGCGACTTATCACCCTGAGATTGCTGTCGCCAAATGGGCGGCTCAAAACATGGACCCTGATGCGCGTGCAAAAGCAGTGGTCTATACCTCAGGCGAGCACTGTGCTATGTGTTCTGCTGCGCATGCTTGGGCAGGATTGGGGCGTATTGTTTACGTTAGCTCATCGAAACAGTTGGGCGAATGGATGGAGGAGATGGGCATTAAATCTTCTTCTCCTATCAATACCTTGTCGATTCAGGAAGTGGCTCCGAACATACCAGTAGAGGGCCCAGTTACAGATTTAGACAACAAGGTAAAAGAGTTACACCGGCGCTCAATCCAGAAAGACTAATGTTTGTTTTATATCGTAATGAGGATGTTCTATGGCTATGAGTAGTAGTAACGATGATGATAATCAAACCTTGTCTCATGTGACGTATCCTGCGCAAAGTATCGATTGGCTAGAGCGTCTGATAGGCTTTGATACGGTCAGTCGCCATTCCAATTTAGCGTTGATCGAAGATGTACAAGCCTATTGTGAGCAATTGGGCTTATCGGTGGATTTGACTTTTAATGAGGCTAAAAATAAAGCCAATTTATTTGTCACCGTCCCAGCAGGAGCCAACGCTGATGAGGTGAACCGTGGCCTTGTGTTGTCTGGTCATACGGATGTAGTGCCAGTTGATGGACAAGAGTGGGCATCGGAGCCATTCACCGCGACCATTCGTGGTGACAAGCTATATGGGCGCGGTGCTTGTGACATGAAAGGCTTTATTGCCTGTAGCTTAACGGTGCTACCTAAAGCAGTAGAATTATCTAAAGCGGGTAAGCTGAGCCGTCCGCTGCATCTGGCACTATCCTTTGATGAAGAGGTGGGCTGTTTGGGTGCGCCGCTGATTTTAGCGGATATTGAGGCGCGCGGTATCACTCCTGATTATTGTATCGTCGGTGAGCCAACCAATATGACGGTGGTTGTGGCACATAAAGGCATTGCTGTTTATCGCTGCCGCGTCCATGGCAAGTCTGTGCATTCATCATTGACCAAACAGGGCGTCAATGCCATCAGCTATGCCAGTCGTCTAATCGGCTATGTCGATGAGTTGGCGGAAGAGATTAGCCAGCGTGATGACAACGATGACATGTTTGATGTGCCTTTTTCAACCATGTCAGTGGGTACAATAAAAGGCGGCACAGCGACCAATATCGTACCCAATCTGTGCGAGTTCACCTTTGACTATCGTAATCTACCGCATATGACGCAAGAGAATATTGTAGCGCCCATCCAAGCTAAAATTGCCGAGCTAAACGCGCAGATGCAAGCGCGGTCTCCTGAAACCGGTATCGAGCTGATACAGGAAGAGGGCGTACCCGCAATGAACGATAATAATAATGATGAGCTACAAACGCTGATAGCGGCATTAACGGGCGATAATGAGCGCCATAAAGTGGCTTATGCCACCGAAGGCGGGCAGTTTACCAATTCTGGCATTCCGACCATTATTTGTGGCCCCGGCAGCATTGAGCAGGCGCATAAAGCCGATGAGTTCGTGGCATTGAGTGAGATTGCGCGCTGTGATGAGTTTTTACAAAAATTGCTTAAGAGCTGTGCGGTTAGTTAAGGCAGTAAGCAGTTCTTTTTTGTTATGAAGTAGCATAAAATATACCGTCTTTATGGCGGTATTTATTTTTTGCGTCTTTTGCGTTTATGCCATTTATTTTAAATAAAAGAGTAGGGGTTGGTTGATGTCTTGGCATCTGTTTGCGGTATTTTTTGCAAGTACGTTTTTTATTTCAGCGACCCCTGGTCCCAATATGTTATTAGCGTTCCAGTATGGGATGAACTATGGAGTCAAGCGGACAATCTGGACGCTGGCGGGGTTAAGCCTTGGTTTGTTTATACTGCTATTATCGACATTGCTTGGATTGGATGTCATCAGTCGCCAGTCCCCTTGGTTGCTTACGGTTATTAAAGCAGTCGGCGCAGCATATCTTATCTATTTGGGTATCAGCTCGTGGCGCGATGCTAGTGAAGGCAGCTTAATGAGTGATGCTTGTGAGATAGGTGAAGAGGTGGTAGCTGACTATCCCACTACTATGCAACCTATGGCTGATATGCCCAGACCACGCTCGCTATCTAGTGCAGCAGTTAAGATGTCTCCGAGCAACACAACCTTATTTCGTACTGGTATTTGGGTATCACTGTCTAACCCAAAAGCCATCTTGTTCTTTGCTGCGCTCTTTCCTAAGTTCATTAATTTTAGTGCGCCATTGTGGCCACAATATGTGGTATTGACTATAGGATTGTTTTTGAGTGAGACAATTTGGCAAATCGTTTATACCCTAGGTGGTACAAAGCTTGCAAGCTGGCTCGATGTTGGCAACCGTTTGGGATGGCTCAATCGTGGTTGCGGGGTTATATTTATATTAATTGCAGCGGCGCTATTGGCTGAAGTGTTGAATAGCTTTATTGCTTAAAATAAGCCGTTTGTTATTTAAAAACTTATCATTGCGTCATAAAAAAGTCGCTTACTAGCAAATAGTAAGCGCCTTTTTTTGTTTGTATTTAGATATTTAGACTAAATAGATTTAGGCTAAAACAGCTTCAAGCTCACCCTTAACCATATGCGGACTCACAAAATCCGTTACGCGCACATTGACGATTTTACCGAGTAGCTGATCTATTTGTTCCATATCATAAGGGAACATAACAGTACGGGTATTGTCCGCCGTGCCGATTAGGCAATCTGGGTGACGATCTGCCACTTGTTCAACCAATACGCGAGTCGTCGTGCCGACCATTTCATGAGTTTTAGCAAGTGTTGAGTCAATAATGACTTGCTGAAACTCTGCTAAACGCTCTTTTTTGGTCGTAAAGCTCACATTGTCAGGCAGCTCTGCTGCTGGCGTACCTGGGCGCTTAGAATAGATAAAGCTATAAGAGTGATCGAAGTTTAACTCTTTTGCCAGGTTCAATGTATCTTGGAAGTCTTGATCGGTTTCACCAGGGAAGCCAATGATAAAGTCGCTCGACAGGTAAATGTCAGGACGAATAGCTTTGAGTTTATTAATCTGATTGATATAAACATCGATCGTATGATTGCGTTTCATCGCTGCAAGGATGTTGTTTGAGCCACTTTGTACAGGTAGATGCAGGTGCGATACCAGCTCTGGTAATTGCGCATAAGCATCAATGATATCATCAGTAAACTCTAGCGGATGGCTTGTAGTATAGCGAATACGCTCAACGCCATCGATATGTGATACATAATGCAGCAGCTCAGCGAAACGGCAAATACTGCCATCATCCTTTTCACCGCGATAACCATTGACGTTTTGACCGAGTAGGTTGATTTCACGAATACCTTGCGCCGCCAAACTGTCAATCTCAGCCAATACATCGTCTAATGGACGTGACAGCTCTTCGCCGCGTGTATAGGGTACGACGCAAAATGAGCAATACTTTGAGCAGCCTTCCATAATAGAAACAAAGGCCTTATAACCCTCTACCTTGGGCTCAGGCAAAAAGTCAAACTTTTCGATACTAGGAAAAGAGATGTCAATGGTGCCAATACGATTTTTGGGAGCGATATTGCGTTGCTCGCTTGATTGATCATATAGTTCTGGCAGACGGTGCAAGGTCTGCGGCCCAAATATCATATCAACGTAAGGCGCGCGTTTTTGGATATTGTCCCCTTCTTGCGAGGCCACGCAGCCACCGACTCCAATAACCAAGTCTGGACGTTTCTCTTTCAATTTGCGCCAACGGCCCAATTCTGAAAAGACTTTTTCTTGGGCTTTTTCGCGGATAGAGCAGGTATTCATTAAAAGCACATCCGCCTCATCAATATCTTGTGTCACCACCATGCCGTGCGAATCACCCAGCACATCAAGCATTTTATCAGAGTCATAAACGTTCATCTGACAGCCTTGAGTCGTGATAAATACTTTCTTAGTAGCGGCTGAAGCAATTTCTGGATTTGTCTCTACGAGTGCATTGATAGCAGGCGCAGTGACATCAGTTTTAGCACTAGCGTCAGTGATGCGGGGGTCGAATACAGAAACACTCATAAGTTAAAATCCATAATTATCAAAAATTATCAAAACATGGCAACGATAGGCCATTAATGCGTGGCGTATTTTATCATAACCATCTACTAATGTGAAAAGTAACCGTATAGTATTGGCCATTATTGTTATAAATTATTTATAATACTATCAATTGCTTATCATGATTTTTATAGGTGTTTGACGAATATAGCAGAGTCGGCGCTATATCATCTCTGTGTTACGCGCCACTCTCTTATTTATTAACGAATAGTAAGGGCGCTGGTTGAAGGTCAGATGAATGTAGTATGATAAGTGTGATACTACCAATACAGTACATTGTTCTAGTCTTTACTTATTTTGACTGATCTCTACTCATTTTAATAAGTAGTGAGCCTATCATGGTATGAATGAACAGATAGTCGATGTTAATAAAGAGTATTTGTCAAATATTAGAATGACGTTCATAAAGTTAGTACAGGAAATGAGCACAGATAAGAGAGCTAAAACAGCATAAAGGGTTTTGGCAGTAAATGATGATTAAAATACAAAGAGAGAAAGTATGAGAAAGCAGTCAGCTGCCAATCACATTCAAAATAACAGCCAAGCTAGTGATTTTGCTATGTCTAAACCTAAACGCCATATAACTGTTATGGGCGTGCAAGCCCGATCATTACGTATTGGGGCGCTAAGTCTAGTCACCGCAATGAGTGCAGCTGGGTTGTCACAGGTTGCTTGTGCACAGCCTACAACCTCTTATGGTAATAGTTACCAGCAAGACAACAGTGTGGATTACTTTACATTAGCTGCACAAGCGGCAGACCGCGGGGACGTTAATGCCTTGTTTAATTATGAGCAATTGATGAGTGGCGGATTGTTTGCCATGTATCCGACCTACTGGCGTATGAATCTAGATTTAGAGGCACAAACCTCTGCCGCCGTATCGCAGTTCGTTCGTCAGTATCCTAATACGGTAATGGCTGAAAAATTGGTTGCTGATTTTGCCGAAACAAAAGCCGCTTCAGGTGACCACGCTTCGGTACGTCAAGTTGCTAATTTAGTGACAAATGGCGATCGTAGTGAGCGCTGTGCTGTTGCTCTTGGATTTAATAGTGGCGGTGATACGATGCGTGCGCTGGCAGAAAAGTCAGATGTTTGGTTGAACACGCTTAAGCAGCCTGCACTGTGTGATCAGCTTGCCACTGAGCTTAATAATAATACGCTTATTAGTAATCAAGACCGCGCCGCTCGTCTCAAACGTATGTTACGTAAAGGCAAGACAGGCGATATTATGGCATTATCATCACGTCTTGGTACGCCGATTCCTTATTCTACGTTAAGCGAGATTCAGCTTAATCCAAGTGCTTATTTTGGTCGCTTTAGCATGCAGCCTAATAACCAAACCAACCAGTATTTATATCTATATGCTATAGGACGACTCGCTGAAAAGTCATACCGTGAAGCTGCTCTGCAGTTAGATTTTGATATCAAACAAGACAATCAGCGTTCAGCCAAATTATTGAATGATGATACACGTCGCTACGCTTACCGTATTCTAGGGGTAGAGCGTATGAACCACACCACTGATGATGGTTTTAGCGCTGAGGCTATCGACTGGTTTCGCAACAGCTTAGACGATGATTTTAACTTTGAAGAAGCTGAAGATTATGCCAAGGCGGCTATCCGTTTTAGCCGTTGGGATGATGTGATCGAATCTATCTCGCAGATGGATGCTGAAACCCAAAAACTGAATCAGTGGCAATATTGGTTAGCACGTGCATACGAACAGTCAAATAACAGCAGCAAGCGCAATACGGCTAAGAAAATGTATCAATATTTGGCCAAAAGTAATGATTATTATGGTTTGATGGCTAAAGACAAAGTCGGACAGCGTTTCGATGCTAGGAGCTTAGGTGGTAGCAACCTGCCAAATGTAAGTACTGCTGATAAAGCTCGTGTTCTACAAGACCAACACTTTGCACGCGCTTTTGCTTTATATAATGCTGACGCTAGCCGTGCCTATGCCAACCGTGAATGGAACTGGGCTGTAAAGCAGGCACGCGATAATCGTGATGATGGCTTAATTATTGCAGCGGCTCGTCAAGCGCATGATATGGGCTGGCTTGATCGTGCTATTTATGCTGCCGACAATACTAATAGGATAAACAGTTTGGCATTATCGCATCCAATGCCGCATCAAGATGCGGTGGTACGTTATAGTCAGTCGGCCGGTATTGATCCAGCATGGGCTTATGGCATTATGCGTCAAGAAAGCCGCTTTGTGACGTCAGCACGTTCTAACGTTGGCGCTAGTGGACTTATGCAAATCATGCCAGGTACAGCAAAATATATCGCACGTAACCTAGGTGAGTCGTATAGTGCCAGCCGTGCCAATAGTGGAGACACTAATATTCGCTATGGCACATGGTATATGAGTGATATCTTGAGTAAGCTGAACTATCAGCCTGTACTGGCAACGGCAGGTTACAATGCTGGTCCTAACAATGCCAAACGCTGGCAACCTACTTATGGTCCGCTTGCCGCAGATCAGTATGTTGAATCGATAGCCTATCCTGAGACTCGTAATTATGTGAAGCATGTAATGGAGAACGCGACTGTTTATAGTAGTTTGTTGGGTCGTACTAAGTCGATTAGTGAACGTATGGGCACAGTGCCAGCAGCGCTTTAGATTTAACAGCGATCTGATTTTTCCTATGTCGGTATTATAAAATTAAAGTTTTTGTAAGTGGTAGTAAGGACGATGTGAAAGCGCTTTGCTACCTCTGTTATAATTGTCATTCTTTACAAAGTTTTACTAAACGGTTCATTTAAAACTGTTGCTTAAATTATTAGCATTTTACGTTCAGAACTTAGCTGCATTTTACTGTATGATGTTGCCTAAATGCTGCTGTCCATGTTTAATAACTATTGAGTATTTTTTTATTTATGATAAACAATGCCCCCATCCGGCTTGCGCATACGTTCACCAGATTTCAGTTATCTGCTCGAAAGCGTGCGCGCCAGTTTGTGCGGGTATTTGTTTCAATAGCTAAATTACGGCGAAGTGATATAAAAAGAGATGGGTCACAAAGATATTGGTCGAACAAACTTGAAAATAATGTCCCTAATAAAAATCATTATCTAACCTTGAATATTGTAGGTCTAATCCTACTACAAGGCATATTTTTACTACCAGCACAGGCAGCAAATGCTATTCAATCTAATCAAAGGGTACTAATGATTGAGATGACACCAGCGCTGTGTAATTTGCAACCTTCACGCGCACGCATGCGTCAATGTTTAGAAGGTTATTCCTTGACGGTATCTGGGCTGGATATGGGATATGGAGAGCGCTGTGGTCGCGGTAGTGATCCACGTTTAACGCCGTTGCAGCTAAAAGTTGTTAATCGTATTATGCCTGATACGACCGTACGTAGCCAAGCATGGCAGCATCATGGTGCTTGTAGTCCGCTGAGCGCCAGCAGCTATTTTCGCCAAATTACCAACTATGCCGGCGTTTTAAAACTACCTAGCGAATTGAATACAGGTAATAGTTATACGGTTTCAAAGTCTCGTTTTATTAGTCAAATGACTCGCCTCAATAGTGGAATGTCTTCTGCTAGTGTTGATTTGATCTGTCAAGCTGGTAATCGTCGTCAGTCTGTACTGACTGACATACATGTTTGCTACGACGGTGGCCAGTTTGGTAAATGCAACGAAGTAATAAATAGTTGCGGCAGTAACTTTATTATTTCGGGTGGTAAGTAGCCATAACTATTGATGAGACAAATCAATTAAAGCAGTTCTCTTACTGTACAGCCCTTTCTTATGTGCATGATGGTTTTTGCTGACAAACTTTTGTACGTATAAAATGTAACAATATAGACATCAGTAAGCACATCGTTGTCCCTAGACGGTTTACTAAATGAAGTGCTACACTAGCTTTCGGTTTGTGACCGCTACCATTGAGCAAGTCTATATCTCATTGCGCAAGTCCATATCTATTATGCTTGTCTGTATAATGATGACGACATTATCTAATAATTAATTAGGGAGTATTCTATGAAACAGCCTTTACGTATTGCCGTGACTGGTGCCGCTGGTAATATCAGCTACGCGATGCTATTTCGTATTGCATCTGGTGAGATGCTTGGTAAAGATCAACCAGTTATTTTACAATTGCTTGAAATCACACCAGCGCTTGATGCTTTAAAGGGCGTGGTCATGGAATTAGAAGACTGTGCATTCCCATTGTTGGCAGGTATTGTCCAGACTGATGATGCCAATGTTGCATTCAAAGATATCGATTATGCGTTACTAGTAGGTGCACGTCCGCGTGGCCCAGGTATGGAGCGCAAAGACTTGCTAGAAGCCAACGCTGCGATCTTCTCAGCACAAGGTAAAGCATTAAACGAAGTGGCCAGCCGTGATGTAAAAGTATTGGTCGTCGGCAACCCTGCCAACACCAACGCGCTAATCGCCCAGCGTAATGCGCCAGATCTTGATCCACGTAACTTTACTGCCATGACTCGTCTAGATCACAATCGTGCGATGGCACAGTTGGCTCAAAAGACTGACAGCACTGTTAATGACATTAAAAACATGACTATCTGGGGCAATCACTCATCAACTCAGTATCCAGATCTAACCGCTTGTACGGTAAATGGTAAGCCAGCATTAGATTTGGTAGATCGCGACTGGTACGAAAATACTTATATTCCAGAAGTACAACAGCGCGGTGCAGCAATCATCAAAGCGCGCGGTGCATCATCTGCGGCCTCTGCTGCCAATGCTGCCATCGCTCATATGCGTACATGGGCACTCGGTACTGATGAAAACGATTGGGTATCAATGGGTGTTTATTCAAACGGCGAATACGGTATCGCTGAGGGTTTGATTTACTCATTCCCATGTACATGTAGCAACGGCGATTGGTCTATCGTAGACGGCGTTGACGTGTCATCAGATTTCTCAAAAGAGAAGATGGCAGCTACAGAACAAGAACTTAGCGAAGAGCGTGATGCGGTTGCACACCTGCTTCCATAGGTCGTAAATTTGCTAAACCCATTGTACAAAGTAATCTAGAAGAAGCCCTCTTATATAGAGGGCTTTTTGGGTTTTAAGCGTACATCAATACAATTGATAACGTTAGATACACGTTGATTAACAGCGAATAAAAAAAAGCTTGCTACAATAAATGCGTTCGTTGAAATAATAAGTACAATCAAACTTGCATTATTTAAGGAGAGACAATATGTTGGGTGAACCTGAATATAATATGAATGAGCTATTTGCTCAGTTGGGGCTAGATAGCTCGGATGAAGCGATTGATGAGTTTATCGAAAAGAACCAATTAGCAAAAGAAGAAGAGCTGATCGATGCTCATATTTGGAATGATAATCAGCGTATGTTTTTGCAAGAAGAATGGCAAAAAGATGCAGTGTGGGTTGAGACGATTGATGAATTAAATGTACGCTTGCATCCAGACGCTTAGAGTAAAACAACAGATGAATTAAAAAAGCCCACAACCTTACAGCTTGTGGGCTTTTTATCTGCAAACAAGTTGCGCTCTTTAACTTATTTGTTGATGCTCTCGCCATTCAAGTAATTCTTTAACATCTTGATGAATACCTGCTTTAAGGTCTTCTAAACTCTCGTAGCGCCGTTCACCATGCAAAAAATGCAAAAAGCGTACTTGTAAGGTTAGATCGTACAAATCGCCTTCAAACTCTGGAAAATGCACTTCCAAGCGCCAGTTATGTGCTTTATTAATAGAAGGTCTGATACCGATATTTGCAGTACCAAACAAGCTATGCGGACGTAGGCCTACCACACCTGTTTTCTTACCCGTAGCCAGTTTTGCCAAGCCATGGGGTATTATTCTGCCTTTATCATCAAGACTGACCACATCAACAGCAAAAATACCATGAAGTGCAGGCTTTAAACGATCCAGATTTATATTAGCGGTGGGAAAGTCCATCGTTCGACCGATTTTATCTCCGCTGACAACCGATCCTGTCATAGTATAGTCGCGACCAAGTAAAACATTGGCCGAGTCGATATCCCCTGCTAACAATAAGTCACGAACACGTGTGGAGCTAATGCGGGCCGCTTTACTGCTATCATCGGTGACCGTATGTAGATTGGTCACATTTAATCCATAATCTCGTAAAAACTGACTGTCACCAGTACGATCATGACCAAATTTAAAGTCATCACCTAATACCAAAGCTTTGACATTTAGGCGCAGTGCCAACAGATCAGCGAACGCCTGCGCTGATAGCGAACGAAACTCATCATCAAAGCTTGCAACGATTAAAGTGTCGACTCCATGCTCGGCTAATAAGGCTTGCTTTTCTACTAGATTGGTCAAGCGCGCTGGAGCCTTGGCTGGTGCAAAAAACTCGCGCGGTTGGGGTTCAAATATCATGACGGCAGAATGGAGGTTTTGCGTGTTAGCGATGTCACGCACTTGCGCTAACATCGCTTGATGACCTAAATGTACACCGTCGAAGTTGCCAATAGTAAGCACGCAAGGTGCCAAATCTACAGGACTGGTATCTGCAGGCAAAGTGCTTGGTGATGCAATCAGTTGCTCAAGAAAATAGGTGTTCATAAATTTCAGCTATGATAGATAAGACCAAATAAAAAAACAAAAAACACACCTGTACTAAAAAACGATGTGTCTAAAACCAGCTATTATAAAGTAAAATAGTCACACTAACATCTATAGTCTGCTGATAATACAAGTATAGTCAATCTACTATAAAAACGTTACATCGCCTCATTATTTACTATGCCATTAGCTATGGAAACTCTATGACTAACATTACTTTGAATGCTATACCGCCTAATTCATCAATATACAATCTTGACGAGCAGTTTATGGTGCATCTTGCCAATAAACAGGATTTACCAGAGATTTTGGCAATTTATAATCAAAGTATTGCCGGCAAGCAAGCGACAGCAAACTTGACGCCGGTGACTTGTGAAGAGCGTGCAGAGTGGTTTGATGAACATCTAAATAGTCCAACGCGTCCCATTTATGTAGTTAGAGCAGCGGTTATATCAGCAGATGATGATAAGATTGTCACACAAACAAAGTCACCAATCGTTGCATGGGGCAGCTTTAGTGATTTGTATGCTCGTACGGCTTACCATATTAGCACTGAGATTAGCATCTACCTGCATCAAGGCTACCAAGGAAAAGGCTTGGGCAGTTTGCTCGCACGCTGGATGCTGGCGCAAGCGCCAAATCTTGGAATTCAAAATGTCGTCGCGCTTGTCTTTGCCCACAATAAACCAAGCTTAGGACTGTTTCGTAAGCTTGGTTTTGAGCAGTGGGGTTATATGCCAAAAGTATGTGATATGCAGGGGTTTATCGCGGATGTTGTAATGCTTGGTAAAACCGTGGTAGTTGAACAAACAAAGGCCGATAACGCATAATTAATAACAGACCCTAAATGTTCTAGCCTAAAATTTTCCATTGGCCATCTATCTTTTGCAGCTCATAGGTCAGTGGCGCAGGCTCACTTTGGTCTTTCAGCATGAGCTCACCGGTGATAGTGGCACGCGTTTTATCATCATTATATGTAGTATCAGTAATAGTGACGCCTTCGACCGTTTGCTGAAAAGCCAACTGCGTATTGGCCAGCTCCTCTTCAAAGTTTGCCATATCTACTTCATAATAAGAGGCAGATTTTTTTGCATCATCATAGTACAAGCTGTTTAGCGCTTTTTTAACAGTATCTTCTGGTGTACCAGCTTCAGTAGGATTGGTGACTAGACTTTTCTGCTTGGCAGAGGAGGTAACTGGATTGATATTATCACTATCAATAGCAGTTTCCTCTTCAACGCTATCTGCTGCTATCTGTTCACTTTCAACAGCATTGTCAGCATTAGTTAATTCTGCTTCAGCTGCCTCATCCTCAGAGGTCTCAACGACAGCTGCGGTGTTTTGAGTATCACTGTCTGCTGTCTCTGTTTTTACATTGTCATTATCGCTACAACCAGTTAAAAGTAGTCCAGTGCTTAGTACGCCGACAGTTAGTATGGTTGGCAAGCGTAATAGTCTAGGTCGTGAAAATTGTAACGTTGAATTTTTAGTTATCATAATAGTCCTCAATAGTCATTTATTCATTAAAAAACAATTATGGCAACTATCAGCGTCATTCACTATCAATTCTCATACTAAGCTTGTTTTGGTTTCGTAATCTTGTACGCCACTGAGTTTTCAACACTGAGTTTTCAACACTTAGTTTTAACCGTGTTTTAGCTGACGAGGACGGAAGCCTGTTGCTAACAATACCACGCCATAAACTACCGCACCAACCGCACACATAATGAGCAAAGCTGCTATACGTCGCCATTGAGCGTCATCCGTTGGAAAGTAGGGCAGCATGATATAAAGGACGGCGACCATGGCGCTTGTAGAAATCGCAAATTGAGCAAAAAGCTTTTTCCAGTGACTGCCAAAACGGAATATCTCACGCTTATGTAAGAAATAATACAACAAGCCTGCGTTTACAAAGGCTGCCCCCGTCGTTGCTAATGCCAAGCCGCCATGCAGCGGCATGTCAAAGAAGTAAAATATGCCGATAAATATGACACTAAACACCATATTGGCAAAAACGGAAACGATACCGATTTTTACCGGTGTTCTAGTATCTTGGCGGGCAAAAAATGCTGGCGCGAATATTTTAATCAGCATAAATCCTAAAATACCACCTGCCATACTGCGTAACGCCAGCGCACTCATCTGCGCATCACGTAAGGTAAATTCACCACGTAAGAACAGCGCCTGCATCAACGTATCGGCCAGTATAAACAGAGCTGCTGATGCTGGAACACCAACCAAAATGATTAGCCGCGCTGCCCAATCAATGGTCTTTTTAAAGCTAACATCATCTTTTTGCGCCTCACTTTTTGACAAGCTTGGCAGAATAACCGTACCGATAGCGACACCGATTAGTCCTAGTGGTAGCTCGCTCATACGTTCGGCAGCATACAACCAAGAGACTGAACCACCAATCATAAGAGAGGCGAAGACAGTATTGAGCAGCAGATTAATCTGAGTGACAGAGACGCCAAAGATAGCCGGCAGCATAAGTTTTAAGATGCGTCTAACGCCTTCGTGTTTGAAATCAACTTTAGGTGCGACCAGCAGTTTTTGTTGCCATAGCTGTGGCAGCTGTATTAAAAACTGCAACAAACCAGCGATAGCGACCGCATAACCGAGCGCCATAATCGGCGTATCGAACATTGGAGCAAATATTAGCGCAGCGCCAATCATACATAAGTTTAATAATACTGGTGCAAAGGCTGGCGCAGCAAAACGCCCGTAACTTTGCAAGATACCGCTGGCAAAAGCGGTCATAGAAATAAACAGTAAGTAAGGGAAGGTAAGACGGAGCAGCTCAGCGGTAATGGCAAATTTGTCGGGCTGATCGGCAAAGCCAGGCGCAAATAATGTCACCACCCAAGGCGCGATTAAAATGACAACGACTGTCAGCATGGATAAAACTAGCAACAGCGCCCCTGAGGTACGACTGACTAAAACCTGTACCTGTTGCAGACTGTATTTTTCTTTATATTCGGACAGTACAGGAACGAAAGCTTGGCTAAACGCACCTTCCGCAAACAGACGCCGCAAAAAGTTTGGTATCTTAAAGGCGACCAAAAAAGCATCCATCAGGCCACCTGCGCCAAAGACACCTAATAGTACGATATCGCGCACTAGACCTAAAATACGCGACAGCATGGTCATGCTACTGACCACCATGGTTGAACGAAATAACCGACTTTTTGCCATGAGAACCTATTTTGCCAAATTGTTTACTGATGGTTGTTTGCTGATGTAGTGTTGTCAAAAAACTGACGGATTATAGCACTTTCATGGCATATCTCTAGCATAGATAAATGAATTGAATGTGGAATTGACTGCTGCTGTTATTATGAGTAATCGCTACTTACATAATTTCTCGGCCACCAGCTCACGCAACTTCGCCCATTCAAAATAATCACCAGGATCTGTCTTACGTCCCGGTGCAATATCACTGTGTCCGGTTAGGTGTCGGCGGGTTTTTGGATAGGCGGCGTATATAGCGGCGACTACTGCTGCAAGCGTGTCGTATTGAGCGATGGTGAAGGTCACAAAATCTGACCCTTCAAGCTCGATGCCAATGCTATAATCGTTACATTCAGGTCGGCCAAGGTAGCTTGATCTACCCGCATGCCACGCGCGTTCATCGAAATTTACAAATTGAGTAATAGAGCCATCACGTTCGATAAATAGGTGCGCTGAAACTTCTGCGCCTTCAATCGTCTGAAAATAAGGATGTGCGTCCCAGTCTAATTGATTGGTAAATAGCGCTTTTACATAATGTACGCCGTCAGTACCACAGGTGCCAAACTCATTCGGTGGTAGGCTAATATTATGGATGACGATAGTATCAATAGTCGTATTGTCAGGTCGTTTATTATAATTCGGTGATGCAACCCACGTCGCGTCGGATAATAGGCCGTCTTTGATAGTCATTGACGATGGGGTAGCTGAACTGAGCATAATGTTCTCTTTATCTTATATAGTGGTATTAATAAGTTTTCGTAAAGTAGCAACAAACATAATTTATATGCTTAAGAACCAAATAATTAAATAGTTTAGCTCAAGGATAGTTTTTGAAATATTTAAGTCAACAACCTAGCAGAACTTGTTGACCAGACCTTAGCAGCGCTACCAGCCTATCAATATTAACGTGCGAGATTTTACCTTATGTCTATAAAGCCGTCTTCTATATCTGTAGATTGTACCTTAAGCGCAATTACCCTGCGAGCTTGCAGTCATCGAGCACGTTTGTCACTTGTTATTGCTGGGCTACTACTCTCTGCAAATGCGCAGGCCTTTTTGCCAACGCCATTGTCAGTAGTGACGACAGGAGAATTAGCGCCTGATATAAGTTCTGCGCCTCAAGCAAAAGCGGTGAATTTGGATAGTGACAAGAGTGTGCAAAACAATCAAGCTCATTCACTACAAGCCGAACAACTATTAGCCACATGGCGTAAGCAGGTGCAAGCAGACAATCTTGCTGAGCATACAACATGGCGACGGTTATTATATTTTTTGGATGATAAAAAGTCGTTCTTTAATAGAGATGCGCCCAAAAGCTTAATCGATAGTCCAGAGTTTTTTCTCAGTGCTAACGGACAACAAGATGCCAGTGCTGAGCTTGATGCGATGCTTGTGGCATTTGCCAATCAAATCGCAACCTCTCAAACCATACAGTCTACCAATAACTCAAACTCAGCCATTTGTCGTTTTCCAGCGCGCACGCACTGGCTTACTGAGACTTTGGGCATTAATAGTTCGAGCTTGCAAGCTGACTGCCCAGAGCTTAAAGAGTGGATGGCTATGCTGAACCCCGAGCAGCTGTCGATTATGTTTGCTGAGGAGTATTTGGACAATCCTATCTCCGCTTTTGCTCACACCTTGCTGCGTATTGACTCGCCAGCAAGCGCGGCAAATCCTAGCCAAATTCATCATGCTTACGCGCTCAACGATACCGTCGATGGTAATCCTGATGATGCTTTTGCTGTTTATGCTATCAAGGCTACCAGTGGCGGCTATGATAATAGGATTGAGATTGACCCTTATCCAGAGAAGCTGGCCAAGTATCTCAAAGACGATGAGCGTGACGCTTGGACGTATCAGTTGGATTTGACACCCGCAGAAGTGCAGCAAATTATATTGCATGTATGGGAAACCAAGGATTTAGATATTCTTTATTATTTCACCACAGATAACTGTGCTTCTGAGATTTTACGGTTGATTGATGTCGTGCGCCCTGAGCAGGATTTGCTCAGTCAATTGCCCTATGTCGTTATTCCTTCCGACGTGATTCAACTGCTAAATAAAGAAGCCATATTAGCAAATGCCCGTTACACACCAGCTGACAGTACCGTACGTCAAGCTGAGCTGAATAAAGCCAAAGCAGCAGCGCTTGGTTATCAGAAACTGTCTAAAGATGACGCTCTTGATATTAAATCAGCAGAGCGCAATTTGGCATCAAGTATATCTGCTGGTGATGCTGACCCAAAAACGATTATAGATCATGGCATTGTCGCCTCAGATAATAACCCTATCGACAGGCATCCTTTGCAAGTGGCTCAAATTGGTATTGGGCAGCGCGGTGACAACAGCTATGTTGATGTTGGGTTACGTCTAGGCTTTCATGACACCCTTGATCGGGCGTCAGGATTTTCACAGTTCTTTAATTTAGAAGCGCTCGCCACTACGCTGCGCTTTTATGATACTGATAGCAGTAAGGACAATGAACCTGATAGCGTGGTATTAGAAAACTTTACCGTGCTGCGCGGACGCTCTTTTAATCCGGTCAATACTGCCAAGCAAGGCAAGACTTGGGGCGCAAGTGTCGAAGCAACGCGTGTGAACGATGGCTCGCAAGCCGAGGGTCGGGATCATCTAGTTGGGAGCGTTGGCTATGAAACTGGCTGGTCGTGGGCGTTCGGTACACCTAGTGCTGGTACTGGTGAGATGCCGCCACAGTTATGCTATGCCCTATTATCAGGGAAAGGGCAAGCCGGGCGCGGGATTAATAAAGGTTTTCGCGTAGGCGCAGGCGTAAATGCTGGCTGCCGTTATCAGATTAACAATCAGTTACGCGCGCAGGCTGAATTGCAATTGCCATATTGGTATCATGGCAGCAGCGACGACTCTAACACTCGCGGTCATTATTGGCAGCCGATCTCAAGCTTAGGTCTGCAATACGATATCGATAAAAAACAAGCATTACGCATCAATGCCAACTACGACTGGCAAGATCGCGTCGATGCCAATGACGATGTGCAATTGTCATACAGACGCTATTTTTAAGGATATAAAATGAGTACGCAAAATTTACTGATTATCGGACAAGGTGATATCGGACTGCCAGTCACCAATAAACTTGCTGAGGACGGTTTATCGGTCACGGGTCTTGCCCGCAGTAAACGCGAACATTATGATTTAGATAGTAATGCAAAGTTTATGCAAGCTGATGCGTTGACACTTAGCGCTGAGCAGCTCCAAGACTTTACTCATATGGCAGTTATCGTCACTCCCGATGAATATTCGACCAGCGGTTATCACGATAGTTACTTGGCGATTAATCAACATTTAGCAGAGCTTGCGGACACGCTAACCAACCTTGTGCGCGTGGTTTTTATTTCCTCAACGGGTATTTATGGGCAGGATAGTGGCGAATGGATTGATGAAGATACTGCGCCTGTTACTCCTGAGCGCGCAGCTTCCAAAGTGATACTCCAAGCAGAACAAGCGCTGCAACAAGGTTTTGGTCATAAAACCATTGTCATTCGTCCGAGCGGAATTTACGGACGTGAGCGTCTCATGCGCCTACGTAAAGCCCGCGAGCCACAGAAAAAGCCCGTGGCAGCCGCGCACTGGAGCAATCGTATTATGGATCGTGATTTGGTCAATATTATCGCCAATGTACTGATTACAGATGCGCCGAAGCCCCTTTATATCGCCACTGACTATGCGCCAGTCACAACTTTTGAGCTAGGCGTTTGGTTAAGTGAGCAGATAGGAGAGACGCCTCCTGCTATTGATAATAAAAAAACAGCGGTTACGGGGAAACGCTTACATAGCAACATTCCGTTAGCTTGGCTCAATTATCCTGACTGGCAAGCAGGTTATCGTGATATTTTGAGTCATCAAGAGTAATGCCAAATCCAAAAAGTATGATTAGCGGTGTCAAACTCGTTTAGTCTACAATATGTAGTACTTACACTTGTTTTCCTTGCTACTCTAACTTTTGTGAAAGGCATAAGATGACAGTTTGATTTAATTAGAATTGATTTTATGTTTTATAGTTTATGGAGATTTCATGACCCAGCCTTCTACTTCTGATAATCGCTTATCCAGTGCTGAACGTGCAGTAATAAGCGATAAACTGGCAGAAGGCAATGCTGATCTGTCGTCTACATTGGCTGATAGTAAGCAGCCTGCGATCGTGCACCCTAACTTTGATCCGAGCCAATCGCCACTTGATCCTGCACGGCCTTTAAGTGATATCCCAGAGCCTGCTCGACGCCTAAATGGTCAATTGCGACGGCTCTATGGAAATTCTGCGCGGTTTTATCAGCCTAATGAAGACAGCTTATCGAAATGGGAGCTGGTTGCGTCAGAGGCATTGGCTGAGCATTTGTCATTATTAAATGCGGCAAAGCTTGTCGAGTTTCCTGATAATTTTTATCAAAATCATAGCGAGCAGCCGTTATTATCGCCACTAAGTGACATGACTCTATTAGATATGTCGGATATTCAGCAGGCAATTCGCGCTCATCCAAAACTGAATCGTTATGGTTTTGCGCTTGCTGATAGCCCAGTAAAAATTAATAAAAATGACGGTGGCTCTAACAACAATGTCTCTAATAACGATTTTAATAAAAAAGATACCAAAGCGTCTTCTGCCTCGTTACGTGCTTTGACCAAACGTTATAATCCTGATGAGTTACTCAACAGCCTTTATGCTGATGACTGGCAAGTGATTTTGCAGCCGCAGCAGTTTGAGACAGGCGAGGGCAGTTTGGCTACAGATATTATGGCGTGTAGCGTCGCTCTTCATGCTTTAAAGCAATGTAGTACGCGCAAAACTATCAATCATAGCTATAGCGCGGCGCAAATCTGTCAGCATGTCCGTAGCTATTTGCTTAGCCAGCTTGATCTTGAACCAGCACAGCGTTATCAGTATCGTCAAGTGCGACTATTTGCAGGACATATTATTGTTGCGGCTTATCATTTAGGCTGGGACATACAAGTGAGCCATGATGGTCAATGCTATTTTAATCTCTCATCGCGTAATGGCCTACTGACTCGTTATCCGAATATGCAAGATTACGACATCAATGGTTGGTCAAGCTGACCAATAATGCGTACAATAATGCAAATTTTTTGCCCTTTATTTTGCTGATAGGAATGCCATAATGCTCAATGCCTCAATGACTAATGCTCAACCTGCCCAAAACGTTTCTTTCTCATCGCATCAATTTATTCAGCTCGCTTTAGACAATCAAGTTTTAAAGTTTGGTGAGTTTGTGCTTAAGTCTGGTCGTATCAGCCCATATTTTTTTAATGCTGGCTTGCTAGCGACAGGTGAGATGTTATCGTTACTAGCGCGCGGTTATGCAGATGCTTTGGCTGAACAGATGGCAGCTAGCAATAACGGTGCAGAGCAGCAAGAGCTGGTTATTTTTGGCGCGGCTTATAAAGGTATTCCATTTGTGGCCGCAACCGCGCAAGCGTTATGGCTGCATCATGGCATCAATGCTAAATGGGGTTATAATCGTAAAGAAGCCAAAACTCATGGCGAAGGTGGTAACTTAGTGGGTGCTGATGTCAGTGGCAAAGCTGTCTGGGTGCTTGACGATGTTATTACTGCGGGTACAGCGATGCGCGAAGTGGTCGAGATTTTAGAGCAATCGGGTGCAAGTGTGGCGGGTATTATTGTTGCTCTTGATCGCAAAGAAAAAGGCCAAAATGATCATTCTGCTATACAAGAGCTTACCGCGACGCTAGAAGTGCCTGTACATGCTCTCGTTAATATTGATGATTTAATTAGTTATTTAGCAGACGACCATGGTGCACAAAGCGGCCAGTATAAAGACGCGACCCAACTTGCAAAGATGCAGCATTACCGCGAGCAGTACGGCGTATAGTTTGTTGTTAGGATGCTGTTCTTGAGCTGTATTCAAGCGTTAGTATATTGCAGGTACTTATAAATAAGGGTTTATAAATACCTGCCTATAGATTAAGTGTCTGTCAATTTTAATAACTGCCTATTTATAATATAACGTAAGTGAGCCTTATCATGAGCCAAGAAAATCAAAAAAAATCTCTAAAAATACTCGTTATCATGGATCCTATCGAGCAGGTTAACTATAAAAAAGATACCAGTTTGGCAATGATGTGGGCCGCTCAAGACCGCGGTCATACGCTTGGTTATTGTCAGATTCATGATCTATGGTTGGATCGTGGGCAGTTGATGGTCGATACACAGCCAGTAACGGTAAAGCGTGATCCTGAAAACTTCTATACGTTAGGTGATAAAGCGACAGGTCCGGTCAGTGACTATAACGTGATTTTGATGCGTAAGGATCCACCGTTCGACATGCGCTTTATTTATGCAACCTACCTGCTCGATCATGCCAAAGCGGCAGGCGTGTTAGTGGTCAATGACCCGCAAGCGATTCGCGACTGTAATGAGAAGCTGTTTGCGACTTGGTTTAGCGAGTATATGAGCCCAACGATTGTGACCAGTAAACAGGCCCACATTCGCAAGTTTATCGCTGAGCAACAAGACGTAATCGTCAAGCCATTAGATGGGATGGGCGGAACTGGTATCTTTCGTCTGACCGCCGACAGTGCCAATATCGGCGTAACGCTGGAGATCTTGACTGAACTTGAGACCTTGCCAATTATGGCACAGCGTTATCTACCTGAGATTATTGAGGGTGATAAGCGTGTGTTGATCGTCGATGGGGTAGTGGTTGATTATAGTTTGGCACGTATTCCAGTCAAGGGCGAGACCCGTGGTAATCTAGCTGCAGGTGGTAGCGGTGTGGCCATGCCGCTCACCGATATTGAACGTCAAGTGGCAGAAGTAGTCGCTCCTATTGTCAAAGAAAAAGGTCTCATGTTCGTTGGTTTAGACTTAATCGGTGGCCGGATTACAGAAATTAATGTCACCAGTCCCACTTGCGTCCGTGAGATTGATGATCAGTGTGGTACGGACATTGCGACAGACTTTATGATAGCGATAGAAGCTCGTTGTTAAGGATTGTATTTTGAAGATGAGCGGTTATTAATTTTTTGATATCTCTCATTTTTATTGTTTGGCATTAAAGTGTTTCAACCCATTATTTAAGCGATAAAGTGCTATATAAATGAGCATAAATTCCTCTATACTATGCGGTCTTTAGTGTATGAGCTTTTATAGTGAATTATTATTATTAATATATGAGTGGCTACTACTTAATATTTGTTTCAGTAAAGATAAGAAAGGCAGGCGTTAATGAAAACACCGCACATAATGATGATGGCCGCTGGTACGGGTGGCCATGTATTCCCAGCTCTGGCAGTTGCTGAGGAATTGACCCAACGCGGTGCCGTCATTCACTGGCTAGGTACGCCAAACGGTATGGAAAATGGTTTGGTCAAACCAGCTGGCTATGATTTTCATCCTATTGCGATGCAGGGATTGCGTGGTAAAGGTATCACGCGCCTAGCCAAGTTACCTTTTACCTTACTATCAGCGACGATGGCTACAGTCAAAATTATTCGTAGCAATCAGATTGATATGGTGGTGGGTTTTGGCGGTTATGTCACAGCACCCGGCGGTATTGCAGCACGTATGACCAATACGCCACTAATTATTCATGAGCAAAATGCCATCGCTGGTATGAGCAATCGTTATTTGGCGAAGATTGCAACTAAGGTACTACAAGCGTTTGATCATACCTTTGCTGATAGTACACAAGATGCAAAGCTTGAAAGCGTTGGTAATCCAGTACGTAATGCGATTTCGGGTGTCGCTGAACCGATTAAGCGCTACGATATCAGTGATCGTTCACCTTTAAAGCTATTAGTCGTTGGTGGCTCATTGGGCGCGCAAGTGTTAAACGATACCGTACCTAAGGCACTTGCGTTAATAGGCCGTCCTTTTGAGGTACAGCATCAGTGCGGTCGTAATAATGAGCAAGCGACAAAAATAGCTTATGATAGCGAGGATTTAAGCGCTCATAAGTTCACTGTACAGCCATTTATTGACGATATGGCAGCGGCGTACAACTGGGCAGATATTATCGTTTGTCGAGCAGGCGCGTTGACAGTTACCGAAATTCAAAATGTCGGTATTGCCGCGATTTTTGTACCGCTACCTCATGCAGTTGATGACCATCAGACTGCTAATGCACGCACCTTGACGTCACACGATGCTGCGATTTTATTACCGCAGTCTGAGCTAACAGCGCAGCGTCTGAGTAATGAGCTTGCAGCGCTTGATCGCCACACTTGCTTGGAGATGGCAAAAAAAGGCCATGCCCTTGCCAATCGTAGCGCCACTAGCCAAGTTGCTGATATTGTTTGGCAAGCCTTGTAGCCTATATCTTCAGAAGCTACTGTTTCCATAACTGGTTGTTTCTACAACTAATTCAATAAATTTACTGGCCTTTAATAAAGAGAACCTTTTATGTCTACCTCCGCGAAAGCTCTACCCAAGCGTTTGATTGAAATACCAGAAATGCGCCGTATCCAGCATTTGCATTTTATTGGTATTGGTGGCTCGGGAATGTGCGGAATCGCTGAGGTTATGAATAATCAAGGCTACCAAGTTAGTGGCTCTGATATTGCTGATAGCGTGGTAACTCGGCGTCTACAGCAGATTGGTATTGAGATATCAATTGGTCATGATTCCAAGAATATCGCGAATGCAGATGTCATCGTTGTATCCTCAGCAATTGATCGTAGCAATCCTGAAGTAAAAGCGGCGTTAGAGGCGCGTCTACCAGTGGTACGCCGCGCTGATATGCTTGGCGAATTAATGCGTTATCGTCATGGTATTGCCGTTGCGGGCGCGCATGGCAAGACTACAACGACTAGTTTGCTGACTACTATGATGGCAGAAGGGCAGCTCGATCCGACCTATGTGATCGGCGGTAAGCTAAATGCATCTGGTAAAAATGCTGCGCTTGGTAGCAGTCGCTATCTAGTTGCCGAAGCGGATGAGTCTGATGCATCGTTCTTGTCATTGCATCCAATGGCAGCGATTGTCACCAATATCGATCAAGATCATATGGAAACTTATGAAAACAGCTTTGATAAATTAAAAGCCGCTTATATTCAGTTTTTACAAAACATGCCGTTTTATGGCTTGGCTGTGGTATGTGGTGACGATCCAGAGCTATATGCAATGATTGATGATATTGGCCGTCCAGTACTAACTTTCGGACTTGAGCCGTTCAATGATGTGCAAGCGATTGACGTGGTTAGTGAAGGCACTAAGACTCACTTTACGGTACTGCGCCGTGACCGCGAGCCACTACGTTTAACGTTAAATATCCCAGGTATTCATAACGTCTATAATGCCCTTGCTGCTATCACCATGGCAACTGATGAAGGGGTAAATGATGACGCTATTGAGCGTGCTTTACAAAAATTTGAAGGTGTCGGACGCCGCTTTGAGCAGCATGCTTCTGTCAGTGTTGATGAAGGTGATGTCTTACTCATTGATGATTATGGGCATCATCCAAAAGAAGTCGATGCCACGATTAAAGCGGCGCGCCAAAGCTTCCCAGATCGTCGTTTAGTGATGCTGTTTCAGCCGCATCGTTATAGCCGTACGCGTGATTGCTTTGACGATTTCGTTGAAGTGCTCTCAAATGTTGATGAATTGCTATTATTAGATGTATATTCAGCGGGCGAAAGTCCTATTGCGGGTGCTGATACTAAGGCCTTGGCACGTAGTATTCGTCTTCGCGGCGCCGTTGAACCTACGATTGTTGATAAAGACAATCTTGCGCCCGTTATGCAGCGTCTTCTAGAAGCTAATGACATGCTCTTGACCCAAGGCGCTGGTAACATTGGTCAAATTGCAATCGATTTAGCTGCAAATGATTTATATCTTAAATAAGTTTTAAAAGATTTTTGGAAATCGTACTCATGACTATTAATGACAATCAACACACAAATCTTCTCAATAGTGTCAACGATGGTGCTGATAATGAAACACTTATCACCAATCCAGAGTCAGCTTTAGCAGCAGCTGCTCAAGCAGAGAAAGATGGTATAGAAAATAACCAGCCAAGCCAAGCCTCATCATTGAGTGTTGCGACGAGCAAAGTCAAAGATGCCAGTGAGTTTGGTAAAGTCGCTGTCATTTATGGCGGTAGTAGCAATGAGCGCAGCGTATCATTAGACAGTGGCGCAGCAGTCTTGCAAGCATTACAAAACCAAGGTGTTGATGCCATACACTTTGATCCTAAGCATCAAGATATTACCGAGCTACGTGATTATGATCGAGTGTTTAACGTGTTGCATGGTCGCGGCGGCGAAGATGGATTGTTACAAGGCGTGTTGCAATGGTTTGATATCCCGCAGACAGGTTCAGGAATTTTAGCATCGGCACTTGGCATGGATAAAGTACGTACCAAGCAATTGTGGCAGGGCTGCGGCTTATCGACAGCGCCATTCTCATTACTAACGGCTAATACTGACTGGCAGCAAGTCGTCAACATGCTAGGGCTACCTTTGATTATTAAGCCCGTTCATGAAGGTTCAAGTATTGGCATGACGAAAGTCAATAACCTTGACGAGTTGCCTGCAGCATACGCAACGGCAGTACAGTGCGGTGATGCAGTAATGGCGGAACGCTGGATTACTGGACGCGAGTTTACGATTGTTGTTATCGATGACGAAGCTTATCCAGTGATACGTCTTGAGCCTGCCGACATTACCAATTTTTATGACTTCGAAGCAAAATACAACCGTAACGATACCAGTTATTATATTCCGTGTGGTTTGAGCGATGCTGACGAAAAGCATTTGCAAGCGTTGAGCCTTGCAGCATTCCGCGCGGTTGATGCAAAAGGTTGGGGACGTATTGATGCGATGCAAGATGAGGCGGGCAACTTTTGGCTACTTGAGATCAATACTGTCCCGGGTATGACCAGTCATAGTTTAGTGCCCATGGCGGCTAAGGCTTACGGTATGGATTTTGATATGTTGTGCTGGCATATATTGGCACAGACACTTTAATAGATAAAAGGATAAGTAGAGACTGATTGTCATCGCTTATTTTACATAAAGTGAATTTTATTACGGTTTATCAAACTAAATAGGTAATTTTTCTAGTACTATATTGAACAAAACGGATATAATGCCACTTCATATTGTATCACTAGCCCTGCTATATCCCAGCTTCATGTAAACTTGTGTAAAATCACTGGCTACAGCATGGGTTAGGCTATTGTTTACCATCAAAATACGTTAAGATTGTTATGATTGGCTTATGTTGATGATATTCAGCTCATTTTAAGCATTTTCTGTTATACAGAATGATAAAGCTATGATAAAAGGTGTTTATTGGAATAACAGTTATTCAATCAAATATTTATTAAGTTAACAACATATAAAAAGTATAGGGGCAAATGCGGCTATGGCTCAAACTGTCAATGGAACAACTGACTTGATGAGTAATGACGTCCGTCGCCCAGGATCTAGCTTACAAATACCTTTATGGGTAAAGTACATTTTTACGACTCTGGTAATAGGGTTATTGTTGTTAATACTATTAATGGGTGGTAAAGCTTTACGTGATGCACCGCCAGCGGCTATTCATGTTGATACACAAGACTTATCTACTGCTCAGCATCAAGTACTGCAACAGACCATGAACCAGCAGAAAGTAAGCAGTTTTTTTACAACTGATTTACAAGCGTTACGAGATATTGCCATGAGTCTTGCTTGGGTTGATGAAATTAGTGTGACTCGAGATTGGCAACAAGGTATTGTCATTACTGCACTACCTAAACAAGCAATAGCCAATTTTGGTACGGAACGACTGGTTGATGCAAAAGGTGCAGTATTCGTGCCAGCTGATAGTGAAGCGTTGATTCAGCCGCAGTTTGCTACATTGCAAGGTGAAGTAGACCAAGCACCTGTGATTATGCAACAAATGCAACAAATCAATGATTGGTATGTTCCGCTTGATATGCGAGTAGAGGATATTATTTTAACACCTCGAATGACGTGGCTGGTACGTTTTGATAACGGTCTACGGGTCATTGTTGATAACGAAAATACTGCTCAAAAACTGCTCAATTTGAGTCAACTTTTGAACAATCAATTGGCTGATCGTCGCGACAATATACAATCGATAGATTTACGTTATAAAAATGGTTTTACAATAGCGTGGAAAGTAAAAGAGTCGTCGGCAGAGTCTCCGACGAGCTAGTCTGTAACATAGGGTTTATGCTTTGTGGTCTGGTTATATGAGTAGGATAGTTGCACAATTTTTGTACTATAAATGATAGAGTGAATCAAATAGTACTGTTCTAATGATTCAATAGAGACAGCAGATAGTCTTCTATTTAGTGATAATTTGTTTGGTAACATGAAAAATACTGAAAATCTGGTTGTTGTCCATCTAAGTGCCACTGCAGTTTATGTGGTGATTGGTAGCGTTGTCTCTGCAAAAGACATACGTATCATGGGTGTTGGACAAGTCAAAAATAGTGATTTTTATCAAGGCCAAATCAAGCATCGCGAACGTTTACAGGGTGCAATCAAACAAGCCATTCAAGATGCTGAAGATATGGCAAATTGCCGTGTGCATAGTGTATGGCTAACACTTGCGACGCCTGAGTTATCTAGTAAAAATAGTATCGGTAACGTTGCAGTTGAAGAAGAAGTAGTACGTGCTAGGGATATGGTACAAGCATTATCTAATGCCAAATCTCAAGACTTACCCTCTGATTATTATTTAATGCATTGTTGTCAGCAAGGTATTTACATTGATGAGCAGGATACTATGGTTGATGATGCGATTGAGATGATCGCAAAAAACATCACGGTTATGTATCACATGATGATGATGCCAGTCTCTAGCCGTCAAAATATTCAAAAGCTATTACAAGGTTGTGATGTTGGTATCGATCATATTGTTTTTGATGCAGTAACAAGTGCTGAATATAGCCTAATGAGTGAAGAGCGCCAGCAAGGTGTCTGTCTAGTAGATATAGGCGCGAGTACCACTAGTATTTGTGTATATAAAGAAAATAAACTTATTTTTACTCACTGTATAGCCAGTGGTAGTCATGAAGTAACCATGGATATCTCAGCCGATATCGGTATTTCTATGATAGAAGCTGAAAAGCTCAAAAAATCACATGGCACAGTAGATATAAATAGTATGGATCCAAGCTCGTTCTTTATCTTTAAACCGCAAGGTTCAGGTGACGAAGTTAATGTTAGTCTTTATAATCTAGCGCGCATTATTGAGGCACGTTATGTACAGATATTTACTGAAGTCGTACGACAACTTCATGAAGCCGAGTTATTAGGATATATTGATCGAGGTATTGTGCTTAACGGTGGTGGTAGTACTATTAAAGGTATGATACCTTTTGCTAAAAGGCTATTAAAAATGCCTGTAGTGTTATCCAACACTCATCCTGCTATTAGTGCTTATAACCATTTCGATAATGAGGAATCGTTTAAGCAGTTAAGTATGCAGGTAAATAATCGTGCTTATCAAACGGCATTTGGTACTTTGCTCTATAGTCAAAGTGAGCAATTTCGTCATAGTGAGCAAAGTGAACCCGATGCCATTAAAAGAGGTCGTATAAAAGGGACCTTCCAAAATGTCGGTCAACGTTTTACTAGTGTTCTGAAAAAAATACTTTGAGATTTTGAGGTGATACACAAAAATCTTAAGTATTTTTAACCCATATTTGTCATGGACGATTGAAAGTAGGCGTTTGATATACGTGTTTTGAGACTATCGTAGTACTGTATGATTATATTATCAGCGTAACATGTTTTAATAGAGGTTTAACACACATTGATTGAACCTCATCTTTATTATTTTATTTGTATGTATTTATATATAGTAAGTCGATAGTACTTTATACGAGTGCGTTGTCACGTATCGACCATCACGCTATCTGCAACTGGAGAACCTTTTTTATGTCAAAATACACCATGCCAGATGATAACCAGTCTCAAAGCAACGGCCAAGCTCGTTTTACCGTATTCGGTGTAGGCGGCGGTGGCGGTAATGCTGTAGAACATATGGTACAGCAAGGTATCAAAGGCGTGACGTTTATCTGTGCCAATACTGATAGACAAGCCCTTGATCGTCTAACCGTACCGCATAAACTGCAACTTGGCGCTAAAAGTAATCGTGGTCTAGGGGCGGGTGCCAATCCAGAAGTCGGACGCGAAGCAGCAGAAAGCGAAGAAGAAGCGATTCGAACGCTACTTGAAAACTCAGACATGGTATTTATCACAGCTGGTATGGGCGGTGGTACAGGTACGGGTGCAGCGCCTGTTATCGCGCGTATTGCTAAAGAGATGGAAGTGTTGACAGTGGCAGTCGTTACGACACCATTTAAGTTTGAAGGTGGTAAGCGTAATAAATCTGCTAAAGCAGGAATTGAGCAATTAACAAACTTCGTTGACTCTATTATTACTATTCCTAATGATAAACTTATGAGTGTGTACGGCAATATTTCAATGAAAGATGCATTCAAAAAAGCGGATGACGTCTTATTGCATGCAGTACAAGGTATCGCTGAAACTATTGCTCGTTCAGGTCTTGTCAACATTGACTTTAACGATATACGTACGGCAATGACGGCTAAAGGTCATGCGATGATGGGTGTTGGACGTGCGAGCGGCGATGATCGTGCGCGTCAAGCAACTGAAAAAGCAATTAAGTCACCTTTGTTGGATGATCTGTGCTTAGAAAACGCGAAAGGTCTATTGGTCAACGTTATTTCTTCTGAAACTTTATCGCTAGATGAGTTTAGTCAAATCAGCGAGATTGTTGAAGGTATAACGGATACTGATGAAGCAAACATTTTCTATGGTTCAGTTGTTGATGAAGAGATGGGTGATGACTTGCATGTTACTGTGATAGCCACAGGTCTAACATTGGATGAAAAGATGGAGAAAGCGCCTCAAGTCCAACAGCCAGTACCTTCTGTCACTAGTACCCAATCAGTAGATCCAAACTTACATACCAGTGCATTAAACAGTCAAAAGCATTCGCAAAATCAGACGTATCAAGATAATGGCGTACGTTCTACATCTACTCAAGAACAACCGCAAACTAAAACCAATAGCATTCAAGATTATCTAAAACGTCAACAGAACAAATAGTATGTTTTAGATAACTATACTATTTGTAATGTATATATTTTTACATTTGTTTTTTATATAGTTCTTAAACATATCACCAACAATATATTAAACATAAAAAACCAGCACAATAGTGCTGGTTTTTTTGCATTTATACTAAAAAAAGGTACATATACCCTTCGTTTTGTAAGAGTCTAAGCTGACATCAGTACTTTTAGGAACCTTTATAAGTATTATAGATTGATACTTATATGGTTATTTAATATATAAATCATGGGTATAAGAAGATTACGGTGCCATAACTGTAGCGAATTAAGGCCTGCTAATGGTACACTATGACAATTGTAACAAAGTATGTGAGAAAACAGCCATGAATCAACGAACCATAGGAAAAGCGATAGCTATCACAGGCATTGGTTTGCATAGTGGTCAGCCTGTCGATTTGGAGTTTCATCCGCAACCAGTTAACACTGGAATAGTTTTCGAGCGTTCTGACATCGTTGGTAGTGCGCCAATACCAGCCAGTGCTTTTTTGGTACAAGATACTATGATGTCATCAAATCTTGTTTTCGGTGGGACGCGTGTTGGTACAGTAGAGCATTTATTAAGTGCAATCGCTGGGCTTGGAGTAGATAACCTATTAATAAAGGTATCAGCAAGCGAGATACCAATTATGGATGGCAGTGCATCGCCTTTTGTCGGTCTATTATTGCAAGCAGGTTTTGTTGAGCAAGAAGCGCTAAAAAAGTTTTTGAAAATCGTCAAACCTGTGCGTGTCGAAGTTGATGACAAATGGGCAGAGCTGCATCCATATGAAGGATATGAGTTAAATTTTGAAATTGACTTTGATCATCCAGCATTTGATAAAGACTTTCAACATGCTCAATTAGATTTTTCAACACAGAATTTTATCGAACAACTAAGTGAAGCCCGTACCTTCGGTTTTTTACAAGATATTGAGACTCTAAGACAAAATAACTTAGCATTAGGCGGTAGTATGGATAATGCCATCGTTATCGATGATGCTCGCATTTTGAATGTTGAAGGGCTACGTTTTGCTGATGAGTTTGTTCGTCACAAAATATTAGATGCTTTAGGCGATTTATATCTGATTGGCTATCCCATTATAGGTCGTTTTAATGCCTATAAGTCAGGACACGCATTGAACAATATGCTAGTCCGAGAAATTTTATCAGACGAGAATAACTTTGAAATTGTAACATTTGATGACAACGTAACTTGTCCAATCGAATATTTACCTTTAACAGGCTTAATAGTTGAAGGATAAATACAGGAATATACAGGAAGTATCGCAACACTTACGTAAGATTACATAGTTTAAGCAAAATAATGCTCAAATTATAACCACATTAGCGAATATATGATTTTATATTGTTTGATTGGGTAGCTGAAGCCTAGAGTATTCAAAAGCTCAAGGTTTTCTAAAAATCATCTGTTAGTCAAAACTCTCGATTGGGTTCTGACTAACAGATGATTTTTTTTGTTTGTAGAATTACAAAAACGCAGCGTTAACAGCTTATTTTCTCTTGTTTATTTACATAAGTTTACATTGTAAAAGAGAGTTTTTTACTCATTTACCAGCCGTAAAAGGGCTTTTTTGAGGTTTTTATCTGTCGTGACATGCTCTGCAGCCTGTGCTATAGTCCGCTTTGTGTTTTGGCTAAGAGCCTGATTTTTACCAATTTTATGAGAGTTTAGGTCACTTGTTATTGACGATAAATTCTTTTCATTTAACAATTTATTTGAACTCGTTTTTGAAACGATGACCTTTATTTTCTTAAGTTGTTTAAATGTAATCGATTGTTCTGTTAATACTTGTAGATAGGCACTTTGTAGATAACGAATATGATTGGCTGCAGTAGCAGAGCCTACACTTAATGTTAGTTGCTCAGAGCTCAAACCAACGACCCAGCAATTGGCAAGTATTTCTTCAGGTAGACAATCAATTAGAAGTGTTTTTAGTTCATGAGTCATCTGTGCATAAAACTGCATATTTTCAGTTAAAGCTTGAGGTAGGGCGCTACCAGCAAATGCCTGATGATCAATAAGTTTAGCTAGCTGATTAGGCTGTTTCTTCGACATTATGTTTACTCATCCATTGGGTGATAAAGGTCGATAAATAAATTGAGTATGTTGAATTTTATCACGGTTACTTAGTGATACGTCTTCTAAATTAATTAATGTTTTGTCATGGATGACAAGCAATCTTGTATTAACAATAGGTAGTAAATTTATGAAACAAGCTTTATTAATTTTGTCAGTATTGGGAATGGGTTTAGCACAAACGAGTGGTGCTGCCGAAACCACCTTTCAGCCAAATAATACCTTGAGTCATACCATTACAAATATTTCAGTATCTCAGAACTACGGTTCTAGTCGTAATATCTATAGCACTAATAGTGGCGCGCATGTTTTTAGTAATGATGAAATTAGCCAAGCTATTGACAACTTAAGTGCTCATGCCAAACAAAAAGAGTATAAATTAGCCTCATTAACCAGTCGCTTATCTTATGAGCGTCAGCAGCAAGCAAGCAGCAGAATACCAGATAGTAACTCTGCCCCTGCTATTGCAGCTGCTCGTGCGTCAAGAGTTGCTCTTTCTAGAAGCTCTGGTTATTGTGCCCGCTATGTGCGTAAAGCTTTGCAATCAGCTGGTTATGAGTTCACTCCAAACCCTTCAGCTTATCAGTACGCCTCCCGTGGTACACTTGCCAATGCTGGTTTTACTAAAATCAGCAACGACATGGCGCCTCAAGTTGGAGATGTCATAGTCTATGACCGTAGCTCAAAACGCCCACATGGTCATATACAGATTTTTGATGGTTCAGATTGGGTGTCTGACTTCCGCCAGAACAGTATTAGCCCGTATAGCGGTGTACATAGCTATACCACATGGCGTGATTCGCAATATGTTGATGATGCATCGGATCGTGGTATCTACCTAGCTATGGCTGATAAATAAAACATAAGTAAATTGCTTAAACTTATTATTTTAGCGTTTTCTCCTAACTCAGTAATGCTCTTTATGACATTACTGAGTTTTTTTATTTCTATCATCGTTCAACTATCAAAGCTATCTGCTATGAGCTATGATCTATTCAAAAGACCAACCAGCCATTAAACGTTGCTTGACGTTATAAAAACTATTTCGTTAGTGCAGCTTGCAAATCCAGCACTGTCCAATAACAGTGTTGATGAAAGTCAGGCGGGGTAGCGTGAGCTGGGGCAAAGTACAGGTTTGTTTTACCAAACTGTAGAATGACGCATGGATGTAATAGCTTTATGCTGATATCGCCGGATAAGTCGTGGTTATGAGTATTGAGCGAGAGCTGTTCTAAAGACAATCCAAAGCAGCGTCGATATTGATAGTACGGAGTAAATTTGGTGATGGTTGAGTCCACAAAGTGGTTTGCCAGTGCGGGATGTGGTTTTAGACGGTTTATTGGTTCTGCCTGCTGGTTTGAGGCGTTCTTAGCCCAAGTGACGTTCGCTTTTGTAGTACAGTTTGCTTGCATCAATGGTACTGGAGGCAGTGTCGATGGTGTACGATATTCATCAAATTTGTAAAGAGCATATTGTCCGTTTGGATTAACATTGATTTCTATATAGTTAGCTGTTGTATCAAAAACTTCACTACTGACAAAACATTCAAGACAAGTACGCTCCCATAAATAGTCGGTAAAACGGACTTTTGATTGTTGCCATGCTGTCCAATCTAGCTGCGCAGCTAGCCTAACGGATGGTAGCTGTATTTGGTAGCTCAACCAAAGTTGGCGTGTCGACAGCACAATCGAGGCTTCTACGTTAATGCGTATTTTTTGTAGCTCTTTAATCGATACACCGATTTGCTCTGCATCAGCCGATAATGTGTCGGTTGCCAATCGTAAGGTAAATAGCTGGCTCATAGTACTTGATTCATTATAGAAAAGATCGTCAATGTAGATTTGATAAAATGAGGGATAAAATAAAAGCCACGAGCAATGATGCAACGCAGCTTCTATAATCTTGGCTGTTCTTTCAATCTATTTTATACGCTTCATAGATACTAATTATTGAGCATGACGTGCTAAGTTTGATAACTTAGGATTAGCATTTGGATTCTGACGTAGCAATAACGCCATACGTCCAATAGTATGAATCACATTGGCTTTGGCTGCGGTTGCAAGCTCAGTGGCGACTACGTCACGGTCATGCTTACTGCCAGCTGGTAATTTTACTTTAATAAGTTCATGATCGGTCAAAGCGCGATCAATCTCTTCGGTGATAGCGGGAGTAATGCCATTGTTACCGATCATAACAATGGGTTTGAGCTCATGACCAATACCTTTTAAGCGTTTAATCGTAGCGTTATCAAGTTGCATAGTATTCCTAAATTTTAGTAAAAATAAAAAACAGTTCTAAAATGGTTGAATTGTCATAATAAGTCATAATAAATAAGAAGCAATGTTATCTAAACGACATGACCAAAACCATGTTATTAAAAAAGTTAATATTCATTATAAATAATCTATGACTATCTTGCATGATATCAGTACCATTTTGCACGATTTTACGTGATGAAAATGTTAAACTGAATAACTTGTTGCATTATAAACGCTGCTGGATCATAAAGCTGCTAAATCGTTAATAATGCCTTTAAATTTATTTATAAAAATAAAATTATCTTTAATGGGTATTATCGAATGGGTTTATTAGCACAATATAGTCGATACTAAATAAAAAATGAGATCATCTTTAATTGATAGAAATTTAGTCAGTCGGCTGTTAAAAATTATGACATCGTAAAGTATATGACACCATAAAGTAATAGGAGCAGGTATTTTGGCCACGCGCATTGAAAATAAAGGTTTATCAAAAAGTAGCCGTGCTTGGATGAAAGAACATATTGATGATCATTATGTAAAAAGAGCGCAAAAAGATGGCTATCGTGCGCGTGCTGCATACAAGCTGCTTGAGATCAATGAAAAGGCTAAATTAATATCGTCTGGAATGACAGTAGTAGATTTGGGTAGTGCACCTGGTAGTTGGTCACAAGTCGCCGGTCAACTGGTCGGTGAAAGCGGTACATTGATCGCCTCTGATATTTTGCCTATGGACGCTCTAGCAGATGTAACCTTTATTCAAGGGGACTTTAGAGAAGCAGATGTTTTTGACAAAATTATGACTGAGGTCGGTGACAGACAAGTAAATGTGGTATTGTCTGATATGGCTCCTAATACAGCCGGAAACAGTGCTGTCGATCAACCGCGAATGATATATTTATGCGAGCTTGCAGTGGACTTTGCTTTGGAGACCTTACCTAAAGGTGGCGCGCTTATTATGAAAGTGTTTCAGGGCGAAGGGTCACAGGAATTACGTAAGCAGATGCAGTCCAAATTTAGTAAGATTCGTAGTATCAAACCTGCAGCATCAAGACCACGGTCTAAAGAGATGTTTTGGATAGCAATAAAATAACTTGTTATTTCAATAGGTTGTATCTAATAAATAGTTTATGATTGATTTTATAAAGTACGTCATATTACGTGTAAAACCGCTACAATTGCTAACTGAATAAACGCAGCTTTTGCTTGAATTGTGCAGGTTAAAACCACATATCATGATATATTAACTTTGTTTTGTTTCAAGCAAAGTCGTCTGATAATGTATGATGAATTTATATTACATTTTTATATAGGCGTTACGTGTCTAGTAAACACACCAATAAGTAAGGGATGGGAATAACTAGTGAGCGACATGGTAAAAAATACCTTATTGTGGCTGGTGGTAATCGGCGTTTTGGTACTGGTGTTTAGCGGCTTTGATCAATCATCTGAGCCAGATAACCTTAACTACTCTGAGTTTGTGACCGCAGTGTCTGAAAACCAAGTAGCCAGTGTTGAGATCGACGGCGAGCAAATCATCGGCGAAAAGAAAAATGGTTCATCTTTTGAGACCATTAGGCCAGCTGTGACTGATGAGCAGTTGATGCCTCTATTACGTGAAAACCAAGTCGAAGTCCAAGGGACTGCGCCTAAACGTCAAAGCGTGCTGATGCAATTGCTAATAGCCAGTTTCCCAATCTTATTGATTATTGGTTTATTTTTGTTCTTTATGCGCAACATGCAGGGCGGCGCTGGCGGTAAAGGCGGCGGTCCGATGAGCTTTGGTAAGTCTAAAGCTAAGATGCTGACTGAAGACCAAATTAACGTCAATTTTGAAGACGTTGCTGGTTGTGAAGAGGCTAAAGAAGAAGTCGTTGAAGTCGTTGATTTCTTACGTGATCCTGATAAGTTCACTAAGCTTGGCGCAACCATTCCACGTGGTATCTTGATGGTAGGTCCACCTGGTACAGGTAAGACACTATTGGCAAGAGCCATTGCTGGTGAAGCCAAAGTGCCTTTCTTCTCAATCTCAGGTTCTGATTTTGTAGAAATGTTCGTCGGTGTTGGTGCGTCTCGTGTTCGTGATATGTTTGAGCAAGCGAAGAAAAGTGCGCCATGTATTATCTTTATTGATGAGATTGATGCTGTTGGACGTCATCGTGGCTCTGGTATGGGCGGCGGTAACGACGAGCGTGAGCAAACGCTTAACCAGTTGTTGGTTGAGATGGATGGTTTTGAAGGTAACGAGGGCGTTATCGTCATTGCAGCGACTAACCGTGCAGATGTACTCGACAAAGCGTTATTGCGTCCGGGTCGTTTTGACCGTCAAGTACAAGTAGGGTTGCCAGATATCAAAGGTCGCGAGCAGATATTGAAAGTGCATTTAAAGAAACTTCCCAATACAGTCGCTGTCGATGCAAATGCTCTTGCTCGTGGTACACCTGGATTTAGCGGTGCACAACTGGCTAACCTAGTAAACGAAGCAGCATTGTTTGCAGCTCGTCGCAACAAAACTAGCGTCGATATGAACGACTTTGAAGATGCTAAAGATAAGCTATACATGGGTCCTGAACGAAAATCTATGGTGATACGTGAAGAAGAGCGCCGTGCAACTGCTTATCACGAATCAGGCCATGCTTTGGTTGCTGAACTACTACCGGGTACTGATCCTGTTCATAAGGTAACAATTATGCCGCGTGGATTTGCACTTGGCGTAACATGGCAATTACCTGAGCATGACCAGACCAGTATGTATAAGTCAAAAATGCTCAGCGATATTGCTATTTTGTTTGGTGGACGTATTGCAGAAGAAGTGTTCATTAATCAGATGTCAACAGGTGCTTCTAATGACTTTGAACGTGCCACAAAAATGGCTCGTGCTATGGTTACTAAGTATGGCATGTCCGATGCACTTGGTATTATGGTATACGAGGATGACGATAGTTCACAAGGCTATTTTGGTTCTAGCAATCGTACTATCTCAGAAGCCACACAGCAAAAAGTAGATGAAGAAGTGCGCCGTATGTTAGAGGAGCAGTATGACATTGCTCGTGAGCTAATTGAAGGCAACCAAGATAAGATGCATGCAATGGTCGATGCATTGATGAAATGGGAAACGATTGACCGTGACCAGTTGCAAGATATTTTAGCAGGTGAAGAACCACGTCCACCTAAGGTTTATCAGCATGGTGTCAATTTGGGTAAAGGTAACGTTAAACCAACCGGTTTAACACCGCCACCATTACCAGCAATGTAAGTCAAAATCGAAACCATAGTTATTATAAAAAAGCCCTTTTCATAAAGGGCTTTTTTAATGGTTTAAAATTTTTGGTAGCGACTAGCAATACTAATCATTAGTACTATAAGCGACAGACATCTCGCTAGATTATGTGTTTGTTCTACTATTAGATATAATTATGATCTTTTATATGACAGAATATATTATTTATAAAATATAATCATTGATGGATGAGTTATGTCATTATTCGACCCTTTACCAGCTTATACGCTATATGGTCCTACGAAAAAGCTAGATTTATCTCAGCCCCATATCATGGGTATTTTAAATGTGACGCCGGACTCGTTTTCGGACGGTGGCCAGTTTAATGCTATTGATAAAGCAGTTGAACATTGTCAGTATATGCTTGAATCAGGAGCAACCATCATTGACATAGGAGGCGAATCTACTCGTCCAAATGCCGACTCTGTGGCGACTACTGAAGAAGTATCGCGTGTGGTCCCAGTCGTTGAGGCAATAAGGCAACAACTTGGCGAGGAAGCCTGGCTATCTATTGATACCAGTAATCCTATAGTTATACAAGCCGCTGTTGAGGCAGGCGCAGATATTTGGAACGACGTACGTGCTTTAAAACGCGAAGGTGCAATTACAATGGCAGCCAAACTTGATGTTCCTGTAATGCTTATGCACATGCGTGGTGAGCCAACGACGATGGGTAGTTTGGCGCATTATGATGATATAGTCAGTGAAGTGAGTGCTGAGTTGACGACTCGTATCGATGAGGTAATAGCTTTCGGCGTTGAGCGTGATAAAATAATCATAGATCCTGGCTTTGGATTTGCTAAAAACTATGAACATCACTGTGCACTATTGACCCAACTTGATAGCTTAAAAGCGCTTGGATTACCGCTGATGTTTGGCGTGTCGCGTAAGCGCTTTTTAGCTGAAGTATTGGCTAACAGTGGCCTTGAACAGCTTGCGACAACTAAAGCCCCTGATCGCGATACAGTAGGAGTTGCAGCTGGTTTGTTTGCGCTGCAACAAGGAGCCTGTATTATTCGTACGCATAATGTCCCTATGATGCAGCAAGCGGTGGCATTATGGAATCAGTTATCTGCTTACGAGCAAAATAGAGTCCAATAACGACAATGACTATTCTATAATGCTATAACGTATTTTTATTTAGACGTATCTTCAATGAGATCAAAATTATGACAGTCAAAAGCCAGCCAGAGCCTACCAACGAACAGCGCCGGATTATTTATCAAGCACGCCGCGGCTTAAAAGAGTTGGATTTTTATATCGATCCGTATGTTAAAGAGCTTTACTTGACAGCAGATTCTGCTGAACAAGCAGCTTTTGCAAACATGCTTACTTATGAAGATCCTGATCTATTAGATTATTTTACCAATCAGGCGCGCCCAGATGATGAGGCAATATGGACGCTGGTCAAGAAAATTAAAATGTGGCGTCATGGGAAAGATTTGTCATAACGGATTGGTTTTAACCGATGTATGATTCTACTGCGGTTCAGTTGCCTACAAATCTACGTATCGATACTGCTATTAAATATGGCAGTCGACTTCGTACGTTAATGTATACTGGATTGTCAATCTCAATCGTTTTATTATCTTGGCTTGCCAAGCTGTCATGGTGGCAGCACGCTTTAATTTTGATAGTGAGTGCAGCAGTGATAGGTTATTTGGCTTTATCAAGGCCAATACTACTACATTTAAGTCAGCCTCCCTTACACAATCATCTAAATAAAGAGTGGCAGTTGCTTATGCGTACTGGTCGCAACGATGAATTATGGCGAGCTGATCTCAACAATGTTCATCGTTATCAATGGCTATTAAATTTCCAATTTGTTACTACTGAACCTTTTAAGCGCTCTTTGACCATTACTATCTATCGTGATCAAGTCAGCCTTGATCATTGGCAACAATTAAATATCTTAGCCACTATAGTAAATAAGAAGCACGGTTAATGTTAAGGTTTAAAAAACCTATATTGCTATATAATTTTATAAAGACTCTTCTTATTGGTCGTTGGGTGGCAACCTTACGAAGCACTACGTGTGATAACAAAATACCTATGCCGATGGTTAACACGGTTTGTTATATTGTCTAACAAGACTATCCATACTATAAATAGTTATGATGTCATGTACGACAATATGATTAAAATAAGGAGAGGTAAATATTATGAGTTTATTAGGAAATTTAATTACACAAGTTGCTCGCAGCGCAATGGATCCAGAAGATTCTAAACGTAATCCAGTTAATCAAAACATTAATCCGCGCCGTACCGGTGGTCTTGGCGATATTTTGGGCGGCGTATTAACGGGTAGTCGCAACCAAACACGTGAGTATAATCCGCAACAATATGACCGTCAGTCAGATAATGGTTTGGGTTTAGATGATATCTTAGGCGGCTTGACTGGTGGTGGTCAGCGCGGCGGTATCACTTCTGGTGCAGGTGGGCTGGGTGATATATTAGGTGGTGTGTTAGGCGGTCAGCGTACTAGAGGCGGCTTTGGTGGTAAGGGTATGTTAGTTGCAGCTCTTATGCCTATGGTGCTTAGCTGGATTCAACGTAATGGTGGACTTAGTGGCGCGCTATCTAAAGTTACAGGTATGGGTTATGACAACCAAGCGCGCTCTTGGATGAGTAACCACGAGCTTAATGATAATTTAGACCCTAATGACATCAATCGTTTATTTGATGAAAAAGAAATTCAACAAGTCGCTGCGCATACTGGTGCTAATGATGTAGAAGTACGTCAAGGTCTGGCTGAGCTGTTACCAGAGGTTTTTAATCAATTAACACCGCATGGCAACTTAGATAATGAATCAGAGGCCAATCAAGAGATAGACCAGATTGTTAGCCAATTATCTAGTCGTCTTGGCACGTTGAAATAAGACAAGTATTTTCCAGTTTTAATACGCCATGTTTTAGTCTAAAAAAGAGTACATTTAATAACGTGCTCTTTTTTTTGACCGTTTTTGTTTCAAACAATAAGTAGTAAGTTGACTACAAAAGCCAGTTAAAAGCGTTCATCTAACGTTTCTAGCGTATAGTTGAGCGCGGCAAAGCAGATGTCGCTCTTAAATCCACGATACTGCAAAAACCGTAGTTGGCGTGCCTTGTCTTTTTGTTCAGTAGGGATGTTATTACCATACTTTTTGGTACGAGCGACCACTGCTAGCTTTAGCCAATCCACGCCTTCAACCAAATTGTCTGCACTATCATCTATAAACTCACTGAACTCATCAGACTCTGCATTTGCCATATCAATAAGCTCATCTATATTGCTTGGCATCTCAACTTTTTTACGATAAAACTCTTGCTTGATACGTCCGCGTCCACGACCTTTACGAATGCTTTCTCGAATTAGCATTAAGGTCGTACGATAATCACTTTGATAGCCTTTTTCCTCAAACTCATCAAGCAGCGCATCGATTTTGTCAGGATCTTGCTCTTTATCCAGTAGCTTTTGCTTTAACTCAGCTTTGCCATATTCGCGGCGTGAGAGATAATAGAAGGCCAACCAGCGTAAGCGGCTCTCAGCTTTGATGGCATCGATATCTGCTTGTCGCTGCTCAGGCGTGCGTAAGTAGGCTTTTAACGCAGATGGTAAGTTATCCGCTTGACTATCTACTTTGCTGTCTTCGTTATTATGATTAATTGTATCGTCACTACTGTAATTTACAGCTGACTTGGCTTCTATGTCAGACTTATCGTCTATATTAGTTTCATGAACATCACTTTTAACCTCTGCCAGTATCTCTTTAATACTTTGCGCTTTAGGCGGCTGATAGGTAGGTACTGTATTAGGTTCAGGTTCAAAGTTAGCCGCTGGATGAAAACGCTTCTTACGCTTTTTGGATTTGGTTTTAGCAGTATGACCATGAGAGGAGGGTAGGAGTTTGTTGTCAGATTCATTAAAACCATCAAACGTCTCATTGACTGATAAAGAAGGCTCAGGACCGAATTTTGCAAATTTGGACTTGACGATAGAGCTTCTATTTTTGGCAGGATTTTTAGACAGATATTTTTGAGTGGCTGTTTTTGACTTTGAGGCAGGTGTACTAGCTGAATCGGCCTGCGATTCAGCTAGAATTTCAGCTAATGTTTTAATTTTCATAACTATTAATCAGCTAATCAATAAAATATATATGCAATAACTATTGAACTGGCGCTGCGTCTGATTTTTCATCCACATCATCCGCGTCTGATGCATCATTGTTGTCAACAACACCAAGTTTTTCGACACGTATCTTCGCTTCAATAGCTTGAGCAATTTCAGGATTTTCCTTCAAGAAGATGACTGAATTGGCTTTACCTTGACCGATTTTTTCATCGCCATAGCTATACCATGCTCCAGCTTTACCAACAGCACCAACTTCAACGCCTAGGTCAATGACTTCAGCTAAATGGTTGGTACCTTCACCATAGGTGATTTCAAACTCAGCCTGACGGAATGGAGGCGCCATTTTGTTCTTAATGACTTTAACACGAGTCTGGTTACCGATGATTTCATCACCGTTTTTGACCGCACCAATACGGCGAATATCCATACGTACTGAAGCATAAAACTTAAGAGCATTACCGCCTGTGGTAGTCTCAGGGCTACCAAACATAACACCAATTTTCATACGAATTTGGTTAATAAATACCACCATACAGTTAGAGCGCTTGGCATTACCGGTAATCTTACGTAAAGCTTGACTCATCAAACGTGCTTGCAAACCCATATGAGAGTCGCCCATTTCGCCTTCGATCTCTGCACGCGGTGTCAAAGCAGCAACGGAGTCAACGACAATCATATCGACTGCCCCTGAGCGTACCAACATATCCGTAATCTCTAGCGCTTGCTCACCATTGTCAGGTTGAGAAACCAATAGATCATCCGTATTTACGCCAAGTCTGCGCGCATAGACAGGATCAAGAGCATGTTCTGCATCAATAAAAGCACAAGTACCACCTTGCTTTTGACACTCTGCAATTGCTTGCAGCGTCATAGTCGTTTTACCTGAGCTCTCTGGACCATAAATCTCAACAATACGTCCTTTAGGCAGACCACCAATTCCAAGAGCGATATCCAAACCTAATGAGCCAGTTGATACAACGTCTACATCAAGCGCTGCCGAATCATCACCTAGATGCATGATAGTATTTTTGCCAAATTGCTTTTCAATTTGACCTAGTGCCGCTTTAAGTGCTTTGGCTTTGTTGTCGTCCATAATGGAGTCCTTGTCATAAATTTTCATAAAAGAGTAATTAAAAATTCGAAGGTATAATGGTAAGTGCAGAAAATATCCTATTAGATCATCTGTCTTAACATATCTTTAAGATCGTAGTTGTCTAAATAAATGCAATATAAACATCTCGTTCCACTATACAGTAAATAATACTAGCAATAGAAGTAGAATGAAGTTTAGAGTAAAAGATTGGTAGGTGTGTGAGTTGATGCAGTGATTATAACAAAATCTAGGTGCAACATCATGATAGGAAAGGTATCAAACGACAACAGCTGTCGTGTGAGATAGAGTGTAATTTAATTGTCTAAATGGGTAGAAAAACTTGTCATTATTATGATAAATTAGAATCATTAACAATGAAGGATGTCAACAAGAATATTGAGTTGTCCACAGGAAACAATAGGCTTCAGAGTCGAGTTTGTGAAACATCGATTGGTATTCAAAATTTTTTAAATTAATTCATAAAAAGTCAATTTTACTTTTATTGAGATGTAAGTTATTGATTTATATATCTATTTAAATTGTATAAAAATTAACCAATTTTACCTAAACCATTAGTTTATCAAGTCAAATACGTGTCAAGTAGTGACTTATCCACATACTTATCCACAGGGAATGGGGAAAACTCAGCAAACCCTTATGCTATCAATGTTTGCGCTAATACTAAAAGTTGTCTAACCCTCCTAGTCCTTTTTTTCAAGAACAATATATTTGAAAATTGCTTTAATTTTTCTGTTTTTATGTCTATGTTTCACGTCGCTAAAGAACATAACATATTCTGACAAATACAGTCTTTATTTGTCAAAATATTAAAATAGTAAAAAATACTTTTATTAAAAATAATCGCTAGAAATAGCAAGGGTTTTTATCATTATTTTTATCATGAGAATGTGCTTAAGAGTCACGTAGAGAATAATGCGATGTTATCGCGAATAAATATACAATAAAGCTTAGCATTAGAATCAATCGAATCATTACAAAAAAGCGGCTAAGTTAATTAGCCGCTGTATATAAACCATCAAAGAAAGTATAAGAATCTAGTCCTTAATATATATTAAGTCCCATACGCCGTGACCGCGCTCTAGGCCACGACGTTCAAACTTGGTCATTGGACGAAAGCTAGGACGCGCCGTAAAATTACCTTTACCAGCTTGATTTCTAAGCCCAGCGAAATTGTCTAGGACATCAACCATCCAAAACGCATAATGCTCCCAGTCAGTTGCGGTATGAAACCAGCCACCTTGCGTTAAACTACGAGTGACAATAGCCATGCGTTCAGGACTCACAAAACGGCGCTTATAATGGCGCTTTTTTTGCCATGGATCAGGGAAATAAAGCTGGATACGATCAATGTGATCTTCTGGCAGCTGCTTTAGTAGCTGAATGGCATCACCATTGATGATTTTAACATTGGTTAAATTCTGCGTACCGGCCATATAAGCGCACTTACCAATACCAGGCTCATGTACCTCAACGCCAACAAAGTTACGTGTAGGATCGGCCGCTGCCATCTCAATGAACGAATCACCCAGCCCAAAACCAATTTCTAGGGTAAGGGGCGCATCACTGCCATTGGGCTTATCGCTAAATAATGAACGCAGATCGTTTATGCCTTCAAGATTGCCGTCACCGAAACTATTATTGACCAAATACTGAGTAAATTCTGGATCAGTTAGGGCCAGCTCAGCATTTTTATTCATATGAGTGCGGCGTTTCATAAAGGTATTGACGATACGTTTATGTTTGTTATCAGGCGCTTCAGTATCAGATGTCATAGACTCGTTGGTCTGTGTGTCGGTATTAGCTGATACATCGGTATCATGCTTGATGAGACTATCGTTGTGAGAATGTTCATTCATAGGAGCAGTAAAATTCGATTGGGTAGCGAGTATGAGCGTATTATAAGTTAAATACTCTTGTGTGTGAACGTGCAATATTTGAATGCTCAACTAACTTATTTATGATTAAACCGTTATACATGTCTTTTCCGATGGTCTATCATCTGGTTTGAAGTATTTCATGCAGGCTTTAATAGACGCCACATCATTTTGTTGACCTATACTAAAGTACATCGTATCTGCTTTTCTATTGTCATATAATAAAGGGCATTTATCGTCACACTGCTATTTAGCGACCTAAACACCAAGTAATCGTAAACCCTTAACAGTCAATAGAGCCTACTGCTATGTTATTTATTGAGACGGATTCGCCACCACCGTTTTATCAAGAACAGCTGAGCCCTCTCAAACGTAAACAGCTTGACCAATGGTTTATTGGTCATCGTACGCAAGGTTATTACCTTAAGCGTTTTGCACAGTTTGATCAGCAAGGATACCTATCACCTAAGTGGCATTGGGCGGCATTTTTTATCACTCTACCTTGGCTCTTGTATCGCAAACGTTACATGGATGCGCTTGTATATAGTGTGGCTGGCTGGTCATTTATCCAACTTAATATCGTCATCGCGCTAGTCACGTTTGAGTTTGTAGCGATGCCTTATATTCCAGATGCCTATCAGATGGCAACACGTATTGGCATTGCTGGGATAATTTGGCTGTTTTGGTCATTTATGGTGGCGCGCTGGACCGATGCTTATTATTACCGGATGGCGCGACGTGAGATTGCTGATGCTATCAATGACCATCCGCGCGATGAAGCTGCACAGCAAGCACATCTACGCCGTGAGGGCGGGGTAAGCTTATTTGGTTTAGGACTGGGCTTTGGGTTCTTTGCTTTTGCGCTCATGGTGATCAATGTGCAGTTTTTACCAATCATTGCCAAGCAAAAAGAAAACGAGGTGTTGTTTGATGCGTATGACATCACCAAAAATGCACAAAATCGAGTCGCGCTAATTTATCAGCAAACAGGAGTGTGCCCGACCAACTTGCCACTTAGTACCGATGCTCAGCAAGTACGTATGCATGTTACTACGCAAGTAGAAGGGGTAGCTGCGACTGACTGCGCAGTCGTGGCGACCGTTCAAAACGTCAAGTTTCCTATACGCTATCTAAATGATCAAACGCTAGTATTTCACCACAATCCAGATACTGATAGCTGGAGCTGTATAAGTTCACTTAACGAAAAACAGGCTCCTAAGCGCTGTATAACTAATTAAAAATGAACATGCACACATTAGGACTATTGATAGCTAAGATTGTATAAAGCTGAACGTAATATAACGATAATATGCAGACCCTAGATAAGTTTGCAACAACCGCTAGGCTTTGGGGTCAGTAGCAACATTGTTTGAGGCATCGTCAACTGGAGTTGCTTGTTTCTTAAGTACTTCATAAAAATCCCCTAAGTCCATCTTGCGCGCTTTACCAATATCTTCGTCAAACAAGCTTTCAAGCTCTGCCATTGCAGATTGTGCTGATTCAATCATCCTTGCTTCATCATCATAGATAGCTTGCTGACGTTCAATCAAATCATCGTCATAGTCGCGGAAAGTCTGAATCGTATCGCGGGCTTTTTCAGGTGATATACCAAGCAGCTGTAGGGACTCGCGTGACATATCTAACGAGGACAAGTAGGTCTCACGCCAGATATGACGGACGCCAACCTCACGTAAACGGTAATAATGCTGACGGTCACGGGCGCGCGCCAATACAACCAAATCAGGATAGTTTTTGCGCAGATACTCAGCAGTGGTGATAGAGCGCTCTAAATCATCAACAGCGATAATAAAAATACGGGCTTTACTGATACCAGCCGCCCGCAAAATCTCAGGGTTTTTTGGGTCGCCATAATAGACTTGGTTACCAAATTTACGTACAAAATCCACTCGGTTTGCCGAGCGTTCGATGGCCGTAAATTCGATATTATGCATACGTAGCACACGGCCGATAATCTGCCCGACGCGTCCAAAACCTGCAATAATGACAGGATGCTCATGATCGGGAATGGTGTCGTGCTCGCGACTAGGCTTACTTTTAGCAAATAAAGGCTCACCGACTTTGTCTAATAATAAGAAGGCAAGCGGGGTGAGTGCCATAGAAATGGTCACGATTAAATTTAGCGTGTTCTCCATTTCGGGCGCTAATACGTTTTGGGTTGCAGCGACGTTAAATAATACAAATGCAAATTCACCACCTTGAGCTAAGGTCACGCCAAGACGGATACTGGTCGGCCAGCGATTGCCTAGTACCTTTGCAATAGTGGTAATTACAGCGAATTTGATGAACATTAACGCCACGGCACAACTTATGATAAATACAGGATGTGCCATGATGAGCTTAATATCAGTCAGCATGCCTACTGACATAAAAAATAGACCGAGCAGTAAACCTTTAAAGGGCTCAATACTGGCTTCTAGCTCATGACGATATTCAGAATCTGCTAAGAGTACACCAGTCAAAAACGCCCCCAATGCCATCGATAGGCCGATTTGTCCCATCAAAATAGACACGCCCATAACGATAAATAGGGCCACAGCAGTCAGTAGCTCTGACGCACCACTAGATGCGACAAATTTAAAAAATGGTCGAATAACATAACGGCTAGCGAGGATAAGACCACCAAAGACGGCAAAAACTTTGGCAAAATAAATCAAATCGTAGCTTTGTTCGCGCACACCTGACAAAAATGGAATTACTGCTAGTAATGGAATGACGGCAATATCTTGAAATAATAAGATGGTAAATGCTTCGCGACCATGGGTACTAGAGAGTTGCTGCTTTTCGGTTAGTATCTGTAATACAAAGGCGGTAGATGACAGGGCTAGACCAAAGCCGACGATAAAAGCGGTATCCAATCGTAAAGAGAAAAAATGATACAAGATGACCATTAATAATGTGCCAGTAAGCCCAACTTGCAAGCCGCCAAGGACAAATATAGAACGTCGTAATGCCCACAGACGCGATGGTTGCAGCTCAAGACCAATGATGAACAACAGCATGACCACGCCAAACTCAGAAAAGTGTAGCAAGCTTTCAGCATCACCTGCCACATCTAGCGCGCTTGGACCTAATATTAGTCCTGTAATCAAGTAACCGAGGACAGTGGCTATACCGAAGCGTTTACCGAGAGGGACAAAAAGCAGCGCTGCACCCAAAAATATGGTGGCTTGTAGCATCAAGTTTGGAGAGCCGGCAGCGGCAGCGAACATATAAAATCCTTAGCAATCAATTTAAAAACATAATCAACGACATAGTAAATAAAACAATACAGTTATTTTTTACGATAAATCTTCCAAACGCCATTGTCTGCTATCGGGTTACTATAGGCATCGTTACGACGTTTACGTGGTGTCTGTCTGCTATCAATTACTTTAAACTCAGGCAAAGCATGAACGATAAGCCCCGTACGATAGAAGCGTACACGCTCAGGCTCTAACATCTCACCTTTTCTGTCACGGCAAAATACATACGCACGCAGATCAATAAACTCACGGTGAGCGACTAAACGTGCCTCATCGTCGTTATCAAATACTGCTGCCATACGCGCAATATCCTCAGCACTATAATCGCCGCATTTATCAGTCAGTGCGCCGACCGAACCAAAACTTTTAGACTCCTTGGCATGAGTTTTAGTGAGATGTAGGCGCTGAACATGATAGATAAACTGGGGAATCTCAAGGCTGGCTGGCAGTGGTAGATAGTCGGGTGGTAGGTTGGCTGCAGGATAAAACGCCATCGCACGCTCAAGCAAAGTTTGCCAACGTTGTTGGTATGCTTGGACTTCTGCTAAGTTGCCTTCATAGATGGGCATGTCGCGAATTTGACGTAAAATGTCAGGCGGAAACTGCTCGTCACGGAACTTAGCAATGTCTTCTTGCAGCGTTGATAGCAAAACCTTGGCGTGTTTTTTGCCATCTTTTGACGTAGGGTTGTCAATATAGTCTGGGGCGACAAAGGGCGCCGAGCGTCTAGACATAGGATTATATCGTCAATAAGTAGGTTAAAAAAATACTAATAAGTCTGCTTACCAATGTCAATCAGTATACTAAATAGAGGATTTATATCGATATTATAACCATATAACCCCCTTTAAAGCTTATTTTTTTAAATCGTACAACTAAGGTTTTGAAAAAAACTACCGAATTAGTCTGAACATAAGTAATAAACGAAGAAGTTCTTTATTATAGAATGAAATAAATCACAGCAATGCTCAAGACTTATTGTTAATGACTATGCCCAATATGACTATTACTATCTATAGGACGTTCTGAGACATCACAAACCAGCGCATCACTATGGGTTTCGGTCTGCGGGTGCGATAAGCTTTCAACCTGAATGGTAGCATGATGTATACCAATCGCTAACAAACCTTGTTCAAGATTGGCAATCAATACGCTGGCATCCGAGATTTTCATATCTCCATCGACCATCACATGGCAAGATAGCGCATTTAGCCCGCTGGTGATGCTCCAGACATGCAGGTCATGGACTTGTTTTACTTGTGGATGGGCAAGCAGTTTGTCTTCAACATCGACCAGTGAGATGCCTTTTGGTGTGCCTTCCATCAAGATATGTACCGAATCACGTACGACGCGGTAGCCACTCACTAAGATAAGTATGGCGACAATGACAGACGCTGCTGCATCCGCCCAAACCCAACCAAATCCCATCATTAATAGCGCGGCAACAATAGCAGCAATGGATCCCATTAAATCACTTAGTACATGCAAGTAAGCACTTTGCATATTGAGATTAACAGGCTCTTTTGTGTCAGAGCTTCCGATTTTTACCCTGTCTTTATTTGCTTTATCTTTATTTGATCCATGACTGTGCGCGTGCCCATCGCCACCGCTACTACCACGATGCATCAGCCAAGCAACTAAAATATTGACTAGCATACCGATGGTCGCGACGATCAGCATACCTTGGGTAGCAATCTCTGGCGGCGAGTTAAAGCGTTTGATCGCTTCATAAAAAATCATTAAGGCGATAATTACCAGCGTCGCACCATTAACTGTGGCTACGATAATCTCAAAGCGTTTATACCCAAAGGTCTTTTGATGCGTGGCTGTTTTTTCGCCGATTTTAAATGCCATCAAGGTCGCACCAAGGGCAATGGCATCGCTTAGCATGTGTCCTGCATCAGAGAGTAGCGCCAAACTTCCAGTCAGCAACCCACCAATTGCTTCGATAAACATGTAACCAGTAATAATGATAAAGCTAATAAGTAATGTGCGCTGATAGCCTTTGGTATCTCGCGGTGCGGTAGTCTGCTCTAAATGTTCATCATGATCATGGGTGTCTTGATTGTCGGGAGTATAGTTACTATCGTCCTTTTTATACACATCAATATGCTCACTTGGAGGCAAGTGCTTTTTTTGCTTATGATTGGGATTTTCTTGACTCATAACGATACTCAAACTTATTAAAATTTATAACAAATAACTCTGATGACTGATAATAAATCTAACATAGTCGGGTATTAGAAGCTGTAACGACGAGGTAAAAATGAAGCCAGTAAGCTATAGTCGATTCACTGTAAAAATGACATAGTGCTACTGGTATAAATTTTCCTTGCGTGCTGTTATCACAGAGGCTGCGCAAAATTCATTCCAGTAGCACTCTTCAATTTATAACCATTTATAATCATGTTATTTTGAATTGACTATACGTTTAGTAGCCTAAGAATAATAAGAGTAAACTGTGATAAGTTTGAGGTGTAAGCCTACCAGCCAATGGGATCAATATCTAAAGTCAGTTTTAGGTATTTAGCGCTGGGTAGCGCCAGTACTGGTTGCCACCAGTGACTTAATACATGGTGGAGCTGCTGGCGCTCTTTGGCAAGTAATAACAGCTGCGCATGGTAGCGACTATTTTTTTTACTCATAGGTGCATCGATGGGGCCTAATACTGCCAAGTTGTGTGCATTTGGAAGAATAGATATGGCATCTTTGAGTGCTTGCCTAGTGCTGACGAGAGTTTTTCCTTCGCAGCGAATCAACGCGGCATGGGTATAAGGCGGCAATCCCATCATTTTGCGCTCTTGCAATAGCTCACGCGCAAATGATAAATAACCGTCTTTTACCAGTTTTAATAGCAAATCGTTGTCTGGTTGCAATGTTTGAATCAGCACGCGTCCTGCTTTATTGCCACGTCCTGACCGTCCTGCTACCTGAATCATTAACTGCGCTGTATGCTCAGGCGAGCGAAAGTCCGCAGACAAAAAGCCGCGATCGGCATTGGGTAAGCAAACCAAGGTAACGTTTGGAAAATGATGACCTTTGGCGACCATTTGCGTGCCAACCAATATAGCAGGATTGCCTTGATTGATACGCTGATAAATATTTTCCCAGCTGTCTTTGCGCCGTGTAGTATCACGATCGATTTGAATAATAGGGTACAGCTCTTTGCTGGTTTGCGGGTTGGCAAAAATCGCGTGCAAATTTTCGCTTAGCCTTGTCGTACCTATACCTTTGGCATCCAAGTTTTGACTGCCACAATCAGGGCAAATGGTTGGAATATAAGCTTGCCAGTCACAGTGGTGGCATTTTAGATATGAGCTATATTGAGACTGACTATTGTAATGAACGGTCAGATGGGCATCGCAGCGCGGACAATCTGCTTGCCAGCCGCAAGCTTCGCATAATAAGACAGGTGCATAGCCGCGCCGGTTTAGGAACACCAATACTTGATCGCCAGCCTCTAGCGTTTGTCGTATTGCCCCAATCATGGCGTCTGTCAGTCCTGTATCGTAGCGTGCGCCATCGTCCGTCGTCTGCTGATGGGTACTTTGCAAGCGCGCATCAATAAGCTGCATGGGCGCAGGTTTGGCATTACCTGGCCGTGTCCGTAACTGGTACTCTACCAGTTTGTCATCATCGACCAGTTTTAGATGTTCAAGAGAAGGAGTAGCGGTACCAAGTATGACTGGGATATTGTATTGTACACCGCGGTAGAGTGCGACGTCAGCAGCATGGTAACGCAGTGTATCTTGTTGTTTATACGAGCCGTCATGGGCCTCATCAACGACGATCAGCCCCAAGTTAGCAAAAGGGTAGAGCACTGCTGATCGCGTGCCGATGATGATTTGAGCGTGTCCTGTGCGGCAGTCTTGCCAGCCTTGCAAGCGGTGAGTATTGTTCATACCAGAATGCAACAACACAATATGAGCGGCAAACCGACTGGCAAAACGGGCGCGCGTCTGCGGTGTTAAGCCAATTTCTGGCACCAAAATCAAAACTTGCTTGCCAGCTTCAAGTACCGCTTGCATCGTTTGCAAGTAAACTTCGGTCTTACCACTGCCAGTAATGCCATTTAATAAAAAACCTGTGTAGCGCTGAGCTTGATGAGTAGCGATGATAGCGCTGACCGCCTGCTGCTGTTCTTCGTTTAGATCAAGGGGCATTTTCGCTAACGTGACAGGAGACGGCACTTGTTTTGGCTCAATATAGCGCTCAATCAGACCTTTTTCTTCTAAAGTCTTTAAAAAGGCGCGCTCCATACCTTCTAATAACAGTACATCTTCACTAGCACCGCGCGCGCCATGTAGTTTGAGCATATCAAACTGCTGCTTTTGTTTTTTTGCATTGGCATGAAAGTCATCTTCGCTTACATGCGGCAAAATTCGCCAATGTGTAATCAGTAAGTCCAACGGCTTGCCTTGGCGCACTAGGCTTGGCAAGATAACGGCTAGAACATCACCGAGCGGATAGTGGTAATAACGCGCAAGCCAATAGGCAAGTTTTAACATACTGGCATTTAAAATAGGCTCAGCATCTAAGCATTTATTAATAGGTTTAAGCTTACCGCTAGGTACATTGCTATCGGCTCTAGCGATATGAGCAATTACAATACCGATTAGGGTTTGATGACCGAATGATACCTCGACACGGCTACCAATCTGAGGTAAAGAGACGTTTGATGAGATGTTGTTATCAGTTGATACGCTATAGTCAAATACCCGATAAAGGGGCACGGGTAGAGCAACTTGTACCAACATAAAATGCACCCTTAGCTTTTTGATATATAGCTTTTAGATTAGATATTTGGATATTTAGATTATTGTATTAAAAAGAGAGATAGCAATAAGCCCAAATAAACATATTTGGGCTTACTCTATAGTTATCTTTTAAAAAGTATATTTTTTGACTTAATCATTTAAGCATTAAGTCGAATGATATAACAGTTTATTCAATATATAAAATGGCTTCAATCTCAACGACGCCACCCTTTGGTAGCGCAGCAACCTGTACGGCAGCACGGGCCGGGTACGGCTCGCTTAAGTTTTCGACAAAGACCTCATTTAAAACAGCAAAGTCACTTAAATCAGTCAAGGATACGTTAAACTTCACCACATCGCTTAAGCTACCACCAGCAGCTTCACAAACGGCCTTTAGGTTAGCAAATACTTGCTTGGCTTGCGCTTCAAATCCGTCACGTAATTCCATCGTTTCAGGGTCAAAACCAAGCTGGCCTGAGATATATACGGTATTACCAACTTTTACGGCTTGTGAATAGGTACCAACAGCTGCTGGCGCTTTATCAGTTTGGATGGTTTGACGGCTCATGTTGTATCCTTGTCTTATTTTTACTGGTTTAGTTTGCAAGAGTTTTTGCTAAAAGTTAGCAGGAGAGTCTAGCACTATTTTGGATTTTTTTAAATTCATACAAAGAGTAACGCGCGCTTGTACGCTTATAGCTGATATAGGCGTACGATATTAGGAAAGCCGAGTAAAGAGCGCAGTTCACGAATACCTTGCGCCAAATGATCACGGCTACGGACAATGACGTGAACGATGGTGTCGCTGCTACGTACATCGACAGTTTCGACGCCGATATTAAGCTGACGCAAGTGGTAGATAACTTCACTGATTTGTTCATCGCTAAGGGCAATCGACAGTTTTAGGTAAGCTGGAAAACGAATCTTTCCATTTTGCTCATCTTCTTCACTTTGTTTGATCGCTTTATCACTACGCCAGCGTAACTGTATGACCTGATAAGGATTGTCTTTACGGATATCATCAAGCGAGAAGCACTTATGACGATGAACAACCAAGCCATGACGTGAGAGATGTCCAACGATAGGGTCACCATAGATAGGATGACAACAATTAGCAAAATCAATCTCAACACCGGTGGCATTTGCAATCAGTTGCTGCGGTTGTACCATACCATTGTGGGGTCGTTGAGCCTGTAAATTGCTGACTTCATCACTGAACAAACGTGACACTACAAGCTGTGGTAGCAAGGTGCCAGAGCTTATTTGTTCAAAAAGCGCGCTTTTCTCTGGTAAGCCGCGCCATTCGATAAGATTTTGCCAATCATTATCCGTCAAGTCGTCGAGGTTCTTTTGGTAGGTCTTTAATGCGCGATCCAAAGCTTGCTGCCCATGATGCTGTTTATCAGCCGCTGATAAGTCTTTAAACCACCGTAAAATCTCTTCACGGGCTTTGTTGGTCACGACAAACCCAAGCCATTCAGCTTTTGGCTCTGAGTGACTATTGACTTCGATTCCGACCAATTGGCCGTTTTTGACTACCGTACCCAGCTTGGCTTTTTTACCCTCAATATTGGCCCCAACCGCTACGTTACCGACCATAGGCCCGACAGCGTAAGCGAAGTCTAGCGCTGTTGCCCCCTGTGGTAACTCATAAGCACGTCCCTGCGGACTATAACAGATGATTTTGCTAGAATGCAGATAGTCCATCAGCTCGTTAATGGTAGAGACGGCCGCGGTGAAGTCAGGGCTGTTCTCATCTAAAGTATCCTCATCAACCAAGTCTTTCATATTGCGTAATGAAGCTTGAATGACGGATTGACTCACGTCAGACGCATGTTCTGCACCGATAACCCCAAGCCTGGCTGCATTTTGCATCTGTTTGGTCAAGATAGTGACTTTCACAAAATCGTTATCACGTTCATAAATCAGGGTGAGCGATTGATTGCCGCCGGGCAGAGGTCTGCGAATATTGTCTTCAATATGTGAGTCATCGATTTGATACTTTTTAATCAAATAATATGCCAGCTTGTCACAAGCTTCAATATTATCCAGCACAATCTCAAATGCATAATGGCGAAGTAGGGCATTGATTTCACCGCGATTACGGAAGAACTGTCGATATATAGCCACGCGATTATCTAACACCTTTACATGACCACCAAGCCCCAAGTTATTAAGAACTATGGTCAGATAACGATGAATAGCTTCTCTTTGAAAATTACGTCCAAGACCATGCTGCAACAGTTTGTCAGATAACTTGTTGTACATATCAGAGTTAAGATTGCGATAACATAAGACTTCAATGTAATCAGCAATATCGTTGAGACCCATCAAGCGTGCAAATGGCACATAAAAATCCAAGGTCTCTTGGGCGGTAGCGCGCTGCTTTTCAGGACGAACCGCATCAAGCGTTGACATATTGTGCAGACGATCGGCAAGCTTAATGATTAGCACGCGTGGATCATTTAAAGTTGCAGTGAGGATTTTGTGAAAAGTAGCGGCTTTGTTTTGCTGCTTGTTGTGAGTAGAGGATTTGAGCTTGGTGACGCCATCGACCAGTCTTGCGACAATTTTGCCATAGCGCTGTTCAATCTGCTCATCACTAACCTCTGTATCTTCGACCGTATCATGCAAGATTGCTGCGATGATCGTATCTCGATCTAGCCGAAAGCCGGCCAATATTTCAGCGACCGCTATAGGATGAGTAATATAAGGCTCACCTGATTTGCGCCGGTCTTTTATGTGCGCAACATCACCAAAGGCACAAGCATCTATAATGTCGCGACGCTCGGCTGCACATAAATACCCAACCGAACGCAGTAAGTTATACTGAGCTTCATCAACCAGATGGTGACTGAGTTTGGGTAAGGTTTGGCTCATAGAGTGGCGATCCTATTGTTCGTGACATGACTGGGAATTATTACTCAACCAGTTTTTATACATCTGATGGCTTAATGCTAATGCTAATGCTAATGCTAATTCTATATGGATATGAGTTGTACGGTTGTCGCCATGAAAATTATGCTTGTAAAGATAGCTCAGCTACAAAGTCTTTCTATTTTTATTACTGCGACGCCACCCTCTAATTAATCGTAAATTGCGTTAAATGTCAACTACTAAGCGCATAGACACTTTAAATATCTTAAAACTACAATCATTGATATAAGCTGTCCGTGAACATAAATGATTAACAATCGTTTAGAAAAATACAGCAGATATAAACGGCAAAAACCACAGCATGACACTGTGGTTTTTATTACTGCAATCTATGTTGTAGTGTTTTTATCTAAGCTGTCATATAGAATATATGGCGACCGCTCAAACAAAAACAAGACTATATCACGCTAGAAGCTATGATCGCCTGACAAGGCTAAATCTAGTGAGCTTGTGGCAAAGTTGTGCTCTGGCTGATTTAGGATATCGCGAGTAATCTTACCAGCGGCAATTTCACGCAATGCCAATACAGTCGGCTTATCGTTGTCGACTTCTACTAACGGCTCGGCAATGCCTTTTGCAAGCTGACGAGCACGTTTGCTGGCAACCAATACCAATTCAAAGCGATTATCAACATTCTCTAAGCAATCTTCAATCGTTACTCGTGCCATAAATAGCTACCTCGGTTGTTTTTATCAGTAACGAATATAGCTCGCCACTTAATAAAAATAGTATCAAAAATATAAGGGTCAATAATTGGCTATTATAGCATTTATTTACTCAAACGCGCAGTTGCTTTTTATACCTTATATTCTAAATACCACAGCACTAATCAATCGACTTATGATTGGTCAGCTGGGTCTGACAATAGGTTTGTAATGACGCGACTATAGCGTTGCTGTTGACGTCTTAGCGTTTGTCTATCTGCTACGATGATAGATTTTAGCTCTGTTAACGCCACCTCAAAATTGTCGTTAATCACCACATAGTCGGCATGTACATATTGCGACATCTCGTTCACTGAACCTGCTAAGCGCTGTTCGATGACGTCGGTGCTGTCTGTCGCACGTGTCGATAGACGTTGACGCAATGTCGCCACACTTGGCGGTAAGATAAACACCATGATTGCTTCAGCAAATATCTTTTTGACTTGCAGCGCCCCTTGCCAATCAATCTCCAAAATAACATCAACGCCTGCTTCTAGTTGCGAACGTACACTTTGCTCTGAGGTGCCGTAGTAGTTGCCAAAGACTTCTGCATGCTCTAAAAACTGACCTTCAGCGATAGCTTTAGTAAAAACATCGACACTAGTAAAGTGATAATGATGACCGTCAATTTCCCCAGGTCGCGGCTGACGGGTAGTATGAGAGACACTGACAGTCAGATCGTTGGTGGTAGCAAGTAACTGTTTGACCAGTGAGGTCTTGCCAGTACCAGAGGCTGCAGTAATAATAAACAATGAACCTGTCATACAGTGTGTCCTAGTAATAAATGAGTAATCAAATAAGTAAGCAGATAAAGACTGGTAAAAAAAGAAAATGCCATCATGTAAAACGATAGCAAGTACGACTAATAACAATTACGTCTACTTTAATAGTTATAAATTGCTTTTGATATCATCGTATTGATGAGTAATCCTGTCAAAGTTATGACGATTGCGACTATGGTATTTTAGAAGGCAATAAAAGCAAATTATGCTAAAGTAGCGTATTGTTCCACTCTAATTTTTTGAATTCAAGTTTAGAATCTAAATTATCTAATGATAGGCCGTCTTATGCAAATTTATCTTGCCAATCCACGCGGATTTTGTGCTGGTGTGGACCGCGCAATTGCGATTGTTAACGAAGCATTAACGCGTTTTGAGCCCCCTATTTATGTACGTCACGAAGTTGTACATAACAAGTTTGTGGTTTCAGACTTAGCCAATCGCGGTGCTGTATTCGTTGAGGAGCTCAATGAAGTGCCAGATGGCTCAATCGTTATTTTCTCAGCGCACGGTGTCTCAAAAGCCGTTGAAGATGAGGCAACACGCCGTGATTTGACCGTATTTGATGCCACTTGTCCACTAGTCACTAAGGTACATATTGAGGTTGCAAGATTTGCGCAGGATGGTATGGATGCAGTGCTGATCGGCCATGCCGGTCATCCTGAAGTTGAAGGTACAATGGGACGCTTTAACCGTCGTCATGGCGGGCAAATACATCTGGTCGAAAACGAGGGCGATGTCAAAGAATTGACGGTACAAGATGCCGAACGTTTAGCGTTTGTTACCCAAACCACGCTGTCAATGGATGATACCGCGCGTGTCATCGATGCATTACGCGACAAATTTCCTAGTATTCAAGGGCCACGCAAAGATGATATCTGCTATGCCACTCAAAACCGACAAGACGCGGTCAAAGATTTGGCTGGACGCTGCGAAGTCGTCTTGGTGGTAGGCTCACCAAACTCATCGAACTCTAATCGTCTGCGTGAATTGGCAGAACGTATGAGCTGCCGCGCTTATTTGATCGATAATGCCAGTGAGATGAATCGTCAATGGTTTGAGGGGATTGAAAGTGTTGGGGTGACTGCTGGCGCGTCTGCACCTGAAGTGTTAATTCAAGAAGTACTACAACAGCTTCAAGACTGGGGTGGTGATTTGCCCAGTGAGTTGTCAGGTATCGAAGAAAACGTGACGTTTAGTTTGCCAAAAGCGTTACGTATCCCAGTTACCCAAGTAGGTAAATAGGCCAAGGGACATGAAAAAACAGAAAAAAAGATTTGTATTGTCAGAGGCGACACTTGATGAGATTAACAGACAATTAACAGTTAATATGTTTGTCATTGGGCTGCTGGTCATGTTGCTTGGTCTAAACACAGTGCACTTTATAAAAGAATACAATCTTTTTTACGGACTTCTAATCGCCACTGTCATTTTCTTATTGTTCTTGATGATAAAGAGCCGCAAGATTCTTAGGATGAAAAAACAAGAGTTTACTAAATAGGGCGTAAAAATAGATCAACGCTCGAGTATTCTATAGGTTACACAACCTTACGACATCTAAAAACACTATATCTAAAAATACTACATTCAAAAACTAAGGATGGTTATGTCAGCTTACTATAAATTTATAAACCGCGAGCAACAAGCCGATGGTAGTTGCGTGGCACACTATCAACCAACCAAGCATGCACAAGGCGCTTGGAACGAGCATGAGCAGCATATGGCGCCAGCGACTGGGTTATTGACTGTCGAATTGGAAAAGTTTGTACCGCAAGCCAATATGCGAGTTGCTCGTATTAGTCTTGATATCTTGGGACTGATTCCACTTGATGAGTTTACTGTTACTACCCGTTGTATTCGTCCAGGCAAGACTATTGAATTAATAGAAGCAGTCATGAGTAGTCGTGGTCGTAATTGTATTATTGCGCGCGCTTGGCGTTTGATGACTCAAGATACCAGTGCTGTCGCAGGACTAGAAGATCAGAAGGCCTTGCATCAGCCAGACGAGCTGCCTGTTTGGGGAGATATGAAAGGTTGGCCGGGCGGTTTTATTGAAAGCGTGCGGTTGGTCGCTGCTCCAGAGCGTCGGCCAGGCAAGGGTATGGTCTGGATAACCAATGATATCGAAATGGTAGCAGGTGAACCCACTGATGACTTGGTCCATCTTTTGGGTATGGTTGACACGGCTAATGGCGTCGTACCTCGACTTGGCATAGAACTGTCAGCTGCTCAATGGATGTTCCCAAATACTGATTTGCAAATTCATATGCATCGCGCACCGAAAGGTCGCTGGCTTGGTATCGAAGCGGTGCAACAGTACGGCGATGATGGGATAGGACTGACCAGTGCAGTATTGCATGATGTACATGGGCCTTTTGGTCGCAGTGAGCAGATTTTGACGATTCGCCCAATGCCGCACTAATTATAACTGACATGTAGTTGGTCGACTTGACTCAAATTGAGTACCATGAAGGACCCATTTTATGTTAAGAGCCAATTTATGTTCTAAAAATCAAAACGGAAACATGCGTTTAATTTATTATACTAATAGTTGAAAATCGGTTCTAATAGGAATTAGTAAGACAATAAGTCATATATAAGTCATATATAAGATGCAATGATGGATGTCAGTCTCTAATTTATTCCTTAAAGGAGCCCTACAATGAGCGATAAAAGATGCCCTTATGATCCTACCCAGCTCACCATGAGCAATGGTGCCCCAGTGGTAGATAACCAAAATAGTATGACCGCAGGTAAGCGTGGTCCATTACTGGCACAAGATTTATGGCTTAATGAAAAGCTGGCTGATCTCAATCGTGAGGTGATTCCAGAACGTCGTATGCACGCTAAAGGCTCTGGTGCGTTCGGTACTTTCACTGTTACCAACGATATTACTAAATATACTCGGGCCAAAGTTTTTAGCGAAGTTGGCAAGCAGACTGAGATGTTTGCGCGTTTTAGTACCGTTGCAGGTGAGCGCGGGGCAGCCGATGCTGAGCGTGATATTCGTGGCTTTGCGCTAAAGTTTTATACCGAAGAGGGTGTTTGGGATATGGTAGGTAACAATACCCCAGTATTCTTTGTCCGTGACCCGCGCAAGTTTGCAGATTTAAACAAAGCGGTAAAGCGCGACCCACGTACCAATATGCGTTCTGCGACCAATAATTGGGATTTTTGGACACTATTGCCCGAGTCTTTGCACCAAGTGACTATTACGATGAGTGATCGCGGCTTGCCAGCTTCGTATAGGCATATGCACGGCTTTGGCTCGCACACTTATAGCTTTATCAATCGTGATAATGAGCGCTTTTGGGTGAAGTTTCACTTTGTCACTCAGCAAGGTATCAAGAACTTAACCGATGCTGAGGCCGCTGATATCATCGCAAGCAACCGCGAAAGCCATCAAGAAGATTTGCTCAATGCTATCGATAACGGCGACTTTCCAAGATGGAAAATGTATGTGCAAATCATGCCAGAGGTAGAGGCGGATCAAGCGCCTTACCATCCTTTTGATTTGACTAAAGTATGGCCAAAAGGCGATTATCCACTAATAGAAGTGGGTGAGTTTGAATTAAATAAAAACTCTGCCAACTATTTTGCAGATGTAGAGCAAGCGGCTTTTGCACCTAATAATCTTGTACCAGGTATCAGCGCTTCACCAGATCGCATGCTACAAGCTCGCTTATTTAGCTACGCCGATGCTCAGCGCTATCGTTTGGGCGTCAATCACAAGCAAATTCCAGTGAACAAACCACGTTGTCCTGTGACAAGTAACCAGCGAGATGGCCAAGGCCGTGCCAATGACAACTATGGTAGCCTACCGCACTACGAGCCTAACAGCTTTAGACAGTGGCAAGATCAGCCTGACTATGCTGAACCACCACTCAAGATTGATGGTTATGCCAAGCATTACGATTTTCGTGAAGACGACAGCGACTACTTTAGTCAACCACGCGCATTGTTTAACCTCATGAATGATGAGAAAAAACAGATGTTGTTCGACAATACTGCAAGAGCAATGGGTGATGCTCTAGACTTTATTAAGTATCGGCACATTCGCAACTGTAACTGGTGTGATCCTGCTTATGGCGAAGGCGTGGCCAAGGCGCTGGGCATGACCGTCGAAGATGCGATGGCAGCGCGGGATACAGATCCTGCACGTCATCTGCCTAGTTGTCTATAGACTGCAAATTGTATGAATTTATCTAAAAGTACCGCCTTAGAAAACTAGGGCGGTTTTTTTACGACTAATAATTGTTTTTAGGTTATTTGAACTTGAAATTTTTGCCCATGCCCCTATTTGATTAATCAGCCTAGCAGTATTTACCGCGCAGTTTTGTGCATAAGTTGCGCTCATCTGCTGGTACTTGATGTTCTTGTGATTAATCTATGCTGGCTACAGCATTTTTGGTATAAATAATAGGAGTTTTTATGAGTGAGCAGGCCCAAGCGGATAATAAAAATACGGATAATCTTAATGCTAATAGCAGTACCGCTACTGAAAGTACCCCTGAATTAAAAAAACATACTTTTGAAGCAGAAGTGGCGCAGTTACTACATTTGGTGACCCATTCGCTGTATTCTAATGCCGACATCTTTGTGCGTGAACTGGTCTCAAACGCCTCTGATGCTTGTGATAAGTTGCGTTTTGAAGCAACCAATGATGACAGCCTTTATGAAGACGATGGGGAATTAAAAATCCGTATCGCAGTCGATACCGATGCTAAAACCATTACCTTTACTGATAACGGTATTGGTATGAATGAAACCGATGCCATCGAAAACTTAGGAACGATTGCCAAGTCGGGTACCAAAGCATTTTTAGATAAGCTGTCTGAGTCGCAAAAGCAAGATGGTCAATTGATCGGACAGTTCGGTGTTGGTTTTTACTCAGGCTTTATCGTGGCAGATAAGATTAGCGTTGAATCACGTAAAGCAGGTGAGCCTGCGGATAAAGGTGTGCGCTGGATATCAGACGGTACTGGTAGCTTTACCGTTGAGACAATCAACAAAGCACAGCGTGGCACTGCCATCACTTTGCACTTAAAAGAAGAATATAGCGCAGGCGAAGACAATTACCTTGATCGCGGTAAAATCAAGCGTTTGGTCAATAAATACTCAGATCATATCAGCTTGCCCATTCAGATGCGTAAAGAAGTTTGGCAAGAAGATGTCGCTGATGACAGTGACGATTCAGAAGAAAACAGCGCACCTGCTGGCGGTGAAATGGTACTTACTGATGAGTGGGAAACCATCAACAAGGCTAGTGCACTATGGACGCGCTCAGCATCTGAGATTGAAGATGATGAGTACGTCGATTTCTATAAGAACATCACCTATGACATGGATGAGCCACTAACTTGGACGCATAACCGCGTTGAAGGCCGTGTACAGTACACGCAACTGCTTTATATTCCCAAAAAAGCGCCGATGAATTTGTATACGCGTGAGCAGCAGCATGGTCTTAAGCTGTATGTCAAACGCGTCTTTATTATGGATGATGCTGAGCAGTTGCTACCGATGTACTTGCGTTTTGTGAAAGGGGTTATCGACTCAGCAGACCTACCATTGAACGTCAGCCGTGAGCTGCTACAAGAGTCGCGTGATGTAAAATCTATCCGTGATGGTAACGCGCGCCGAATCCTCACCATGCTCGCAAGCCTTGCCAATAGCGAAGATAATGACAAGCAAGAAAAGTTCGCCCAGTTCTATAGTGAGTTTGGCGATGTGATCAAAGAAGGTCTTGGCGAAGACATGGGTAACCAAGAGCGTATTGCTAAATTGCTGCGTTATGCAACCAGCACTGACGATAAGGTTGCGACCAGCTTTGAGGACTACAAAGCGCGTATGAAAGATGGACAAAAAGCCATCTACTATCTAACAGCCGACAATTTGTCTGCTGCAAAAAATAGCCCACAACTTGAGCTATTTAAGAAAAAAGGCATCGAAGTTATTTTGATGACCAGCCGCGTTGATGAATGGGCGATGAACTTCTTGACGCAGTTTGATGAAACACCATTGCAGAACATTGCAAAAGGTGCGGTAGATTTAGGCGACTTGCAGGACGATGAAGAAAAAGCAGAGGCTGAGAAGGCACAAGAAACCATGAAGCCAGTTGTCGATAAGTTAAAAACGACGCTTGGTGATCGAGCTAAGGATGTCAAAGTATCGACGCGTCTGGTCGATAGTCCAGCTTGTTTGGTCGTAGGTGAGGGTGAGTTGTCGCCACAAATGATTCAAATGCTGCAGCAAATGGGGCAGGAAGTACCAGAGAGCAAGCCCACGCTTGAGGTGAACCCTGAGCACCCGCTAATCAAAAAGCTTGAGAGCAGCGAGCAATTTGATGACCTTGCGCAAGTGATCTTTGATCAAGCGTTATTAGCAGATGGCGGTCAGCTTGAAGATCCAGCGGCTTATCTTAAACGCGTCAATGAGCTATTGATGAAATAATATCTATTAATTGAATTAAAAAAGGTCTTGGTTTCAAGGCCTTTTTTTGTTTGATTTTTAATTCAGTATTTTATAGGGTATTTTACAAATCATGCTTATCGTCTTAGCTGACAATCCGTTACAATCGCGATAGATTAGCAAGATAAACTATGAGGTTATGTTATCAATATGATGGTAACCATTTGTCTCGACTAGATAGAGGTCTAAGTCTTTGCCACTCTCGTCGCTAAAAACCGTTTCCCTTCAGCGCTTTTCACTCAACTTCGCTGCCAATATTATTGCTGCTCTTTGGATGTTGGTAGGGTCAACGCGTGCGTTTTCTTGGGTAAAGCCAACATTTATACAATTTGTGCTATTTGCCTTATTAGCGTTAGGCAGCAACGTTTTATTTTCTTGGTTGGCTGCTGAAGCTGGTAGTGTCTTTAATGAGCAAGGATTGGTCAGTTATCTAATTTGGCCTGCTATTATCTCTTTGGTCGGTATCGTTCTGGCGCGGCGTTCTGGTAATCATACCTTGGTGTTTGTACCAGTGGTGCTATGGTTGGTAGCTGACACATTATCTGCGCTGCTGCAGAGCATCGTACAGGTTTTGGGTAGTCATGGGTGGTTACCGGATTGGAGCTATTCTTTTCTACCGATATTGTTTTTAGTGTTGTTCTTGTGGCAAACATTAGCATTGTTATGGATATTTGCCCGAAGACAGCGTACCCCCTGGTGGGAGCGCATTACTATTTTATTGGGAGCGGTAGCATTACTAACCATTTGGCAGCGTAATGTCGCAGATCAACCTATTTTTAAGCAGATACCCATACAGCCTGTGTTAGAGGAGGCAGCACTGTATGAGCAGCCACGTCTATTACAACAAGCATTAACAAGTATTGATCCAAATGTAGCTGGCAAGAATGACTGGTACTTTATGGGAGTGGCAGGGTTCTCTGAGCAAAACGTTTTTCGTTCTGAAATAAATAAGGTGCGAGAATTGTTTGATGTGCGCTTTGGCACTAGTGGTCAATCATTGGCGCTCATCAACAATACTTATAGCTGGCTGGACGAGCCAGTCGCGACTAAGACTAGTATTTTACAGGGATTAAAAACAATCGGTCAGCAAATGGATGCTGACGAAGATGTTCTATTCATGGCGTTATCTTCACATGGTGACCAAGACTTTATTCATTTATCTAACCCGCCACTTGAGATGGATAATTTAGATGCTACGTGGCTACGAGAGGCGCTTGACGCTTCGGGTATTCGCTGGCGTGTGATTGTAGTGTCCGCTTGCTACTCTGGTTCGTTTATTAATGAGTTGGCTTCGCCAACTACCGTGATAATTACTGCCTCAGCTGCTGATAAGATGTCGTTTGGCTGTACCAATACGGCTGAGATGACCTACTTTGGTCAAGCATTTTTTGCAGAAAGTTTACGTGAAAACACCAGTTTTGCTGCAGCCTTTAAGGATGCGCGTCTACGTGTTAGCGAGCGCGAAAACTTTATGGGCTTTGAGTCATCAGACCCGCAAATGGTCGTCGGTAGTTTGATGGAGACAGCATTACCAGCGTTTGAAAAAGTATTGTTTGATAAAACGCGCTCCTCGGTAGAGCATCTTACTAATAATACGGAAGCCAGCGGCGCAATGCTTGAAGATACTATTAATAATAATGCCATCAATGATGATGCTATCAATAGTAATAAAAGCACTGCTATGTCCGGCGCAAAGTAATGAATAAGCGTCATTTTGTTTAAGTCATAGTAGCGATCTACTATGCTCGCCACTATTATCATCTTATGTGATCGCGCGTTTGATTTTGCTCACAATGACGTATCTTTCGTTTTACTTATCACTACGTCCGTCATTTCTGAAAATGTTATCATTGTCTTATTGGTTGACGCGATAAAGCATGATTTATTTTAAGTTCAATAAAAAAGGATAGTCATTATGAACAATTCTTATAACAACAGTTTATCTACTAATACTCAGCTCACACAAAAAAGCGTGAATCGCTGCTTTGATGGCGAACAGCATTATTACAGTCATCAATCGACAGCGACCAAAACGTCAATGACGTTTAGTATCTATTTGCCAGATGAGGCGCTAGCAGGAAAGGATTGTCCTGCCATCTTATATCTATCAGGTTTGACTTGTAATGCTGACAACGTCACTCATAAAGCGCATTTTCAACAAAGATGTAGCGAGCTTGGCATGATATTTATCGCGCCAGACACTTCTCCTAGAAGTAGCGAAGATGATGACGTGCCAAACGATGAGCGTTATTTTGTTGGTCAAGGCGCAAGCTATTATGTCGATGCAACTTGTGCGCCATGGGCTAAAAACTTTAACATGCAAAGTTATATCGTTGATGAGTTATATGATCTGCTTCGTTCTGAGTTTCCTATTAGCAGTATCGGTGTCACAGGCCATTCTATGGGTGGTCATGGCGCATTATTACTCGGTTTTAAATTTCCAAGTAAGTTTGTCAGTGTGTCGGCATTGTCTCCAGTAAGCGCGGCCAGTGAGTCAGCATGGGGGGAGGCCGCTTATACAGAATACTTTGGCGATGACAAAGCGCAGTGGACGCAAGCTGATGCAACGCAAACGATCAAAAGCGTCGGTCGTAAGTATTCAAGTCTCTTAGTTGACCAAGGTGCCGCTGATAACTTCTTAGCAGAAGGGCAGCTACAAACGCCTAAGCTACAAGAAGCTTGTGAAGAGGCCAAACAGCCGTTAACACTACGCTATCAAGCAGGTCACGATCACAGCTATTACTTTATCCAAACCGTAATCAATGATCATATTGAACATCATTGGCGCATGGCGCAGCTGAGTTAGTTACTTACTTACCTTTATCTCTAAATTTACTCTAAACTATTATTTATAAAGCAGTTTTTGTGACTGTACTGTAGATAGATGGCTTAGCGGATAGTTCAACCAAGCTCCATTATTGATGTAAAATAGAGCTTGGTTAAATAAATGCTTCATGCATAAAAGGTAAGAGTTTATGGTATATCATCAAGCGTCATCCATAGGTGAGCGCTTAAATAATCAGCAGCATGTTCAATCATCACTTGCTACTATGCAGGCTGACATAGATACAGCTTTACGAAAAAAACAAGCAACCAATAATAAGGCCAAAGACACGCTTAGATTAGATATTGTGAGCTCAGATCAGTTGCAGTCAAGATCAGATACTCTAGCGGTTGATAAAATACTGGATGCCGCGCAAATATCACGTGTGATAGAGATGGCATGGGAAGATAGAACGCCTTTTGGCGCTATAGAGCACACTTATGGACTTAGTGAAGCTAATGTTATCAAGTTGATGCGTCAACAGCTAAAACCCTCATCTTTTCGTTTATGGCGTCAACGTGTAACCGGTCGCGCCACTAAGCATGAAGCAAAACGATCTTTTGAAGTAGGCCGTGCCTATTGTAAAACCCAATACAAGCCACGATAGTAGTTTTAAGACAGCAATTTTAAAGTCATCAGTTTTAGAGGTATAGTTTTCAAAGCATAAGCTTTCAAGACATTATTTTTTAGAATAGAAAGTTTATCGGTTTATCTAGCATTAATAATGTTGAGGTAAGCCTTCTCGTTTTTATCAATTTACCAAACTTATCAATTCATCAAAACATTAACTAGGTAGCTCAATTATGATTAGCCCGTCTAAACAATATCTAATCGCCCCTTCAATACTATCTGCTGACTTTGCGCGTTTGGGCGAAGAAGTGGATACTGTCTTAAAAGCGGGAGCCGACGTCATACATTTTGATGTAATGGATAACCATTACGTACCGAACCTGACCTTTGGTAGTATGATTTGTAAGGCGTTGCGTGATTATGGTATTGATGCACCCATTGATGTACATCTGATGGTTAGCCCAGTCGATGGTATGATTGAGCAGTTCTTGGAGGCGGGCGCTAGCGTTATTACTTTTCATCCAGAAGCTAGTGGGCATGTTGATCGCTCCTTGCAACTAATCAAAGATGGCGGCGCGAAATGTGGTTTGGTACTAAACCCGGCTACGCCACTGCATTATTTAGATTATGTGATGGATAAAGTCGACCAAATTTTACTGATGAGCGTCAATCCTGGATTTGGTGGGCAGTCGTTTATTGAAAGCACACTAGATAAGGTGCGCGAAGTCCGTCAGCGTATTGATGCGAGCGGCCATGATATTAGATTAGAGGTCGATGGTGGTATTAAAGCGAGCAATATTCGTGCTATCGCTGAAGCTGGTGCGGATATGTTTGTGGCAGGTTCTGCTATCTTTAATCAAGATGATTATCAAGCTGCTATCACGGCCATGCGTCAAGAGTTGTCTTTAGTAAATAGCGCAAACTAGCCGTCATAAAGATACTGGTAAGAATATTTTTACCTCACATAAGGGTATATTATGGATAAGCCAACTTCACCAGTAACAAGCGATAAGAATTCGCCTGACAAGCAACAAAAACGCAGTTTAGTACCCAAAGGAATCACCATTGGCCTAGCAGTATTTTCGTTGATACTAAGCCTTGCTGGATATGGTTTTCGCTTAATGGTGGGGGATGATGTCGGAGACGTGTTACGCCATGCTGCGGTGATAGTCCCTGCTTTTGTAGTTGGTATTCCGTTACTTTTTTGGCTTGGCGCGCGTGTATTTAACAAGGTTAATGGTACTGACATTGCAGGCTGGAATGCGATAAGTCTAGGTTATCTGACTTCCTGTATTGCAATGTTATGGTTGATGGGTACTTATAGTTAGATTTCATACCATTTATAGGTTTTTATCATTGTTAAGTCATGATCTTAGGGCGGGTCCTCATTTTTAGCTTATCAGAGGTTCACTCGTTCAGATTGAGGATATACCCTAGTCTTGACTGGAATTTTATATGCAAATTATGCCCACCCGTATTGCGAATATTATTTACCCAAAAGATCTGCCCAACGTTTTGTTTACCAGTCTTATCATTGCTTGTCTATTATTAGGATTGGCGTCGTTAAGTCATGGTACAGGGTTGCAAGGCTGGTTACACGTTTTTGAAAGCTGGCTATTGATGCTCATTATTATACCTACTGCTACTGCCACCATTGCTTTACCTTTCAAATACCGTGATCCAGCGTTAGAGCTTAAGCTGATGTATTACCTTGGTATGTTTGTCGCTTTGCTATTTACCTTAGCAAAGTTACGCTATTGGCGTTAATTAGTGGGCTAGTATAATCCCTTTGAATGTTTGTTATTGCACAGGAGTTGCATTATTGCCCTTGAATTATAGCGTCGAAGCGTCCATTGTATGAGTATGATACATTTACTCATATTGTCCTGAGACGAAAAATTCTATGCAACGATGAGACAGTATAATTGAGGACATATTAAATGCCATACGATATCGATAATGAGATAGAAGTAGACAACGACAACCAAGATAAGTTTGCAGGATTTGGTAAAGAAACGACTCTTGAATTGGTAGAAAGTGATGACGGCAGATTGTTGTTACGTGATGCTGAGCAGGACGACATCCCATTGATGACGATTGATTTTTCGGACAAGCTCAAAGAGCTGCTCGGTAGTGATACTCAAGCGATCGGTCAACATATGATTCATGCTGCGATTCAGGTCATCATGCAAAAACAGATGAGTCAATGGCATGCGCATGTTTATGATAAAGAACCCACGCATTATAGTTAGGGTTTAGATTATTAAATGCGCCATGAACGAAATTAAAGCAGTTTATTCATAAAAAGCTAAATTACAGACCATAAAAAAGGGTTTATCAATTGATAAACCCTTTTTTATGGTCAAATAATAAGGCAATCACTATTACTTGATTTTTGCTTCTTTAAAGATCACGTGCTGACGTACTTTAGGATCAAACTTTTTGATCTCCATTTTGCCAGGCATTGTGCGCTTGTTTTTGGTGGTAGTGTAGTAATACCCAGTACCAGCAGTCGATACCAACTTGATTTTATCTCTCATGATAGCTTTCCTTTAGATGGTGGTGATAAGCGCGTGGCTTAAACTTTTTGACCTTGTGCGCGCAAATCTGCTAACACTTTATCAATACCAACTTTGTCGATGATGCGCATACCTTTGGTAGACACACGTAGACGAACAAAACGGTTTTCTGACTCTACCCAAAAACGATGGTTATGAAGGTTTGGTAGAAAGCGACGACGGGTTTTGTTGTTTGCGTGCGAAACATTATTACCCACCATAGGGCGCTTTCCAGTCACTTGGCAAACTCTAGACATGGCGAACTCCTAATCTATGCGGTATGAGGGATTCTCATACCAGTCTGGGCAAGTTGCGCGTATTTGCGGCATGGACACAGCAAGCAGCAGCTTTGCACCAAACAAAACTATATGAAGGTTGAGCTGGTTTTACTGTCATATAAAGGCAAATAACAGAGTGACCAATTCAGAAAATTTTAAAGCCGACATTTATACCATAAAATCATTAAATACTCAAATCATTTTACGATAAACATCGTCTTATAGAAGCGTCATTATACCTTGAATTGACACTGCTATGTGATTGATTACTTAACTTATAGGTATAATTTTTAGTTGTAAGTTACAACAAAAGTCAGTAAGGTTACCGTTATAATTTTAATACATTATATATATAGAGTAAACAGAATGTAACTTTATCTATTTTTATTATGCATTTATAGATTGGGTACGATTCTTGCTCGTATTTTTGAACATATCTTAGCTGATTCGGATTCGGAGTCCAAAACATGTCACATAGCTCGCTACCTTTTACTTCTAAGCTGTTTCAACTTACTTCTTTGACTTGTGCATTGGCATTAGCAGGTTGTGGTGGAGGGGGTGATGGTGACACAGTAGATTCTGTTGCACCTGCACCTGATTTAGGTATTGAGCAGCCAGGATCAGGTGGTAGTAACGGGGGTAATGGGAATAATGGTGGGGGCGAACAAGTTCCAGATACTGAACCTGATTTCTTTTTGCAAAAGCTTACTACCTTACCATCCATTATTGAGCTATCGGATGAAGAAACTCTCTTTACTGTTACTGTTAAAGCCGTTGAGAAAAACTCTGGTGGAGCAATGGTTGGCAAAGCAGTTACTTTAAAAGTAAATGACTCTGAAACCAACGGCATTACTATCGAAGGTCAGAGTACTCAAGCTACCGATAATGACGGTAATGCTGTATATACGCTCAAGCTCAATCCGCAAGCAGTTGATGACAAAGACGAACTGATAAATAAAGGCTTTACTTTATTGGCTACTGCTGAGAAAGCAGATGGTACAGCTGTTGCACCGCAAGAGTTGAAGGTTTCAGTAAGCAAAGAAGGCAGTGGCGATGGTACACAAGTCACTGAAAGTAAGCTTGAAATCACCTCTTCATTAAGCACAATTTCAGTTTCTAATAATACTCTAAACCCTTATGGAGATAATGCCCAGCTGACTGTCATTGCTAAAAACAACAATGGTGCTCGTGTTCAAGATGTAAAAGTTGGACTCGGTATTGATAGTATTAAGGGTATATCTATCGTAGGGGGTAATGGTAAAGTTACTGATGCTAATGGCATGGCAACCTTTAATATTAAAATAGAAGAGAATATTTGGACAGATGAAGATGCGGATAAGCTTGAGGCATTGCAAGAAGAGCTTACTGCATTGCTCGAAGGTGAAGGAATTGCATATGCTATCAGTATCCAAGAGCAAAATGGTGCTACCAAACAAGATACAGGCTATTTACCTATAGCGTTGCCTGTATCTGACTATGAGTTAAGCATGACCAATAGCGCAGAGCCACTTAGTGCTTATGGTGATACACAACAGCTGACTTTTACTGCTAAGCCAAAAAATAGTAGCGTATCAACCAATATTAACGGCGCTAAAGTCACTGTCAAGCTTAATGATGCACCTAATGGTGTGAATCTGGCAACCAATCAGCTGACTTTAGATGATAAAGGTCAAGCGACTGTTGCGTTGACGATAGCACCTAACCTTAAGGAGTCTATACGAAAAATGCTCGCTGAAGATGGCATCAGCTATACAGTGACATTGTCGGAACCCAATCGTTCAATCACTCCTAAAACATTTAAAAGTTCAGTTGAAATACCAGTTGCAAAGAACGTAGTGAGTTTTGAAGGAAGTGACAAAAAACAAATCTCAAGCTCTGGTGGTAGTGCAGTGATTAGTTTTAGAGTCAATAGTAAAAATGGAGGAGCAGTAGCCAATCAATTGGTTTCAGCGACTCTACCAACGGCTTTGACTAGTAAAGGCTTATTGACTATTGACGGTAGTGCTGAACAAGCTACTAATGATAAGGGTATTGTAAGCTATATAGTGCGTGTACCTTCAGGACTGAATGAAGCACAAAAATTATCATTAGAAAAAGCGGCAAGCTTTGTCTTAAGTATTAACGCTGTGGAAGATTCTGGCGTTAGCAGTACGGCAAGTAGTAAAAGCATTACTATTGGCTCGGACATTGGACAAAGTGATATAACATTGACAGCCAAAAGCGTACCAGCGATCGTTAGCGTCTTAGATGAGCAGTTTAAGCTACAGGTTATTGGTAAACGTAAAGATGGTAGCGCTGCAAATGCTCGCTCAGTAAAGCTAATTATCAATAAAGGCGCAGGCGTAACTATCGTTGGTAATCAGCAGGATACTAACGATGCTGGCGTAGCGACATTCACGGTCAAAATTGATCAAAGCTTGACAGCCGCTCAGCGTGACCAATTGATAAAGTCTGGCATCAGTTATACTGCTGTCTTAACTGATGAAGATGGTACTCAAGCCAAAATTACTCAGGCCATCAAGGTTGAACAACCAGACACCAGTATTGAGTTCGCCTCTATTACTACCCCAACGATTAGCGAGCTTGGTGGTAACGGTAATATTAATATTAGGCTGACGTCTAAAGGCAATAAAACGCAGGCCGTTGCAAACCAAAAAGTTAATATTCAACTAGGCGCTAAAGCACAAACTTATGGTGTCACTATTGCTCAAGAGACGGCGACCACAGATTTCAACGGTGATGCAACTTTCGCCGTTCAAATACCAGATGACCTAACTGCCAAGCAGCGCGCTGATCTCAAAAGTGTTGGAATCAATTATCAACTATTTTATGTTGAAAATAATATTACTTATAAGTCTGAAATACAGAAAGTTAATATCGTTACTCCTACCGTTTCTCTAAACATTTTGAATGCAACAAATAATATTGATAACCAAGCAGGCTATATTCTTAATAATGCTGGTAGTGTTGCTAAAATACAGGCTCAGCTCAATAACCAGTCATCTGGCGAACAAGTAGCCAATCAACCAGTCAAACTTACCCTCGACGATAAGTCGTTGGCAAGTTTATTAACCATCAATAATCAAACTGGCTCATCAAATATTGTTGCTAATACAGATAACAATGGATTGGTTGATTTTAATGTTGTGGTAGGAGGCGGATTAACAGATGCAGAAAAAGAGGCGCTTAGCAAAACAGTATTAACTGCTACCTTAACAGAAACATTAACTGGAAAGCAGCAGCAGGTCAAAATTAAAGTACAATCTATGACCGCCGCTATCTCTTTACTAGGCAGTGCATTAAAACCACTTAATTTAAATGGCGGTGAGAGTCAGATTGAGGTTATTGCAAAGGATAGTAAAGGCAATATTGTAGATGGACAAAAAGTATTCCTTGCTCTTCCAGCCTCTATTGTTCGTCAAGGAGTTGCTTTGGTCTCTGGTGGTAACCAGACCACTGACAACTCAGGCAAAGCGACATTTAGCATTGCTGTACCCAACGACTTAACCACTGAGCAAAAGGCGGCTATTGGTAGTAGCTTCGTCGTGGGATTATCAGCTGCTGACTCTAGTAGTAATATCGCTACGCAAACCGTTACCGTTAACACCGTTACACCAACGGGTACCAAAGAGAGCTTGAGCATTGGTGCAAACAAAGTAGTTAACACTCAAGGGGATACGTTCAAAGTCTTTGTACGCGTGACTGATAAAAAAGGTAGTATCGCAGGACGTGAAGTGCGCTTAAATGTCGATGATCCTATTAAGACTGGCGTGAGCATTGCTAATGGCAAAGCCACGACTAACAACGATGGCGTCGCTAGTTTTGATCTTACACTCACAGACGGTGCTAGCGTCAACCAAGCTATTTTAGAAGAAGCTGGTATTCGCTTAACTGCCAAGACAACAACTGTTGAAAAAGTTGAGTTGGAGCAAAACTACATTGTAGCTGTAGATTCTACTAGTATTGATAGCTATCAAATTCTAGCTTCTTCTGACAAACCTACTTTAAACACCGGTGGCGATCAAACTAGCGCCACTTTCCGCGTAACCGATAGCAGTGGTGGTATCTTAGTAGGGGTGCCAGTTCAATTAAGTATAGAAAACTTAGCAGCTAGCGGCGCTGCTCTATCTACGCCAAGCATGGTAACCACTGATGCTAGCGGTTTGATAAATGTTGGTGTGTTACTAACGGCTAATAATGTCAATGCACGCCTTAACCATAGTGTCGTGATTAACGCCAAAATCGTCACGCCGCAATATGACGAGGATGGTAATGTTAGTATGCAAGTGCGTGAGGAGAAGTCGTTAAGCTTATCAGCAGTTGGCACAGAGATTACGCTTGCTGCGTCAGCAACTCAGCTTGCAGATGGTGGTAGTACAGTTATCACTACTACGTTAATAGACGGAGCAGGCTTGCCCATTGGCAATGCTAATATGGAGCTAGTAAATAGTGATGGAGAAGTTATTACTAATGCTACTATTACTAATGCTAACGGAGAAGCCAGCTTCAACGTTCGGGAAACTGCTTTAAGCTTTGATAATAATGGTAATCTGCGAGTATTTGCTAGGGCAGTAGGCGAGCGTCAATTAATTACGCAGCGTAGCGCCAACAGTATCGACCTCGTCAAAATCTCACGTGCAGGTATCAGTTTTGTCGATATCAAAGAGTTTTACGACGTAAATGAGCCTCAGACGGTCAGCATTCAAGTCCGTACTGATACTGCAGAACAAGCGGCAGCTCTTATCGGTGAAGCAGTAGAGGTGCAAACAACATTAGGCAAGTTTACTAATAATACCGTTATTACTACTAAAAACATTACAACTAGTAATATCAACGGCAATATCATTACAGTTCCTGTCACTTTAGAGTCGCAATTTGCAGGTACGGCTGTACTGCAAGCAAGAGTGCTAAATATATTTAGTAATGGTACTAGCGGCGGGCTAAAGTACCAAACAACAGTAGATACTCGTTTTAGAGCGACAACGCCTGCAAAAATGCTGTTCCAAGCAGTAAAATCCGTTATTACCCCAGGCGGTAGCACTGAAGTTGTTGCTACGGTTAAGGATAGAAATGATGTTCCTGTAGAAGGTCAAACGGTCGTCTTTAGCCGGGCTGCTGACTTATCAGCTGGTCGTCTATCTGCAGCTACAGCAGTGACTGATAGCAAAGGTGAGGCGCGTGTGGTGTATCTAGCAAACGCCAGCTCACCTATTGGCGGCGTTATAGTCAATGCGCGCTTATTGAATGACAATGCAGGAATTGGTACCAAAGAGGCGAAGATTACGGTCTCAGAAGAGGCGGTCTATACTACCCTAGCGTTCAGTAATAAGTTATCTTCTGACAATATCTATTACACAGTACAGGGCTCAATCTCTGTTATGGATGGTTCGGGCCGTGCGGTCACTGATACCGAAGTATCGATTAAGTCTTATGCTATCGAATATGCACAAGGCAGAGTATGTCTATTAGATAGCAATATTTCTTATACAGACTTAGGTTTTATAAACAGTACCTTTACTGAACAAGTACCGATTATATTTGAATCTAGCTGGAAGCCTACAGAGGATCCTGACTATAACTATACCTTAGATAAAGATGATGATATCAACAATAATGAAAGTCTAGAGACCATTAATCCAGTCGCTATCATTGGTGGTCAAGTATCAGACGATGGTTATTCGTTTATCACTGATAAAGAAGGTCGTGCTGATTTTCAGATTCGCTATCCTATTCGCTACTCGAACTGGGTGAAAGTACGTTTTGATGCCTCTACATTCTTAAACGGTAGTGAAAACACACAAAGTATTAATTATGGTTTGCCATATCTAGCAGACGATCTGAGAGTTGAAGGATCGAACTTGTTTAACCCTTGGATAGGTGGTAGCAGTCCATTTGGCACTGGCGGAGCTACTTGTGTTAACAGTATGAGCGTAAGCGTTAACGATCAGACTAACAAAACCACCGTATCTTTATCCCCTTATCAACCAGGCTACGCCGTTTCCATTAACGGTGTGCCTAGTAATCCTCCAAGCACAAGTACTGAATCCTTCTTTGTAGATTTTGATCAAGCATTTGATATAGGCTCTACAATTGATGTTAGTAATAATGGTTTTAGTTTCTCAAGAGTGCTTAAAGTTGATTAGTAGTTAACAAATATTGTTCAAGTAATTAACATTTAATAAAACCCCCAACCTCGCGTTGGGGGTTTTTACATTCATACATAATCTCAATAACGAAATACATTCAGCAAAAAGTGGTAAAAACAATTAGAATAGTGAATTTGCTACGCTCTTAGTGGTTATTAAAATACAAAAAGCAATTATTCTATTTTAGGTTGGGTGCTCTATGTCAGATACTGAAACGACGACTTCATCAAGTGCTTTATCGCACGCTGTGTCTAATGCATCATTCCCTCTCGATGCTATTGATACCGCTACATTATTGATTAAGTGCCGCGATCAAGCAGGCATTGTACAGGCAGTATCAGAATTCATTCATCGCTATGGCGGCAATATTATCTCCCTTGACCAATACTCTACCGCTCATGAAGGCGGGCAATACTTTATGCGTCTGGAGTTTGCATTAGCAGGTTTAAGTGAGATTATTGAAAACTTTGAGGCCAGCTTTGCACATACTGTTGCCAAGCGCCACAACATGACTTGGCGTCTACATGACAATGCAATTAAGACGAAAGTTGGTATCTTGGTATCGAAGTTTGATCATGCATTATTAGATTTGTTATGGCGTCATCAGCGAGGTTTGCTCGATTGTCAGATTACCTCGATAGTGAGTAACCATCCTGACTTGCGCCAAGCGGTCGAAAACTTCGGTATACCGTTTCATCATGTACCAGTGACTAAAGATAATAAGGTAGAGGCAGAAGAGCAGATTCATACATTGATGGCAGGTAATGATTTGTTAGTATTGGCGCGTTATATGCAGATATTATCATCTGACTTTATCGAACGCTGGCCGATGCAGGTTATCAATATTCATCATTCGTTTTTGCCCGCATTTGTGGGGGCTGACCCATATCGTCAGGCTTATGAAAAAGGCGTTAAGCTGATTGGAGCGACTGCGCATTATGTCACTGCGGAGCTTGATCAAGGACCCATTATTGAGCAAGATGTGCACCGTGTGACTCATCGCCAAAGTGTGATAGAGTTACGTGCTATTGGCCGTGATATTGAACGCAATGTATTGGCTCGCGCTGTAAATTGGCATGTGCAAAACCGAGTTATAGTGACAGGTAATAAAACAGTGGTTTTTAATTAAAAAAGATTGTCGGTAATTGGTGATTAAATAGTTTTGATAAAGAGAGTGTTTTATAACACCAGCTCTAAAACAAACTTGCTACCAACGAAGCCCACTGCTAATAAGATAAAAGCATAAAAGGTAATGTTAGCCGCTCGCTTGCCACGCCAGCCTGCGCGCCAATGACCTATCAATAGTACGCCAAACAATATCCATGACAGCAAGCTAAAGACTGTTTTATGTACAATGTGCTGTGCCATTAAATCTTGTACGTAGATAAAGCCAATGCCTAGCGCAATGCTTAGTATGATAAAGCCTACCAATATCATATCGAACAATAGGCTTTCCATGCTTTGTAGAGGCGGTAGTTTGTTCACCCAAAAGCGATGAATGGTGTGGTGTTTAAGTTCACGGATCTGCAGACGTAAAAATAGCGCTTGTAGGGCAGCCATTAGCAGGACACAATAGGCGGCCAGTGACAATAAAATATGTGCTTCAAGTCCGATGCTTACATCAGTTAACGGTTGATAGGGTGCGCGGCCAACATAGCCTATCGTCATGCCGATAAGTGCCGACGGCGCCGCTAAAATACCGAGACTAAGAATAGGGCGATACAGGCAAAAGAGTACGTAAAAGAATAAGAAAAATAGACTGATGAGACTGATTATATTAAATAGGTTAAAATTTAATCCATATAACGTAACGACATACGGGTACAATAGCGCGGCATGGGCAAGCATACCAACGGTTAATAAACCTAGGCTTAAACCCTTATGTATAAGGTGATTTTTTGTCAGTGCCCAACTGATATGGATACTGACCAATATATAAGCCATACTGGCAACGATAAACACAAGGTGCACTGGTAAAAAACCTCATCCCATAATGAGCGCAAAATCGCCGCTCAATTTATTGCTAAAGTGGTATTATTAGAATAATCGTTCAATTTATCATAAAATGAAGGCTAATTGAGAATCATCTTCATTATTCTTTATGACTATTAAGGCAGTTGTTACCAAACCTACAAATGCTAAAAGCGTAAATTATACGCTAGTATCAATAAGTGGTGGTTTTTGGATAAATTGTACACAAATTAAGTGAGTAGTATTCCAAACTATTTTATTTAGTCCCTCATTAATAAAGTGCTTTTTGGCTGTATATATTTTGATAAAAAGCCTTTTGATAAAAATATTTTAACTGTTTAACTGAGAGTTATTTATGTTTGATACCTTAACAGAACGTCTGTCGTCAAGCCTACGCAATATCGTTGGCACAGGACAACTGACTGAAGACAACATTAAAGACACCTTGCGCGAAGTGCGCATGGCACTGTTAGAGGCTGACGTCGCCTTGCCAGTAACCCGTGATTTTGTCAAACGCGTCAAAGAGCAAGCGCTCGGAGCGGAAGTACTCAAAGAGCTAGCACCAGGACAAGCCTTTGTAAAGATTGTCCATGATGAGCTGACCGAGATGATGGGCAGCGCTAATCAGCAGCTTGAGATGACAGGTAAACCGCCTGTAGTCTACTTGCTGGCAGGTTTGCAAGGTGCAGGTAAAACCACTACTGCAGGTAAATTAGCCAAATATCTACAAGAGCGCCAAAAGAAAAAAGTCATGTTAGTCTCAGCGGACGTATATCGTCCAGCAGCGATCAAACAGCTTGAGCAGGTCGCCGGTCAAGTAAATGCCAAGTTTGTCAATTCAAGCATTGATGAAAACCCTATTGATATTGCTAAGCGCGCCATTGAAGAAGCCAAGATCCAGTATCAAGACATCTTAATCATCGATACGGCTGGTCGTTTGCACATTGACGACACTATGATGGATGAGATTAAGGCGCTGACGGCGGCGGTTAATCCATCTGAGACCTTGTTTGTGGTCGATGCGATGACGGGTCAAGATGCGGCCAATACTGCCAAAGCCTTTAACGACGCATTGCCATTAACTGGTGTGGTCCTCACCAAGACCGACGGTGATGCACGTGGCGGTGCTGCACTTTCTGTCCGTGCGATTACAGGTAAACCGATTAAGTTCTTAGGTCGCGGCGAAAAACTAGACGCATTAGATCTTTTTCATCCTGAGCGTATAGCCCAGCGTATCCTTGGTATGGGTGACGTACTAAGTTTGGTTGAAGAAGTCGAGCAAAAAATCGACCGCGACAAAGCCGAAAAAATGGCGAAAAAGATGCAAAAGGGCGGTGATTTCGACCTTGAGGATCTACTGACTCAGTTTCAACAAATGAAAAATATGGGCGGTATGTCGGGCTTTCTTGATAAGATGCCTGGTATGGGTGGATCAGACATGCAAAAGGCAGTCGAAGACGCTAAGCCTGAGGAAAAGGTACGTGAAATGGAAGCGTTGATTAATTCTATGACGCCATTTGAACGTAAAAATCCAGATAAGATCAATCCAAGCCGTAAGCGCCGTATCGCCGCAGGCTCTGGCCGTGAGATTCAAGACGTCAACCGTTTGCTAAAGCAACATAAACAAATGGCAAAAATGATGAAAATGATCTCAAAGCCTGAAGGTATCAGTAAGATGATGAAGTCGATGCAAGGATTAATGGGCGGTGGCGGCGGAGCTGGGGGCGGTGGTCCTCTATTTGGCGGTGGCGGTCAGCAGGGCGGTCCCAAAGATGTGAACCCGCAACAAATGGCGAAGCAAATGGGCCTTGATCCCAATAATATGCCTAGCACCGAAGAGATGCAAAAACAGATGCAAGAGCTGCAAAACCAGACGCCTAAGAATTTTAAAAAGCGTTTTTAATAGACCAGTGACAAGTTTCTGTTATTGTAAGTTTTCTTTTTGATGAAAACCCAAAGCTAAGGCAGTTTTGGGTTTTTTTTATGAAAACTGTAGGCAAATTTTTTGATGAATAAAGTATGAAAAACGTAGAAAGTCATAAAATGGCTTATTCTAAATGCTATGATAGGCCCAATTTTATTTGGGTGTTTTTGATATAGTCGTCCAAAGTGAAATTGTTATAAGTTTAAACGTGCTACTGGTATAAATTTTACTTGCGTACTGTTGTCTCAGAGGTGGCGCAAAATTCATCCCAGCAGCGCTAATCTATTCTTAGATCTAATCGATTATAGTTGATTTTTTATAGAAGTAGTATAAGTTTAAACTGTTATAAAGCAACCGAGTGTAGAGGTAATACTGCAAACGAGACGCTATAATATCTTATAGCGGACTGACTATAGTGCCAAAAGTATAAACCGAGGTTACAATGTTTTTAGCAATGGATACCGTGTTTGATCAATGTTCGATCGCCATCTTAGATGCGAGTGGGCAAGTGCTGTCGAGCCATACAGAGACGGGTAAACGTCAGCAGACCCAGCAAATCTTGCCGATGATTGATGCAGCGCTGTCTGAGTCAAATCTCAATCTTGCTGACCTACAAGCATTAATCTTTAACCGTGGCCCTGGTGCATTCAGCGGTATTCGAATTAATACTGCAGTGGTACAAGCATTATCTGTGGCACATGATTTGCCTTGTGTAGGTGTGTCTAGCTTACAAGCCATAGCCCAGTGTGCGTATCAGCAGTACGGCGTGACGCACGTATATAGTGCCCTCGACGCACGTATGCAACAAGTCTATTTTGGCCAATATAAAATAGAAGAAACAGAGCAATACCCCGTTGCCATAATGCAGCCGGTGTCAGTCGATAATAGCGATAGTACTGAGCGGTTGCTGGATTATGACAGTCAGACAGCGCTTAATCTTGCTATCGTTGGTAATGGTGCACCGCTCTTAACACTGTATGATGGACAAGTATGTCATGATGATGTCTGGCCTACTGCAGTGGTGATTGGTCAATTAGGTATTGCTCAATTTATGAGTACTGGCGGTACAGAGGCTGCGCAAGCGCTACCAGAGTATCTGCGCAATCAGGCATGGAAAACCTTAAAAGAGCAAGGTAAAGCATAGCTCTTAATATATTCATTTAAGAGAATGCATATAGATGGGCAATAGTAGCTATGTGTAACTTATTATAAAAGCAACGACAATATAGGACGGCCAATAGGTCTGTTTTTAGGAAAATAATTGTGGATATACTCTTGTTAATTCAAGCTGTCATCATGGGTATCGTTGAAGGCATTACTGAATTCTTACCCATTTCTAGCACGGGTTATTTAATTCTATCTGCCGATTTAATGAATTTTTGGACTAAAGATAAAGTCGATTTGTTTGTGGTGGTGGTACAGCTTGGTGCTATTTTGGCAGTCATTTATGACTATTGGGGTAGGCTGTGGCAAGCGTTGATGGGTCTGCTGACGGGCAAAGCTGACGGTATGAGTAACCCAAGACAGCTGGGGCTGAGCTTGATTGTCGCTACTGTTCCTGTGATGCTTGTAGGCTTTACTTTTGCTGATGAGATCAAAACCTACTTATTTAATCCTATTACTGTTGCTATCATGCTCATCATCGGTGGTCTGCTGATATTTTATGTTGAAAAACGTCCCAAAACGATCATTGCTCGTGAGGCCGAAGACGTCAGTCTAAAGACAGCGTTGATGATTGGTTTGTTTCAGTGTCTGGCGCTGATACCAGGTACATCACGTTCAGGTGCGACTATCATTGGTGCGCTCTGGCTTGGCGTTTCACGTAAAGCTTCAGCAGAATTTTCATTCTTTTTGGGGATTCCGGTCATCGTTGGTGCCGCATTACTAGATTTGCTTAAGCATGGCAATGTGTTGACCAGTAGCGAAGATTGGCTGGTGTTAGGCGTAGGCACAGTAGTATCTTTTATTGTAGCGCTACTTTGTATTCGCTGGCTTGTCGCTTGGGTAAGCCGCCGTGACTTTACGATTTTTGCATGGTTACGTATTATTACTGGGGTGGTAGTATTGTTGGCGTCTTGGTTGTTTGGTTATCAAATGGCAGGTTAAACATGCACTATGATTTATGGTCTTATCAATCGTTAAGAGAAGGGCAGTCATGAGCGCGTCGCTACCAGCAGCTAACAATCTTAGTGCGCAAAGTCATTGCCAACTGCTTTATGTCAGCGAGCATCAGCAAGCCCAGATTGAGCGCCTGCACGTCCTGATAGAACAGCATCAACTCCCCATCAGCCTAATGACTAAATTGTTTGCCGAAAAGCTCAATCAAAAACGTCGCAAGCAATTAAGTCAAATGTCCACTTTACCCATTTTATTATTGGATGAAAAAGACAAGCTGTCGTGGTTGAGTGATGGATTGAGCGTTACCCCAGAATGGGATAAATTGCAGCGCCGTGTGGTAAGCGCTGGACGTAAGTCTGAGCTGTTGCTGCAAGCGGCTAAAGTTACATCGGACAGCCGCGTTATCGATGCAACAGCAGGCTTTGGTCACGACAGCTTGATATTGGCCAGCACCGGTGCTCAAGTCACTATGCTTGAGCAGCAACCTTTAATGGCGTTGCTACTACTAGTAGAGCAGCAGCGTATGAATGCACTACCGAATTGGCAAAAGCTGATGAGCCGTCTGCAAATCATCAATACCGATGCGCTAAGTTATTTTACGCAGTCAAATGCAGAGATGACAGCCGCCAGTCAACAGTCAATTGACGTTGTATATTTGGATCCGATGTTTCCAGAAGACAGCTATCAAGATAGTAAGACGGGCAAAGGCGCCAAAGTCGGCAAGCATATGCAAGCCTTACACCAATTGGCTCGTCCGCCGACAATGGACGAAGAGTGTCAACTACTACAAAGTGCGCAAGCTATCGTCAGAAATAGCGACAAACAAGGCCGCGTGGTGGTAAAACGGCCACAGCTTGCACCGCCACTTGCCAATCAACAACCAAGTGAGAGTTGGCATAATGAAGCGGTACGTTTTGATGGTTATTTTGTTTGATATCTAGGCAATCCAGTTTTAGAACGTTACCGTGCTGCTGGAATATATTTAGGACTCATGGATTTAGGAGCAAGGAATGTCGACGTTAATCATATGGGTGATGGGAGCAGGGTTATTATTGATAAATATCATACTGCGTACTCGGATTCTCCGGCTTGAAGCGTCTCTTAAAGCACTAAGAGGCTCACAAGAGTATTTAACTTATCTGCATAAGCAAGCTCAAACAACGCAAAATAATAAAGTGGCAGCCATCAAGGCGCTGCGTAAAAAATACCCTGAGCTATCATTGATTGAAGCCAATAAATTATGGCAGCAAGTCCAGTAATCTTAACCAAAAACATAAGCCGCATACATAACTTTTTATTGATGATAATTAAAATACCATGACATTTTCAGACAAACTACACGCCTATTTGCAGCTGACACGCTTTGATAAGCCAGTCGGTATAGAGCTGCTACTTTGGCCCACACTTTGGGGCGTGATGCTGGCTGCTATGGGCCATGCGCAGCAGCAAGGGGCAACGGCAGGTCTGCCCAGCCTAAAGGTATTTATATTATTTGCACTGGGCGCGATTTTTATGCGGGCGGCAGGTTGTGCGATTAATGACTTTGCCGATCGTAAAGTCGATGGTCATGTCAGTCGTACTAAAGGTCGCCCTTTAGCAGATGGACGTTTATCTGCTAAAGAGGCCATTGCTGCATTTTTAGTGTTGGTATTATTGAGTGCCAGTCTATTGTTTTTCTTGCCCATCGAAGTATTTTATTGGTCTTTAGGAGCAGTCATACTGGCCTTTATTTACCCGTTTATGAAACGTTTTACGCACTTACCGCAAGTGTTTTTGGCTGCAGCGTTTGGCTGGGCGATACCAATGGCGTATGTAGCGGTGCAAGGTGCGCCTGACATTTGGTGCTGGTTGTTGTTTATAGCTTATATGTGTTGGACGGTGGCTTATGATACCCAGTATGCCATGGCGGATCGTGAGGATGATTTAAAGATTGGAGTCAAATCTACGGCAATACTCTTTGGCCGCTATGATGTCGTTATCATCTCGTTACTGCAAATGTTGTTTTTGCTCATTATGGGCGTGGTAATGTGGCATTATTTTGCGCCGACATCGCTGGGCATCACTCCAGTATTTGGACTAGCGTTGGTCGCAATGATGTTTGCTAAGCAAAACAGCGCCTGTGCCACTCGTCATGCGATGTCTTGCTTTCAGGCATTTTTAGCCAATATATGGGTCGGGCGCTACGTCTTTGCGCTTATCGCAATTGCTTGTTTATGGACGACTTTTAATGGATAAATTCAAGAAGCTCTCAAAGTCAAAAGCGAGAAAGCGGGTTGACCTCAATGGTCCAAGCGTCGATTATCAGGCAAAGCTGGCTGAGCATGGTTTGACTCGCGAGCAAGTCATTGCTACCGAACGTAAATTGGCGAAGTTTGCCAACACTATGGATTCGCTCGTGCGCGTGCCGTTTACTAAGCAAGGGATGGGCGCTGATGCGGCGCTTTCGACCATTCCACTAGCAGGAGATTTGGCGGGACTCGCGTTGACCAGCTATGCTTTTATATTAGGTCGTCAGCTAGGCGTCCCAGCACATAAGATGACGCCAGCAGTCAGACTGGCGCTAATTGATATGGTGGTTGGCATTGTACCTGGTATTGGGACGCTGCTGGATATCTTTATACGTCCTAGTCGTAAGACCTTGGGCATCGTACATCAGCACCTACAAGATGAGTATGGCATCACTGAAACCATGCATATGGATCGGCCATTTTTACATCAATCATTAGAAGACAAGCAGCGGCAAAGTCGCTTTTGGCGCAATCCTATCGTGGCTTGGCTCTATCTGCATATACCTGACATATTAGGGCTAGTCGTTTTGATATTTGTTGTTTGGGGATTGTGGGCCGTGATGAGCTGGCTGGTCGCTATGTTTGGTAAAACAACGGGTTTTGGCTAAAAGAAAGCAATAAAAAGGCGGTACACGATAGTAACGTGTGCCGCCTTTTTATTGCTTAAAATATTATTTTTAAGAGGCTTAAGCTATGTGTCTTTTCACAATTTACTCAGTGACGACTTCAGCATCAGCGCTGATAGCATCGAAGCTTGTGACATTATTGTTTTTAATAAGGTCGATGCTACCACCACCTGCGTGAGTGACCAGCTGCATATGACCATCTGTAGAACGATAAGTTGGATTATTGCCTTGGCCTTCGGGTGCGCTGAGCATCATAGTCGGTTTGTTAGGCAAAGTGACAAGGGCATTGAGTACGCCTGCTGCTGAGGTCTCAAAGACGACGGATAACGTTTCACCTGCCGCGTTTTTGTAAATGACATCAGTGATTTGTGCGCCTTTAATAGCTTGTTCTGGATTAGGAGTCAGGTCTGCTGTATTTGGTTCTACTTCTACGGTTTCGATATCGTTTTCAAGCTCGTTTACGCTAACATCGTTCTTTGACTTTTCGGTGGAATCAACCGAGTTTTGAGAGCTGTCTATAGGTGCACTATTGTCATTGCTATCACTGTCATTATTAACAGACGTAGTTTGAACGGTGGTCGTTTCAGCTTGTGGCTCATTAGCTGCTTCAGGTTCTGGTGTCTTTTGGCAAGCAGTCAGTATCAGCCCACTAAAAAGAAAGGCGGGAAAAACACGCAAGTAGGACTTGGATTTTAGTGACGCTATAGCAAGGGCTTTCATAGTAAGGTTATTATTCCATTAAAAGGGTTTATTTGAGCATAGTGAGCTGTCATCTGCTGTTGGATAACAACATATTGCTAAGTACTTACGGTAATAACGAGCTGTCGCTGTCCGCCATACTTATCAAGGTTATCTCGATGCTCGCATAAATATACGCCTTGCCACCTGCCAAGTCCCAATACGCCATTGCTAAGTGGGATGGTTAAACTGACCCCAAGCATTATACTTTTAAAATGGGCTGGCAAGTCATCCGAACCTTCTAATGTATGACGGTACTCGGGTTGATTAGCAGGCGCAATTTTATTCAGCCAATCTTCAGTATCTAGTCTGACATCTGGGTCAGCATTTTCGTTAATCGCGAGACTGGCAGAGGTATGCTGTAAAAATAGGTGCACTAGACCTACTTGAGATGAATTAGGTATTAGCTTACGAATCGCATCTTCAATCATTGGCGTTATGATATGAATGCCGCGCGCATAGGCAGGCAGGGTCAGCGTGGTTTGGTGGTAGGGCATTACATACCTCTCGTTATTAGAAACAACTTTATAGCTTCATACTATAAAATAGCCAAGAATGTGAAAAGCTCAGTCATAACAAAGCTGAAACCAGGTTTGAATGTTAACTAAGCGGCGTCTGTAAGCGCGTACGATTGGGCGACAGGCGCGCGCGCATCGCTGCTGACAATGGTGCAAAAGATCCTAGCATCATATCTGCAAGCGTTTCAGCGCATATGGGCGCTAACGCATAGCCTTTAGCGCCCATCGCACTCATAACCCAAGTACGCCGGCTTTGTGCTAATCGTCCTACGATAGGATGATAATCAGGGGTTTGAGTTCGAACGCCGGCGCGCCCCTGCCATAGACTGCTATCGGCTGGAATAACCGATTCCATCTCAGGAATGGCAGAGACGAGCTTTTCACGACTAATATGGTGCTCTTCATTACGAATATCAGTGTCTGTATCATTGCGTATAAAGCTAGCGCCTAATAATAGATGCGCTGCACCTTCTACCACATCATTCAACTCTTTATCATCAGCTTGCGCGGTAAAGACGGCACAGTAGCCGCTATATTTAAGCGGTATTTTAGGTAGGTTTGTGAGCTGTTTGGTGGTTGGCGTGAACCACGAAAGCTGACCACGAATTTTACGACAATCAAAAATACGCTGATCTATTTTGTGACTCTCATAAGCGGCGCAAACCACCACATTATCGGCACTAATAGTCATCACGCCTTTGTCCTGATTACTGCCTTCAATACGAACACAGCTTTCCATCTCGTTAATATTGCTAACGTCTAATTGCTGAAAGCAGATGAGCGGATGGGTCAGTATTATATTTTTTAATGCTTGAGGGTTGACCAAACCGGATTGTGGTAAGTACAAATTCTCTGATAAATTTTGCGTTTTTAATCCGGTAGTCTCTTGTGCTTGCGCAAGCGATAGCGTGGTTGCCATCTCGTTCGGATAGTCTGCAATTTGTTCTGTGCCGATATTGGCTTTTATCAGCAAATCTAGTGCGCCAGTTAACTCAAGTACGGGCGCTGTATTTTGCTTTGCAGCCTTTTTATTAAGCTGTCGATATAGACGGCTGCTATAGAGATAACCGATGCTATGCAAATGCTCATCAACATGATGAATCGGTGTCATCTTAGGCGCGAGTAGGGCGCGAGGATTGCCTGATGCACCTGCTAGAGGCGCTGATTTATCTAGCAAAGTGACATTAATACCGCGATTGGCTAGCGACCATGCTGTCATTAAGCCTGAGACACCAGCGCCAATGACAATACTATGGGCGCTATTAATAGCTTGATTATCAGGATAGTCATGAGCATCACTACGGTTATCTGACAAATCGGTAGACTCAGCCATGATGGCGGTGAGCATCTCACGTTTACGGCCAAAGCCTTTAACTTTTTTGATCTCAAAGCCGCAGTCTTTTAGTGCGCGTTTGACGATACCTGCGCAGCTATAAGTAGCTGCGGTCGTGCCAAGGTAGGAGAGACGCTGTACTTGTGCGAAGATGTTTTCAGCCCACAATGTACTATTACAAGAAGGGGCAAAGCCATCCAGATACCATGCGTCAATGTAGGGTGCTGGCTTGATAGAGGCGTCTAATGCCAATTTGGACAAACTATCAGCTGCGTCACCAAACCACATATCGACAGTCAAATTATCATCGAGGAAGTTTAGACGATGACATCCTGCGATCAGAGGCGGATAAGCCGCTAAAAACTGCGCAGTCAGCACAGACAGCTCAGGCGCACGCTGTGCCCATAAAGCTAAGATTTGGGTAAGATCTGTGAGCGGTATCGGATGTTTTTCTGTGGTAATAAAGTGTAGCTTCGCTGTTGCCAAGTGTGGATGGGCATGACGCAGCTCTCGCCATAGCTGCCACGTTGCCAACAAATTTAGCCCAGTACCCAAGCCCAATTCTGCGATGCTAAAGCATTGCCTTGGCGCAAGATTAGTCAGTCGCTCAACCAACTGATTGTGTGCCAAAAACACATAACGCGACTCTGCAAGGCCATCGGCATGCGAAAAATACACATCATCAAACTCACCTGATACCGGCACTTTATTACCCGTATCGTCCATCTGCCAGTTGATCTTGGCAGGTGTGATAGCTGATGCGTGGATATTCGGTGTGGTAGGGTGCTGCATAGGTATCGTGGCAGCGCTACTATTTTTTGAAGAGGCGTTAGACATAGGCGATCACATTAGAGAAGGCAATAACAAAGAGCTACCAGCGCTCACGGCGGACAAACACCAGCCATGAGATAAAAATACCGACAAGCAAGCTCATCAAAACAGTAAACGCACCGTATAAAAACAATTGACCTTTGCTCTCATAAACCAAAACGTTTACTTGTGTCTGCAAATCATTTACTTGTCTTTGCAGTTGCGCATTGCGACTAAGTAGCGCTTGATTGGCCTCAGATAAGGCTTTATCTGAAGGCTGAATTTGTGCGGCTAAAGTATTGCTAGCTGACAATGTTTGGTCTGATGTTGACTGGACAGAAGTGTTTTGATTGGTGGCAGACGACGTTGCTACGGAATCAGTATTGCTCACTGATGGCGCCGCATGCGCTGACATGGCGATGAGCAAAAACGTACTAGCCAGGCCATGTTGATAGCGGCGATTTTTTGATAAGGATATTCGCTGATTCACGACTTTACTACTTTATTCGAGGCGTTATCATCTGCTTTTGGTAAGGTATGGATAAAGGGTCTGATATCTACGTGACTGTATACGCCATCCCGTAAATACGGCTCATCGTTTGCCCATGCTTGCGCTGCTTCTAAAGAGTCAAAGTCAGCGATAATTAGGCTACCTGACATCGCCTCTAAACCGTGCTCGATAGGCGTAGGGCCTGCGATAATAAGACGGTTTTCTTGAATTAACCGCTGTAAGCGCTCAACATGTTCAGCGCGGGTGATTTGACGCTGTGCTGTACTATTGGCGACGTCGTGACCGATGATGGCAAATAAGGACATGACCCTTCCTTTATGAATAGTAAAAATAAAAAATGATGATTTATAATGATAATGTCAATTTGACAATAAGGGTTGGTTATTATCGCAATACTTTTTTATTTTGCAGACTTATCAGTTAAAGCTGGATTTAAATGCTTTTTTAATACCGCAAATTGAGCGACAACAAACACCAGCATAATCGGAATCCAGCCATAGGTCTTAAAGTTAATCCATGCCTCATCAGACATCGTGAATGCCGTGATATAATGTAAAAAGCCCATAAAGGCGAAGAACAGTGCCCAAGCGATAGTAAGCTTTTTCCAGCCACTCATAGTAAGCGAAAAGACCTCTTTCATGGCAAGCTGCATCAAGGGTTTATTAATCGCAGCACTGATAATCAGCGTTAACGCAAAGATACCGTTGATAATCGGCGATTTCCAACGCAGATAAATATCATCACGCAAAAGTAGCGTACCCCCACAAAATAAAATGGTCAGTATTAATACAACCCATTGCTGTTTATCAAATTTGCCTTTTTGACGCACAAAGTGAATAGCATAAACAACGATAGTTGCAATAAGCAAAGCGCCTGCTGCTGCCAAAATACCACTTTGACGAGCAGTAACAAAAAAAGCAATCAAAGGAATGAAGTCTAGTAATGCTTTCATAACAAGTGGAATGTCCAACAAAAACGTAGTGAGTAGTTTACACGTCTACTGAGGCAAAAAAAAGCAATCAACATCATAAACATATTGATAATAAGTATAAGTGCTAGACAATCTTGTTATTGTTTTCTATTAAGCCATTATTGGCCCTTTATAAACCCATATATTTGATCAACATCTAAGGTTAACGTTATGAAAATCGACTTACATTGTCACAGTACCTGTTCAGACGGTACTTATGCTCCAGCAGATGTTGTACAGCGTGCGCACGCAGCTGGTGTCGATGTGTTGGCATTGACGGATCACGATACGCTACTAGGTATTGATGAAGCTAGAGCGACAGCCACAGCGTGCGGAATGACACTTATTAATGGTGTTGAAATCAGCTGCGAACATACGCTAACTGGCGGTTATGGCAAAAATAAATCGACCAACAAGATCATTCACATCGTCGGGCTTGATTTTACCGATTTAGATAGAATGCATGCAACGCTACAGCAGCTACAAGACAGCCGTGCCACTCGTGGTCAACGAATTACCGAAAAGCTGAGTGAACTATTAGATACCGACTATGAGGAGCTATGGCAAGCGATACTCGATAAAGCAGGTGGTAACTCGCAAGCGGTTGGAAGAGCGCATATTGGTCAGGTGTTGTTTGAGCGCGGTGATGTCAAGACCGTACAAAAAGCCTTTGATAAATATTTGGCCGACAATAAAGCCGCTTACGTCGCGATTGACGCACTTAGTATGGCGAGAGGTATTGAGCTGATTCATGCATGCGGCGGTAAAGCAGTTCTTGCACATCCAACGCGCTATCAACTGTCAGCCACGCGCGTACGTAAGCTTATCGCTGAGTTCGCTGAGCTTGGCGGCGATGCTTGTGAGTTGCCAGCAACTAGTGAGCCTATCAGTACCCGAAGAATGGTTGATCGTAGTATCGCTGAACATGGACTTATGGCTTCAATTGGCAGCGACTTTCACGGTAGCAATATGCCATGGCGCCGTATTGGAGACGTGCCAACCCTGTCAACTGAACAGCGTGGCGTTTGGCAACTTTTTCAACATAGCAATCATTGATTATTGGACAGTTATTAACCATATGTCGTATATAGAGACCATTGACAACAATAATATTGCCAAATGATTTGAAAGTTGCCAAAATCAATAATAAACATACTAGAATTATATAGGTAAGAATTACGTTCACAAAAACGAGTATAGTGCTGCGTCAATCGACGGCTTATTTAAAATTGTAATGCATATCAAACGTTTAAGATTTAAACCAATAAGTATCGTCATCTGCCATATCCTAAGTTCAGTACTAATGTAGTAATCAAGGCACAAGACCTTTGTTACTTTAAACTCATCTATCAGTCTGTTAGCACCTATTTACAAACCACAACGTTTGTATTGGTCTTGATGACAGAATGAACAAATATGCACGTGGTAACGCGTATATGGTTACACCGATATACCGGGCAGGCTACAAAAAACTCTCTCAGATGATTTTTGAGTGGCAAGCTGCGGATAGAGCATCATTGTTAGCCATATTCATCGTGATGGAAATCACCATGCATTGGTTATGGTGTCTGTTTGTTTGGTTACGACAAGAGGCACTAGAGGGCTATGTGGACATGGCTCTCTTGTATCCCATATGGGCTGTTATAACGCTCATAGGGATATTTTTTTGCTGGATGGTAGGTCACTTATCTCATATTAGAGACGACTCTAAGCGCCTACATAATTGGCAAATCGTACTCATTTGTGTATATGGGTTATATATTGCCGTTGTCGTTTTGGTAATGGGTCACAGCAGTTTAGTCTCAGGTGTATCGCTCGTTGGCGGTACGATGCTTGCGATGATGCTAGTACGCCGGCGTTACATTTGGTATGCGTTCTTGATTCAAGTTTATTTGATTGTCCTGATGGCGATTTTGCCTTATTTGGGTGTGACTTTACCTAGCATGCGCCAACTAAATATCCCCTCATTACCGCTTGGTACGTACAGTTATCAAACCTATAGCGAGATGACAAGTATTGAGAATGCGATAGAAGCCACTATTTTTCAAGATGGTACGCTTAGCTGGGATAGTATCAATGAGATTCGGCGCTCCTCAGTATTCTTTTGGCGTGTGACGCATATGTATTTAGCGTTGCCCAAAGCCATTTTTATGGTATATATTTTTAGTACGCTGCTACTAATTTTGGACAATAGCAAAAAACAAATCGTGCAGCATGCCAATCATGATGAGCTGACAGGTCTGAAAAACCGCCGCTGCGGCCTCACTAAAATGCGTCAAACGCTCGCTAAACTCACTAAAAGCCAAGACTATACTGTTATCTTACTCGATTTAGATTTGTTTAAAGACATCAATGACAATTACGGTCATGATGTCGGCGATCATGTATTAAAAGAAGTTGCAAATATATTGACAGACAAGCTCACTGAGACTGATATTGTCAGTCGTTATGGAGGTGAGGAATTTTTAATTGTTCTGCCTGATATAGCGCATGATCTAGCGATGGCTATTGCCGAACAGCTGCGTTGCGATATTGCTACCCATGTGTTTCAAATAGACCATAATCTAAGCTTTAAGATAACGGCGAGTCTAGGGCTTTATACCTTGACTCATGCTGAGCGCGCCTGCATCAGACAAAGATATGCATCCATAAAATCCAAAGAAACAGTGGCGACATCATCATTATCGAAGCTGCCGACAATTAAGTCTCGTAAGAGCAAACGCGCATCTATACCAGTGTCAGAGCTGCGATATGCTCAGTTGCCTAGTGATATTTGTCAGCGTTTGATTAGAGTCGCAGACAAAGCATTGTACGAAGCCAAAGATCGTGGTCGCAATCAAGTGGTCAGTGCCAACGAGATGACAGTAGCAAAAGACAGCATTGGGCAGTTATACAGCAGTCAAAAAACCAGCGGCCAAAAAACAGATGCATAATCGGTTATGAACAGGATAACTTAGTACAAAGCTACAAAGCCTTACACCTTCGATGATGAGCTGCTTAGCTGTTGTACCAAACCTGCCAGTACACTAGTAGCAAAGCTGCCAGTCGTCAAAGTAAAATTTAATACGAGCGTTTGCTTACCATCTGTTTGTTCCTCTTGCCACGTCCAACGCATCGCTTCAACGGGTAATCGTAGTGCTCGTCGTTGGGCTTTGACGTCGCGTTTTTCTAGACCCACTGCTAGCTGTGCTAATAATGGATTGCACTGTACTATATCGTTTTCGAGCTGGGCTGCTATGCCGCTGACTTTATCGTTACCTACGCCCCACAGCACACCAGTTGGATGAATATCCCCACTGGCAACACGCGCACGTAGCGACTCGTCTACCTCTTCACTAGCAAATATCGAGCCTGAGCCATCTAAGTTAAATACTTCACCGGTAAGTCCGGTATTCCAACTGCCGTCGCGTACTCTGGCTGCCAATATCTCATTGAATAGTAAACTACGCGCGGCAGACAACTCCATCGTGTGTTGCTCACGCGGCGCACGTTTACGTTTACTCTTTTTTGTTTGCGGACGATCTTTTGGTGCTGGGCGTGCGAACAGCCTTAACGCCTCTGTTATATTATTACCATGCCATCCAAAACGCTGCGGACCAAAGTAATTGGGTACGCCAGTTGCGCTGATATTTTGCAAATGCTGCTCTACAGACGACTTATCGTTATCTTCCAATTCAATATCTCGCAAGGTGATAATAAATTGATTAGCCCTATGTGTACCGCGATTAAGCTTTTTATTGTGCCAGTGCTGCGTAAGGATGGTGACTGATTCGTTGTCACCGATATCTATTGGTGCAAATTTAGTCTCTGGCAATTGCTTTTTGGGTATCCGCAGGCTAAACCACTGCGTTGTCAGTGCATGGCGGTCTTTGAGTCCTGAATAACCAACATCACGTAATGGAATCTCTGCCCACTCGGACAGTAATTTGGCTAAATAAGCAGTATTTACACCGGACTTTTTGATATGTAACCATAGATGCTCGCCTTCGCCAGTGAAGTCAATCGGCAATATCTCGTTAACGATAAAGTCTGTGTTATATGTTTTGTAGGTTGCCTGCTTTAAAGGTGGCAGTATGGGCTGAGGGAGCTGCTCGGTATCTGTCGCCGCTTTGATATCGAAACTTGCGATATCAAAGCTTGCGATATCAAGCTGCTCGTTATGAGTTGGCTGACTGTCTAAGTCAGATTGAGCTAAGGCAGATTGAGCATTAAAGTTATCTGTCGTTTTTTTATAGTTATCTTGAGAAGTCATAAAGTGGTCTTGTATTTTAATGGTAAGTTTTGGGTTGAAAGGGTAAGGCCAATTAATTAGAGCTAGTAAATATTAATCAGTTACGTTTTGCAACGCAGCGAACGTACAAATAAACAGCGTACGTTAAGTGGGCTTGTTACTATCAATAGAGCTGTTTTTTAAATGTATAGTCGATACAAACTAAAATGGATACAGGATATTATAGTGCGTTACTGGTACAAATTTTCCTCACTTGTTGTGCCTACGCTGACAGAAGCTTTGTAAAAATCATCTTAGTCACGCTCGGTAGTTCGCAGTAACCTTGTCTCTTTTAAAGTATATCGACCATTACGGTACGTTTTATACAGAACATAATTATAACTGTTAAGGATGACCTATGAGCCAGATGAATAACAACCTAGCCGATAATAACATTCATACCGAGAATATCGTGACCATCAATAAATCTGATATTCCAAATGGTGGCATGAAATCATATAAACAAGATGATGATAGTATCATTTTAATCACTCGCGATGAGGATGAGTTTTTTGCCTTTGATGGCAAGTGTCCGCATGCTGGCGCAGATTTGGGCACAGGGTTGCGCTGCGGTAGTCGAGTCGTCTGTCCTTGGCATCATGCAACTTTTGACAATCGTGATGGGACGCTATTAGAGCCAGTTGCCATGCGCGGATTGACTCAATATCAGCTGACAGATGAGGGCGAGAGCTTGAGCGTCGATACCTCAGCAAAAATGAATCAAAACTTGGACAATGACAAGCTGATCGATACTCATACTATTATCGTTGGTGGTGGCGGTGCAGGGTTTATGACGGCCAATCAGCTGCGTCATACGGGCTATGGTGGCAAGATTACCTTGATCAGCAAAGAAAATAAAGCCCCTTATAATCGTCCTTTATTATCAAAAGCCTTTTTAGCGGGGAATATGGAGGAAGACAAGCTGTTACTATGCGGTGCAAAGTGGGCCAGTGATAACGATATCGATTTACGCCTCAATCAAACGGTTAGCGAAGTACTACCCAATGAGTCTACCGTCGTTATCACCAATGATAGCGGCAATAGTGAGCGACAGACTGCAGATTTTTTAGTGGTAGCGACAGGTGCTGAGCCAAACATACCGCCTATCACAGGAGCTGATTTGGATGGCGTTTATACCTTGCGTAGCATGGAGGATGCCAAGTTGATTAAAGCGGCCAGTCATGATCAGCGTGTGGTGATTGTGGGTACAGGCTTTATCGGTATGGAGGTTGCTTCTGCATTGGCACAAGCAGGTACGACCGCTTCGATCACGGTGATTGGACAGGACGATCGGGTAATGGGCAATATCGTATCAAAAACCGTAAGCAATGCGTTGATTAAGCTGCATAAAGACAACGGCATAAACTTTGTGTTTAATGCCACTGTCAATAAAATCACTAAAGTTGAAAGTAAGGCTGAGCATCCTAAACATGATAAAACCTTTTCACAAGTAGGCGGTGTGACGCTTGCCAATGGCGAGCATATCGATACCGATATTGTGATTTTGGGTACGGGCGTGGCACCGCGTACAGAGGTTTTAAACGAGGTGAATGATCCAGATGGTGTGCAAGTCGACAGTCATCTGCAGCTGCGCGATGGGGTTTATGCGCTTGGCGACATTGCAAAAGCATCCGGTCAGATGGGACGTATGCGTATCGAACATTGGCGCGTGGCTTTACAGCATGGCATGGTCACAGCGGCAGCGATATTAAACGATGATAATGTCAATTCGTTAGAAGCGCGCATTCCTTTCTTCTGGACGATGCAATATGGCAAGAGCCTACGCTACAGCGGACATGCAGCCTCACCAGATAATAATATCTTACTTGGCTCGCCTGACACGCTCGATTATATCGAGTACTACTTCGATGATGAGGGAGAAGATACTCGTGCAAGTGCTGCAAGTACTTTAGGGCGTGATAAAGAGTTGGTCGCTTTTAGTGAGCTGCTGCGTCGTGGTCACGCGCCGACGCGCGCGCAGATCAATACTGGATTCGATATTATCGAGCAGGCCCAAGCATTATCGCGCTAGCATTTAAAGGCACATAAGGTTTACTATTAAAGCTGGCTTGGTTATCCAAGTCAGCTTTTTTATATAGCAATAATAAAAGGACACCTTATAAGATGAATAATAACCTTCTAAACAAAGACGCTGTGTTTTTACGGCAAGCAAAAGCGGATGATATTGGCGCAATTGAGCAGTTGTTAAATCGCTGTTATCGAGAAACAGCAGGCTGGACCAATGAAGCCGACTTGGTCGGTGGCATTCGTATTACTCAGTCTGAGCTGGCGAGCATTATTGATAACCCACAACATTATCTGTTCGTTTATCCAAAAACGACGACTGGCGCTCAGGATGGCGATGAAACTGACGAGCTGTTGGGTTGTATTGCCGTTGACATGAAAATCGACGCTGACGCAAATGAAAAAGCCTATATTGGTATGTTTGCGGTACATCCAGACTTGCAAGGGTGCGGTGTGGGAAATGTGATATTAGAGGCAGCTGAGACTTTTGCAGAGCGGCATCTACAAGGTAATGATCAACCAAGTCGTCTGACCATGTCTATTTTAAGTCATCGCCCCGAGCTATTGGCTTATTATCAGCGCCGCGGCTATCAGTTGAATGGTAACGAGATGCCGTTCCCAGATGACGGCAATAATGGCGAACCGAAGCGTCAAGACTTAGCATTATTAGAATTAGAGAAAATCGTTAGCTCATAAAGGTTGGCTTTAATTGTAACAGACTTGAGCTAACCCCAAAAATGCCCAAAGGTCATAAACAGCCCAACGCTTAGTAGAATAAATGCCACAATAATTAAACGCTTAAACCAGTTAAAAGCTGGCAGACGCGTGGCATTGTCATCCGACATGAGGTATGCAAACAAGCACAGTAAGCTTGCTGCCAACGTCATAATCCCAAGGCCAATTGGTAAAATATAGAGGTATACTTGCCACACAGTCATCTCACAAACGGCTTCTATTAAGCGCATCATAGCAGTATCATGATTGTGCTGTCTGTATCTGACGCTACGCTAAATCAAAAATAGGCAATAAAAAAGGCTATTCTATAAAGAACAGCCTTTTTGCTATTACTATCATTAGTCTTAAATAAAAAGAGTCCAAACATTATAACGTGTCACTGATATAAATTTTACTTGCTTGCTGTGTCTACGCTGACAGAGGCTGCGCAAAATTTATCCCAGTAACACTGTATTTATTTTATAGTGGATTGATTATATCTAACAAATTAACGCATCGTCACAAACTCTTCTGAACCAGTAGGATGAATAGCGACCGTATTGTCAAAGTCAGCCTTGGTCGCGCCCATCTTGATCGCCACCGCAAAGCCTTGAATCATCTCATCGACACCAAAGCCAATGCCGTGCAAGCCGATGACTTTTTCATCTTCGCCTAAGCACACCAGTTTCATCACGCACTTTTGGCGGTGCTGAGTCACGGCGCTATACATAGAAGTAAATGTTGAGGTATAGCATTTAATGTTGTCTTTACCAAAGTGATTGACCGCATCAATCTCAGACAAGCCAATCGTGCCAATAGGCGGATGGGTAAAGATAACCGTCGGTATCAAGTCATAAACCAAATGCTCATCGGTTTTGTCATTAAACAAGCGCTCAGATAGTCTACGACCCGCCGCGATAGCAACAGGGGTCAAATCAATGCTGTTTTCGATAATGTCACCGACTGCGTAAATGCCCTCAACGTTGGTATTTTGGAACTTATCGACTTTGATTTTACCGTTATCAGTCGTCTCTACACCTGTCACTTCCAAGTTAATACCGTCAGTAGAAGGCGCGCGACCAATCGCCCAAATCAAACAATCTACGGTATCAAGAGCGCCGTCTTTGGTAAATAACTCTAAACAGCCATCTTCTTTTTTATGGACTTCCGTTAGTGTGGTATCGGTGTGCAATTGAATGCCATCCTGCTCCATCTCTATCAGCAAGGTCTCCACGATGGTATGGTCAAAGGAGCGTAGCGGCGAGTGTTGACGGACATACAGATGCACCTCAGCACCCAAGCTGTTGAGCACGCCAGCGATTTCAACGGCGATATATCCTGCCCCGACGATGGCTACCCGTTTTGGCAAAGCATTTAAGGCAAAAAAACCGTCAGAATCAATACCGTATTCTGCACCTTTAATATTTGGTTTAATAGGATGACCGCCCGTTGCGATCAAAATATGATCAGCCGTGATATGCTCGCCATTGACTTCGACCGTATTGGTATCGACAAACTTGGCAAAGCCTTTTATCACTTCCACGCCATTTTTGGCCAAGTTATTATCATAAGCGCGGTGAATGTTTTGGATATATTGTTGGCGACTGTTGACTAGCTTTTGAAAATCAAAGCCCTTTAACTCGACATCAAAACCGTAATCAGGCGCATATTTTTCGATGGCTTCGGCCACTTGCGCGCCGTACCACATGACCTTTTTGGGCACACAGCCCCAATTGACGCAAGTACCGCCTAACTGCTCCGCTTCGATAATAGCGCATTTTTTGCCATAGCTTGCCGCGCGGTTGATTGAGGCAATGCCGCCGCTACCGCCACCAATGGCGGTATAGTCATAATGTTTTGTCATGGTTAAGTCTCTTTAATCAATGCTTGCGATGAATAGTATGAACGCGATTGTTTTTTAGTTTTATTGTGAACTTTACTGTAATGGGTATGAGAATACATCTTACAAGTTTTTTCATGCTTAAGGCGTGCCAAGTAGCATTAATAATCCAATCTCAATTATTTATTTTTCTTATTTTTATTGGCGTAGGCTGGGTTTTAGCCCAACATTTCACCCAAGTTGAGAGCTAAGGCTCAATTTATAAAAGTCTTTAAGTAAAATAGACACCATTTAAATCTATTTAGACAATGGCGCGCCGTCTATAAAATAACAGTCCGGGAATAGACAAGCCCAGTACCAATCCTGAGGTCACAAACAGGGCCTCAAACAAATACACCATCATTTGGCTAAATAACTCGTCTGAGAAGCCAAAATAACCGATCTGTACCATACTGACCATCGCCTTATAAGCGGCGATGCCTGGCATCATACAGATGACGCTTGGCGAAATAAGAGCCTTGGGTGGTAGGGTATATTTTTTAGAAAAATAAACACCCAAAAAGCTGGCAAGCATCGCGCCAAAAAAGCTGGCAACCACCAGATGTACGTGCTGATAGACAAGCGCTGTTTTTAGCCCAAAGCCAAACGCAGTCATCAGCAAACACGGCAAAATGTAGCGTTTGGGTACGCTAAACATCAGCGTCCAACCAAGGGTAATAATACATGACAGCACCACGGTTTCAATGAACCACATGTCAAAACCCCCAGTGCTGTATTTGCAATAAAACCAGTGCCATCACGATGCCAACGCACGCTGACAAAGTCAACATATACGTAAACACGGCACGTCCAACGCCGATATTGACATAGCCCTTTAGAATGTCTGAGAAAGAATTAATCAAAGGAAAGCTTGGCACCAGTAGCAAAACGCTAGAGGCAACCGCAATATCGGCATTATTACCAATATCAAAATAATAGGTTGTCGCGCCAATTAAAGAGGCGATAAAAGCCGTCACAATGACGGTAATAAAAGGATTAAAATGATGCTTGGCTAAATAAATGCGCGTAAACATCGCTACCATGCCCGCGATAAAGGTCACGGCGGTAATCGATAAGCTGCCACCATTAAGATTGGCAAACGCGGCACAAGATGCACCAACAAATATGCCTACTAGCCATGTTGGATAAACCGTTTTATCTAACTCATCAAAGGCATGGGTGGTGCGGTCAGTCAGCTCAGACTTTAGCTTGTCAGTATTTCTATCGGCTTCGGTTTTATTAACGATCTGCTGGATTTGTACCAGCAAATTGACATTAATGCTTTGATTGATGGTGTCTCTGGTAGTGGTGATACAGCGCTCATTACAGATGGTCGTCAAGGTAATGGCATTAAAGTTAAGCGAACATTCTACGCTGCTCATCCCCAAAGCAAATCCCAAACGTTTAGACAAGTCCACCACCACGGCAGACTCAGCGCCGTACTGCATAAGAAGTAATCCGCAGCGCACGCATAGTCGAGTGATGCGCTGCTGCTGTACGTAGCTGATAGAGGTCATGGGCGAGATACGTATGTTGGTTGGTATTGGTACGCTATTATAAAGGGTCTAGATGACGCGCAGGCATTATCGGACATTATATTTGATGCTACTATAAAGTATAAACTTTTTTGGTAAGGAGCATAAAATGCATATCGCTATCTTAACGCTGACTTTTGCGCTACCTGGCTGTAGCTCACTCAAAGAAAAACGCCAACGGATGGGCGGGTTACATGCACGATTTGGCAATACGCCAAGCGTGGCGGTCTGTGAGAGCGGCGAGCGTGATCGGCATGATGCCAGCGAGTGGACGTTTGTGATCGTTGGACTGTCCAAACGAGAGGTCGAATCGCAGTGTAGTCAAATCGAGGAGAAAATAGAACGTATGGTAGATGCGCGAATGATGAATGTTGAGCGGGAGTTTATCTAAATTAAGTGGGATTTGAGATTAATATTATTAATTAAGCATTACGATTGATCTATATTTTCTTATTTATTCATCCTCAGCTTACTTGTAAAATTTAAAATAATTCGAGTAATCCTAAAATAATACCTAATAGAAAACATATTCCAAAGAATAAAAATTTATACTTGGAAATCTTAAAACGACTTAAATCATGGTATTTTTCATCATGGCTCTCAAATGTTTCAGTATTATCTAATTCTTTTGTAGTAAATAATGCAACTGCTATTGGGGTTTCGTTATAAAGTTTATAGTACGCGACTTTAGTGCCTACCAATAAGATATCCTTGCCTCTATAACTACATAATTCATAGTGGAACATTGTATCTTCGTATGTATCTTGAACGTAGACGATACCTAATGTTCTATCGATGTTAGTGATGATACCGTCACTTGGGTCAGGACCCATTCTAACCTCTATATTATGTATGTTGAATGAATTACATGACAATTAACACAAATTAAAAAACTGTATGGTCAGCTGCTAGATAATATTTAAGTTATCTGTGGCTTTCAACCACATTTCAATTGGCGCACGACTATTAGGGTTTTCTTCTATTTTCTCTTGTAGCAACTCTAATATCCATCGGCGTAGTATATCTTTCTTGATGACATAAATGGGAATGCTGAGAATAATTACCAAGCTTATATGCTTGTTTGAATACTTCCATGGTAGGGTACTCAAATCTACTTTAAAATCTAAAGAAATCACACGGTGTCTAAATAATGGATAACGTAAAACATGAGCAATATATGACTTTCGATCTCTCTCATCGCTTAGTGATTTCCATAGGATATCCTTGAGTTCTGATTTGTTTATATTTAAAAGATCGTGGTCAAAAGATTTCTCATCATAAATTTTATTATGGAAATAATCATCGAACAATCTATAATATTTATTTTTATTGTCTATATTAGAAGAGCAAGATGATAAAGCTTTACTAAGATGGTCATAAAAAATATCATCATTATCGACTCCTGATGGATACCAGTAAGATTCGTTGTAATTGTTAGCGTCTTGGGAGACTTTAGAGTGGATGAAGGTTTTTACTAAGTCAATCAGTTCATCTGATAGAGCTGGTTCACCGTTATATCTCAACGCATTACAATGACGACTTAAGGTATTTAAATTTTGCGTATATATACCGTCTTTTACCGCTTGAAAAAGCCGTTGATTATAGTCGGTTTTAGGTACTAAACTTCGGAATTCAACGTCTAAATCAAACAGCCGTCTTTCTATATCTAGTCTAGTATGTTCTAACAAATCTCTTTCTGCTAGCCTTCCAAAAATATCTTCATCTATACTTAAGTTTGTAAGTGCATCAATAACAACATTAGCCCAGCTTTCTAGTCTAAATTTTTTATGAAACTTTTCTATAGTTTTCTGTGCTTTCTCAATTCTATTTTCTAATTCTAACACCTCTTCTTTACTACTAAATCTTCTGGCCTCAAAACGCTTGTCTAAATTATAACTAGAGAAGTATGTTTGAAATAGCTCCATGTCAATACCGAGTAAATCAGGCATATCATGTACAGATGTTATAATTAATAACTGTTTAAGTATTTCTTCCTTACTCAGCTGCGATAAAGAATTAGAATGCTTAGTTATTTGCTCGTAATTGTCTTGTACGGTCTGATAAAAACGCAAGTTCTTGACGCCCATAGTCTGATAGAATTTTTCGTAGATAGGGAATGTCTCGACATTACTAATTGGATCTTTAATAATTGATAACGAGTCATCTAAAGTTAGGACTTCATCAAATACCTTTTCTTTATATTTGTCAAAATACTTTTTATCTTCTGACTCTTCGTCATGCGCTATCATCAATACTTGGCATTTACGCTCATTTCTTAAATAATTAACCAAACCCAATATTTCTGAAATTGGTAAACTATCTGACTTCCTTTCTATATCATCTAAGCAAACTAATGTATTTTTTAGATGAGACATAATGATATTGGTAACGAGTTTATTGCCAATATTAATACCAAAGCGCATATCGCCTGAGGTACCAGCACTTCCTCCACCAACAAAGCCAAATAACTTCTTAAGATGTTTTGAGACATCAACGTTTAACAGTGAGTCATCAGCTGCTTCTATATGCACTTCAGTAGCAATGGCTAATTTGAGACTCTCTAGCGAATCTAAACCAAACAAAGAAATGTAAGCATACTTTTTTCCAGCAAAGACTTTTTTATTTTCATCACGAATTTTTTTCCATAAGTGCGTTTTACCAACTCCCCATTCACCAGTTAACGCAATAGCACAAGGACTGTCAGTATCAACTAATTTTAAAATTCTCTTCTCGATATTTTCGACATTTGCCATTGCTGATAACCTTACAGATGTTCTTAGAATAATAATTATATTAGCACTAAATCTAAAACCCCACCCAACAAAAAAAAGGCCACTCCCGAAGGAGTAGCCTTTCAATCATTCTCTAACTATTACCTAATTAACTCACTTCTTTCATCGCTTGCTTTAGCATCGGCTTTAAGAACTCACCCGTATACGAGCCTTTCACTTCTGCCACTTCTTCAGGTGTGCCTTTCGCGATGATGAGTCCGCCACCTTTACCGCCTTCAGGGCCTAGATCAATCACCCAATCCGCCGTTTTGATAACGTCAAGATTGTGCTCGATGACCACGATAGTATTACCTTTATCACGTAGCGCATGCAAGATATTGAGCAGCTTATCGATATCATGAAAATGCAGACCCGTGGTCGGCTCGTCCAAGATATACAGCGTCTGTCCGGTATCGCGTTTGGCAAGCTCACGCGCCAGTTTGACCCGCTGTGCTTCACCGCCAGACAGCGTCGGCGCAGACTGACCCAAGCGAATATAACCAAGACCGACATCCATGAGTGCTTGTAGACGGCGATAGATCGCTGGGATCGCTGAGAAGAAATCAGTGGCATCTTCAACGGTCATATCGAGCACTTCAGCGATGCTTTTGCCTTTATAATGAATCTCTAAGGTTTCGCGATTATAGCGTTTGCCTTCGCAGGTATCACACGGCACATACATATCAGGCAAAAAGTGCATCTCAACTTTGATGAGGCCATCGCCTTGGCACATCTCACAGCGTCCGCCTTTTACATTGAAGCTAAAGCGACCTGGCTTATAACCACGCGCGCGGGCTTCTTGTGTTTGGGCGAACATTTCACGTACAGGGGTAAAGACGCCTGTATAAGTTGCAGGGTTTGAGCGCGGCGTACGACCGATTGGGCTTTGATCGATATCGACCATTTTATCCAAGTGCTCAAGGCCACTGATACTTTCATGCTTATCTGCAATAAGGGTAGAAGCATTATTTAACTGCGTGGCGGCGATCGGCATCAAGGTACGGTTGATCAAAGTTGATTTGCCTGAGCCTGAGACACCAGTGACACAAGTCATGATGCCAACGGGTATGGTCAAATCTACATCATGTAGGTTATTGCCGGATGCGCCTTTTAGCTCAATCGTCATTGGTACTTTTTTGGGTTTGGCTTTACCTTTAGCTTCAACTTCTACTGTTTTAGCCTTATGACGAATGGTAGGAATTTCAATTTTTTTCTCACCAGACATATATTGTCCGGTCAGCGAGTCTGGGGTCGCCATGATCTCATCGATCGTACCTTGCGCGATGATGTGACCGCCGTGTACGCCCGCACCGACACCGATATCGATGACGTGATCGGCTTGACGTATGGCGTCTTCGTCGTGCTCGACGACAAGGACAGTATTGCCCAAATCTCGCAAACGAGTTAAGGTTTTGAGCAAGCGATCATTGTCACGCTGATGCAGACCGATTGACGGCTCATCGAGTACATACATCACGCCCATCAGCCCCGCTCCGATTTGGCTGGCAAGACGGATACGCTGCGCTTCACCGCCTGATAACGTCTCGGCAGAGCGAGCAAGGGTCAGATAATCTAGCCCGACACTGACGAGGAAGTTTAAGCGCTCATTAATCTCTTTAAAGATTTTTTCTGCGACTTCGCCTTTATGACCGCCAATCTTTAAGGTCTTATAATAATCAGCAGCATCACCGATAGATAGCTTAACGATCTCAGCGATGGTTTGCTCATCGACACGCACGTTGCGTGAGATTTCATTGAGACGCGCGCCATCGCAGACATTACAGGTAGTGTCAGCCAGATACTTTGCCAGCTCATCACGCACAAGGTTACTTTGGGTCTTGGCATAACGACGCTCAAGATAGGGCAATACGCCTTCAAATGGTACCGTCTTGTTGGTCTTACGACCACGCTCATCGGTAAAGTTAAAGGAGAGCTTTTCTTTACCTGAACCATGCATAATAAGGTCCTGTTGCGCTTTGCTCAGGTCTTGCCAAGGCGTATCCATATCAATGTCAAAGTGCTTGCAGACAGTAGAGAGCAGGCCAAAATAATAGGCATGACGCTTGTCCCAACCGTTGATCGCACCTTGGTTGAGCGATTTTTCATGATGGGTAATCAGTTTTTCAGCGGCAAAATATTGACGTTTACCCAAACCATCACAGCTTGGGCAAGCACCGTATGGATTGTTAAAACTAAACATCCGCGGCTCAAGCTCAGGCACTGCTCGATCACAGACAGGGCATGAGTGCTTGGACGACATGACTTGGTTTTCATCGCCACCTTCTTTTGGATTGCCATCCATAAAGTGCAGCGTAACCAAACCTTGACCCAAGCGCAGAGCAGTCTCGAGACTTTCAGCGACGCGGTTACCTAAGTCATCACGGACTTTAAAGCGATCAACCACAACCTCAATAGTATGTTTTTTCTTTTTATCAAGCGTTGGTAGCTCGTCTGTATCATAGACATCACCATCGACGCGCACGCGCACAAAACCTTGCCCAATCAGCTGCTCAAGCAATACGGTATGCTCGCCTTTACGCTCACGAACCACTGGTGCCAGAATCATTAGCTTGGTATCAACAGGCAATGCCATCACCTGATCAACCATTTCTGTCACCGATTGTGCGACCATCGGCTCACCATGTTCAGGACAGTATGGCGTACCGATACGCGCATAGAGCAGGCGTAGATAATCGTAGATCTCAGTAATCGTACCGACTGTTGAGCGTGGGTTATGGTTGGTTGATTTTTGCTCAATGGCAATAGCAGGAGAGAGACCCTCAATGCTATCGACTTCTGGTTTTTCCATTTGTGAGAGGAACTGACGGGCGTAGGCGGACAGACTCTCGACATAGCGACGCTGTCCTTCAGCATATAGCGTATCAAAAGCCAAAGATGACTTTCCTGAGCCAGATAAGCCAGTAATTACCACGAATTTGTCACGTGGAATATCGAGATCAACGTTTTTTAGATTGTGAGTGCGTGCGCCGCGTATTGCAATGTGGTCATTTGCCATCGGTTACAGGTTTCCTATTTTCTAAAAGCGTTATTAAAAAAACTATGTGCGTATGGTTATAAAACCTAAAGTAAGTGATATATAGTAAGCTTTAAATGAAATCGGTATGTTAATAGCCATAGGCTACTTCATTTAAATACGATACGTTTAATGATAAGTTATAAAGTTTTATAGTGGTGTTCATAAAAACAGCTGTATCAACTGTGCATTCACATATTATGTCATTCTATTTATAAAACCGTTAATGTTAAAAATTAACAAAAGTCTAGATTAAATAGAATTAGTGAAACAGTTACTTGTTGGCTAAGTTTTTGTTGTTTTCTGATATTTATGTCAGTTTTAAAATCAGTATCAGGTAACCAGTTAATATTTTAAAAAGATAGACTTGCGTTAAAGATATATGAGTAAATTCTTTCATCAGTAGATCGCATCTATGTTTTTAAGCCTTTTTAAGCGCTGGGCAATACAGATTACGATAACATTGCTTACATATATGAGGTTTTTCTATTTAGAGAGTTTTTTATCATATTTTGTATGACGTTTTACTTTATTGTCATTCAGATGACATTATTCAAGGTATGACTGCGCATTAGATGCACTTAGTAACAAAACTGTCTAGTAAAATAAGCAAGTTGCAAATAGCAGCCTATGGTTGATTGTCTTTTGAAGAGGGTTAACTATAGGGCACGTTATTGAAAAGGTAAAAGTTTCGGCAACCAAGTAGCGAATGTTTTATACTGTGGGGCTTGATTGACAAGTGAAGCTGATCGCATGAGCCTGTATCGATGGCGCTATATAATCGACAGTCAGACAAAAAGGTCAGATCAGCGATGATAATATCAGTGAGGCAAGTATGAATAGCGTAGAAAAACGGGCAATTCTCGGGGTCGGTGGTATATTTGCCTTGCGGATGATTGGCTTGTTTATGATTGTGCCTGTTTTCTCTGTATATGGTGACAACTATGCCCATGCCACGCCGTTTTTGATTGGTTTGGCCGTTGGTATTTATGGGCTTGGGCAAGCGATTTTTCAGATACCGATGAGCCTTGCTGCCGATAAATTCCCGCGTAAGCCGATTATCTTTTTGGGTCTGATATTATTTGCTTTGGGCGGTATCATCGCGGCCAACGCGACAGATATTTATGAGGTTATTATCGGCCGGGCGCTGGCAGGGAGCGGTGCGGTCTCGGCGGTGCTGATGGCATTGTTAGCTGATGTGACACGAGAAGAGATGCGCACTAAAGCAATGGCAACGATGGGATTGACCATCGCCACCTCCATTATGCTCGCTTTTGCCTTTGGCCCACTACTGGTGGGTTCGCTTGGTATTTCAGGCCTGTTTTGGCTGACATCGGGTTTTGCGGTTTTAGCAATGATGCTACTTTTTGTCGTACCGACGCCGCTACGTGTGCTCAAGCATAATTTAGACAATAAATCGATTGGTCAGCAGTTGGTAAGCGTGTTAAAAATTGGCGATTTAAACCGTTTGCATATCGGTATCTTTGCCCTACATCTGACCATGACAGCGATCTTTGTGATTTTACCGCACCAGCTCTCTGACGTATTAGGTCTATCAGTACGTCAGCAGGGCTTGGTGTATTTACCGCTATTATTTATCGGCTTTGCCGTGGCCATTCCCTTTATTATCATCGCCGAAAAGAAACGCAAAATGCGTCAAGTATTTTTGGGCGCGATTGTCTTGATGACGGCGGCGCTTGCATTATTGGCCTTGGGCAGTCAACTGGGAGTCGGGATTATCCTAGGTTTGTTGTTCTACTTCATGGGTTTTAATTTACTTGAGGCTACCATTCCGTCTTGGATATCTAAGCGCGCGCCAGTGGCAAATAAAGCGACGGCAATGGGACTTAATTCGTCCAGTCAGTTTTTTGGAGCTTTTGTTGGCGGGGCCATGGGCGGCTTACTATTGACACAGCCAAATTTATTGGCGTGGGGCATACTAGCACTTATTATGGGCGCAGCTCTGCTGATCATTATTCCGATTGCGCAGCCGCCTTACTTGTCGAGTACGACCGTCACCATCCCCAAAAATATCGACATACAAAATTGGTCGCGGCAGGTGTTGGCAGTAGATGGTGTCGATGAGCTGGTCGTGATGGCAAAGGAGCAAGTAGCGTATCTTAAGCTAGACAAGACCCAGCTGACAGATACTTCGCGACAAGAGCTGTCGCATTTGGCACAAAGCCCCCTAGATATTTAAACAAAAATTGGTTAAAGTAAAATCAAATTACTGATAGTATGAATTGGTTTCAATCAATAATAGCTTGTACGATTCATTAAATTATTCATAAGTAAAAGGACGGTATCATGCGCGGAGTTAATAAAGTTATCATTATCGGTAACCTTGGAGCAGACCCTGAGGCACGTCAATTTAACAATGGCGGTAGCGTGACCAATATTTCGGTTGCAACGTCAGAGCAATGGACAGACAAACAAAGCGGTGAAAAAAGAGAAGCGACAGAGTGGCACCGTATTGCTTTATTTAACCGTTTAGGAGAGATTGCCGCGCAATATCTTCGTAAAGGCAGTAAGGTCTATATTGAGGGCAGTTTGCGTACGCGTAAATATCAAGATCAAAATGGCCAAGATCGCTACATTACTGAAATTCGTGCTGAACAAATGCAAATGCTAGATGGCGCAAGTGGTGGTCAAGATAACAATAACTTTGGTGGTCAAAACCAAGGTGGCGGCTATGGTAATCAAGGCGGACAAAACAACCAAAACAACTTTGGTCAACAAGCCAATAATCAACAAGGTGGTTATAATCAGGCGGGCGGCGTAGCAGCTCAAGGTGGCCAACAAAACAGTTTTAACAACCAAAGCGCACCTGCTCAGCAAAACCAGTTTAATCAACCAAATCAAGCGCCAACACAAAAACCTACCGCAATGCCAGATGGTCCTGTCGATGATGACATTCCATTCTAGGATATACCTGAACTAATAGGGTAGAAAAACATTAAAAAGAGCCTATATCGATAGGCTCTTTTTAATGTGCAATGTTTTTTATAGGTGTTTCAATTTTAAAAGAAAATAGTGTCTCTTAAATGAAGTTTTTATATCATAAAGAAGTGTAAGGTATAGATTAGCTAAGAAAAAATAATACAAATAAAATATCATGACTAAATGATTAAATGTCTAACGCATCGCCTTACCTCAAACCAATCGTTTAAACCTGATATCAAAACTCACTGTTTATATGAAAAATAGTAAGAATACAGAATTACTATCCTAAATAAACTTATGTCTATAAAAAATTTTTTATGTAAGATATAGTTATTGTATAAAAATACGACTTTTCATGTCTTCATGACAATGTCATACCTAACTATTAAAAAACTTGAACAATATTATTGATATTTATTTATTCATTAAACAATAAAATTATGTTAATCTCGCACAGTTGCTATCGCTAGTTAATCAGACAGCGAAAATTATCACATAAATCAAATCGATCTATTTTATTTCTGGTTTGATGGGTAATTTCAAAAGACAATAATAGTGTTAAAGCAGTATTGCTAAATACCTATCCTTCGCTTAATAGGTTGTAAAACCATATTGAGCTTATCTCTATTTTTAAGACTGAGGTTATTATGAATAAGAACAAGACAATTGATTTAGATAATCTAGATGTAGACGAGCTACGTGCTATCACTGAGAATGCCCAACAACTTATTACCCAAAAACAGCATCAGCGTTTATATGATGCGTATATGCAGTTTGAAAAAATCGCGGAAGATAGTAATAGTACAATTGAAGAAATCTTAAAAGCTGGTGAGAAGTTAGAAAAGAAACGTAGTATTAAATATCGTAATACTGACAATCATCAAGAAACTTGGACTGGCCGTGGTCGTAAGCCTACATGGTTGGTGGATGCATTGGCAGCGGGTCGTGATCTTGAAGATTTTGCTGTATAAATCTACTTTAATCTGACCATGTGTTTATAGTGAATGTGATTATTATATTGCATTAGTTGTACGAGCTATTTATAAACGAGTTATATAATAGAGCGATAATACCACTCAGCTGATTAGATTCTAAAAACCAGTATCTTTGCTTAAAGATACTGGTTTTTTTGCTGTCATCTATAGGTAATAGTTTGTTATCATAATATCATTTTTACCTCCAAGAAGAGTAATCTAACTGTGTCCAAAGCATCTGCTTCGTCTCATAAGCGTCCCCGTAAGCTGTGGTGGCTGGTTGGATTTGTTTTGTTTGCTCTATTTGCGTTGTTGCAAATGCCAGCATCTTGGGTCGTTGAGAAGTACGCTCCTGATTCAACTTATGTACAACATGTTTCAGGTAATCTGTGGCAAGGTTCAGCCATTTGGCAACTACCAGTAGCGACTGTGCCACTGACGGGGTCTGCTAAGTGGTCTTGGCAGCCGTGGCAACTGTTACTGGGTAAAATAGGCGCTGATGTTAATATTACTACGGGACAAACCCGTCTTGATGGCCAAGTCAACATAGGGCGTCACTCTTGGCAGGTTGATGATATGAGCGGCAAGATTGCTTCTGATACGCTATCTAGTGTGGTTGATTGGCAGCTGCCAAATACGCCCATTCAAGTAAATGCCGTCTCATTGCACCGCCAATCAAGCTCAAAAATGACTGGCTTTACAACAGCAGATGGTCAGCTCACTTGGGTAGGCGGCGAAGTTGGTTATCCAAGTGGTGGCAAGGTGTTTTATATTACGATGCCAGCAACACGTGCTGAGCTAAATACAGAACAGAAAAACGATAAAAATTTGCTGCATATTAACCTATTAGACAATCAAGATAAGCGCTTAGGGGATCTATATCTCGATGGTGATAATATGCTAGATGTGAGCCTGACGCAGCGATTGTTAGAAAATATGCCTGAATACCAAGGGCAAGCACCAAAAGATACAGCGGTAGTAAGTGTTCGCCAACCACTTCTGACAGGTTTGGGGGCGCGTTAAATGACAAGTATTCCAGCACGCCTAAAACCAGTGGTAGATAACTTAAACCGATTTTCGGTATGGCTACTATTATTGGCACTTGGTTGGCTAGCTTGGACTGCCGCGCGCCTATTATGGTTGATATTAGCGCCACCTACTGCGCCTGCATTGCAGGTACAGCCATTGCAGAATAATGCCGCATCCAATATCGATAACAGCAGTTTGTTTGCAATATTTGCCGATCCTGAGCCTGTTGTCGCTGCTACAAAGCCGCCGCCTAATGTAAATTTAAAAGGGGTGCTATTGGCGATACCAGAGAGTATGTCATCTGCATTATTGGATGTAGAGGGCGAAGTTAAAAATTACCGTATTAATGAAAGCTTGCAAGACAGCGGGTATATACTGGTTGCTGTCGATTGGAACGCTGTCGTTATTGCTGATGCTAGTGGCAGGGAGACAGTCATTAGCATGGCGGACTCTATGCCACTTGATCAAAGCGATATGATAGCAGGGAATGTAAGTAATCAGCGCTTGCCAAGTAATGAACCGGTCGATGACTTGCAGCCGATGCCATTACCTAATGCAATACCGAATGACAATGTTGTCAATGCGGCTACTAGCTCCAATGATGGCTCTGACAATGACTCAACAGACAGTGATTCTACAAATGATAGCAATGGTGCAGCCAGCTCAAGCTCAGCTATTGATGAAGCTGTCACTGCATTACAAGACAGTCCAGCCAGTTATTTGAGTCGCATGGGGGTGATGGCAGCTGGTGAAGGCTATCAAGTCACCGCTGCAATGCCAGCTGGAATACGTAATCGATTGGGGTTAGAGCCGGGCGATCGAGTACTTAAGGTAAATGGCCAAAACATCGGTAGTGATCCTACACAAGACGCTGGTTTGTTAAAGCAAGTACAACAATCAGGCGAAGCTCAGATTGAAGTAAAACGTGGAGAGCAAGTGATTACGATTCGTCAGCAGTTCTAAGGGATTTGATGGTATTTAAATAATACGGTTTGCTCTAACCACCATTATCTCGACCATATAACAATATTGTTAGCGCTATATTAGCAACGTTTCAGTTTACAGTGAGTGATATCACAATGGGTAATGATAACCATGATAAGTTTTTATAAATTTTCAGTAACACCTCTACGTCATTCACTGCAGCGTTTGCTGTATATATGTCGGCCATTGTGTCTAGCACTGCCGTTATGGGCGGCAACGTTTGGGTTTGCCAGTGCTGAAAGCTGGAAGGTAAATTTGCAAGACGCAGACATTAAAGCTTTTATTAACGAAGTGGCAACGATTACCGATCAAAACTTTGTCCTTGATCCGCGTATCAATGGCAACGTCACTGTGATTTCTAACAAGGCGTTGTCTCGTGATGAGATTTATCAGCTATTTTTGAGTGTCATGCAGGTCAATGGTATTGCAGCGATCGACTCAGGAACAACGATCAAGCTCGTTCCTGATAATATCGCAAAGCAGTCTGGTGTCGAAGTTGATCTGCGTGGTGATAGCGTGGGTGAAGCCTTGGCAACTCGCGTTATTTATTTGACCAACACGCAGGCCGCTGAAGTACTAGGCGTTATTCGACCACTGATGCCGCAGTCTGCTCATGCGGCTGCCGTGCCTGGTGTCAATGCACTGGTATTATCTGATCGCGCTGATAGTTTGAATCAGTTAACCACCCTAATTCGTGATTTGGACAACAATGTCAATGATAGCTTACAAGTCATACCACTGCGCCATGTAGATGCTGAGCGTATGATGGATCTCATCAGTGCTTTGGTTTTAAGTGCAGGTGAACAGGCACAAGGAGGCGGCAATCAGCTCAAAGTGATCGCTGATACTTCTAGTGACAGACTGCTGGTCAAAGGTAGTCCTGAGATGATTGCTAAAGTGCAAGAAATGGTCAATCAGCTTGATACCACGCCGTCACGTCGCTTAAGTGGCTTACGAGTCTTTCGCTTAAAGTATGCAAGTGCTGGTCATATCGCAGAGATGTTACGCGGCTTACTTGCCAATCAGTCTATTAATAGTACTGGGGCGACATCGACCTTAGAGTCAGCCTCACTAGATAGTGCTAGCAGTACAGGTAGTACGCTGGGCAATAATAGCAATGATACATTAAATGGCAATAGTTCAACTGGAGCTAATAACTCGGTGTCAGCTTCTGCGTCCAGCTCAGGCGGGACAGGCACCAGTACTGGCGGTCGACCCTTTAGCATTATCGCTGATGAGACGCAAAACTCCGTTATTGTCAATGCAGCTCCCGAGCTTATGTTTGAGATTGAGACGGCCGTCAATCAGCTCGATAATCGCCGTGCGCAAGTGCTTATTCAAGCGGCTATCGTTGAGGTCTCAGGGGATGATGCCGCCCAACTCGGTGTACAGTGGGCGCTTGGCAATGCGAACAGCGGCTATGGAGTGGTGAACTTCAATAACGTTGGCGCAAGCGCGGCATCACTTGCAGGCGCGGTACTGTCTGGAGGCGCGTCAGGTATTAGCTCTGCGGCAGGCTCTATTGCTGGTGCGTTACTTGGTATTGGGGATAGTAGTACAGACAGTGATGGAAATACACAGTTCTACGGTGCTATTTTACAAGCATTAGACTCTTCTACCAGTGCTAACTTATTGTCCATGCCTTCTATTTTGACTTTGGATAATGAAAAGGCCAGTATTTTGGTTGGTCAAAACGTACCATTTGTAACAGGCTCTTATACAACCAGCGGTAACTCGTCTGAAAATCCATTTCAAACCATCGACCGCCAAGATATTGGTATCAATCTTAATGTCATTCCACATATTGGTGACAATGGCACGGTACGCTTGGAAGTCTCGCAAGAAGTATCTTCGGTCGTACCCGGTAGTGTCGGTAATGCCAGTGGGCTTATCACCAATAAAAGTTTAATCAACACCACTATTTTAGCGGATGATCAACAGACCATCGCGCTTGGGGGTTTGATGCGCGACAACACGACCAGCAACCAACAAAAAGTCCCAGGTTTAGGTAACGTGCCTATTATCGGGCGGCTATTCCGCTCTGATAGTGATAGCACTCAAAAGAGCAATTTGATTATATTTTTACAGCCAACTATCCTACGTGATGGTGGTGCAGTTGCAAGTGTCACTGAGCGCAAATACAATCAGATGCGCGTACTACAGTTGGTCATCGATAAAAATGGGACGATCAAACAGCTGCCACTTAGCGGCACTGAAGGCTGGGATGGTAAGGTTGATGCTAACTATGAATTGATGCCACTAAACCCACTTGTACCCAAGCGCGATCAAAAGTCAAAACCTACAGCGCAAGGGTTTACTAAGGTAGATGCTCCAAGTGCAGGCATTAAGACATATCCGTTAAAGCGTTAGAATATAGCGGTTAAGTTTGTCGTTTGGCGATCTACAACTGTGATAGACAGATATAAAAGTGGCGGGAGTAAAAACGATGAATAAACAAAAATGGCTGACATTAGGCATTGTCGGGACGGCTTTATTGCTATTACCAAGACGTAGCAGCTGGCAACAGACTCCCCATGCTAAAGAATTGTCAAAAAAAGACCACTCAAAAAACATCAATCCTCAGCATACAGACCTGCAATATCAAAACTGTGACAAGGATTAATAAAGGGTTAAGAAACAACTTTTATACTTGTACGATTTTGATACTTGCACGCTCTTTATACTTGCATATTATGCTCAATATAATGCACCTAATAGACAGTTTAGCGGCGCAGCATACTTCACCAAAGCGGTATATCACACGCTGTATTACAGTTTTGTATCAGCATATAGATACAAAGCTGCTAAACATTCAAAATTAAAATACTCTATTATCATAATCACCTAACTGCTTACGCAGCACATATTTACCAACCATTAAGAATCAACTATAAAGACGGATTATGTTTCATACAAATTCACATCTAGCGCTAGATCATACCCCACTGCCTGCTATATATCCTCTGATCGATACTCATACTCATTTTGATGCGCCAGTCTTTGATGGTGATAGACAGTCACAGACGCAGCAGGCTTATATGCAGGGTGTTCGGCACTTGGTGTTGGTGGGTTATTTGCAGCGATATTTTTCTAGACTCTATGATACGCAGCAGACAATCGAGCAGATGCATCTGTCTAAGGATAAGGATAAAACTGATCGTAGAGACGTGTATCCTGTAGCGCACATTGCACTTGGCTTACATCCTTTTTATATCGAACAGCATACCGACGCGCATCTATCTAGCATGGCGCAAATGGTCCAAGAGCGGCGCCCGTTAGCAATTGGTGAGATAGGGTTGGATACTTATACGGATGCCATGAAACAACCTGAGATTTTTGCTAAGCAAGCGCGTTTTTTTACAGCGCAACTGGATATTGCTGTGCTACATAAGCTTCCTGTCATGCTGCACATTCGTAAGGCTCATGCAGAGGCATTGGCGTTATTAAAGGCACATAGCTATGATGCGCATAAATTAGGCGGTATTGCTCATAGCTTTAGTGGCGGCGAGCAAGAGGCCAAAGCTTTTGTTAAATTGGGTTTTAAGCTTGGTATTACTGGTCAAATTACCAACCATAACGCCAAAAAGCTACGCCGTGCTATCAAAGCTGCTGTTGATAGTTATGGCATAGAGTGTTTAGTTCTAGAGACTGATTGTCCTGATATGATGCCTATGATGTGTCAAAAAGCAAAAGACACTCAACTAGACAGTCAATCAGCCAATCAATCAACAGCGGGACAAAGTCCAGATAACGAATGGTACGGCGCAGACGGACACAATCGTAACGTACCTGCTAATTTGCCTTGGGTATTGAAAGGTCTAAGTGAGTTGCTTTCTGTAGAACTTGCAGTACTTGCACCTCAATTGTGGCAAAATAGTTGCAATGCCTTGCAAACTTCTTGGCCTTACCCTAAATAAGACATGAGCAATTAAAAACGTCAAGAATATCAAAAGACTATTGACCATAGTGTCATCAATCATCAGAGCTTCTCATTCATTATGAATCAACAAATGCAACTCACAAAAACCGAGCAAAAATCGGCCAATACTGAATCGACTTTAGAACATGGCACACTAAATGCAACGACTCATACAGTAAGTGAGGTTGTCAATACAGATTTACAATATGAGCGACGCTTTCAGGGGACGCAGACATTGTATGGTATGGCAGCATTCGATGTCTTTGCTGCAGCACATGTTTATGTGATTGGAGTGGGCGGCGTAGGCTCTTGGGCTGCTGAAGCATTAGCGCGTACCGCAGTAGGCAATATTACGTTAGTTGATTTAGATGTATTGGTGGCTTCCAATGTCAATCGGCAGCTACCTGCGCTTGATAGTACCTTTGGGCAAAGTAAGATAGCAGCACTGGGCGCACGTTTGCAAGAGATTAACCCAAAGCTCACTTTGCACTTGGTAGATGACTTTTTAACAGTTGAGAATGTCTCTACATTATTACCCAATCGGAGTGAGGCAAAAGCTGCCGCAGCTGAGCAAAGGCCGATTGTGATATTGGACTGCGTAGATGATATGAGTGCCAAACTGGCTATTGCATTACATTGCCGTTTTAATAAGCTAAAGCTCGTTTGTGCAGGTGGGGCAGGGGGCAAGATAGACCCTTCTCAGATTACAGTCAGCGATCTAAAGGACAGTTATCAAGATCCATTGTTAGCGCGGTTACGTAACAAGCTGCGCCATGAAAAAGGCATCAATAGCGCTCTAAAAGATAAATTCGGTATTAGGTGCGTATACTCAACTGAGCCGCCGCGCGTAGACAAAAGCTGTCAGACAGGCGGGTTACAATGTGGCGGCTATGGCTCTGCAGTTGCGGTAACCTCTGTAGTGGCAATGATTATGGTTAGTGAGGCATTACAAATGCTGAGCAAACAAGCTGGGGTCTGACCCATTACTTCTTATTAACTTGGAGACGGTTTTGTCTATTCATACTTATCCGCTGGCGTTAGATGAGCATTTACGTATCGCTAAGCTACATGAATACGACGTGCTTAACACTTGTAATGAGCCTGCATTTTCGCGTTTGACTGAACTGGTTAAATTGTTCTTTGGTGTGCCCATGGTGGCTATTACTTTCATGGATGAACACGTACAGTATCTAAAATCGCCGCATGGATTCGGTGATTTATGTACGACCAAGCGCGGCGTGGCGATTTGTAATTACACAGTATTATCTAATAGTGTTTTTACTATACCAGATCTATCACTTGATGAGCGTTTCGTCGACAATCCATTAGTGACAGAAGACCCTCATCTACGTTTCTATGCAGGCGCGCCAATTACTCTAACAGAGGAGAACAAGACGTATCATTTAGGATCACTTTGTTTGTTCGATACCAAGCCCAACAATACATTTGATGACGATAAGGCTAGACTGCTTTTACAGTTCGCTGAAATGGCGGCAGATGCATTGCAGTTACAAAAGAATCAACATCGCGCCAAACATGCCAATCAAATGAAGTCTGAATTTTTGGCAAACATGAGCCATGAAATACGCACTCCCATGAATGGTATTATTGGTATGGTTGAGATGCTTGACGATACTGATTTGAACGTTGAGCAAAAAGTCTATGTCGACAACATAAAACTGTCAACAGAGCATTTGCTTGCGATTATTAATGGCATCCTAGACTTATCTAAAGTTGAGTCAGGCAAGATGACTGTTGATGACATACCTATGGACTTGTCATTATTATGTGATGAAGTTGTCAGTTTATTTGCGGTCAAAGCTCGTCAGCGTGGACTCATACTGGACTACAATTATAGTGAAAAACTATCGCCTTATATGCAAGGTGATCCTGTAAGGCTAAAACAGATTTTGGCTAATCTAGTTAATAATGCGATTAAGTTCACTCGTGAAGGTGGGCATGTCAGTATTAATGTCACTCATGCGCCGCATTGTAAAAAGGGTGGGTGTAGAAGCTTAGGTGCAAAAACAGATGAGATCATTTGCCATGATATGACGGTCTGTATTGATATCAAAGATACAGGCGTTGGTATTAAGCCTGAATCACTGGATGCTATTTTCGACGCTTATAACCAAGCAGACAAATCTACCCATCGCTTATACGGTGGTACAGGTCTGGGTCTGTCTGTTTGCAAGTCTTTGGTTAATTTGATGGGCGGACATGTTTGGGCAAACAGTGTCGTGGGAGAGGGAACGACGTTTAAGGTATTGTTACCTCTAAGGTCTATAAGCCAAGAAAAGTATGATGACTGGCAACGCTCAAACATCATAGAGATTAGTCCCAATTCTGAGTATTCTGGTCATATATTATTGGTTGAAGATGATAATGTTAACGCTATGATTGCCAAAAAAGCATTGTGTAATAATGGGCACAAGGTCACTCACGTGACTGACGGACAAAAAGCCATTGATCAGTTTTCAGCACACCCGCGGCGCTTTGATGTGATACTTATGGATCACCATATGCCGATCATGGATGGGATACAAGCAACGATCAAGCTGCATGAGATTTATGACCCAGAAACACTACCACCAATCATTGCGCTAACGGCAAATGCTATGGATGGCGAGCGCGAAAAATATCTGAAAGTTGGCATGCAAGACTATTGCACCAAACCTTTTAAAAAAGAACAGCTCAACGCGTTGGTACAGTATTGGCTTATGCACCAACAAGCAACAAAAAAACAGGTCAGTAGTAGAGACCTAAAAGAGTCATCATAGCAGATAGCTGCCGGTATCAAGTATCGAATAGCAAGTAAAAATCTGATAGTAATAATAAAAAAGCTCGACCATTGTTATGATGGTCGAGCTTTTTTTATAGGTCTGACGGTATCAGCTAACTCGAGTTTGATAGTCACCTGTGCGCGTATCAACGCGAACGATTTCACCTTGCTGGACGAATAATGGTACACGTACGACTGCACCTGTCTCTAAAGTTGCAGGCTTACCACCGCCGCCTGAAGTATCACCGCGTACACCAGGATCGGTTTCGGTAATCTGCAATTCAACGAAGTTTGGCGGTGTGACTGACAATGGCACCCCATTAAACAAGGTAATCACGCAAAGCTCGTTACTGTTGTCTTTTAACCATTTTGGCGCATCGCCAATAGCCGCTTTGTCCGCTTGTAGCTGCTCAAAGCTTTCAGGGTGCATAAAATGCCAAAACTCACCATCATTATATAGATAGTTCATTTCAGTATCCAACACGTCGGCCGCTTCTAAGCTATCACCTGATTTAAAGGTTTGCTCGAGTACTTTACCACTACGAAGGTTGCGCAGTCTAACGCGGTTAAAAGCTTGGCCTTTACCAGGTTTGACAAACTCATTTTCAAGAATGGCACAAGGGTTGCCATCAAGCATGACTTTTAAACCGGCTTTAAATTCATTGGTAGAAAAACTTGCCACAAGAGACTCCTAAGGGTTGTAGTAATTATATTGATAGGTTACTGATTGATTATCGACGCGTTGCCAAACCTGACACGGTGTTACTTATACTGGAATACCTATCATATGGGCCAAAGTCTATGAATGGCAAGGGTAAATAGGTATAAACCATAATGTTTGCTTGGCATGCTTTGATAGTACGCTGATTTACAGCGTATAATGTCGGTTTTTAGGCACACGCATTAGGTTGTCATGATAAACCATTTAATCACACAAAAAAACTGGCAAACACAACTATCTGAAGCAATCACATCGATAGATGAGTTACTAGAGATACTCAACCTTGAGACGATGAAAGCGCAAGTTTATGCTCCAGCGCACTTTCCTTTACGTGTCCCGCGTGCCTTTGTCGCCAAAATGGCGGTGGGTGATGCGCATGATCCTTTATTAAAGCAAGTGTTACCAGACAGACAAGAACAAATCGCTGTGACAGGTTATATCACTGACCCCTTGGCTGAAAACGACCAAAATCCAATTAAAGGTCTGCTACATAAGTATCAATCTAGGATACTATTAACTGTGACGGGTGCGTGCGCCATCCATTGTCGTTACTGCTTTCGTCAGCACTTTGATTATAACGCCAATATGCCAACTTCCACCGAACACTTAGCGATTGCCTCCTACATTAAAGAGCACCCTGAGGTCAATGAGGTTATCTTAAGTGGTGGCGACCCATTGAGTGTTTCTAATCGGCGACTATTTGCCTGGCTTGATACCTTAGAGGCGATACCGCAACTGACCACTATTCGCTTGCATACACGCTTGCCGTTAGTAATTCCTGAGCGCTTAGATGATGCTTTGCTAGATCGCTTTAGTCAAAGTCGCTGCAACATCGTGCTGGTTGTTCATTGCAACCATGCCAATGAAATTGATACGAACACGGCTCAATATTTGCAGCGTGCACGGGTCGCTGGTATTGTGCTGTTAAACCAAGCCGTATTATTAAAGGGTATCAATGACAGTGTCGAAACTCAAACTGCCCTCAGTCAGCGTTTGTTTGCAGCAGGTGTTTTGCCTTATTACTTACACGTACTCGATAAGGTCTTAGGCGCCGCTCATTTTGATAACGATGAGCAGTCCGCTGTTGACTTATATTGGTCGTTGTTGGCTAAGCTTCCTGGGTATCTTGTGCCAAAATTGGTAAAAGAGTTGCCAAACAGACCATTTAAGGTGCCAATTGATATTTATAAAGACAGTCAAGGTATGCAGGATAGTAAGTTGTGGTAATATGTTTTGCTGAACATTAGTAGCGCTCTGTAACGCACATACACACAAGTAATATCGCGACTGTTCATTTGAGAATAGAGGTTTTACTAAAGAGGGCTTATGATAACGTTGTCAGATTTTCAGGATCATCTATCACATAAAGCACCACTAAAACACTCTTCGCGTAAATATGGGGATGGACAAGAACAGCAGCTGGGTCGATGGGCAGCAAGTTTACCAACACAAACTGAAGCTCAGCAGGCCGTGCAAATAGAGCAGGTGTTGACTGAGCTTGCCGCAGCAGACTTAGATGACAAACTACGTCTTAAGCTTTTGACTATTGTTGCTTGTGCATCCGAGCGCTTGATCACCTCTTTGCACAAGCATTATCATTATGAGTTAGGAGCGCTTAGCAAGACGCAGCGAGTATATGTGGATCAAGTCAAATCACTATACTACTCGACCATACTGGCCTACGACAATATCATACAACGCAAGAGTCTGACTTTAACTAATCAGCGAGGTCCAACAACAGGCCGAGGTTGGACGCGTTTTTTGACGTTAGCTAAAACATCACCGCTTGTTTTGGCTGCTGCTATTTACCAGTCACTCACCATTTATCAAAAATTATTGAGTGAGCACGACGTATCTTACCAACCATCACCACCACACTTATGGGCTGCGTTTAATGAGCTATATGACCTAGCTTGTCAGATAAATGTGGCACATACTGATTTGAGCACGCAAGTAATTGCCAAGCAGGCACACAGTATTCACGGCTTATATGTACAGATTTGCTTGCAGAGTTTATTGAATGTCCGTGCCATGCGCCGCTCCAATATGCTATTAATCCAGCGTCTACTACCGTTATGGGCAACTCATGTCCATGCTGCTATCGAGCCGCAGACTGAGACGCGTATCTTTGTAGACTTACAAAGCGGCAGTCCGCCTGATTATCTCACTGCCAGCTCCGCTATCAATCCCTATGAAGCGCACCATCGTTGTTTATTTATCGAACTTGGACCATTGATAACATACTTACAGCAGCGCAAGCAGGCGTTGGTTGATAGTAATAACGCTGCGATTGAATATCAGCTGGTTAATAAAGTATTAATGGCCATGAAACATCGTTATGTCGAGCGAGCAATGACATTACCGACCAAGTATCATACAAGACAGCGTGCAACTGTCATTGGTGGTTTTAATAACATTCATTATAAAGTGGCTGGTGCAAAGAGCTTAGTAGACTTGATAGCTGCCAGAGAGTTGGCAGTTGAGCAGCTGCCACGCTATGATACACAGCCCAAGAAGGGCGATACACAGGGTGTCCTTGAAGTAGAGGTAATTGATAGCACAGACATAGCATCACAGATGAGAGTCTTACATTTATTGTCTCCAGAAGATTTAGTGGTGCCACTGTCAAAGACAGATGATGAGGCGAAAGGACAACGATCAAGCTTGCCCAAAGCAGACATATTAGACGCCGAGACGGACAGTAGCGACACACTTAATATAGCACCGCCACCACTTAGTTTTATGAGTCTGTTATTGTTGCAATATTCACATAATGACAGCAAGTGTAAATGGTCAATGGGTATGGTACGCTGGCTCAATCTTGATAATAAACCTATTGAGGTTGAATGGCAGGTACTTGGGCATGTACTGACAGCTTGCGCTTTACGTTTGGATATTAGAGACCATCGTGGCCAAAGCTTTATGCCAGCTTTCATGGTGGCTGGCGATGAGAGCTTACAGACAGAGTTTAGCATTATAGTGCCTTCTCATCATTTCCAAACCAATGACAAAGTCATGCTGCGTATCAATGACAAACAAAAAACACTCTGTTTACAGCAATGTTTACTAAATAGTGAAGAGTTTAGTCAGTATAAAGTGATACAGATTTAGCTGGATAAGATTGCTACAATCAATACTTTTATACAAAATTAAGCATTGCTCAAGTCCAATCATAATCTAGTATACTGTCACGACGGTTATAAGAATAAAAAGGCCTATTATGCGTACCAAATCTGTCCTAAATCTCCTAGTTATAGACGAAGATCAGCTTTATGCCGAGCGTTTAGTCAGCTTATTATCTGCTTACTACGATGAAGTTAATCTTGGGTTTTTGGATGATAGAGAGGAGCTATTAAAGTCACTACGTCAACAGTGGGACGTCTTGGTATTTGGGCGCGCCTATGACTTAAGCTTCACCGATGTCGTTGGTATCGTGCAAGAGCAAAACCTTGATCTCCCCATCATTGGTCTGATGAGTGATGAGATGGCGAGTACTGGTCGTAATGACGATGGTTTGCCCTCAGTCATAGATGGAGTGATGGTAAAGGCTTTACTCGCAGATAAAGAAGTACAAGTGGTAATGGCAATCTGCCTACAACATGCCAATTTGCGTAGCCTACGACAGCTTAATAGCTTGCGTCATGTACTCTCCGAAGCCGAGCAGCGTGCCAATATTTTAATCAAAAACTCTAAGAGTGCGGTTGCTTATATCGATCAAGGCATTCATATTTTTGCCAACGAGCCCTATTTAAAGTTGTTTAACTTTGAGTCGATGGACGATATTATTGGTCTGCCAGTTATTGACTTTATTGCCGGTAAAGATAATGTCAAAGGTTTTAAGGAGTTTTTACGTCAGTTCGATAAAGGTCACCGTGAGCAAGTTGAATTTAACTTTGACAGTAAGCGTATGGACGGTAGTACTTTTGAAGCAAAGCTACAACTCGCTGTCGCTACGCTAGATGGTGAACCAGTCACCCAGATTATCATTCAACAAAACAATAATAACAGCGCTGAGATTGCCAAGCGTTTGGCCGCAGCCGAGCGTCAGGACAGCTTGACAGGACTATACAACCGCCGCGGCTTTGAAGAGCGTTTTGAAGCCTTGCACCAATCGGTAGTAGCAGGCAAAGCGCACGCAGCCTTATTATATATACAGCTAGATAATATCGGTAAAATCAGTAGTAGCTTAGGCTTGCAAGGGGTGGATACGACCATTCAGCAAGTGGCTCGTATGCTTGAGCAAACGGTAGCAGAGGGGCACATTAGCCGCTTTAGTGACACAGCATTTACAGTGTTAATTGAAGATTTATCATCTAAAGCGCTGGTCGATCTTGCTGAGAGTATCCGCCGGCATATCAGCGATATGCTCATCGAAGTCGATAAACGCACAACCAGTACGACTGTGAGTATTGGTATCGTCAAAATAGAATCCAATGCCGCTGAACCGCAAGTCTTGTTTGATCGTGCAGTTGATGCGATCAACCATATCAGAGTTGAAACGGCAAATCAGGGCAACGCTTATCACTTGTATGATCCAAGTGAGCATGCAAACAGTGATGATAGCGCTTTAGCTGAATATCTAGTCAGCGCGATCACCCACAATCGCTTTGAGCTATTTTTTCAGCCAATCTATGATATTAATCAAGATCGTAGTGACTTCTTTGAAGTTTACCTGCGTCTACCATTAGCCGATGCTGAAAATACGGTACTGACACCTGACAAGTTTATGACAGTCGCCAAGACGCACCACTTACGCGAAAAAATAGATCGCTGGATATTAATCAATGCCTGCAAACAATTAAATGAGGTGCGCAAGACTCATCCTGAAGCGCGCGTGTTGATACAATTGACCAGCGCGTCATTAGTTGATAAAAAGCTGCCAAGTGTGGCTGGCCAGTTGATAAAAGCGGTGGGGGGCGTATCTGGGGCATTGACACTACAGTTTAATGAGCAAGATGTGGCCAATCATCTGACGATTGCCAAATCTCAGTTTGCTGCTTTAAGCGATATAGGTTGCAAAATAGGTATTCATAACTTTGGTACTTCTGCAAAATCGATTGAGATTGCTGAATTTGTAGCGCCTGATATGACGCGCCTTGCACGCGATTATGTAAATGAGATTAATAAACCTGATAATTTAGAGGCGATTAAATCTTTAATCGTACGCACTAATGAGCTTAATATTGATGTATTGATGCCTTATATTGAGGAGGCTGCTACGATGTCGGTATCTTGGAGTGTCGGTGCGCGTTATTTGCAAGGGTATTATCTAGAAATGCCAAGTAAAGCAATGAATGTCGTCTAAAAGCTCTCTATGTATCTTAAGCTATTTGCCATTTGCTTAAGATAACGGCGGTATGTTCAACAAAGATCTTTTTTGAGATAAACTTTTTTACCTTACTGCTATCATAGCTTTGCAAAGAATGTATCCTAGCCGCACTATATCGATTTTAAAATAAATCGAGGATGGCTTATTACTCAGTAATTAAGTACTCATGTAATGTATCAATCTACGCTTGTAAGCATACCACCATTTCTAAAATACCATCGTACATCTGCTATTATTTCGTTAGGCTGACCAAACCTTTCCAATCCATAGACATAAAGAATATATAAACATGCCGATCAACGCCAATATTTCATTCAGTGGTACATTAATTGCAGTGCTTGTATTGACGATCCTGACAGTGATTACTGCTTGTGAGCGCACCCCGCCTGATTATCGTGATCCTGTTACCATGCCAGTGTATAGCGCAGGAGACGCTGATAATGGTGCTATCATCTATGAAGAAGCTTGCGGCCAATGCCATCAGTTAAGTCCAGGAAGCAATAAAAAAGGCCCACAATTGATGAATATATATGGGGCACCAGCAGCTGAACTAGAAGACTATGACTACGGTGCAGCGCTAACTAAATCAGGCTGGGTATGGGATGCAAAAACTTTAGACCCTTATATTGCTGATGCTCAAAAAGCAATGCCGGAGTCAAAAATGCTGTCAGACCCGATGCCAGATGCTAGTGAACGCGCTGATATTATCGCTTACCTATCTACTTTGCGTATGGCTGCTCCTGCTATCGATAGCGATGGAAAACCCATAGATACTGAGCATACACAAATGAGTGATGAGCCAGTTGAGATAGAAGACGGCGTAGAAAATCAACCTGCAGCCAGTTTCTAATCACAGCAATTATTCAAGCTTGGTTTGTTTTCAACTTTATTGCTTTTTATAGTTACTATATTTAATAGAGCGTTTTTACTTGTCGTTTTTATCTTATTAAAATAGGTGTATTGGCTATTACTGACCACTCCAAACGAGTCAATGTGTCAATATTTCAGTACGCACTAATACAGTCGGTAGTTTATTATGCACCAAAGCCATGCTTACGATGTCGCATCTCACACAGATACTGTATCTCCATTAGAGTCAGACGCTGTCTTAAAGGATTCAAACGATGTTACTGGCGATTATTTAGCCAATCAGCGTCAAGTGGCACAATTGCTTGTTCAATTAAATCAAATCGTGCTTGATAAGCCGCAAGTGGTCAAGCTGGCACTGAGCTGTGTGCTGGCAGGTGGACACCTGCTCTTACAAGATCTACCTGGTATGGGCAAAACCACCTTGGCTCAAGGGCTGGCACAGTTACTGGGCTTGTCATACAATCGTGTGCAGTTTACCAATGATATGCTGCCAGCCGATATTCTGGGTATGAGCATTTATAATCAAATTACTCAAAGCTTTGAGTTTCGTAAAGGGGCAATTTTCACTCAGCTATTACTTGCTGATGAAATCAACCGCTCTAGTCCAAAGACCCAAAGTGCGTTACTAGAAGCAATGGAAGAGCATCAAGTCACCCAAGATGGGCAGACTTACCGTTTACCTCAACCGTTCTTCGTCATAGCTACCCAAAATCCCATGCAACAAGCAGGTGTCTATCCTTTACCTGAGTCCCAGTTGGACCGATTTTTGATGTGCCTATCGCTTGGGTATCCTTCACCAGCTGCCGAGCGAGAGTTACTACGGGGCCAAGATCGTCGTAAGTTACTTGCAAGCTTACAGGCGGTGCTTGAGACAGATGCTGTATTACTTGCACGCCAAAGTGTTCAACAGGTATATGTAGCAGATGTCGTATTGGATTATCTACAGCGATTGGTTGCAAAGACTCGAGTTAGCCAAGAATACCATGGACTGTCACCTCGCGGTGTATTGTCGCTACAGCGTGCCGCTCAGGCTCATGCCTATGTCTCAGGTCACCAAGAGGTCACACCAGAGGACATTCAAGCTGTTTTTGCTGCGGTTACAGATCATAGGTTAGGCCAACGATTTGTGCCATCGCACATCGTTGGCGGGCAAGGCTCACAGACTATTGCTCAGCGAATTATGCATGAGGTACCAGTAATTGTTTAAACTAAGGTTTGAGCGCACGCTATAGTGTAACCATAATGATAAGACAGTTATGACTTTATTACCACGTACCTTATTACCACGTACTTTGACTCAGCCAATAACGCAAGCCTTGGCGCGCTGGTTTGCCAAACGTGCTCCTAAAAGTGACAGTGCTACTCTTAATTTGCGCAACGTCTATATTTTTTTCCGACGTGAAGGGCTACTTTTTGCCATACTATTGATAATTACCTTTATTGCTGGTATCAATTACGGTAATAACTTGGTTTTGGGGCTTTGTTTTTACCTTATTAGTATATGGCTGATTAGCTTTCATGTGACCTTTTTGCACATATCTGGCCTGCATGTTCAATTGTTAGAAGTCACTATGGCAGAAGTAGGGGCGCCAGTCTGGGTGACCCTGCAAGTGCGTAGTGAGAGTCGCCAACCAAGACGACAATTGATGTTTAGGTTTGAGCAACATCAATTGGACAATCAAGAAAATAGCGAGCATGAATATAAGCGCAACAGCAAGCGTAGCCGTAAATTGCTCAACAACGATCCCAAGCTGCAGGTACTGCTACCACGCGTACAAGATGAACAAATTATTCGTTTACCTATTATGACCTATAAACGTGGTCAGCTTGAGCTTCCTAAATTAACAGTCAGTACGGTTTATCCACTTGGTATTATGCGTGCCTGGTCGTACATCTATTTTGCGCGTACTGCTTGGGTCTATCCAAAACCATTGGCTTTTGACTGGCAGACGCAATATGTAACTGCAAGTTTAGACGACTTGCCGACAGGTGGGCAATATAGTCAGCACATTCAAGGCCAAGACGATTTTGAACGTCTTGATAGTTATATTGAAGGTGAATCACTAGCCAGAGTCTCGTGGGCGCATGTGGCACGTGGGCAGGGGATGCTTACCAAGCATTTTGCCGATTCTATCGGTCATGAGCAGAGCCTCAATTATGCCGATATGCCAGCTGCCTATCATGAACAAAAGCTTGCGCAACTGGCTCATGGCGCGATCACGCTTGGCAGTCTTGGAGTGCCCTTTACCATGCAACTGCCTAACGAGAGCCATACAGAGTCAACGATTGGACACAGTGAGGCTTTTGCGCAGGCGTGTTTACTACGATTGGCACAGTCATCATGATTGACTCTAAGCACGCTCGCAACCCTTCTTCTAGCCTATCTTTGCCTAACTCATCTGCTTTTGCAGCGGTAACCTCGCCTGCAAGTTTTGAGAATCTGGCATTGGGAAATACTGCTAACAATAGCCATGACCCAAACAGAAAATGGTACAGCAAACTGCTAGCGCTACCGGCTTATTATTGGGTGTTGCTGACTCAAATTCTCGTTATATTTCCCCATGCTGTTCATCTGCCGTTATGGTTAATGCTCTTTGCTTTAATCACTATCATTGCCCAATTGCCTCACATTAAAGCCAAGTTTAGACAGAGGTTTAAGCAGCTTCGCCATCTCAAACGCATGTATCAAAGCATACAAATGCTTGGGTTTTTATTAGGATTGGTAGGCTTGTGGTTGACCTATAACACAAGCTTTGGTCTGAATATGGGTGTGGCTTTTTTAGTGCTGTGCTTGATTAGTAAGCTTTGGGAATTGTATAAACGCCGTGATGCTTATGTAGTGTTGAATTTATCATTGTTTGTGCTTGCTGCACTATTTTTAATGGATCAAGGATTGGTCACTACTTTAGAGGTCATCATAGGTACGATTGTCATCTTGCTAGCATTTATTGCGCTCAATGATGACGGCAATATACGCGGTGATGGACGCCTGCGTACACTTGGTATATTAGGGGTAGGGGCATTACCGTTATTAGTGGTGCTGTTTTTGTTCTTTCCGCGTCTGCCGCCACTATGGTCAGTGCAATTATCAGGACAACAAGCAACTACTGGTGTCTCAGACAGCATGTCACCTGGCGATTTTGCCAGTCTGAGCCAATCCACTGCACTGGCTTTTAGAGTTGAATTTGCAGATAAACGTCCACCGCAAAGCGATCTGTATTGGCGCGGCTTGGTATTTAGCGATTTTGACGGTGTGACATGGCAACCGAATCGTAGTAGCCGGCAGCAGTGGCAGCCAGCGCGACAAATTCCTGTATGGATTGAGCGTGCGATTGCTACTGTTCCTAATAGTGTGCAGCTTGCACCCGATAAGTATGAGATACTTTTAGAGCCAACCCAGCAAAACTGGCTATTTGGGCTTGATTATCCATTTACCCAGCGTACAGATGTCAGTATCACATCGGAATTTACTTTATTAAAAGACAGTCCGGTGACCCAGCAGCTACGTTACAACGTCCTGCGTTTTGCACCCATGCGTATCGATCCTGTACTTGATGAGGATTCACGTCGTATTAACGTGACACTACCTAAAGATGGCAACCCACAAGCACGTGCACTTGCTCAGCAGCTGTTTGCGCAATCGGGTTCAGATCCTGTGCGCTATATGCAAGCACTTGAGCGCTGGATTAATCAAACAGATTTTCGTTATACATTATCGCCGCCACGGCTAAATGATAACCGCATCGACGAGTTTTTGTTTGATACCAAAGCTGGGTTTTGTGAGCATTATTCTTCAAGCTTTGCTTTTATGATGCGGGCGGCTGGCATTCCTGCGCGCATTGTGGCTGGTTATCAAGGCGGCGAACCAAGTCGCAGCGGTGACGTGTGGGAAGTACGTCAGATGGATGCTCATGCATGGACTGAAGTGTGGCTTGAGGGACAAGGATGGGTACGTATTGATCCGACTGCATTTGTGGCACCAGAGCGTGTCGAGCAAGGAATGGACGCACTGTCTCAATCTCAAGGAGCAGCGTTGTTTGGCGATGGAGCAGGGGCGCAGATTAGCTATCAGCAGTATCAGATGTTACAAACGTTGAGGCGGTTTTCTGACCAAGCCAGTTATTACTGGCAAAAAGACATCGTCGGCTATGATCAAGACAAGCAAGTAGGCTCATTATTAAAATGGTTCAACATCAGCTCAGTTATGCAACAAATCGTTTGGTTAGCTGCTGGTGCCATCACAGTGATATCTATAGTGACATTTATACTATGGCAACGACGACGTAAGCGTTGGCATTCAGCAGACTTGCCTTTAATCAAGTTATCTAAACGACTAGGTAAAAAGGATAAGGCACTCGCTCGCCATGATAATGAAGGACAACTAGCGTGGCTTGAGCGGCTAGTAGATAGCCTTACAGAGACTGATAGTCGGCTTGTCACCGACAATCTCAAACTAACTCAACAGTATGTCAACGATATTAAACAGGACTATCGGCAACTACGTTATGGGCGACTGAGTACGCTTGATGTAAGTCATGCTAAATATCAGCAAGTACTTAAAAAGCTTAAAGAGAATACGCGCAGATTGTCATAAATATGAGTAGTGCGCTCCCTAATGGAGTTTCCCATAATTGCTATGGTTTTAGATACAGAACTAAGAACCATAAAAAGAATTTGACGATGAAATAGTGCTTATTTAAAAATAACTTCTGGTTTAGAGAGAAAACACTTGCAAAGTCTCAAAAACTTGCTAAAATGCTCAACCTAAATAGGCGTATAGCTCAGTTGGTTAGAGCGCTACCTTGACATGGTAGAGGTCAGCAGTTCGAATCTGCTTATGCCTACCAAATTCGAAAGTCCCAATCTTATGATTGGGACTTTTTTTGTCTGTAAAATATGGGGTGTAGTGGGAGAGCTTCTACTTTTATAAAGAAGATAATGTATGGTGCTACGGCTAACGCAATCTTGATAAGAATAAAGTTACCAATATAGTGTCGTTTGCTGTTGTACTTACATTGCTGGATTTGATAATTGGGAGACGATTGTCCCTTCTTAAGGCCATACAGTGGTTATATTAGGGATATGTTATTTATAAGATATACAATAACTCAGCCTAGAAAAATGATGGCCATACTAAAAGTACAACCACCATAGCAAAATATTTCAAGAAAAGTAGCAAAACCTAAACGGCTGGTCTAAATTTTCTGCGATAGAGTTTACGTATTATTGGCATAAATACCATCAAGATAGCCAATATCCATAGCACTATCGAAATATTACTACTCCATAGGATACTCAGCTCGCCTTGAGATATAGACAAAGCGCGTCTTAGATTATCTTCCATCAACTCGCCTAGTACATAGCCCAAAATAAGCGCTGACAATGGGAAGTTTGTTTTGCGTAAAAAGTAACCGAACACGCCTAGCGCTACCATAAATACTAGGTCGAAAGTTGTGCTGTTGATAGAATAAACACCAATGAAACTAACCGCTGCGATAGACGGTATCAATATATAGTTTGGCACATCAAGTAGTTTGGCAAAAAAGCGTACTAAAGGGATGTTCATTACGAGCAAAATAACGTTACAGATAAATAAAGAGGCAATTAAGCCCCAAACGATATCAGGCTGCTCAGTAAATAACTGTGGACCTGGCGTAATATTATATAAGGTTAGTGCACCCATCATAACGGCTGTCGTACCAGAACCTGGCACACCCAAAGTCAGCATCGGTACAAATGAACCACAGGCTGAAGCATTGTTCGCAGCCTCTGGAGATGCCAAACCTCGAAGATCACCTTCACCAAATTTACCAGTTTCGCCAGCAATTTTACGTTCACTGGTATAAGTCATAGCACTAGCGATAGTCGCGCCTGCGCCTGGCAGAATACCAACAACAAAGCCCATAACACCACTACGCAACATCGCACCTAAGCTGAATAACAGCTCTTTTAAGTTAAATAAACTACGCTTACCTTGCTCGACAACTTTTTGCCCAGTAGAGGTTCTTTCAAGCAAGATTAGAATCTCACTGACACTAAAAAAGCCAATCACAATCGTGGTAAATTGAATACCATCAGACAGATTCACCGAGTCAAAAGTGAAACGGTACACGCCAGTCACCGCGTCAACACCAACCGTAGCAAGACCCAAACCAATGAGCGCTGAAACGGCTGTCTTAATAGGTTGATCGCCAACTAAGCCACTCAAGCAAGTGATGGCAAATACCATGAGTACAAAATATTCAGCAGGACCAAAAGATACTGCCCAGTTAGCTAATAGTGGTGCAAACAGCACTACACCGATAGTAGCAATAGTAGCCCCAACGAATGAAGCCACGGCTGATATTGATAACGCAATGCCTGCTTTACCTTGTAAAGCCAGAGGGTTACCATCCAATGAGGTCATGACAGCAGCAGCAGATCCTGGAACGTTTAGCAAAATCGCAGAAATACGCCCCCCATATTCACAACCAAGATACACTGCCGATAGCAAAATTAGCGCACTCTCTGGAGGTAAGCCAAGCGCAAAGGCAAAGGGAAGTAATATCGCCACGCCATTAATAGGACCAAGTCCAGGCAACATACCGACCACGGTACCTATAAAAGCACCGACCAGGGCTATCATCAAGTTTTCGGGTGTAGAGGCGACAGCGAAGCCATGCATTAAAAAATTAAAGGTTTCCATAATAGCTATCCCATTATCCCTGATAATAATCCAAGTGGTAACACGACATCTAATACCATGTCGAACAAAACGTATAAGGCGATACTGATCACAATTGAAAAAATCAGGCTCTTAATAGGATTACCAGCAAATAATAGACCGACTGCGAAACACATGAGTATAGTTGCAAGGATAAAACCTAAAAATTCAAATATCAGACTATAAACAGTCAATGCAATGATGCACAAAATTAGATTTCTAATAACGGTTTTGTCGTAACCTAAAATAATTTTTTTGGTAAAACGAGCGGGGCGAAAAGCAATCACTAAAGTCAGAAACGCCATAAGGGAGAAAATCAGAATAGGATAAGGGCGAGGTCCTATAGGATCATAAGCGATAGGGGCAACATAACTCATAGCCAAATAGATTAAAAATAAGCTAAATAATGCCATTAGCCCAGAAAATAAACGTTCCATCGTCATAAGGAACACTCCTTGCGTTTTGAGGCAAAAAGGCTAACAACTGCATACATTGTTAGCCTTTGAAAAATACTATAAATGCTTAGTATTTAGTCCATGGTTATTGGGCTTCAACAAGACCGTATTCAGCCGACAACTCGCGCAGCTCACCAGTACGCTTGTATACGTACTCTTGTAGTTCCTCACCAGTCATAGAGAATGGTAGTAACTCTTGCTGCTCGCGTATTTCAGCAAATTTTGGATCAGCAAGGACATTATCAAAAGTCTCTTTCCACCAGTTATAAGCGCTAGGGCTCACATCCGGACCCATATAGTAACCACGAACCACCGGCCAAGTGACATCGTAGCCTTGCTCTTTGGCAGTAGCAATATCGCTCATACTGCCATCTAGTCTCTCATCTGCAAACACAGCCAACACGCGTAGTTTACCAGCACTAGCTTGTGGCATTAGCTCTGCAATACCGGCACTAACCGCAGTGATATGATTACCCATGACCGCTGTAATTGCCTCACCGCCACCTTCCATTGCGACATAAGTCATATCACTAGGATTGACCCCAACTGCTTTGGCTAACATAGCAGTTTGCATCCAGTCCTGACCACCAACACTACCGCCTGCACCGAAGCTGACTGACTTTGGATCTGTTTTTAGAACTTCAACCAAATCGTCTAAAGACTTGATGTCTGAGTCAGCATTTACAGCAACAGCGCCATAATCGGTACCAACACCTGCAAGCCATTTCACGTCTTTTTCCGTAAATTTACCAAATTTACCTTGCGATAAATTCAGAATAGAACCAGTAGAGAAGGCAATAATGGCATCTTCATTGTCGCGATCATTAGCCACAATCTTATTATACGCAACAGCGCCTACGCCGCCTGGCATATAGGTCACGCGCATAGGATCTTCTAGAATGCCAGTCTCTTTTAAGCCTGCTTGAGCAAGCTTACAAGTCAAATCAAAACCGCCACCTGGTTTTGCTGGGGCAATACACTCTGGACGTGAAGGCCCAGTAAACTCGCCCGAGCCATCTGTCGCAGCTGCATCTGTACTAGCCGTTTCGTTTGCATTGTTACAGGCAGTCAGAGATAGAATAGATAGGCCAAGAGCCAGATAGGAAAGCTTTTTCACACGACACTCCTTGTGTGTATTTGCACACTCAAAATTCAATAGAATTCTGATCAAAATAATCAATTATTAACGCTTGAAATTATGATCAGATTAGAAAAGTTACTAGACTTCATCAAAATATGTTTTTCTAACACTGCATAAAAGTAACAGAATACTTTAGAAATGACAAGAAACATATGTATGTCTGTATGAATTTTATTGTATTATAGAGAGGCGTAAAACTACTTACCATCGTTTTTATTAATACCTTGCAGTCAGATATAGAAAAAATTTTGATAGGTGTTCTTGTTTATAAGCCTTTAGAATATAAGCTGGATTACTAAAATGGCTATTATTCCAACGCTAATATCTAGAGGTACAGCCTTAAATAGTAGGGAACTAAAAAGCTTGTTTTTTTCTATAACGACTTGCGAGGCGCCTAACATTAGACTACCTCCTGATGAGAAAGGAGAAAGTGATGAGCTTTGTGCGCCCACAACAATACAGGTAAACAGCAATAAGGGACTGAGCCCAGAGGCAACGGCTAAGGGAAGCACTATAGGAAATAGAGTAGGAGCAACGACGCCAAGTGTACTAGCAAATACCGACATAATAGCGCTGATAACGAAGACCAACATCGGTATTAACCAGATAGGAACGTTGGTACTGAGCCATTCTGTCAGTTCGTAAATGACACCGACTTCTACGCCGAGGCGAATTAGCATACCGACGCCACAAATCATAATGAGCGTGTTCCAAGGTATGAGTGCAATCACTGCTTTTTCATCACCCAACTTTAAAAATAGGCTGATCAAAGCAAAAATAACAGCGATAAAACCAATATCAATCCGAGCATTCAAAAACTCAATCGCCGATACTTGCGGCATGAGTAGATTGAGAATGGGCACAATAAGCACAGTAGCTATCATGATAAAAATAAGCACAATAGATTTTTTTTGTTTACTATCAAAAGGCTCTGGCACCGTCGTTTGAATCGCGATTTTGCTATTTTTGGCATTGAACAAGCTATAGCCGCCCAGTAGAATCACAGGTATTACAAAAGTAGCGGCAAACACTCCTAAAACATAAGTAAAGCTATTGTCATTGGCAACCCCTGCATCGCGCATCAGCTCCCTGAAGATAACCCCACTTTGTGAAGTGATAAAGTTAGCACCAGCGAGCGCGCCATAATTCACAGATAAGGTCGCAATGACAAGGTTTAAGTTAGTGCGTTTAGACAATAGCAGAATCATAGGTGCCATCGTGGCCAAGACAGTGTAATAACCGGCGCCTAAGCCTGCCACGATCGTAGCAACAAAGAATATAACTAAAGGCAAGAATTCTGGAAAATGGCGACACCTATAAATTAGATGACTAGACAGCTTTTCTAAAGCGCCGTTAGCAAGAGGAAAGTTATAAAAGAGGGTCACAGCAAAGATCACAAAGAAGATTTTGAGTGGCCATAGCTCAATAATCTCATAAGCTTTCAGTCCCATACCAAAACAACCGATCAGGTAGGAAAATGCAATAGCAAACAGACCAATATTGATCTTAGTGGTATAGCCCAAAATAATACATATCACTATGGCTGCTAGAATATAGAGAGTCACGGCTTTTCCTTGGTCCTAACAGTAGATGTAGAGCTATATACAGTTTGTAGATTAAAGAACATGACCAAGTATGGGCAAATAGCTTTCTACACTAGAAAACCGTCCATCTTCAGAATCATATCTAATCGCATAGAATGATAACAAAAAAGGTAACGTGAATTAGATAAGATTGACTGAAAAATTTAGCTTAGCGCTAATATCAAAGTGATTAACATGAAAATGGTTTAGAGCTTAAAAAATAACTGCGCACATTCTTCTTTTTAAAGTAATAAAAATGTTTTGAAGAGTTGAGAAATTTAATAAAAATTCCATAATGGTGAATAAATGATAGATAATTTCAAGAATTTTAAAATGCCACGATATGAGCAGGTAAGATGGCACATACAAACGTTACTAACAGAGAGTAAATGGGACGAAAACACTCCTTTACCTAGTGAACAAGAATTCGCTGATAAGTACCAAGTATCGGTAGGAACCGTGCGTAAAGCGGTTGAAAAACTTGTCGACGAAGGGGTTTTGATAAAGCAGCAAGGTAGAGGGACTTTTTTAAAACGCCCAGATTTTGGAAGTTCATTATTAAGGTTTTTTAAGTTCCGTGACAAAGAATCTGGTTATGTAACGCCGACCGGTATCATCAAAAAAATCATGGTGATAGAGGCTATCGATGATATTAATCAAAAACTAGATATAGGTAAAAATAAAGCGCTAATTTATATAGAGCGCGTTCGTGTTGTCGAAGATGACGTGTTACTGAGTGAAAAAATTTGGCTACCTAAAAGTCGTTACGAAGCTTTTGTAACCTTAGAGCCCGAAGATTTTGAGAACCTTCTTTATCCGTTTTACTATACAAAATGTGGTCAGTTTGTGTCATCTGCCGTTGAGACCTTGTTTTTTATAACCAATCACATCGACCCTTATTTGGACAATACTAAGCAAGAAAACTTAGTGAAGGTATGCCGTATTGCTAAGAATTTAGAAGGTGATCCTATTGAGTATAGAGAGTCATTTGGACTGGCAGAAAAGTTCAGTTATGAGATCAATATCATTTGATAGTTATGGTGTGTCATCAGTTAAGCTAAGCAACATAGGATGCTCAATGGGCAGTACTCAATAAGTGAAGAGCTAACTCACAGCTGATGAAGACGCTTCCCCTAGGTTTAGATTATTTATTAGAACAGCACATTAATGTTTCTTATAATCATGATGAGACCACTGATTACCATTAGCATGAGCAGCATTATCCTAAACTGACTAATACTCATTCCTGTTAAAAAGCGTTTGCCAATGATATTACCAACGACCGCACCTAGTCCTAATACGAGACCATACACCCAAAGTTTGACAGTAAATACGCCAAAAAAAGCGTAGCTACCGATTTGTACGATACCTACAAAAAAGGAATTAGTAGTTTTGGTGGCAATCAACTTCTCTTTTTCCAGCCCAGCATTCATATAAAAAGGGTTAAGTATAGGTCCAAGACCACCTACTAACGTGCTCATAAAAGCAATGATAAAGCCCAACGGTATAAAGCCTACTTTTGGCATATCAAAAGTTTTATCTACTTTACCAAATTTATATTGGAAGATAGTAGATACTAAAAATACCCCAACCAATAACTGAATCCAGTCAGCATCTAAACGACTAAAGACCAGTGCTGCCAGCCATGCTCCTACGATGGCACTTGGTACATAGTATTTGGTCAACGACCAATCGATATCATTCCAGAATAAATAAAGCCGTGAGGCGTTACTAATAAGGGTAGCCAAATTAATGACAGGGGGCGCAACTGCTGTCCCTATCATCGAAGAGGTAACTGGTATCAGCAAAATGGCACCGCCACCACCAGATACAGTAGAGATGATAAAAGCAATCATACCAGCGGCAAATAAGCCTACTAAGTGCCAGTTTGGTATAGTCTGTAATATATTCAAAACGATAGACACTATGAAATCCTATTTCAAGCATTACACCAATTGATGATTTTTAATATAATCAATGTACGGCATTATGTTGTTTAAGAGTAGTTGCTTGACCTACCAAATTCGAAAGCCCTAATCTTTATAATTGGGGCTTTTTTTGTCTGTAAAATATGGGTTGTAGCGGAAAGTTCTTTCGTGACACTCTATGATAATAAAAATTTATTTATCTTTAAGACATCTAAAAAGTTAAATAATACTTTGTACTGCATACCTTAGTTATACAACAGCATTCCTTACATTAATATCGCTACCTGCAAATCCCATTAAAAACTCCTTTTTACAATATTTTGTTTTCTTACTCATGACAAAAACCTAAATAAGCAATTAACCTACAAATTTATCTTTGCAGTTTTCTCAGCGAATTCAAATTTCAGGTGCATCGGTTTAGTTATATATAAAAGATAAAGGGTATATGAGGGGTATTATTGTCAAAAATATATTCAAATTGTTTTCTGGTCATTATTTATGATATTAATCATGCTAATAATCTACTATAAACAAAAGACGAATAATAACTGAAAATTTCAGTATGCAAGTGTATACAGAGTACGTTACAATATAGACACAAATAGCAAGATATAATGCTTTTTTGTATATTTATTAAACTAAATATATGTTATTTGTACTTTTAAAGTATATTAATTGTACTATAAGGTTACAGTAAGATAAAAAGTAAATTACGATTGTAAATGAATATAATAAACAATTATTTGTTTTTATATATTATTTTTATACCACAAGATTTATAATATCTGGAGATTTACCATGCAATTTAAGAAATTTGCAAAAACTGCAACTTTATTTCTATTCGGTAGCGTAGCTGCTATTACTAGTGCGAATGCTGCTTCCAGCCCTGCAACCAGTAGCTTTGACGTTAACATGGAGGTTGAGTCTATATGTACTATAAGTGCAGCACCTCTAGCTGTTACGCTTAATAATACTGAAGCGGGTCAAGCGACTGCCGCAGTAACACAATCTACTGATTTAACTGTAAATTGTTCTAAAGGTGACTCTGCTACTATTAGCTTAATACCATCATCAACTAATAGCGTCAATGGTACTGGTAATTTAGGAAATTCAGAACTTGCAGGAGAACTAATTGCTTATAAGTTGACTTCTGGCTCAGCTGAAGGCGCTGCTTGGGGAGGTACTGGTAATACACTTACCACTGCTGCAGCGACTGACTACAAGACTGGTATTACTAGCACTATATATCTAACAGTGACTGATGACGCTGACGTAATACCTGGTGTTTATAGTGACACTATTAACGTATCAGTAGCCTATTAATACCATGTTAGCTCTTCGGTTATGTCGTATAGTACGCCCAACTCTGTTTGCAGGAGCCATACTTTATTCTGGTATGGCAATGGCAGCTGGTCTTCAAGTCTCTCCTATCTCTTTAAGCTTACAAGCTCGAGAGAATGCTAGTGGTTTGACACTAAGTAACTCTAGTAATCATGTGATAAACGCACAAGTGCGGATACATCGATGGATGCAAGACGATACAGGTGATCAACTCGTTCCTTCGCGAGAGTTATTAGTGAGTCCACCTATGACAGAGCTAAAACCAGGTGAGCAGCAGTTGGTGCGTATTATCCGTGCCAAAGCACCGCCACAAGGTACAGATGCTGTAGAGGGTTCTTATCGGATTTTGATTAATGAGATACCAGTCAAATTACCAGAACAAACGAGTGGCCTACAGTTTGCTTTAAGCTACTCACTACCAGTGTTTGTACAGCCCTTGGGAATTAACAAGACGAGTCCGCAGTTGCAGTGGAGTATGCATCCGCAGCCGGATAACGAGCAGATTAAAATACGTGTTAGTAATCTTGGTAATGGGCATGCAAAACTGTCTGGTCTGAGTTTTGTTGATACAGCTGGCAATAGCCTTGATCTCCATCAAGGTTTGCTAGGGTATGTGTTACCCGGTGCAACTATGTATTGGACACTGAAAATATCACCCTCTGTTCTAACCTCAGAGGGTACATTCAAGGTTATACTGAATGGTAAAAAGACGACACCCGACGTCACATTGGATAATACTGCTCGCTAAAATCCTTTTTTTACAGAGTAATGCAGTTTCTACTATTCACGCTGCAATTCCAACTGAAGGTATCTCTACTAGCAGTGTTGTTAAAGACACTGCTTTTTCACCTAAACCTTCTATAGACACCCCAAATTTCAATACCAACGATTTACATAGTAACGATAATAAACTGGTACAGCCTGACTCGAAGCACTATAACCCTGACGATAGTTCTGGATTGGATTTGTATTTGGACGTTACGCTAAATGGTGCAAGTAAAGGTCTGATTCACTTTGTCTACCATGACGATCGCCTTTGGGCAACTACTGCTATCCTACAACAACTTGGCTTTATCTTACCACAAGATGTTGACGATACTATTCCACTTAATAGTTTGCCTGACCTCAAAATTGATTATGACATGCGTCGGCAGTCGCTTGAGCTTATTGCGCCTCTTAGTATGCTGAATTTAGATACTACTATTCGTAATACGCGGACTAACAAGCGTCCGATACCAACCGTATCACCTGGTCTTCTATTGAACTATAATGTTCATGCCACTCAAAACCATCAAAATGCCAAAAATCTAAGCGCTTATACTGAATTGCGCGCGTTTAATGCCCACGGTGTAGTTAGTTCTACTGCTTTAACTACTGGCAATCGTTCTGCTGATAGTGTCAGTCTTGACGGTGAATGGAAAGGTCAAACGGTAAGGTTGGATACGAGCTGGAGTCAGTCGTTCCCTGACAAGTTACTGACAGTTCGTGCAGGTGATATTCTCACAGGTGCACTGTCTTGGACGCGTTCTACACGTTTGGGAGGTCTGCAGATTGGTACCAACTTTGATCTACAACCCTATCGATCAACCACACCTTTGCCGTCATTTTTTGGGTCAGCTACCTTACCTTCCAAGGTGGAATTGTATGTCAATGGCCTTGAACACTATAGCGGCCAAGTACCCGCAGGTCCTTTTGAGCTAAAATCTGCACCTAGCATTAGTGGTGCCGGTACTGCTCAACTAGTGGTGACAGATGCACTAGGTCAGAGCACGACTCTTAATTATTCTTTATATGATACTCATCGTTTGCTACAACCAGAATTACTTGACTGGTCACTAGAGCTTGGAGCAGTTCGTGAAAGTTATGGGATTGACTCTTTTGATTATGATGACAATATTGCTGCCAGTGGTACATTGCGTTATGGAATAAACAATAATTTTACCGCAGAAGCCCATGCCGAGGTAGTTCATGGACTTAGTAATGCAGGTATTGGTGGGACTTGGCTACTAGGACGCGCAGGTGGTATTTTGTTTGCTTCGATAGCTGGTAGCGAGAGTCAGGGAGAGAACGGTATACAATATAGTACTAACTATTCCTGGAATAACAATAGATTTAGTATGGGTTTTAACGCATTGGGTACTCATGGTGTATACCGTGATGTGGGCTCACAGTATGGCGCTGCACCTGTAAGACGTAGCGAGCAAATCTCAACTGGCTATAGTTCACAGTCCTTAGGAAGTTTTGGGTTAAGTTATAATCAGACTGCTCAAGCTGAGATGGAGTCTACAAAATTCGTTAGTGCCTATTGGTCTAAAGCCTTTGGTCAGAGCATGAGCCTAAACATGAATTACAATCATGATCTTAATCATTCTGCTAATAGTAATATTTCCATTGGGGCCTCTTTATCTCTGGATCGCAATATGTCGATAAGTAGTAGTATGCAACACACAGACGAGCATAACGTCTTGATTGCTGATATTTCAAAATCAGTCGAAAGATCAGGCGGTATTGACTGGCGTGCGCAGGTAAGGCGTAGCGCAGCTACCAACTCTGCTACACTTTTAGATAAAAACATAGAAAATTATAATAGTGTTAGTGCATTGGCTGAGTTAAGTTATCTTGGACGATACGGACGAGTACAAGGTGGAATCAGCAGTATTGATAATCAGTATGCTACTTATGCCAGTGGTATAGGATCATTAGTAATGATGGGTGGCGGTATATTTCCTGCTCGCCAAATAGATAATGGTTTTGCCGTAGTATCTACAGGAGATATCGCTAATGTGCCCGTTCTGTTACAAAATAACCCCGTCGGTACTACCAATAAACAGGGACTCTTACTAGTAACGTCACTTAATGCCTATCAAAACAATAAAATTGGTATTGACCCTATGCAGTTGCCTGCTGATACGCGTATCAATAAAGTGAGTATTGAAGCAACGCCGATGGATTGCACAGGAGTGATGGTAGCCTTTGATATTGCACCGGTCCGCTCCGCAACTATCATTTTAACAGACAGCGCGTATCAGCCGATTGCGCTTGGTAGTCAAGTGAAAATACTGTCTAATGATGAGGCTCAGACGTCAGTGATAGGTTTTGATGGAGAAGTATATCTAGACACTTTAGATGAGGAAAATATATTGGAGATTACTACGCCTTCTAATGGTATTTGCACAGTAAAATTTCGTTATACCAAGCAAGGTGGCGAGATTCCGCTCATAGGTCCTCTTGTCTGCCATAAGGTACAGTAATGTTACGACTGCAATGGTATTACATACTTCTTATGGTATTGGTTATATTTTTCCTAGCTAAGCCTGCAACTACATTCGCTGATATTGGCTCTGGACCCGTTAGTTGTACCCAGTCAGGTAGTGTAAACAACATCAACAGTTTAAATTTTGGTGTCGTTGATCCTTTATCCAGTTCGGCTACGACTTCGACAACTCTTAATTATGAATGCAAAGGGAGTGAGGGACGTGATTCAACTGCTCGAATTTGCTACACTTTTGGACCTTTAAATTCCAACCGTCATTATGAACTGCTCGGACCAAGTAATTCATTATTAGCTTTCAGTTTATTCTCTGACCCAAACTTCACTAAGCCAATTACAGATGATGAACCGCTACAATTGATATTGACGAGAAGTAACAACACGACTATTACTGGTAGTATTACGGTATATGCTCAGGTTGTTGCTGGACAAACCAAGCTTATTGCAGGTAATTACGCGCTTCAGAACCAAGTGGTTATGACCGTCAATTCAATAGAGGGAAGGAGAGCTCCAGCCAATTGTATTGCCGTAGACAACTCAACTTCAACCTATGAGTTTCCGTATGACAGTAAGGCTTCTGTTAATGCATACTGTGCTGTTACTACAACGGGAGCTTTAAATCTTGGTAGAGTTGCTGCGACCACTACACCTATATCAGGAACAGCATCTAATCTTATCAATGTCAACTGCACTAATGAGACATCCTACAACATTGGTTTAGCGCCTGCTGCGTATAAGGGAGTAGTCAATAATAATGGTGTTGGAGCCATGAGGGGAACCAGAGGTGATATTGATGTGGTACATTATCAACTTCAATCGAATGAGAGTGGTACGGTATGGGGCAATAATGGTAACACTTATGCTACTTTAACCAATGGCGTCGCAGGTCAAGGCAATGGCACATCCCAAACACATACTGTATACGTGACTGTACCAAATACCGATGTAAAACCTGATGTTTATTCTGACATAGTAACCATTAACGTAAATTATTAACCATTACTTACGGTTTAATGTACATTAACATATTATCAATATATCGTTATCTAGAAGCTTATAAGCAGTATAGGTAACATTCTATCATTTAAGAGCGGTTACTTGACCTACCTTTACATAGTAGAGGTCGCTATCTCGAATCTAGTTACGCCTACCAGATTCGAAAGCCCTAATTTTAAAGATTGGGGCTTTTTTTATGCCTATAAACATGAGCTGTAGTAAAAGTAGAAGCAGACATGACCGCAATACAGATTGATATTTTTATAGAAATAATATAAGATTCATTTTAAATGAACTTTTAAGAAATAGGCGAATTATACTTTGAGTAATCGTTCTAACAAGATTTGATTAATACTCAAAACTTTAGGCGCTGTTACCGGTGTCAGTACCTCAACTTATCAATATAATGAAACATCAAGGAAAATATCATGGCGTCACCAAAAACGATAGAGATTGTAAAAGCAACCGTACCTGTGCTTGAAGAGCATGGCACTGCGATTACCACCGTGTTTTATCATAATATGTTTGAAGAGCATCCTGAGCTGTTAGACATTTTTAACGAGACCAATCAAAAGCTAGGTCGCCAGCAGACTGCCCTTGCGACCACAGTTTTGGCCGCTGCCAAGCACCTTGAAAACTTGGCTATTTTGCTACCGCAAGTAACCCAAATCAGTCATAAGCACCGCGCCTTACAGATCTTGCCAGAGCATTATCCGATCGTAGGTAAGCATCTACTTGGCGCGATAAAGGAAGTGTTAGGGGAGGCGGCTAATGACGACATCATCGACGCTTGGACTGAAGCTTATGATGAGATTGCTGGCGTCTTTATTCAGCTCGAAAAGAGCATGTATAAGCAAGAAATGTGGGAAGGTTTTGCGCCCTTTAAGGTCGTTGAAAAGGTGGCTGCAGCCACCGATATCGCCGCCTTTACCGTCGTTCCTGTCAATGATAATGCAGAGGACAGTCAAGACATTGACCTAAGTAAGCTCAACCTTACTGCTGGTCAATATATCACGGTAAAAACAGATCCAAAAGACAGTGATCATGTTGCACTACGTCATTACTCTTTATATTCTGCCAACACTGATACAGGCATTCAGTTTGCCGTCAGACGCGACAATCGCAATGAGCATTATGGTTTGGTCTCCAACCATTTACATGATGAGGTAGAGGTCGGCGATACCATTTTATTATCTGCCCCTGCTGGTGACTTTGAGCTCAACCAAGATATGGTGCAGCAAAACGATGTGCCATTAGTACTGATTAGTGCTGGCGTTGGTGTTACGCCCATCTTATCGATGTTAGAGGCGCAAGTAACTGCGAACTCACAGCGACCTATCATTTGGGTATATGCTTGCCAAAATAAACATCATCACGCCTTTGATATTGAGGTTGATAAGCTTTTAGAGTCAGCAGCAAACGTTGAAAAAAATATTTTCTATTTTGACGCGGGACAAATACTTGATGAACGTTATCTTGCTACTCTACCAAAGCCTGCTGATATTTATGTGTGCGGGTCGATGCCATTTATGGAAAGTATGATTGATGGGCTGATGAAACTCGAGCATGGAGTAGACAATGTTCGTTATGAGCCATTCGGTCCTAAGATGAGCTTAGAGCTGGCTTAGTTTTGTAGATAAAATATAACTAATTACATTACTATATAAAATAATAGAGTGATATTTAAACGGTTTATTGGATGGTATTAAAGTCATCCACGTTTAGGTATGACTCTATTTTTTGTTTAACTCGCGTAATATTTGAGAAGCGTATTTTTCTCTGCTCATTTTAAATGTACGTCGTTATCTGCTGTATAAATGACAAATGATAAAAACTTACCCTTCACATTACTGGAATATTTGTATAAAATACCGTCTGTATGGTTTCTTTAAAATGTATTGATACATTTTATTATTGGCCCTTTTACGCTCAATCGAGAGAATATGCTTGATTTAAAACAGGTAATTTAATTATGAGTCCTACCACTATTGCTTACGGTTATCTCGCGATTGCTATCATTTGTGAAGTGGTTGGCACGACGTTTTTAGTCAAGTCAGAGCAATTTACGCGTTTGGTGCCAACCCTGATTATGGGTGTGCTTTATGCCATCTCGTTTTATTTATTGACCCAAACCCTCAAGACCATTCCACTTGGCATCGCTTATGCGCTGTGGGGTGGACTGGGTATCGTGCTGACCTCGCTCGTTGGTATCGTATTTTTTAAGCAAAGCCTTGATACAGCAGCAGTGGTAGGCATTGCGATGATTGTTGGTGGTGTGGTGGTGATGAACTTACTGTCTAATTCTGTGGTGCACTGACAGGTAGGGGAAAATGAACATGGAAATAAAAATGGAAATACAGAACGCGCATAAACGTAAAAAACAGCCAGAACTCGTACGGCGGGCGCTGCTTGATGAGGCAGCACGTATCACGCTAGAGCAGGGTTTATCTAAAGTGACCTTTCAAGCGGTGGCGGATGCTGTCGGCGTGACCAAAGGCGGAGTGATGCATCATTTTGCTACCAAAGATGCGCTTATCTTGGAGGTGTTTTATGACGCGATGGCCAAGTTTGAGGCAGAAGTTAATCAAGCCATGGCAAAGGACCCTGTCCGCTATGGCTCTTTTACCCGCGCTTATATCGATGCCACGATTAGCTTGGGCGAAAAAGGCCAAGCCGAGTTTAATAGCCAAGCCACGCTGTATGTGCTGATGCTAGGAGATCGGATGCTGCGTGAACGTTGGGCTGAGTGGTCAAATGAGCAGCTAAAAAAGCACGCTGATACCGACAATACTGAAACGCTATGTATGGTGCGTCTGGTTGCCGATGGTATTTGGCTCTCGGACTTTTCAGGTATCGATATCTCGGACAAAATCTCATTGCGTAAGCGCCTGATAAATATGACGCAGCAAGACTTTGATAAACAGCCTTGATAACTGATTTTGACAAACAGCTTTGATCAATAACACGCACGCAGAAAATTTAACCTTTAACCCATGACGGCATGATTTACTTAACGCTTTTTTATAAAGCTTCAGTCGCCCTAAGGAAAACTTATGACAACTACTCAGACAAACGTAAATAATTTACAAGACATTATTGATTTAACACAAACGCAGACCGCTTATATTAACGGTCGTTATCTGGCTGTCGACGACTCGTTAACTACCTTTGACGATATTAATCCAGCGACTGGTGAGGTGCTGGCGACCATTCAGCAAACGACTGCTGAGCAGATTAATGAAGCGGTAAAAGCGGCGCAACAAGGCCAAAAACTATGGGCAGCGATGACAGCAGTTGAGCGCGGCCGTATTTTGTCAAAGGCAGTTGAGATATTGCGCGAGCGTAATGATGTTCTGGCGTTACTTGAGACCAAAGACACGGGTAAAGCTTACTCTGAGACCAAGTATGTCGATATCGTAACCGGTGCTGATGTCGTTGAATATTATGCAGGGCTTGCACCAATGATTGAAGGTCGTCAGATTCCGCTGCGTGATAGCAGCTTTGTTTATACGCGTCAGGAGCCACTCGGCGTCGTCGCCGGTATTGGTGCGTGGAACTATCCTATTCAAATCGCCATGTGGAAAGCTGCACCTGCATTGGCCGCAGGTAATGCGATGATTTTTAAACCATCAGAAGTCACGCCATTAACTGCTTTAAAACTAGCAGAAATATTTACCGAAGCGGGTTTGCCAGATGGCGTTTTTAACGTCGTGCAAGGTAATTACGAAGTGGGCGAAGCATTAACCCAGCATCCTGATATCGCCAAAGTATCGTTTACGGGCGGTGTGCCGACTGGTAAAAAAGTCATGTCGAGCGCAGCATCATCGTCGCTTAAAGACGTGACCTTAGAGCTTGGTGGTAAGTCACCATTAATCATATTTGAAGACGCTGACATCGATACCGCTGCTGACATCGCAATGATGGCGAACTTTTATAGCAGTGGTCAGGTCTGTACCAATGGCACGCGCGTGTTTATCCCTAAAGCGCTACAAGCCAAGTTTGAGCAAGCTATCTTAACGCGTGTTGAGCGTATTAAGCTCGGCGATCCAATGGACGAGAACATCAATATGGGTCCAATGGTCAGCTTTACGCACATGGAGAGAGTGCTTGGCTATATCGAGCAAGGTAAAGAGGGCGGCGCGCGTGTATTGACTGGCGGCGAACGTATCACCTCAGGCGAACTTGCCAATGGCGCGTTTGTCGCACCAACTGTGTTCACCGATTGCAGCGATGATATGACTATTGTACGCGAGGAAATCTTTGGCCCAGTGATGTCGATATTGACTTATGAGACCGAAGAAGAAGTCATTCGCCGTGCCAATGATACCGAGTACGGCTTGGCAGCAGGGGTCGTGACCGCTGATTTGACTCGCGCACATCGAGTAATCGGTCAGATTGAAGCGGGTATTTGCTGGCTAAATACGTGGGGTGAATCACCTGCGCAAATGCCAGTGGGTGGTTATAAGCATTCGGGTATTGGCCGTGAGAATGGTATTGAAGCCCTTGAGCACTATACACAGACCAAATCTATCCAAGTAGAGTTGGGTGCGTTTGAATCGGTATTTTAATAAACTGTATTGAGAAAATTCTTAATCAGTAAGATTGATTCATTTGGGCTAATTTGTCCTTTTGATTCAATTTTACTGATATTAAATGATTTATTTTTCAATATTATGGAGCATTTTATGACAACAACCACACCTGAATATGACTACATCATTGTCGGTGCAGGCTCAGCCGGAAATGTGCTGGCCACGCGCTTGACCGAAGATGCCAACATTAAGGTGTTGCTGTTAGAAGCGGGTCGTCCAGACCATCGCCTAGACTTTCGCACCCAGATGCCAGCAGCGCTCGCGATGCCGTTACAAGGCACCACTTATAACTGGGGATACAAAACCGATCCCGAGCCGAATATGAATAATCGCGTGATGGACTGCGGTCGCGGTAAAGGGCTTGGTGGCTCATCATTGATTAATGGTATGTGCTATATCCGTGGTAATGCGCTCGATTTTGACGATTGGGCGAAAATCAAAGGCTTAGAAGATTGGACTTATTCAGACTGTCTGCCTTACTTTAAAAAGCTAGAAAACTGCGACGCTGGCGAGAATGATTATCATGGCGTCGGTGGTCCGGTTGAGATGACCACTTCAAAGCCAGGAGTCAATCCGCTGTTTGAAGCGATGATTGAAGCGGGCGTGCAAGCTGGGTATCCAAGCACAGATGATCTAAACGGTTATCAGCAAGAAGGCTTTGGGCCAATGGATCGTTTTGTGACGCCCAATGGTCGCCGCGCATCAACGGCTCGCGGTTATCTTGACCGTGCCAAACCGCGTAGCAATATCACCATTTTAACTGGTGCATTGACCGATGTGATTTTGTTCGATGGCAAGCGTGCCGTAGGCGTTAAAGTAGAACACCAAGGTCAAACCAAAAACTTTTACGCATCTCGTGAAGTGATTGTCTCTTCTGGCGCGATTGCTTCACCGCAACTGTTGCAGCGTTCAGGTATTGGTCCTGGTCAATGGCTTAAAGATGTAGGCGTGACTGAGATTTTAGATTTACCGGGTGTCGGTAATAATTTACAAGACCATCTAGAGCTGTATATGCAGTACGAATGTAAGTTGCCGGTCTCGATCGCACCTGCCAATAAATGGTGGAATAAGCCAGCGATTGGTGCTGAATGGTTGTTTATGGGGACGGGACTTGGCGCCTCCAATCAGTTTGAAGGTGGCGGCTTTATCCGTACTGATGAGAAGTTTACCCATCCTAATATCCAGTATCATTTCTTGCCGTTAGCGGTGCGTTACGATGGCCGCAGTGCGGTGAACTCTCATAGTTTTCAAGCACACGTAGGTTCATTGCGCTCGCCAAGTCGTGGCCGCGTCAAGTTGACCTCAAAAGATCCAAGCGCTCATCCGAGTATCTTATTTAACTATATGTCTCATGAGCAAGACTGGCAGGAGTTCCGCGCTGCGATGCGTATCACTCGTGAGATTATGCATCAGCCAGCACTCGATCCTTATCGCGGACGTGCTATTGCGCCGACCGATGATTTGGTGACCGATGCGCAGTTGGATGAGTACGTTCGTAACCACAGTGAGACGGCGTATCACCCATCTTGTACTTGTCCGATGGGCGAAGGCAATGATTCGGTAGTCAATGGAGAAGGGCTGGTGCATGGTATTAGTGGCTTACGAGTCGTTGATGCTTCTATCATGCCAAATATAATTAGTGGTAACCTTAACGCGACCACGATTATGCTGGCAGAAAAAATCGTTGATAAGATGCGCGGCAAGCAATTACCGCGCTCGACGGCAGATTATTATGTCGCCAATGGCGCTCCGCTAAGAGCCGAGCCGATGCGTGATTACAGCTCTGTTGTTTAAACGACTGTCTAAGCTATTGGACACTATTGGATAATTTCAACAAGAAGGCCTTTCAAAGTAAAGGTCTTTTTTATCAGTGCTACTCTGTTCGCGCTATATCTTTTCTGTCTTTCCTATTTTTACCGGATTATAGCGTGACCGTTATTTCAGTTTGTATTGTTAGTTTTTGAGGTTTTGCTAAGGGTGGATTTCATTGCTTAGCAAATTGTTATTGATTGGTACTGCTTTGTGCGTCATGCATTTATGGAGACATAATGTGGCGATGAGTCGTCAGTTTATGACGGACAAAGCAATATCAGACTGTGTTTCATTTACCTATTGAGGTCTTTTATGTACAGTTCGCCATCAGAAGATGCGACGAAATCTCTGAGTCTAAATAAGACCGTTTTTTTGGGCTCAGCAATAGTTTCTATTTTATTAATTATTTGGACGATAGCGTTTCCAGATTATAGTGAGACATTACTAAGTAATGGCATGGCATGGGTATCAGAGAGCTTTGGCTGGTATTACATGCTAGTGGTCGCCGCTTATAGTATATTTGCCTTGTTTGTTGGTTTTTCAAAATACGGCGACATCAAGTTAGGTCAAGACCACGAAAAAGCCCAGTTTCCCTTTTTAGCATGGGCGGCAATGCTGTTCTCTGCTGGTATCGGCATTGATTTATTGTTCTTTGGTGCCTCTGAGCCATTAATGCATTATTTGACGCCGCATACGGGACTCGAGCCTGCCAGTGAGGCGGCTATGCGTGAAGCGCTATCGCAGACTTTTTTACATTGGGGTCTGCACGGCTGGGGCATTTATGCCTTGATCGGGATGGCATTGGCGTACTTTGCTTATCGTAAAAACATGCCGTTAGCGCTACGTTCACCGCTAACCCCTGTCTTTGGCGAGCGCCTAATCAAGGGCTGGCTGGGCGATGGTATTGATACCTTTGGTGTCGTCTGTACGCTGATGGGTATTGCGACTAGCTTAGGTATCGGCGTGTTGCAGGCCAATGCAGGCTTGACCCATGTCTTCGGTATCGAGTCGAGCAAAATGGTGCAGAGCCTGATTATCTTGGGCGTGGTCGCTGCTGCCGCTATCTCTGCCATGACTGGTGTAGAGCGAGGTGTACGCCGTCTATCTGAATTCAATATGCTGGCGTCAATTTTGCTATTGATTGCCATATTGGTGCTGGGTAATACGATTTATTTGCTCAACACTTTTACCCAAAGTATCGGTCAATATTTCCAAACCATCGTTTTCAAAACATTCGATGTCTATGCTTATGACGGTACTGCTGGTGCCGATTGGAAATCAGGCTGGACGATATTTTTCTGGGCATGGTGGGTTGCTTGGGCACCGTTTGTAGGCTTATTTATTGCGCGTATTAGCCGTGGTCGTACTTTGCGCGAGTTTGTATTTGGCGTGATGTTTATCCCGCTAGGTTTCATCTTTGCATGGTTCTCTATCTTTGGTAATTCAGCCATAGACCTAGTCGCCAATGGTGCAACTGAGCTTGGCGAAATTGCAGTCAATGATGCAGCGATGGGCATGTTTGCCTTGTTTGAGTACTTTCCTTACAGTGATATTTTATCATTTGCTGGCGTGGTTATTGGTCTTATATTCTTTGTGACTTCAGCTGACTCCGGCGCTTTGGTACTCGCGAACCTAAGCTCGAGAGGCATGACCAATGATACTGACGCGCCTGTATGGCTGCGTTTGTTTTGGGCGGCGGCAACGGGTTTGATTACCCTAGGCTTACTGTTCGCAGGTGGCTTTGCATCATTACAGTCCGTTTCTGTGATTGCCGGTTTGCCGTTCTCGCTTATTTTAGTTCTTTACATGATGTCGATGTGGACCTCATTAAAAGAAGAAGGTAATAAACGTAAAGCCAGCACCCTTGGCACTGCAAACGTGCTAGATAGCGGTAAGAGCTGGAAAGCACGTCTGCAACGTATTGTCAGCTTCCCAGGGCACGCACAAGTTGAAAGATTTTTGCAAAATACTGTCATGCCAGCGATGACCGAGGTTGAAAAAGAGCTGAAAGCAGGCGGTCTTAACACTTCTTTAGATATTCGTAATCTTGATAATATCAGTGAAAGTATAGATGCTGGTAAGGGTCAAGATGAAGGTCAGATAGATGGCGTAAAACTGCGTGTCGGTCATGGCGATGAAGATGACTTTGTGTATGAAGTTAATCTCATCAAAGCTGAGCGTCCTAACTTTACGCTGAATACTTCGACCAAGCATGCAGAATTTTACTACCGTGCTGAAGTGTTCTTGAGTGATGGTTCGCAAGAGTATGACTTGGTTGGCTACACCAAGGAGCAAGTGCTGGTCGATATTCTACATCAGTACGAGTGCCATCTACAGTATCTACATTTAGAGCGTTAATTGGCTAGATGTTAACTGGCTATATGTAGTGACGAGATTGTCTTTTATATGACCCCATAAGTTGAATGCAGCTTATGGGGTTTATTTATGAACTGGCTATAGGTCAATAGGAGATATAAGATAGAATCGATAAAGAGAAACTGCAAAATAGTGGCAAATAAAATATTAGAAAAATAAGCATTAGCAAAGGATAAATTTGTGACCACACTCAAGTACATTGCTCATTACTCTGAGCAAATTCAAACTCAAGCGGCACTGCTCATCAGTGAGGGCAGGCTAGGAGAGTACCTAGAAAATAAATACCCTGATCAGCACCAAGTGCAAAGCGATAAGGCGCTGTATCAATATATAAACGACATAAAAAACCAATCTATGCGCAAAATTGGCCCATTATCGAATGTCAGTTATAGCAGTAAGTTAAAAGTTCTTAAGCATGCGCTGGGTATTCATACTACCCAGTCTCGCGTACAAGGCAGTAAGCTAAAATCGCATAACAGTATTACGGTAGCGAGCTTATTTAAAGAAGCGCCACCTGAGTTTTTACGCATGATAGTCGTTCATGAATTGGCGCATTTTAAAGAGCATGAGCACAACAAGGCTTTTTATCAATTATGCTGCCACATGGAGCCAGATTATCATCAGTTTGAGTTGGACACACGCTTGTGGTTGCACTGGCGTGAGTTGTGATTTGATTAATTGTACCGATTTAACTCATTGATATGACTTAGATTCAACCATAGTTTACCCTTCGCTATATTCCCAGTATTATCTTGACAAGCCTATACGAATGGCCTATAAGAGTTATAGAGTATAGGCTATTTCATAAGCGTTTTTTACGCATAGAATAATCAACGCCAAAACATACTAAAGGATATATCTAATATTTTGATGTTTGATCTGACGATTATTACTTTACAGTTTTGAGGCAATCAATGCCTATACTTTGACATTCATTAATGGCTGTTAAGCCAGTGTTGTCAACCTTACCTGCGCACGTGAACGATTTTGATCATTTTGCTTAAGTTCATTACCTGCCTATCAGGACGATTAGGTGACGATTCAGCGATATATGTCGCGCTGGGTTTATAAAAAGGGAATTGATGGAATGATGACATTATCCGATAGTTCTACAATACAACAAACCGCTACAGACTCAGGACACCACTTCGATGCCAACCGTCATTGGGCAGCATTTTTGACGTTGGGGTTTGGGGCTCATGCTGATGGTGATACCCATATCACTCGTATGAATATAGCGCGCCATTATGGTCCCTTACGTGTCCAAAGACCATTCTACCCTGAAGGTCGCGATGGTTGCTGTCATGTCTATCTGCTACATCCACCAGGTGGTATCGCTAGCGGTGATACGCTCAACATCGATGTCACTGTAGCGTCAAACGCGCATACTTTGCTAACGACAACTGCTGCCAATAAGCTTTATAAAGCTGATAGCAATGGCGTTGCTTGGAATCAGCATACCTATCTAAAAATTGCTAATGACGCTACTTTAGAATGGCTACCACAAGAAACGTTGGCTTTTAATGGCTCTCGCGGCGAGCAGACCATCATCATTGATTTAGAAGACAATGCTAAATGCTTGGGGTGGGAGATTCTCGGTCTTGGTCGCCCTGCCAGCAAGCTGCCTTTCGTCAGTGGTCGCCTCGAACAGCGTTTTCAACTTACTCGTAATGGTCGTCCATTATGGATAGAGCGCCAATGCATAGATCCAGATCATCCCAGATTCGCTGGCATGTGGGGGCAGGGCGGCGCCACCGTGCATGCGACATTATGGGCGGTTGGAATGGACGATCCGTTAGAGGCCATCACTGCACTACGTGAGCATATACCCGCTGCCGATCACTGGGCAGTTACCTATCGTCGCGGCGTATTGCTGCTACGCTATTTAGGCGTAGAGCGTAACGAAGCGTGGGAGTTATTCCAGCAAGCGCGAGAAGTGCTACGTCCGCGATTGACCGGACACAACGCTATCACACCACGAATTTGGTTGACTTAACGATTGATGCCCAAGCATTTGCTTGGGGGCTGCCAAACGCTTTTATCTGTCTATTTATTAATAATTAATAACATAAGCCTTCTAATGACATAGGCTTTTAATAAAACAATAACGATAACCATAATATAAGAAGGAGTCAGCGATGGAATTAACGCCAAGAGACAAAGATAAATTGCTATTGTTTACCGCAGGGCTACTTGCTGAGCGCCGCAAAGCTAAAGGCCTCAAACTGAATTATCCTGAAGCAATAGCGCTGATCAGTTGCGCCATTATGGAAGGCGCGCGTGAAGGCCGTACCGTGGCAGAGATGATGAGTGCAGGCCGCGAAATCCTTACCCGAGATGACGTCATGGATGGTATCGCTGAGATGATCGAAAGCCTGCAAGTTGAGGCAACCTTTCCCGACGGCACAAAGCTTGTGACCGTTCATAACCCTATTGTCTGAGGAGACTTGCTATGATTCCTGGTGAATATCAGCTAAAGAGCGATGACATTGAGTTATGTGTCGATCGTGAACCTATCACTATCAACGTCGCAAACACGGGTGACCGTCCTATCCAAGTCGGCTCTCACTATCACTTTGCCGAGACCAACGCAGCTCTAGATTTCGACCGAAAAAAAGCTTACGGGCACCGCTTGGCAATTGCGGCAGGTATGGCGATACGTTTTGAGCCGGGTCAACACCGTGATGTACCCTTAATTCCTTTTTCAGGCTTACGCCATATTTATGGTTTCCGTGGTGAGGTAATGGGTCCCTTAGATCAGGATCAGGGTCAGAACCAAAACTCAGACTCAGGAGCGAACTTATGAAAATTACTCGCCAAGCTTATGCAGATATGTATGGTCCAACGACTGGCGATAGAATTCGTTTAGGCGATACTGAGCTGTGGATTGAGATCGAAAAAGACTACACGCATTATGGTGAAGAGGTTATGTTCGGTGGTGGCAAAGTGATTCGTGATGGTATGGGGCAAAGTCAGCGCTGCGACGATGCCGTGATGGATACCGTCATTACCAATGCTATCATTATCGACTGGTGGGGTATCGTGAAAGCCGATGTGGGTCTAAAAAATGGCCACATCGCTGCTATAGGAAAAGCCGGCAACCCTGATACCCAACCTGATGTCGATATCGTCATTGGCCCTGGTACCGAAATTATAGCCGGTGAAGGTCAGATTTTGACGGCAGGTGCTGTCGATACTCATGTGCATTATATTTGTCCGCAGCAGGTGGACGAAGCATTAATGAGTGGCCTAACGACTATGATTGGCGGCGGTACGGGACCAGCGACTGGCTCAATCGCGACCACTCATACCCCAGGTCCCTGGCATCTAGGCAAAATGATGCAAGCCGTGGATGACCTGCCCATTAATATTGGTTTTCTTGGTAAAGGTAGTGCTAGCACGCCAGAAGCGCTGGTGCAACAAGTAGAAGCGGGCGCAATGAGTCTAAAAATCCATGAAGATTGGGGCGCGACTCCAGCCTCTATTAGCAATGCCTTAGATGTGGCCGATCGCTATGATATACAGATTGCTATTCATGCCGATAGCTTAAATGAGTCAGGCTTTGTAGAAGATACAGTAGCGGCGTTTAAAGATCGCTGTATTCATACCTACCATTCTGAAGGTGCTGGTGGTGGTCATGCGCCCGATATTATCGTCGCTTGTAGCCTGCCCAACGTCTTACCATCATCTACCAATCCGACACGCCCTTATACGATTAATACCGTTGATGAGCATCTCGATATGTTGATGGAGTGCCATAATCTAGACCCAAGTATCCCAGAGGACGTCGCCTTTGCCGATTCGCGTATCCGCCGCGAGACTATTGCGGCCGAAGACATCCTCCATGATATGGGGGTGATTTCGATGATTTCATCTGACTCACAAGCGATGGGCCGTATTGGCGAAGTAGTGTGCCGCACTTGGCAAACTGCGCACAAAATGCGCCTACAACGTGGTCTGTTACCAGAAGATGAGGAACGCGGGACGGATAACTTCCGTGTGAAGCGCTACATTGCTAAATACACTATAAATCCAGCCATCACTCATGGCGTTGGTCATGAAGTTGGTTCTATCGAAGTGGATAAGCTGGCAGATTTGGTATTGTGGAAGCCGGGCTTTTTTGGCGTTAAGCCATCAATTATCCTCAAAGGCGGCATGATAGCGGGCGCTGCAATGGGTGATCCCAATGCGGCTATTTCTACGCCGCAACCAGTGCATTATCGCCGTATGTTTGGTGCACTTGGTCGTGCTGCCGCTGCCACTCGAATCACTTTTGTCAGTCAAGCGGCAATGAATACAGGCTTAGAAGAACGGCTTGGTCTAAAGAGCAGGCTGGTTGCATGTAAAAACGTTCGCCAAATGCGTAAGAGCGATATGAAGCTCAATGATGCCTGCCCAGAGCTGACAGTAGACCCACAAACTTATGAAGTTCGCGCAGATGGCGAGTTATTAACGTGTGAGCCCCTGTCAGAATTGCCATTAGCCCAACGCTATCATTTGTTTTAGAGCACTTGTAAGGATATCAATATGCTTGAATTAATAAAAAGAATCGACGGCAGCACTCAGGCCGATGTACACGACACCCTAACGCTACCTTATGAGCTGCGCATACGTGGCCGCTTAAAAGCAGTGACTGATAGTGGCCTCGATGTTGGCTTGTTCCTTGATCGTGGTCCGGTACTGCGTCATGGTAATTTACTACAAGCGAGCAGCGGTGAGATCGTCCAAGTGTTTGCCGCTGATGAACCAGTTACTACCGCTTATGTTGAGAGCGGTTTGGCATTGGGACGACTTGGCTATCACTTAGGTAATCGTCATGTATCGCTCGCCCTTGGTCGTGATGAAGAGGGACGTTATTGGGTGCGGTTCCCGCCAGATCATGTGTTAGAAGAATTGGCAGTTCTGCTGGGAGCTACCTTGAGCCATCACCAGGCGCCATTTGATCCAGAGTCTGGTGCTTATGCGCAAGCTGGCCGTGAACATTCTCATGCCCATGAACATGCACACGCCCATTCTCATTCACACGAACACGCGGATGACCACTCTCACGAACACGCGGATGACCACTCTCACGAACACCATCATGCCCATGGACATTCCCATAATGACGACCATAACCATGCACACTGATGTACAGCCAGAAGCAACCAGCGATCTGGCGCTGCTGGGACTGATGCAACTGATTAGCCCTGCATTGCCAATCGGTGCATTCGCTTGGTCGCAGGGCCTAGAGAGTGCATTTGAGCTTGGCTGGGTATGTAATGAGACTGAGCTTGGCGAGTGGTTAGAGGGCGTACTTGACGATGGCTTGTCTCGCTGCGAATTACCAGTACTGGCACGCTTGCAAACCTGCTGGGAGAATGGTGACAGTGAAGGTCTGGCCTTTTGGAATGACTGGATACATGCCAACCGTGAGACCGCTGAGCTGAGCGACGAAGACATACGTTTGGGACAAGCACTGATGCGCTTGCTCAACAGTTTAGAGTTGCAGCCGCAGACAGCCTTAGGTCATGCGAAGTTACCAGAAGATCCCGGTTACGTGACCGTTTTTGCTTGGACTGCCCATCAGCGACAAGTACCGATACGCCAGAGTTTACTCGGCTTTGCTTGGGGCTGGCTGGAAAACCAACTGGCGGTTGCCTGTAAAGCGATGCCATTAGGTCATACTGCCGCACAGCGTTTAAACGAGCAACTACGCCCGCAACTGGTCGCTGCCGTTGATACCGCGCTGGCTTTAACCGATGAGCAGTTAGGTCCGATTTTACCGGGCTTAGCGCTCGGTAGTGCCCAGCACGAAACCCAATATTCAAGATTATTTAGAAGCTAATCGTTTTTTATTTACGATCGCTTTAATGCTATAACCTCTTCGATTTTATAACCGCTTTGACTCATACATTTTGACTAATATATAAGGAAAAATAGCCATGAAACATTGTTTAAGAGTAGGTGTCGGTGGACCAGTTGGTTCTGGCAAAACGGCCTTATTACGCCAGTTATGTAGCGCCTTAAAAGATCACTACGACATTGCCGTGGTTACCAACGATATCTACACCCGTGAAGATGCTGACTTTTTACTTAAGCACGACGCCTTGCCTGCTGATCGTATTCTTGGTGTGGAAACAGGCGGCTGTCCGCATACGGCCATCCGCGAAGACGCTTCTATGAATCTGGCCGCAATCGATGATTTGCAAACGCGTCATCCTAATCTAGAGCTAGTGTTAGTAGAGTCTGGCGGCGATAACTTAGCCGCGACCTTTAGCCCAGAGCTTTCTGATTTAACTCTATACGTCATCGATGTCGCTGCTGGTGACAAAATCCCTCGTAAAGGCGGCCCCGGTATTACCAAATCAGATTTGCTAATTATCAATAAAATTGATATCGCTGAATATGTACACGCCTCCCTAGATGTGATGGAACGTGACTCGAAAAAAATGCGCGGCGAGCGTCCATTTATATTCACCAACTTGTATGACGGTGTAGGCGTAGAAGAAATCATTAGCTTTATTTTAAAGCAGGGCATGTTACCTGAGCGTCGTCCTGGAAAGCTAAGCGCTGATGCTTAAGAATAAGTGCTTAATTATTAATACTTAACTGCCAGTGCTTAACTATCAGTGCTTAAACGCCTTTATAGTACAAGCAAGATATAAAAAGTAGTTATATACCAGTTAACAATAAACAAAAAGAACAGAGGGAGAATACCATGAATAAAATGACTAAGTTGCCAGTGGCGAAACTATTAATGACCATCGGGCTGATGCTGACGGCCACTTTAGCCGTTGCCCATCCTGGCCATGGCGAGCATGTGAGCAATGGTTTTCTTAGTGGTTTATTGCATCCATTAATGGGTCTTGACCACTTATTGGCCATGGGTGCGATTGGTTTTTGGAGTATTCGCCAAAACACTACGATGAAACGTGGCACGCCTTTATTTGTCGTCGGTGGCATGATAGCGGGCGCAGGCCTCGCATGGGCTGGTGTTAGTTTGGCTGGGATAGAGACAGGCATTGCCATGTCAGTCTTGCTAGTCGGTGTACTAATCGCGACGCTTGCAAAACTGCCGACTGCTGTTGGTGGCACTTTGGTTGCGCTGTTTATGGTCGCCCACGGTTATGCTCACGGAACTGAGATGACCCAAGGTTCAAGCTTACTGCTTTATATGGCTGGCTTCGTAGTCGCAACCTTAGCCATTACCTTTGTCGGTCGCGGTCTCGGCACCATGATGCTCAAAGCCGATAACCGTATTACTCGTGCATTAGGCGGCGTGGTTGCTATCATTGGTGGGGTATTGGCTGCTGGCTAATCGCTACTAGCTGATCTTCACTAGCTAGTCTCTACTAGTGCTGCAACCCAGTTATCATGATAAATCTAAAAAGCCGCACAGATTTCTTGCGGCTTTTTGAGTTTAATTTTCTCGTCTTGTTCCATAGCTAGCTTTTTATAGAAAACGATAAAACTGTATCAAACTGAGATTTATATAAAAACACATATCAAATAGGGAATACCGATATGAATGACACTACTAATCACGCTATTAATGACACTATCATAAAAGTATCAAGAAACACGGACATTGCTCCGCAAAATTTACTGTCTACGCAAACTGTTGCTTTTTCGCATTACAACTATATCTCAGCGCAATTACCTGTCAATATTACTACCGGTGATTTGGTTGCGAACGATATAAAAGTCCAAGCCGCGCAGTGCCTAAAAAATATCAAAACCATTGTAGCAAGCATCGATCATGACATGAATGATGTGATCAAAATTAATATATTTTTAAAAAACATCGAAGACATTAAAGACATCGATACGATTTACCCCGCATTTTTTCAAGGCTATCTGCCGACACGGACGGTCATAGCAGTAGCAGCACTACCCATGGATGATGCTTTGGTACAAATGGACGCTGTTATCTCAAACGGTGAAGGTACGTATCCGCAAGCACCCGTTGAGCTGGTAAAAGTACCAAAAAACAATGAACAAGTACCAAAAGATTCAGTATCGCCGCATACGATCGCTTTTTCCCATTACAATAATATCTCAGCGCAACTGCCTGTCGATATTGAAACTGGTAAGCTGGTCGCTGGTGGTGTCAAAGAGCAGACGCAGCAATGCCTACAAAACATTGAAGCGATTTTAGAAAGTATCGACGTTCCTCTTCAAGAAATTGTCAAAGTAAATATCTTTTTAAAGAGTCTTGCCGATGTGGACGTGGTAAATGACGTTTATAAAGAATTCTTTCCAGAGTCAACCAGTGATGGAAGCGCGGCCTATTTACCGGCACTGACGATGGTGATAGCGTCAGATTTACAGCTAGATGCTTTGGTACAGATTGATGCTATCGTGTCTCATGGAAATGGCACACCGCCACAAGCCACTGAAGATAAACATAGCATCACTATTAAGGCTAACAATACCGATAAAGCGCCGAAGAACCCGTTATCGACACAAACGGTAGCGTTCTCTCATTACAACCATCTCTCAGGTCAATTACCTATCAATCCTGAAACCGGCAAACTAATCGATGGTGATATAAAAGCGCAGACCAAACAGTGCTTAGAAAATATCAAAGCCATTGTAGAAAGTATCGATCATGTTATGGACGATGTGGTAAAAATGACCATCCAACTTACAGACATCACGGATATCGATGCGGTAAATGATATTTATAAGACCTTCTTCAATAACGACTTGCCAGCCAGAACAGTGATTGGTGTTGCCGCTATTCCTATGGATGCTTTGATACAGATTGACACTGTCATATCTAATGCCGAGGGTACGCCACCAGCTTGAGAATAGTAATTGTTGATAACAGGACTTTTTAAGAAAAAAGTGCCAGTCATTTCAACGACGGGCACTTTTTTTAGATCTTCCTAGTAATATGAAGAGGGTTTATTTAGAAAAAATGTTATTTAAAAAGGCGAGCTGTTTGAAAAGAGAACGGTTTAAAAAATAATATGATGGCTTTTATAGTCGGCAAGTAACGCTGTATTTACGATCGTTTACTGAGCGGATACTCAGGACGCCAACATTGGCTTTAGTCTGCCATTCGTAGCTGGCTTTAGAGCTTGACTCCTTAACATAACGAGCACCAGAACCTGATACTGCTCGTTTAAGATTAACTCTTTTATTGCGTAAGCCAAGCTTAGGAAGGGTCAAGCTTAAGTTAGCGAATTTGCCATTCGCTGAATAAATAGCAGTCACCTTACTATTATCTTCACAGCTAAAAGCATAAGATTTTTGTATTTGAGGCTTATGCCCACTATGGCCATTATTTATTGGTGCATTAGTCGCACATGCTGCTAATAATAAAATAGTAGGGGTTACAACCAGTAATTTTTTCATGATATTTCTCGATAGCACTACGGGCTGATAAGGGTAGCAATGCGAGACGTATCTTACAATAAGTTGTGTCTATTTTATTGGCTTCTATTATCATTTGTTGTGCCGATATCTGCCACTGGCACGTCGTTAGTTCGGCGCGCCGCCATCCGATCATTGGCTTCTTGCACCGCTTTTTCGACCAGCGCATAGTCCGAATGGCGTACATCTTGTCCGCTGATATAGTTGATAACCAGCTCAGCGATGTTTTGCGCATGATCACCAATACGCTCAAGCGCGCGCAACACCCACACGATATTGATGACCTTGGAGACGTGGCGCGCGTCCTCCATGATATAAGTCATCAAGGCACGAATCGCTGACTGATATTCCTCATTGACCACATCATCATTGCGCATCACTTCAAATGCCTGCTCAGCATTCGACTGACTAAAGGCTTCTAGCGCATTATGTAGCATGATACGAACCTGATTGCTGAGATGTTGAACCTCAGCGTAACCGTATGATGATTTGCCTTGTGCTGCAAGTTTATTGGCCATTTTGGCGATTTTGACCGCTTCATCGCCGATGCGCTCCAGATCTACCACGCCTTTACTGATGGACATTACCAAGCGCAAATCACTGGCCGCTGGCTGACGCTTGGCGACCAATAACAAGATATGCTCATCAAGCTCGACCTCCTGCCGATTGATTTCAAAATCCATCTCGATGACTTCTTGCGCCAGTGTGTCATCCTTGTCGATAAGGGCGTGAATGGCTTTGGCAACTTGGCTAGCTGCATGGTCGCCCATCACTAAAAACAGACGAATCGCCTCATCCAAATCTTGATCAAAACTTTTGGAGATGTGCTTGTCACTTTGCATAAGAGGTATTTCCTAAATATCTGTATTTTAGTGTAGTCAGTTCAACCTAAAAGAAGGGCACTGTTAATGGCGTGCTGCTGGGATAAATTTTCCTCGCTTGCTGTGCGCAGGCCAGACAGATGCTTCGCAAAATTCACCCCAGCAGTACATATATCTTTTTAAAATGAAACGACTATAACGAGATATGTTTTTTAATTTGTGTAAATAGCTTTAGTCTGCTGTACTTTTAATTTGCACAGCGTTAACCATAACGACCAGTAATGTAGTCTTCCGTCGCTTTTTGCGTAGGCGTGGTAAATACTTGGTCCGTCTCGCCCATCTCAATCATATCGCCCAAATACATATAGACTGTATAGTCTGACACTCGCGCAGCCTGTTGCATGTTATGAGTAACGATGGCAATGGTGTAGTCGTTTTTTAGGTCTTCAATCAAATCCTCAATGGCGCCTGTCGAGAGTGGGTCAAGTGCAGAGGTTGGCTCATCAAGTAACAGCACTTCAGGCTTGGTAGCGACACTACGAGCGATACACAGTCGTTGCTGCTGTCCGCCTGATAAAGACAAGCCTGAAGCTTTGAGCTTGTCTTTTACTTCTGGCCATAATGCCGATTTTTTTAGCGCCCATTCCACACGATTATCGAGCTCAGCTTTGCTTAATTTTTCATAGAGACGCACACCAAAGGCGACATTGTCATAGATGGACATCGGGAACGGGGTTGGCTTTTGAAACACCATGCCCACTTGCGCGCGTAGTAGGTTGACATCGACGTCTTTACCTAAGATGTTTTTGCCATCAAGATTGATATTGCCTTCTGCACGCATGCCGGGATATAAGTCATACATACGATTAAAAGTACGTAGCAGAGTCGATTTTCCGCAACCTGACGGGCCGATAAAGGCAGTGACCTTTTTATCAGGAATGTCGATATTGATGTTTTTTAGTGCCTGAAAATCACCATAATAAAAGCTTAAATCACGAATCTGCATTTTTGCTGCAGGCATGTTTTTGGGAATATCATGCAGTGTTTGCTTAGTTAGGTTTGCCGCATCTGGCTGCTGCATTTGCGCTGCCGTCGACATTGGCCTATTTAGTAGATTGCCTGTCGGCGTCTTGAAGTTATTCGTATTAGTTGTTGTACGGACTTTGCTTATGACGTCATTCATAATGTTATCCAACCTAGCTTAATGAATATAAATTTAAGTAAATGGTGTAGTTGATCTACTTTAAAAACGACCCAGTGTTGTTGGAATATATTTCGCGCGGCCTCTGTCGGCGTAGGCACAGCACGCAAGTGAAATTTATTCCAGCAACACATGTCAAAAACGCATCATTTTTATTTAGTAACTGCTTTTATTTGGTTTGTCTGCTATTTGCTGGAGCTGCGACCACCGATGAATCTTGCCAAGACATTTAGGACCAATACCGAAGCGGTAATGAGCAGTGCAGCGGCCCATGCAAGTGCATGCCAATTGTCATAAGGGCTCATCGCAAACTGATAAATGGTATTAGGCAAGTTAGCAATTGGCTGACTCATATCGGTACTAAAGTATTGGTTGTTTAATGCCGTAAATAGTAATGGCGCTGTCTCACCCGTGATTCTGGCAAAGGCCAACAGCACACCAGTGGTCAGCCCTGCTCGAGCCGCTTTAATAGTGACTTGCGTTACCATTTTCCATTTAGGCGTACCCAGTGCATAGGCCGCTTCACGAATACTGTTGGGCACTAAGTTAAGCATGTTCTCAGTCGTACGCACGACAACAGGAATGACAATGAGTGCCAATGCCAGTGCGCCGGCCCAACCAGAAAAGCTTTGGCCTTTTACCATCAACGCATAAATAAAGAGACCAATGACAATCGAAGGTGCAGAGAGCAAAATATCGTTTAAGAAGCGCGTCACCTTGCCAAGCATGCTGCCATGAGAGAACTCAGACAAATAAATCCCTGTCATCAAGCCAATAGGCGCGCCGATAAACAATCCCGAAAATGCCAACATCACGGAACCGACAATGGCGTTACGTAAACCACCTGCGCTCATTGGCGGCGGAGTGTCGGCGGTAAAGATAGGCATTTGCACCATGCCTTGAAAGCCTTCTACAAAAAGCGTTACCAATATCCAAAACAGCCAAATCAAGCCAAAAACCATCGCTGACATGGCAAAACCCAAACCGAGCTTGTTGGCCCAGCGCCGCTTGTTATAAAGGCGCTTGTTATAACGATCTTCAAAGCTTGTCTTAACAGGTAACGCTGAATTCATAGCATTAGTAGGCATAACACTCATTTCCCATATTCTTATCAGTACCAATAACCATTAAAATCTATCAAAAATCCAGCTACTATCGATTACCTGCTTTATGATCCATGCGCATCAGCATGAGCTTAGCCAAAGACAGCACAATGAAAGTGATGACAAATAGAATTAAGCCTAAATGTAATAACGACGCCAGATGTAGCTCACTAGAGGCTTCGGCGAATTCATTGGCAAGGGCAGAGGTAATGGTGACCCCAGAAGTAAATAGACTTGGACTGATATTAAAGGCGTTGCCGATGAGGAAGGTCACGGCCATCGTTTCACCCAATGCACGACCCAATCCCAAAATGACACCGCCTACGACGCCCGCTTTGGTATAGGGCAAGATAATCTTAAACATAACTTCCCAAGTCGTCGCACCCATGCCGTAAGCCGATTCTTTTAATAAATCCGGCACCACGGAAAAGACATCACGCATGGTGGCCGCGATAAAAGGAATAATCATAATGGCAAGTACCAGTGAAGCGGTAAACATACCGAGTCCCATTGGTGCACCCACAAATAGCTTACCGATGATAGGCAGTGGACCGACGTGTTCGATAAACCACGGCTGAATGTGATCGCCAAAAAATGGCGCAAATACAAACAATCCCCACATACCGTAAATGATAGAGGGAATACCTGCCAGTAGTTCAATGGCGATACCAAGTGGCTTTTTTAAGAAATTCGGGCACATCTCGGTCAGAAATATCGCAATACCAAAGCTGACTGGCACGGCGATTAAAATCGCGATAAACGAAGTGACAAGCGTGCCATAAATAGGCGCTAGCGCACCGTACTCATTGGCAACCGTATCCCAGTTATTACTGGTATAAAAGCCGAGACCAAATGCTTGAATACTTGGCCAAGCCTCGATGATTAATGAGACCAAAATGCCGCCCAAGGATAAGAGAACGAGGATGGCAAAAGCCTTAGTTGCATTAACGAATAGCGCGTCGTAACGTTTTTGTTTAGCCAGTTGGGACCTTAGGTCATTCATAAGTGTCTCAGCATCAAATAGGGTTAAATCAAAAGATTCAAAAGATTAATCAGGTCTTATCACAGCAAACTAAATTTTAATCAGTAGCGCTACTAACGGTAATTAATAACGCTACTTTTAAATTTGTTGTGATAAAACCTTTCAAACAACTACCGGAGAATAGCTGTTTGAAAGGGTGACTCGAGAATCATTACTGGTTTTTAAATACTATTGAGCTGGTTTGTAGACGGGTTGACCATCGCTGCCTTTGACTTCATTCCACTGCGCTTTAAAGAGCGCAACAGCGGTATCAGAAAACGGCACATAATCAAGGGCTAAGGCATCATCGTCGCCTTGAGCGTAAGCCCAGTCGAAGAAGTTTAAGACGCCAGCCACTTGCTGCGGATTTTCTGGCTGCTTATGTACCAAGATAAAGGTCGCCGCTGCGATTGGCCATGCTTGCTCAGTCTCAGAGTTGGTGATGACTTTATAAAAGCCTGCTTGCTGTGACCAGTCGATATCACCTGCCGCTGCAAAGGTCTCAGCAGATGGCTGCACAAAGTTGCCAGCCGCATTTTTTAGTGCAGTATGTGACATGTTATTTTGCTTGGCGTAAGCGTACTCGACGTAGCCGATAGAGTTTTTCATACGATTGACGTAACTTGAAACCCCTTCGTTACCTTTACCACCTGCACCAGTCGCAGAGGTCGGCCATTTGACGGTTTTATCGACACCAACGCTGTCTTTCCAGTCAGTTGAAACCTTGGCCAGATAATCGGTAAAGTTAAAGGTCGTACCTGAACCATCTGAGCGGAATACGGTGGTAATAGCAGCATCAGGCAGGGTTAAGTCTGGGTTTAGGTTAGTAATAGCAGGGTCGTTCCAGTTGCTAATCTTACCCAAGTAGATGTCCGCTAACGTTGCGCCGTCCAATTTCAGCTGACCTGGCTCTATGCCATTGATGTTGACAATCGGTACGACGCCACCGATGACGGTCGGAAACTGAATAAGTCCTGCTGCGTCCAACTCTTCAGGGGTCATCGGTGCATCGGAAGCGCCAAAGTCTACAGTTTTTGCTTCGATTTGTTTGATACCACCAGAGGAGCCAATTGATTGGTAGTTCACCTGACCGCCAGTCGCGGCATTATAGTCATAAGACCATTTGGCATAGATAGGTTGCGGGAACGAAGCGCCTGCACCGGTGATGTTCATGGCGATGTTTTCAGCAGATTTAAAATCAGTTGCTGTAGTAGACGCTGTATTAGTGGTGGTTTCAGCCGCTGTTACAGCGCTACTGCTATCAGTAGCCGACTCTGTAGTATTAGTCGATTTATTACAAGCGGTGAGTAATAAGGTACAACTAACGGCGACTGCTAATAACGAATAACGCATGTAAGACTCCTAAAGTTTGACAACAAAGCAAATTTGATAAAAAGCAAAAATAACTGTTTGGAAGATGTGTCGTAGTTTGCCAAGCTTTCATGACAGTTTGATGACAATGGGAAATTTATCTTATTAGCAGTGAAATTTTAGATTGGTCGTTATAAATTAATGACTATATAAAATGGTTATATAAGAGGTTGAATTAAACCAGTTGTAAGTTGGAGTTTTAATTCTGTATGCGCAAATGAGAAATAGGCAGATTTGCCTGAGCGTTAACACTTTTTGCCTATCTACTACAAAAAAACAATATCGTAAGTTTCGCTGAGCATATTAATGTATAGATTGTTTCGATTGTATTTTTCTATATTAATGATGACATTAGCGCATATTAAAGGCATAAAAACGGTCTGTAGTAGCGTCAAAGCTAAATGTCCAATACGTCTTAATATTAAATAATCAATACTAAATAACTAGATGGATGGATAAAAAATCATCCGCAAATTCTTATCATCTGCCAGCGAGAAGCCAGCATGTCTACTTTGACGTTAACGATTAATAAGCAGGATTATCAGCTTGATAATCTCGATCCGCGCACGACATTGCTCGATGTCTGCCGCCAACATTTACAAATCACTGGACCCAAGAAAGGCTGTGACCACGGTCAATGCGGTGCTTGTACGATGCTCATCAATGGTGAGCGTATTAATTCCTGTTTGACCTTAGCCGTGATGCACGACGGTGATGAAATCACGACAATCGAAGGCATTGGTATGCCCGAATCGTTATCAGCCTTGCAACAAGCATTTAAAGATCACGATGCTTTTCAGTGTGGGTATTGTACCCCGGGGCAAATTTGTTCAGCGACTGCCTTAATAGAAGAGGTCAAGCAAAATTGGCCAAGCTATGTGACGACAGATCTCAAAAACCCTAATGGGCTATTAGTCCAAGAGATCGCTGAGCGCATGAGTGGCAATATTTGTCGCTGTTCTGCTTATCCCAACATCGTTGATGCCATCTCACAAGTGCTTGAAAGCGAAGTGTCAGGTAAGCGGGCTTCTTCTAGTGAAAAGACGAATACAAGTTCGCTGCAAGACTCGGCCGTAACAGGTATTTGGTCACCGCCGCCCAGTCAGTCCCAACTTGGTAACCAATCAGTAAACCATAATAAAACTGCCAGTAGCACAGCAGGAGGCCGCTCATGAAACGCTTTGAATATATCCGTGCCCTCGAACCGCAGCAAGCGGTAATGTTTGCTACTCCTAAAGAGGCCTCATTTATCGCAGGCGGTACCAATTTGCTCGATCTGATGAAGTTTGAGATTGAAACGCCAACCAAACTGGTTGATGTGACACGCTTAGAGCTTGAACAGATTGAAGACACTGCTGATGGCGGTCTACGTATTGGGACTTTAGTGAGCAATAGTGATTTGGCCGCGCATCCTAGTGTGATTGCCAATTATCCAGTATTGTCTCGCGCCATATTAGCTGGTGCAACTGGTCAGCTGCGCAATAAAGCGACGACTGGCGGTAACTTCCTGCAGCGTACGCGCTGCTACTACTTTTATCATACCGATAGCCCTTGTAATAAGCGTGAACCGGGCACTGGCTGTCCTGCAATTGATGGTGAGAACCGCTCTTTGGCTATTTTGGGTACCAGCGAATCTTGTATTGCTCAGCACCCATCCGATATGGCGGTCGCTATGCGTCTGCTTGATGCAACGATTGAGACTGCCAAAACCGATGGCTCGACTCGGCAGATTCCGGTAAAAGACTTTTATTGTCTGCCAAAAGATACCCCCCATATCGAAAACGTTTTAGAGTCCGGTGAGCTTATTACGTATGTTGTGCTGCCAGCACCTATTAAAGGTATGCACACTTATGACAAAGTGCGTGACCGCGCCTCTTACGCTTTTGCGCTTGTATCCTGTGCAGCTGTGATAGACGCTGATGATAATGGTAATTTGGCGACAGTACGCTTAGCATTTGGCGGAATTGGTACTCAGCCATGGCGCAATGAGGACGTGGAAGATCTATTGACGGATACGCAGGGCGACGATGACACTATCAATCAGGCAGCAGATCTGTTGTTAAAAGATGCCAAAGGTAGCGGTCAAAACGATTTTAAAATACCACTAACACGCCGTTTGCTAAAACAAGTCATTAAGCGTGCACTAGCGGGCGAGGGAGCATAATCATGTCATTATTAGATTCAGTATTACCGTCAGAGCCTACCAATAAAGAAAAAATGAATGAGCCTGTTGAAACGTTATTTGACAAAACAGCAAGTAATTTGGTGGGTAAACCGATTAACCGCGTCGAGGGCTCGTTAAAGGTTAGCGGTCAAGCTCATTATTCGGCAGAGATTCAACTAGACAATAAATTGTATGGTGTCTTGGTGGGCTCAACCGTTGCTAAAGGAAAAGTCGAAAAGATCGATAACGACTCGATTGCACATATTCCAGGTATTATTAAAGTCGTTACTGATCCTAAGCGCTTCTTACGTAATGCACAGCAAGGCGGTGAGACCGAAGCACCGACTCAGGGCGTAAGCGAGGTTTTTTATCATGGTGAGCCCATCGCTGTTGTTGTCGCTGAAACTTTTGAAGCGGCGACCGAAGGCGCCAAGGCCCTTAAAGTCACTTATAAAGACGAAACCGATCAAGCGGCTTTGGATTTTACTAAAGAGCTACCTAACGCCCACGAGGTAAATGAGAAAAAAGGCTCGGATAAGAATGCCAAGCACGGAGATCCAGAGCAAGGCCTTGCGGATTCGGCGGTAACCCTCGATAGTATGTACCATACCCCAAGTCAAAATAGCGCTGCAATGGAACCGCACGTTACTTTGGCACATTGGGAAGATGACAAGCTTGTCTTATATACTTCAAACCAGATGATCGCCTCTTGTAAGCAGCAAGTAATGGACGCATTAGATTTGAATAAAGATCAAGTCGAGTTGATCTCCTATTATGTGGGCGGCGGTTTTGGCAGTAAGCTTGGTATTGCACCAGAATCTATTGCTGCCGCTATTGCTTCTAAAGAAGTCGGTCGTCCAGTACTGATTACTATGACGCGCCCGCAAGTGATGGAAGCGACGGTAAGACGCTCAAATACCCGTCAGCGTATCGCTATCGGTTGTAATGAAGAGGGTATTATTAATACCTTTATTCACGATACCACGACCAGCAATTTGCCAGGCGAGGCGTTCTTTGAACCAACAGCGTTATCCACTCACTTTTTGTATCGCGGAGAGAATCGCCGCGTCAGCTATCAGATGGTAGATATGAATCACGTATTATCAGGCTCTATGCGTGCTCCTGGTGAAGCGGTAGGTATGATCGCTGTTGAATGTGCGATGGATGAGCTGGCGAACAAGCTTGAGATCGACCCTATTGAGCTGCGCCGCCGTAACGAACCTGAAGAAGACCCTAGTGAAGAGATTCCGTTCTCCACGCGTCAGCTGGTCGCCTGTATGGAAAAAGGCGCTGAAGCATTTGGTTGGGACGAGCATAACCCCAAACCTGCCAGCCGACTAGAAGGCGACTGGTGGATAGGTACCGGTATGTCTGGCACTTCTCGTGGCAACACGTTACAACCTTCTGAAGCGCGGGCGATACTACAAGTCGATGACTCAAAAGAGCTTGGCGTCAAAGCCATTATCGAAACGGATATGACAGATATTGGGACAGGCTCTTACACCGTATTTACTCAAGTCGCAGCCGACTTATTAGGTCTGCCTATCGATCATATCGAGATGAAGCTTGGCGACAGTGATTTACCGCCAGCTTCAGGTTCTGGCGGTAGTTTTGGCGCGGCCAGTGCTGGTAGTGGGGTTTATTTGGCTTGTGAGCAGCTACGCACCATGTTAGCCAAAAAGGTAGGTCTACATGCCGATACGATTCGTATAGATAACGGTCAAATCAAAAAATCAGGTGAGCACGAGCCTAGTAAAGTAGAAGTAGCCATTGATGCAGGTAAAGAAAAAGTCACAGAGCTGGTTGATGAAAAATTGGCTAATAAAGTCTCAGGCTTGATGGATAAAGCCGTAGATTTGATGGATATAGCGTCAGAGAAAACGGGTATACCGCTGCCAGAATCGGCATCAAATCTGAAAACAGCAACCGAGCAATATGATTTTGATGATAATCAGTCTTATGCACTAGCCGATATCATCGCTGAGTTTGACGAGCAAGAAATCAGCGCCAAAGGCCAGATCAAGCCGGGCAAAAATGGCAAAAATCTTCGCCAAGCCTCGTTTGGGGCCAACTTCGCTGAAGTCGCGGTACATAAAGTCACCGGTGAGATTCGCGTCAAGCGTATGACTGGCGTGTATGCAGCGGGCCGTATTCTCAACCATAAGCTTGCAACTTCACAGTGTTACGGCGGTATGATATTTGGCATTGGTTCCGCTTTGATGGAGGAGGTCATTCATGACAAGCACGATGGCCGCTTATGTAACCATGACCTTGCCGAGTACCATGTGCCGGTCAACGCGGACGTACCGCAGTTGGATGTGATTTTGTTAGAAGAAGATGACCCTTATACCAACCCTATGCATATTAAAGGGATTGGAGAAACCTCCATTTCAGGATCGGCGGCAGCTATTGCGAATGCTATCTATAATGCGGTCGGTGTGCGTGTTTATGATTTTCCAATTACGCTTGATAAGCTGCTTGCTGAAATGCCAGAGTAAGGGCTGTTGATAGATTTTTATCAAAACCTATCATTTTCACCTCAAGAACCCGCTTTAGATATTGGCTAAAGCGGGTTATTCTTTCTTCAAAATGATTATTTCTTTAATATAAGAAGCATATTATGAATCAAATTGCTGACATTCTTAGACTGGCAGACGAGGCTCAACAGCAAAAAATCGATGCCGTACTCGCAACGGTCGTCCGTACTGAAGGCTCAGCATATCGCCGGGCTGGCGCCATGATGCTCATCCTTGAAGATGGGCGTTCAGTGGGGATGATCAGTGGCGGCTGCCTTGAGCCGCATATTATCAAGCGCGGGTTTTGGCTCACTCGTCACGGCGCATGCGTGCAAGCTTACCAAACCGGCGACGATATTGGCTATACTGAGGATGGCAGGGCTAAACCTGACATTGAGCTGACGCAAAACGATGTGAGCGACGATCCACATGACGATTTATATCATGAGATGGACGAATTAAATTTTGGTCTAGGTTGTAATGGGCGCATACACATACTGTTTGAGCGACTAACGTCGGCTACGGCTTTATTAGATATCGTTCGGCAAGTGCGTGCAACTCAGCAGCCAAAAAAAATTGCAACCCTCATTCGTTTTGCTAATCATCAAGATTCAAGCTCTAAACTTAAAATCAGTATGCGTCTTGATTTGGATAATTATACCGAGTCGGGACAAATCACGACTATTGGCACTGATAACAGCGGTATCAATAGCGAGTCAAATCAAGCTGGCGCTAACACCTCAAATACGATTGCGGATACGGTTGAAAAATTAGCACAACATGCACTTATCGATAAAAATGCCGAGTATATTGTTGTAAAAGATGATGAACATGATAACAATGATGAAAATGACGACAACGCTAACTTAGTAACCGAGTGGCTCGTACAAAGTATACAGCCACAAATCCGCTTGCTGATTTGCGGGGCAGGTGACGATGTGTCAGCGCTGGTCACCATGGCAAAGCTGCAAGATTGGCACGTCACCGTTGTAGACAGTAGGTCAGGATATGCAACTCGCTCACGTTTTTTTCAGGCAGATAGGGTGATGCAGTTGCCGCTTGATGCGACGGACAAGCTACTGGCGCTCAGCGAAAATGCGGCAGTGGCGCTTATGTCACATAGTTTGTCGCAAGACCGTATTCGCCTTGCAACCTTACTAGAGCATGCTCATCATTATAAGTACCTTGGCCAATTGGGGCCACGCTATCGTACTGAGCGTTTGATTAATGAAATTAGCGTGACCAAAGCTGATCCTAGCGTTTTAAATGCAGGGATTAATAAACTGCATTATCCAATCGGCTATAAGCTAGGCGGCGATGGACCCGAAGCCTTAGCACTTAGTATCATGGCACAGATTAATGCAGTCATGCATGGACAAACGCCATCAGCTCAATGTGTAGATTTGGCCAATAGTGATGTAACTATGATGAGCCACGCATGATGACGCAAAATCATACCGTTATTGTTTTGGCAAGTGGTCTCAGTCAGCGCCTTGGTCAAGCAAAGCAGCTACTTCATAAAAATGGTGAGCCATTGATCGGCTACATGATTAAGCTAGCATTAGCGACTCAGCCACAAGCTATTGTCGTGGTTATTCCTAGTGATCATTCATTAATAGCAGATGTGGTGGCTAAGCTGGCAGCACAGTATGCCGCCATTCATACGGTTATGAATACAGCTCCCAAAACTGGTATGGCGCACAGTTTGTATTTGGGTATCGAGGCATTACGCAATGATATTGACTGCGATGATCTTTTAGTCAGTCGCGTATTAATCATGGGCATTGATCAAGTATTGCTTGATAAGTCGCATCTAATCGCGTTGATGACAGGCGCGCAGGATGTGGTTGCTAGTAGATATAGTAGTTTGAACAATTGGAGCGACGAGCAGGACTTGAGCGAGAAAACTGCGTTTCATGAGACAACCACCAATCAAATAACCACTAGTGATCCTCTTAGAAATGATATCGTTGGCCTGCCTCTAAAAATCGATTATGAGCTACTGACACAATGGCAAGCCTTGCTGACAGGGGATAAGGGACTACGGCACTTAATTAGAGGGCTGGCGTCTCACCAAATAAGTAGCGTAAATAATCATCAGCTCAGTTATGATATTGACACGCCAAGCCAACTTGCTCATGCTAGAGCACGAAGATGGATTGATGGTTGAGTTAAGAGGGTTCTTACGTCGCAATCCTTTCATCTTACAAATAACGTGAATAAAAAGAGTAGACCTTTATGATTACTATGGAAGAATTGCAGTCAGCGATAAAGCTGCGCGTAGACAATTACAATAATAACGACTTTACGCGTCAACAAAGAGTCATTGATACTTGCAAGCTACTAGATAGCCAAAATCAAATATTAGCGCAAGATATAAGCTCACCTTTTGATATACCAAGACAAGACCTGTCAGCGATGGATGGCTATGCAATTGCGCAAGGCAGTGCGCTATCAAAAGACAGTACTGTCAAAATAGTCGGCGAATCGCAAGCGGGCAGCGCTTATACAGGTCAGCTTGTAGCGGGACAGGGTGTACGCATTTTTACTGGGGCAGTCGTGCCAAGTGACTGTGATACGGTTATCATGCAAGAGAATACCAATTTTGCAGAAATAAAAGACACGCTTGATAAATCAAAGCCTTATGCTATTACGCTATCGCAAACTGCTGAGATCGATAGCAATATTCGCCGCCAGGGTGAAGAGATTGAGTCAGGTGAAGCGGTACTAAAAACAGGCAAACGCATTAATCCTGCTGATATTAGCTTGCTGGCAAACTTAGGGGTCGGTGAAGTAAGCGTCTTTGAGCCGCTTATCGTTGGGTTGCTGGCAACCGGCGACGAGCTTGTCGCTGTAGGTGATGAGCTGACAAGCCTTGCACAAATATATAATTCCAATACCCCAACCCTCAAAAGCTTGCTCGCAGACTTACCGATTACGATTCGCGACTACGGCATCATTGCTGATGATTTAGGCAAGACGACTGCGGCTGTCAACGAAGCCATGCAAGACTGTGATGTGCTGATCTCAACCGCTGGCGTGTCGGTGGGAGATTATGATTTTCTAACCACCGTCATTGAGCAGTTAGGGCAAATTAACCATTATAAGGTGGCGATGAAGCCTGGCAAGCCCTTTGTGTTTGGCGAATTAAATAAAGACCTTGATAAACCTGTATTATATTTTGGCTTGCCTGGCAATCCATTATCTACGGTTGTCGGAGCGCTGCAGTTTGTGATACCAGCACTATGGCAGATGTCAGGTGCTGGTTTGTCAGAGCAACCTATTCAACTGAACGTCAAAGCGATATTGATGAATGATGTGAAAAAATCAGTCGGTCGCAAAGACTTTCAGCGCGGTGTAGTGTCGCAAAATGCAGCAGGCAGCTATCAAGTTAAGTGCTTTTTAAGTCAGCAATCACACAGAATCAAACAGCTGAGCCATGCCAATTGCTTTATTGTATTAGATAAGGATAGCGGCGATGTGGCAGCGGACAGTACCGTGACCGTACAGCCTTTTCCTTGGCTACATAGTTGATTAAGCGCTTGCCAATTTACTATAAGATGACTACAAGAAAAACCAAAATAAACGCTACAATAGGTTGATAAATCCGAATAGAAAAGTAATGCTGATAACCAGCAATACTAATGGCAGTAAATTATGAATGATGACAATACTAAAATAGGTAATGCTCAGATAGGCAGTGCTCAGATGTATTCGCCTACCTCAGCACATACTACGTTTGATAATTATAGAGCGTCATCTGTAACTGCACCTGCTGCTAGTACGATTGATGCCCATCAGCCTTTAACTGACGGTTTCTCTCGTCGCCTGACCTATCTGCGTCTGTCTATTACTGACTTTTGTAATTTTCGCTGTGAATACTGCCTACCAAATGGTTATCAAGGCAAGCGTCCTGATGATGAATTGAGTGTGCCTGAGATTGCGACACTCATTCGCGGGTTTGCGCAAGTTGGCACCAAAAAGGTAAGAATCACAGGCGGCGAGCCCTCTATTCGCCGTGATGTAGTCGAGATTATTAACACCATTAAACAGACACCGGGCATTGAGACTGTCGCCATGACCAGTAATGGTTATAAGCTTGGTAAACACTTGGCCAATTGGCAAGCAGCTGGCCTAAATCAATTAAATATCAGCATGGACAGCTTTGATGCCGACACCTTTCATAAGATGACTGGCTTTAATACCTTACCGCAACTGCTTACTGATATGGATACCTTATTAGAAACTACCGATATCAAGCTTAAAATAAACAGTGTTTTGATGGCAGAGACTGCTTTTGAGAACTTGATGGACGCCATCGACTATGTCAAAGACAGACCCGTCACTTACCGATTTATTGAATTTATGCAAACCAGTGATAATAGTGATCTGTTTTTTGCCCAGCATGCCCATTCCGATACCATCATCGATTATCTGACTGAGCATGGCTGGCAGCCACACGTAAGAGGTAGTAGCGATGGCCCAGCAGTAGAGTATAGTCATCCAGACTATGTGGGTCGCATCGGTATGATTGCGCCTTATGCTGCGCATTTTTGTGATACCTGCAACCGCCTGAGAGTCAGTAGCCAAGGCAAGGTGCATCTGTGCTTGTTTGATCAAGGCAACTACGATATTCGTCAGCATCTGCAAACAGGGGATATACAAGGTTTGGTTGAGACTTTGCACAGCTTTATGCCGATCAAACCTGAACACCATCATTTGCATGAGTCTAATAGCGGCATTATGCACAACTTATCGATTATTGGTGGTTAGCATGACTGTACTCTAATCATAAAAACTATATTTAAATTATAAAAACTGTATTTTTGAGGAATCCCTATGAGCAAACCTGCTACCAAGTTTACCCCACTTAATATTGCCGTATTGACCGTTTCTGATAGTCGGACGCTGGCAGAAGATACGTCAGGCCAGTATTTAGCAGATAGCTTAACCGACGCAGGTCATCATTTGGCAGATCGCAAGCTGATTACCGACGACATTTATCAGATACGAGCGGTGATTAGTGGCTGGATTGCTGATCCAAATGTGCACGCGGTCATTACCACGGGCGGTACAGGGTTTTTTATTAGAGACAGTATGCCAGAGGCAGTAAATGTATTGTTTGATAAATCTATCGACGGCTTTGGTGAGATGTTTCGTCTGATCTCAAAAGATGAGATTGGCATGTCAACGGTACAGTCGCGCGCGGTTGCAGGCATGGCAAACGGCACGGGTATCTTTTGTTTGCCAGGCTCATCAGGCGCGTGCCGTACAGGCTGGGAGAACATCCTCAAAGAGCAGTTTGATAGCCGTACGCGGCCGTGCAACTTTGTACCACACTTTATGGCACAAAACCCAAGCCATGACTGAGATGATGATAAGTAAAGTGCGTCTATGATAAATGGTTTGAAACCCTTAGACAGCTTGGCTGGTATTGTTATTTTAGCAGGCGGTGCTTCCAAACGAATGGGCATAGCCAAAGCGGCGCTTATGTTACCAACAGGGGAGTGCCTGCTGGATTATCATGTCCGGCATGCGCTGGATTTAGCTCAAGCTCATACTGGCAATAACAAAGACATACCTATTATGATTGCTGATAATGGGCGTGGCTTTCATGTTGGTTCAGAGCTGATGGATAGCGACTCACAAGCGCCTGTTATGCATATTGCTGATTATGGCGCTGATACGATTAATGACCAGAATGCTGATAGACAAAATAGCGCTGGCCAAAATAGTAACGGTCAGATTAGCAACAGCCAAATTCACACGGGCGGTGCATTGGTCGCTATCGAGTCAGCTCTGCAAACTGTGATACAGGCTCGCTCGCTAGAGGCTATAGCGGAAAACCAGTCATCTTGGTTAATGGTGATTAGCTGTGATAGTCTGATACCTGCTACGATGTTATGGCAAAAGTTGCAGCCTGTAACGACTCAAATAAACAAAAATCAAGAAGCTGATAAAAAGGTGATTTGCTTAACCGATAATAGCCATTTGTATCCGTTGTTAGGGCTTTATCAGTTGAGTATTGAGCCTGATTTAAAGGTTTATATTAATAGTGGCGAGCGGCGAGTGATGGCCTTTATTCAGCCTATGACGCACGCTGTGCCGTTAACAAGTAACTGGCAGCATTTGACCAACTTTAATACGCCAATAGATTTTGAGCGTGCCTGCACATCATTATGTAATTTATAAAAACGCAAGAGAATGGATAAATGAACAGCAACAGTCAAGTAAATAACCAAGCTACTGCCACCCAATCCACTTTATCGCATTTAGACAGCGACGGCGATATTACTATGGTCGATGTCAGTGGTAAAACTGCCACAACACGAGAGGCTAATGCGGCGGGACAAGTGCGATTTCCGAGCGAGATTTATGAGCAGATCAAAGCCGCTGATGGCATGACCAAAAAAGGCAGCATCACTCAGACCGCGCATATTGCAGGCATAATGGCGGCTAAGCGCACCCATGATCTGATTCCGCTGTGTCATCCGCTGCCATTAGATAAGATTGGCCTAACTTTTGAGTACGATGATACCTGCAATAGCATAACCGTCAGCGGTACTGTTAAAGTCACGCATAAAACAGGTGTCGAGATGGAAGCCTTGACGGCGGTAAGTATTGCTTGTTTGACCATCTATGATATGACCAAAGCGCTATCGCATGATATTGTCATTGATAATGTACATTTGCTAAAAAAGACGGGTGGTAAGTCAGATTATAGCCACGTTTAAGATAAGAAATATTATCTGCAGAGTTGGCAAGTGCAAAGACACAAAGCCTAGTAGATGATAAAAAATGGAGAGTGTGATGAACACTATCGAACCAAAAATCGTTGAGCCAGAAACTAAAACAGCAACCAACGTTGATACCGCTATGGATATCAATGTTTTATACTTTGCTAGCCTTGCCGATGAAGCTGGGCGCCAGCAAGAGATCGTTAGCGTGGTGCAGTCAACCTCATTGAGCGAGCTATACGATCAGCTGCGTCAAAAGCACGGATTTAGTCGTCCGCAAGCTGAGCTGCGGGTCGCCGTTAATGATTACTTCGCTAAATGGACAGAACAAATCCATGATGGCGATAGCGTGGTGTTTATCACCCCAGTTGCTGGTGGTTAAATAAGTATTTGTTAGCGGCTATATAGCTAAAAACATTAAGTAGAGAGAAAAGATGACAGACAACGTCCATAGCCATTCAATGACCATCAAACGCAGCGTTGATGAAGTATACACAATTGCTGAACGCGATGGCTTTGCCTTATTAGATATCGCCATAGATGAAGACCGGCTCAAAAGCACCCTTGATGATGACGGCTGCGGTGCATTTGTCTGCTTTGAAGGTCGCGTGCGCAATCATAATAATGCCACCAGTGTGGATCGTCTCACATATTATGGTTATGAAGATTTGGCAATCAATCAAGGCCGTGCCATTATCGAAGAGGCCAAACAGCGTTTTGAAATTACCCATGCTATTGCTATTCATCGTATCGGCGCATTAGAGATTGGTGATGTAGCAGTATGGGTTGGAGTGGTTTCTGCCCATCGTTATCCGGCGTTTGACGCTTGTCGCTGGATACTTGATACCATTAAGGCAGATATTCCTGTGTGGAAGCAAGAGTATTATGAAGATGACTCTTCTAAATGGTTAAGTAATAATGGTTAAGTAATGATAGCTAACTGATAATGGTCAAGTAATGATGGTTAAGATAGCGGCTTTAGTTGGGGCAATATTGATGCTTAATGCCTGTACGCAAGAGAGTACGGTCAGTGAAGCATCTGCTGCTGACACTGAGCAAGCTCAAACGCTGCGTATCGCTGCTGCTGCCAATTTGTCTGACGTATTGCCTAAGATTATAGCAGGCTATAAAAAAGACAATAACCTACCCGTGCAAAATATCTATGACATAGATGTCACTTATGCGTCCTCTGGCAAATTATACGCGCAGATTATAGCAGGCGCGCCTTATGATATATTTTTATCGGCCAATCAAGAATTTCCTGCCAAGTTTGCTGATACAAGCGCGCAAGGCGTAACGTTTCATGAGCCTTTTACTTATGCGCAAGGCCAACTGGCATTATATAGCGTGACCAAACCTTTGGCTGAGCGCAGCCCTACAGCGCTGACCGAGCGCCTGATGAGCGATACTACGGCCAAAATCACTATCGCTAATCCTAAGCTTGCCCCTTATGGCGCATCGGCAAAATCCTATCTGCAGGCGCAAAAGATATATAACACTTTAGAGCAGCAAAAACGCTTAATACAAGCAGAAAATATCGGTCAGGCCTTTCAATACGTGCATACGGGCAATGTCGATTATGGCTTTGTGGCGCAATCACAACTCACTGCTATCAACGCCAAACCTGAGCAATTTATTACTTTAGCACCAGCGTCTTACCCTGCTATTTTACAAGATGGTATCGTCATTGGTGACTCTGCTATGGCGACAGACTTTAGTGATTATCTGCTATCAACAGCAGGGCAACAGCACTTTTTACAAGCAGGATATTTAACCGCTCAATAATGATTGGTGGGATAGAACACACCTTTACTAATATGATGAGCAACGGCGTTATGATAGACCCATCCTTTATGTCCGACATGCTCAGTCCATTCTTAGTCAGCCTTAAGCTGGCTACTATTACCACTTTATGTTTATTACTCTTTGCCACGCCTGTGGCATATTGGCTTGCCAAACCAAGTCGTGGACACTTCGTGGCACGTGTCAAAGTGGTAATGATGGGCGTTATTGCCATGCCGCTGGTACTGCCACCTACTGTTATTGGGTTTTACTTATTATTATTGCTAAGCCCTAGCTCGGGTATTGGCAAATGGCTTAGTGAACATAACATTAGCCCCTTAATCTTTACCTTTGAAGGTCTGGTCATCGGCTCTATTATTTACTCCCTACCGTTCTATATTCAGCCTGTCTATGCTCAGTTTTTACGTATTCCCAAAAGCGTGATGGATATGGCAGGGTTATTAGAGCCAAGCCGTCTTAAGCGCTTTATGAGAGTGGCGTTACCACAAGCAAAAGTTGGTATCATTTTGGGTAGTCTTATCAGTTTTGCTCATACCATTGGTGAGTTTGGCGTGGTACTAATGATAGGGGGTAGCATCGCAGGTGAGACCAAAGTGGTATCGATCGCCATATATGAGCAAGTCGAGGCGCTCAATTATGAAGCGGCGCACATGATGTCAGGCGTTCTTATTATTATAGGGATGATTATGGTGGCGCTCATTGCGAGCATAAATAAGCTGAACCAGCGTTAATCTGTATCAATCCTAAAAGTACATCTTGAAACGGTTATCCACTGTGAGAGGTGATATGCTAAATAGTATGATCATCGCCTAAGTTTTCGATTTCTAGGTTTTTAAGTTGCTGCATAGTAATAATCACAGGCGTAGATCGACCAGTCGAGCTGCACAAAAAGGTGGCAGCCATCGTTAAAAATTAAGGATGAATCATGAAAACAGAACAGCACATTTTAGCCTGTATTGATGGCTCAGCGGTTACTAAGTCGGTTTGTGATTATGCAGCATGGTATGCCAGTAGGTTAGGGTTGCCGGTTGGGCTGCTCCATGTCAGCGATGTTCCGGCGTCGACCAGACGCGACTTATCAGGAGCGATAGGAATCAATAGTCGCGAATTTTTGCTAGAAGAGTTAACAGAATTAGATGAAAAAAGAGCCAAGGTTGTCAATAGTTATACTAATGCATTGACACAGGATGCAAAAAGCTATTTGCAAAGTAGCTTTAAGGAAGTGGACGTCCATATTTATCAACGCCGCGGTAAGCTATTACCGGCTATCGAACACTTTAAAGAAGAAAATCGTGCCATCGTTATGGGGCGTCGCGGTGAAGATCATAAGAACAGCCGCATCAACATCGGTAGCCAAATCGAAACCGTTGCACGAGCATCAAGTATACCTGTTTTAATTTGCTCAGAAGAATTTGAAGCGCCTAAGTCCTACATGGTCGCATTTGATGGTAGTAAAACAGCCATCAAAGCCACACAGATGGTAGCAAAGAGCGATCTGTTGCGAGGATTAAAAGGTTATATCGTGATGGTAGGTAATGACAAAGAAGCCACCAAAAAGAGCCTTACTGATGCTGTAGATCATCTAACGTCAGCGGGCTTTGAGGTAGAGGCGCATCATCTGCCTGAGCTTGATGCAGTTGATGGATTATTGTCGTTTCAGATAGATAATGGTGTCGATATTATTGTAGTCGGTGCTTACGGTCATTCTAAATTGCAGCGCTTGTTTCTTGGTAGCACTACTACAGAAATCATCGCCAGCACAGTGTCGCCAGTAATTTTAGTGCGCTAAAACAGCGAAATAACCTTTTATAAACGACATTTAATTTTGCTAGTAAACAAGGTGGATATAATGGATATTAAAGCAGCAGTCACTCAAAACCAAGGCGCGGCTTTTGAATTAGAGACTGTACAGCTTGCCACGCCTGAGATTGATGAGATACGAGTAAAAGTCATTGCGACAGGCGTTTGTCATACTGATGTGGTCGCGCGTGATATGGGCATCGCGCCATTTCCTATCGTACTGGGTCATGAAGGGTCTGGGATAGTGGATGCTGTCGGCGCAGGGGTAACTGATTTGCAAGTCGGTGATCCTGTAGTGCTATCGTTTGCGCACTGCGGTAATTGCGGGCATTGCCTGACGGGTCATCCAACCGTTTGCGACACTTTTAATGAGCTGAACTTTGGCGGTGCCATGGACGATGGCACCCGTAGGCTTGCGCAAAACGGAGAGACGCTGGCGACTTTTTTTGGACAATCTTCATTTGCCACTTATGCGATAGCCAAGTCTAGAAACGCCGTAAAAGTCGATCCAGAAGTCGATTTAGCGCTACTTGGACCGTTAGGATGTGGTATTCAGACTGGTGCAGGAACAGTGTTAAATCGCTTGATGCCAGAGTTTGGTTCTAGCATCGTGATTTATGGCGCTGGCGCCGTTGGCCTCAGTGCAGTGATGGCAGCTAAGATTGTTGGCTGTCAGCATATCATCGCCGTTGATGTGCACAATAGTCGTCTTGAGCTGGCAAAAAAGCTTGGCGCGACCCATACTCTAAATGGTGAAAACGTTGATGTCGTAACAGAAGTCAAAAAGATAACGGATGGTGGCAGTCACTATGCGGTAGAGACCACAGGCGTCCCTATAGTAGTCAAGCAATCATTAAATGCCTTGCGTCCTTTGGGGACAGTGGCAATCGTTGGTATTACACCAGAGATGAATATCGATGTCCATAATGATTTGATGGCTGAAGGTAAGAGCATGATCGGCGTCATTGAAGGTGACTCTATTCCGCGCGTATTTATCCCGCAGCTGATTGCTTACTTTAAAACGGGTCAATTCCCATTTGATAAGCTGGTTAAATTTTACGATTTTGAGGACATCACCCAAGCGTTTGAAGATTCGGCAAGTGGCATTACCATTAAGCCGATTCTGAGAGTAGGATCATAAGCAAAACGCAAAGTTAAATTGGTTTTTCATCATCCTAAAAGTAGTTTATTTTTTAAATTTCAAAGGTACATATTAATGGCGATATACGTGGATTTTATGCAAATAGAATTTAAAGGCTATAAATGGTGCCATATGCTGGCCGATACCCTACAAGAGCTGCATGAGTTTGCCGAATTGATTGAAGTAGATGCGCGCCTATTTCACCGTAATGCCAGCTATCCGCACTATGATGTAACAGTACAGATGCGAGAGACAGCGATTAAGTATGGTGCTATACCTGCTAATAGACGAAAAATTATCGAGTGCGCTAAAAAATTAAAAGTGGAGCTGCATGAGCAAATAGCGCGATCTGAGAATCGCCAATAAGTGAATCTGGTAGAGAGACAAAAAAGGTGGACCATGCTTTTGCATTCCACCTTTTTTATTGCTCTAAATATGACCATTTTCAATGTTTATTAATAGTTACTTTGCAATAGCTGCTTTACTAACGCCTTCAAGGGCTTTTGCAATATTAGCAAGCTGGGTATCACAACCTTTGATATTATGACGCTCTTTTAGATACTCAGGATTATTGTACGACAGCCATACTTTTTTATCAGCGTCTTCACTGATGAGGATTTTTTGCGGCAAATCGATAGCGACGCTTTGCTCGCAATTCATCAATGGCGTACCCGCTTTTGGATTACCAAACATAATCACTTGCGTCGGTCTTAAGGTTAAATCAGCGCCTTGCGCATTTTTCTGATGATCGACGCGCGCAAATACTTTCATACCTTTGCTTTCGATAATCGCCGCCAGCTTTTCAGCGGTATCTTGAACAGAATGATTACTTTGCATCGTCACCAAACCCTTATCAGCATTGATAGCAGTCATTGTTTCTGGCGTCGATTGCACCTTATCTGGCGCGTTTAAAATATTTTCAACACTGGCGCAAGAGGATACGGCCACAGTTAGGGCAGCGATAGAGATAATTTTAAGCATAAAAATTCCTTTTTTATTGTGGTTGTTTATTCAGTGAGTGATGGCTGACAACATCGAATATTCATTGTGAACCATAATACTGTGCTTCATAACATTGTGCTTCATAGTATTGTGCGTAATAAACTGCGCATAGTAAAGGGTCGCATGACAACACCTCTTAAAGAATGACTAAGCCAAAACCAATTACAAAGCCAAACGCTCTGCCAGATAATCTACGAGCAATCGAATCTTTGGCGATAAATGACGGTTGTGCGGATAGACGGCCCAGATACTTTCCTCGGGCTCTCTATAGTTATCTAATAAGCTGACAAGCTCACCTGATGCTAAGTATTGTTGCACATAATAATCAGGTAGCTGCACAATACCTAAACCTTTTAACGCAGCATCGACTAGACTGTGTCCACTGTTGTATTGCACAGTGCCAGACACGCGCAGGTTTTTTTCTTTATCAGCATCTTTTCCAGAATCTGTTTTTTTAAGATCTATAAAATGCCAATAGTCACGAGTGCCAAGCAGACAGTTATGTTGGCTTAGATCGGACAGCGTATTCGGTATGCCGTGTTTCTTGAGATAAGCGGGTGCGGCACAGACGAAGTTGGTACGACGGCTAAGTTTTTTTGCCATCATCGTCGAATCGCTTAATTTGCCAATACGAATCGCCAAATCATAACCGCCATCAACCAAGTCAATTTTTTGATTACTCAAAAATGCTGTCACTTCGATATCACTATATTGCACCATGAAGTCATTGACCAGTGGCAATAATTGTTGCTCGCCATAAGTGACAGGGGCGGTCAGTTTGATCCTGCCTTGCGGCTTTGATTGTAAGTTACTCACCGCTTGCTCAGCAGCATCCAAACCATCGAGCACGCTGCGGCAGTGCTGATAAAACACGCGACCTTCTTCTGTCAGTGATACCTTGCGCGTTGTGCGATACAGCAATTTAATACTGAGGCGCTTCTCTAAGGCGCTTATCTGCCGACTGACCTGCGCGGTTGAGATGCCCAACTCTTTTGCGGCGCGGGTAAAGCTCTCGTACTCCGCCACATAAACGAACTCGCTAATACCATCCCAACGCATGATTATTACCGTTATGTAAAAGATATTTGCAAATATAGCACATTGTTATCGTTCCAGAAAAGACTATAATGGTCAGTATAAAGTTTAACGCTTCACAGACTGGTACAACGGTAGCTTGCCTCTATTAAGTCAGCACTATAAGATGAGTAGGTCTGTGTTCAATAATCGATAAAACCAGTTAAAAGAGAGAATACTATGTCAGATAAATTTATTAAATCGAAAGCCGCTGTTGCTTGGGCAGCAAATGAGCCACTGTCTATCGAAGAAGTAGATGTCATGCTGCCCAAAAAAGGCGAAGTATTGGTAAAAATCATCGCCAGTGGCGTGTGTCATACCGATGCGTTTACCTTATCTGGTGAAGATCCAGAAGGTGTATTCCCAGCTATCTTAGGTCATGAAGGTGGCGGTATCGTTGAGCAAATCGGTGAAGGCGTGACCAGCGTCCAAGTTGGCGATCATGTCATTCCTTTATATACTGCAGAGTGCGGTGAATGTAAATTCTGCTTATCAGGCAAAACCAACCTATGCTCTGCGGTACGTGAGACTCAAGGTAAAGGTTTAATGCCAGACGGAACCACGCGTTTTTATAAAGATGGTGAGCCGATTTACCATTACATGGGCTGCTCAACTTTCTCTGAGTATACCGTCCTACCAGAGATTTCATTGGCCAAAGTTGACGCTGATGCACCGCTTGAAAAGGTTTGTTTACTTGGCTGCGGCGTCACTACAGGTATGGGCGCAGTTATGAATACGGCTAAAGTCGAAGAGGGTTCTACCGTCGCTGTTTTCGGTCTTGGTGGTATTGGCCTTGCCGCCATTATTGGTGCAAAAATGGCCAAAGCCAGTCGTATTATCGGCGTTGATATTAACGAAGATAAGTTTGAGTTGGCTAAGAAGCTTGGCGCGACTGATTGCATCAATTCTAAAGACTACGACAAGCCTATCCAAGAGGTCATCGTTGAGATGACGGATGGCGGCGTAGACTACTCTTTTGAATGTATTGGTAATGTCGATGTGATGCGCTCAGCACTTGAGTGTTGCCATAAAGGTTGGGGCGAGTCGGTTATCATCGGTGTTGCTGGTGCAGGACAAGAGATCTCAACCCGTCCATTCCAGTTGGTGACCGGTCGAGTCTGGAAAGGTTCCGCATTTGGCGGTGTCAAAGGTCGCACCGAATTGCCCGGCTACGTTGATCGTTATATGCAAGGTGACATCCCATTAAATGACTTTATCACTCACACTATGCCATTAGAGGACATCAATGAAGCATTTGATCTGATGCATAAAGGTGAGAGTATTCGTACCGTTATTCATTTTTAGAAGTTAATCTGTAGATAGCAGTTTTAAAATGAGTCTCGTGTCATAGTATTTATAAAAATGCCGCCCTTATATAGGAGCGGCATTTTTTTAGCATTAAAAATATAGTCAGTGAAAAGTAATATCGATATATCAGCAACACCGTAGCGTTTTTAGGATATTTTGACTATAGAGTTATAAATAACGGTTAGCCTTGAGTGTCAAGAATAATCTGCTCTGCAAGCGTGACCAGATCTGAGGCCATAAAGTCTGGCGTCGGTACATTGGAGGCGGGCAACATGGCATTATAGGGCCGAGTGAGAAATGCCCCTTGGCAGCCAGCAGCTTGCGCGCCAATCGTATCCCAAAGATGACAAGCGACAAGGCACAAATCTGACATTTCAACAGCCAGCTCTTTAGCGACCATTTGATAAGTTTCAGGCGCAGGCTTGAACTTTGCAACCTGCTCAACGCTAAAAGACTGCTCAAAGAACTCACTCAATCCTGCTTTTTCAAGTGGCGTAGGAGAAGCACTACTGGCTGAATTGGTCAATGTCACCAGTCGAAACCCTGCGTCACGTAGTTTGGTCAAGGATAGTATTGCATCAGGATGAGCAGGCATTTTGCTCATGCGCTCTTTTAACTCATTAATATCGTCATCTGTCAGCGTGATTTCATGGATATCAGCTGTCATCTGTAACGCACCGACGCCAAGCTCACCAAAAGGCGTATAAAGTCCTGACAAAGTCATGGTCTGCGAATAAAGCACCAATTGGGCGAACCATTCTCTTAGCATGTGCTTGTCACCGAACAGGCGCGCAAATAATGGTTCAAGAGTAGTAATGTCGAGTAGTGTCTCATTGACATCGAAGACGATAATCGAGGGTGATAGATTGTTGGACATAAAAACTCCTTTTTAGTAGCTATGAGTACCGTCTAACTTTAACTAGACTTGAGAGGTTGTTCAAGATAAAATTGAGCAATCACTCAAATTAATATTGTTTTACAACTTTGCTGCATCTGATTGCAGCTTGGCACAGACTGAATATTGGAATTAGATATGTCTCGTACGACGCTTTATAACCGACAAGACTCTTTAGAGCGAGCTTTACAGCTTTTTTGGCAAAAGGGATTTCATGCGACGTCTTTAAAAGATTTAGAAAAAGCACTCGACATGCGACCGGGGAGTATTTATGCCGCTTTTGGTAGCAAGGATGGACTGTTCCAAGAAGTATTAGAGTACTATGCTCGTCTGTCATTGGCTGAGTTAGAGTATACTTTGAAGACCCATAGCTCGCCATTGATGGGGCTAGCTGCCTACTTGCGACAGCTTGGTGGAATTCTCGATAAGGGGCTGCCAAGTCGCGCTTGTATGCTGGTAAAAAGCTTGTTGGAGCTTGGCGCTCGTGAGCAATCAGCCTTACAAAAGGTTGAGGCAATGCTGGCTGGAATGGAAGCGCGATTTATTGACTGCTTTACAGAAGCTCAGCGCATAGGAGAGCTTGATAGTGAGCTTGACCCTGTGAGGCTGGCTCGGCGTTTGCAAGCGGAGATAATGGGGCTGCGCGCTTTTGCACAGCGCGATGTAGATAGTGCTGCCGTACATGAGCTTGCCGAAGATATGGCGCAATCAATAGAAGCCTTGCGTAATGATAGCGCCACAGAATCGATATAATTTAATCAGCCATGTCAGCCAGTTGCTTTAGAATTTGAGTATAGTTTTCAACCCCTTGAGCACCGCTAACCAGATGACGCTCATTAAAAATGATGGCTGGTACGCTTTGAATACCCTGCTGCTGCCAGTGCTGCTCAGTCTCTCGTACTTCTTTTGCAAAACGTTGATCTTCTAACACTGTCAGCGCCTCGCTACGGTCTAACCCAATCTCCGCTGCGATATCAGCAAGTACTTCTTTGTCAGAAATGTTGCGACCATTAGTAAAGTGCGCGGCGAACAAAGCTTGTTTTAAGTCGTGCATACGACCCTGTTGATCCGCCCAATGCAACAACTGATGCAAATCAAATGTATTGTGCATACGTGTGTCATCATCGAAATTGAAGGTAAAGCCCACCTCACTACCAGCTTCAGTCATTCTGATGCGGCTCGCATCTGACTCGGCTTTGCTTGAGCCATACTTCTCCATGATATGCTCACGCAAGTTTTGACCAGCGCTTGGCATATTAGGGTTCAGCTCAAACGGATGCCAATGTATCTCATAGTCGGTATCGGTTCGCTCAAGCGCTTGTGCCAGTTGGCGATAGCCGATGACACACCAAGGGCAAACCACGTCCGATACAATATCTATGCGCAACGGCTGATCTGATGATAACTGCTTTGAATGTTCCATATGACCTCTCGTTAGCTATTATTTATAATGTTAACTTCCAAAACTGCTGCGTGTTAGCTTAGGTAGTTAGTCAGCCTTTTGCCATTCAAACTTTTGGAACGGCTTATCAATTGGCGTGTTAGCGAGATGATTGGTGTAGTTACTCATCACTTTTTGCGCGGCTGCAAGGATGACTTCCAAAACTTGACGCTTAGTAAAACCTGCATTTAAGAATGCTTGTACAGCGTCATCGTTAACATTACCACGATCACGGACGACAGAGAGGGTAAAGTTACGTAGCGCTTCCAACTTATCAGTCGGTAGTGGCGTTTCATTACGTAATGCTTCGGTGATAGCATCATCTACTTTCATACTTTTGGCAATGCCAGTATGTGCTGGCACGCAGTAATGACAATCGTGCTCAACGTTAATCGTTTGCCATACAACGGTGGTCTCTTCATCATCGAAGCTACTGTCTAAAAACAGTTGATGCAAACGTTGATAGCCTTCTAACAGCCCTGGTGCTTCGGCCATGACAGCATGTAGATTTGGAATCATACCAAAGCCATCGATAGAGTTATTCAGCAACGCTTTGCTATCCTCTGGGGCGCTTTGTTTGTCATGTAGAGTAAAGTCAGTCATATAAGAATCCTTATAATAGGTGCTAATAGTTAGTTGTTGATGGTTTGGTGATGAATGCTTTTATATTAAATTGACTATATTTGAGTGATTGCTCAAATTAATAGGTAATGCGTTTTCGAGTCATTCAACTACGATCACTATAAATCATTTTGAGCGAACGTTCAAGTTTGATTGAGCAATTGTTTGAAGCACAACATTTTCATTACAATGTGCTGTTTTATGACAGATAAAATAGAACACATTTAAAACTTAAGTAATAGCGTAAATAACAACTCAAATAATAAGGACGGCTCATGGCTAAGACTATTTTGATTACTGGCAGTACTGATGGCATTGGTAAATTGACTGCTTTAAAACTGGCAAAAGCGGGACATCAAGTGTACTTGCATGGTAGAAATGCGGACAAACTTGCCAGTGTCATTGCAGAGGTCAACGCTGTCGCGACAGGCGCAGCAGTAGACAACATTGATGGATTTGTGGCTGATTTTTCAGATTTAGATGCGGTACGTAAAATGGCAGCAGAAGTCAGCGAAAAGCTACCAAAGCTCGATGTACTCATCAACAACGCAGGGATTTATACCACCGCATCGGCAACAACCAAAGATGGGTTGGACATACGTTTTGTGGTCAATTACTTGGCGCCTTACGAGTTAACCAATGCTTTATTACCGCTACTCAAAGAGTCGGATGAATCCCGCATCATTAATTTAAGTTCGGCGGCGCAAGCGTCGATATCCTACAAAGCATTGGCAGGACAAGAGCGTCTCGCCGATAAAGACGCCTATGCTCAAAGCAAGCTGGCGCTCACGATGTGGAGTATGGATTTAGCTGCCACAGTCGCGGCAGATGATATCAATGTCATCGCTGTCAATCCAGGCTCGCTACTAAATACTAAAATGGTCGATAAGGCTTATGGTCAATATTGGTCACCGGCGGATAAAGGGGCAAATATCCTAACCGAGCTTGCCATCTCAGATGAGTTCGCTAATGATACTGGCAAGTACTTTGATAATGATATTAAGGATGGCTCACATGGTGATGCAAGAGGGGAGTTCGGACAACCGCATGCAGATGCTTTAAATGAAGAAGCCGTTGCAGAGCTTGAGCAACAAACTCAAGTAGTATTACAGACGCTTTTTCTATAAGTTATCGATTTTTGAATAATTTGTTAGCTCTATCTAATGATATAATCCATCACTTTAGCTTTTATATCTTTATGACCTGTGTTTAAGTGACTTAAGTTTTACGACTTAAGCTTCATGATTTTTCATAAGCTAGGCACATTCATTAAGTGTTTAATGATAGCTAAAAATCGATAAGAGCGTAGCTAGTTTGAGTCCAACAGGAGATAACCCATTATGATTTGGCTAAAAATGCTTGTTGGCGCGTTGGTGGTATTATTGATTCAACTGTTCGCTCAAAGTCGTTTTTTTTATTTGGCTGCACTTGCGCCACTTTTTCCGACTTTTACTTTGATCAGTCATTTTTTAGTCAGTACTCAGCGTAGTGCTACAGATTTTAAGGTTGCACTGATATTTAGTATGCTAGGTGTGATACCGCATCTTATTTATACGCTGATTGTGTTTTTTAGTTTTAGCCACATTGGGCTGTATAAGGCGTTATTACTAGGTATTGCAGGCTGGTTAATCGCTGCTGCTATTTTGGTATTTGCATGGCAACATCTGCAAATATAACAAAGAATGAATCAGTACGTTAAGCGCTTCTTTTTTTATTCATGCAATCAAACCAAGCGTCGTCATAGGCAGCAGTAGCAGAATCAAAGTGCACGTATATTTTTTCATTATTTAGTGTCGCATACCAATGCTCATCGTTATACCCTGTAAGCACTTGAAAATACTTTTCATTCACAAAGTCGCCTACAACATAGGTATTACCTGTTGCAAAAAAGGTATTGCCAGCCGTACAGAGTAGTGTGTCGCCCGTATTTATCATAGCTTTCTACTTGTATATTTGTTTATATTCGGTAATGTTAATATATGATTTTAGCCGAATATAAGGTGAAATACCATAAGGTAGGGTACGATGAATACGTTTTGTAACGTAATTTTTTATGCTTCCATACAAAAAAGCAAGACAGTAGCTGCCTTGCTTTTTAGTTAACTTAGACCGTTCATTGAATCAACGAATTAATGTCCATACTTAGCACAAGAGGCTGGTAGCCAATAAAACTCAGTAGCGACGAATTCATCATCACGTAGACGACCTTCATAACTGTCGTCAAAGATGATCTTATATTGACACGTTTCGACTCTGTCATCAGTACTGTAAAATTTGAGGATATAATCCCATTCACGAGCGTTAAAGCCCTCACTAAAATGAGGGGTGCCAATTAGTTTATAGATTTCATCTTTAGTAGTACCCACCTTGATTTTGGCAACATCGTCCTGACTGACGATACTACCGCCTTTTTGCCACGCTTTGTTTGGATCTGGGAACACCAAGTCATCGGTATCAACAGAGCCGTGCTGAGCACCAGGGGTCAAATGCCACGTTGGCGTTATGTTTTTTTGGGTACAGCCAGTCATAGCAAATAGTAGAGCAGTAGTGGCTAACAAGCCGTAACGGTAAGCAGATTTTTTCATGATCCATTCCTTAATATATGTTGTGTGTCATTTGACAACGTTTATCTATTTATAAAAGCTATCTATAGACAAACGCTGCCATGAGGTAAGGTGCTTGTACTAGAAATGGAAGCCTGCACCAATGGCACCGCCAGCATTCCCTTGTGTATCCGCTGTACCATTCACTTTAATTACCCAGCGACCGTTGTCAGACACTTTAGACACACCAACGGCCACTGCGCTTTCGCCATTGTACGAGGCGATACCGCCGCCGACCATCGACTTACCTGGGATATACGCTTGTGGCAATGAAGACATTGCCATCGCCGCTGAGATACCAGCATTGGCATCATCTTCGACTTCACCAATTCTGTAGCCTAGGGCGTTGACGCTATCGCCAAGCTTTTTATCAAGAGCATGTAGCTGACCACCGTTAACCGCATCAGTACTGTCCGCTGCAACTCTGCCAGCTTCAACTCCAGTGATGACAGTGTTGGCGGCATTAAAGCCTTCAGTTGTCATGCTAGGACCATCTTTGATCGTGACGCCATTGTCACTAACCACTGTGTTGCCAGTAGTGACGCTGTCGACTTCGATGTTGCCATCTAGGCCAATTTGAATATCACCGTTAGCAGTACTGGTGGTAATGTTATTGCCGCCTTCAAATTGAATGCTGCCATTGTTACCGCCGATGCTCTGACTGATATTGTCACCGTTATCCGCGCCAAAGCTGATACCTGCGTCAAGACGACCAGTATTGTCTGTGATCTGCTCGTTATTGGCTTGGATATCTTCGTTGGCCTGCGCGTTGCCTTGGTTAACAGCAGCGATGGCGTCACTAATGTTACCTTGACCAGTACCGCCGATGTTATTAGCAGTGAGGTTGCCATCAGCATCATAGCTAGCATCGCCGCCGATAATGCCGGCGACGCCGCTACCAAGATTATCTAACTGACCTTTATTAACAGCATCTGATGCTTGAACCCCATTGGCTACGTTAGTAATCGTGGTACCTTCAGCACCGCCACCTAACGTGATGCTGCCTTTATTGACCGTATCATCTGGGTTTTTGTCATACTGAACCGCTGCATTATTGAGAGATGCATTGCTATCACCAAGTGCGTCACTGACTGCTTTTAGCTGCGAGACGTTGACGGCGTCAGAGTCTGCAGTACCAGCGGCAACACCAGTGACTTGACGATATACGTCATTAGCCGCATCGCCTACAGCAATTGCGCCTGTAGTGCTGGTTGTGGCAGCAATAGCGGCATTACTAGCGGCGCCAAATCCTACAATACCAGTACCTGTTGTAGCTGCAGAGCCAAGACCTAGTACTACTGAGCCATTTTGGTTTGCTGTAATGCCGTTACCGATTACGAAAGTATCATCACTGTTAATCGTATTGTTATTACCCACTGAGTAACTGTTATTACCATTGATCGTACTTGGATCACCAAAGGCACCAGAGTTATCGCCATTTACGATGTTACCTGTACCGATACTAATGGACTGCGTGCCGTTGGCTTGAGCGTTATCACCGATGGCAACAGAGGAGGCGCCTGATACTTTTGAGCCTTTACCAATGACCACAGAGTCTTTAGCCGTCTCTGTCGCTTCGGTGTCGTGCCCTAGAGCAACCGTGCTATCAGCGCCTTCTTTGATAATGGCATTGACACCAATGGCTGTTGAATCAAAGCCGCCGGCACTTGAGTCGTTGGTAATGCCGACGCCACCTGCACCATTATCTCTAGCATTGGTGTGAGCAAATTTTACGCCTTCAGTGTTCATCTTTTGTACGGTTTGACCAATGGTTAGGCGGTCTGTGACTTCTTGGCCTGTTTTATCGTAAGTTAAGAACAATGAATCTAAATTATCATTATCTACAGAAGTGTTAGCGACTTGCTCAGCGACATTAATGGTCACTTCGTCCCCGCTGCTATCAAAGACTTTAACTTTGGTAGCGCTGTCGAGCTGACCTTTATTGACTGCATCGGAAGCATTGACACCATTGGCAACGTTGGTAAGCGTCGTGCCACCACTGACGACGATATCGTTATCACTATCATCTTTGCCAATAACAGCCTGTGTACCGTCAAAGCTAACTCTATCGTAGTTTACTGTATTGTCATTATTACGATCATACTGAACGCCACTTGCACTTATGTTGCCAGTAATAGCGTCTAACTGACCTTTATTCACAGCGTCTGTGGCATTGGTGCCATCAGCCACACCTGTTAACTGACGAGCATCACCACCTACATTGGTAAAGTTAACGCTTGTACCGCCCGTTTGAGCACCAACGGTGATCGCGCCTGTGCCTGTGTCTTGACGAACCAGACCAGTTTTACCTGAGGCCAGATCTGCGAGGCCAGAAGTGTTTGCCGTGGTGCGACCATCTAGGTTCTCAAGTGCCAATCCGACGTTGTTAACCGTGGTATCGGTGCCAGTATTAGCGCCATTGTCCAAGGTGTAGGTTGGGGCGCTAACTACACCTGTTGCAGCGTTATAGCTTGCACCGCCGCCAAGGTTGCTTGCTGTGCTGTTCCCTAGAGCATCTGTCTTAGTGTTACCTGCACTTGCTATCGCGTCTAGTTGACCTTTGTTAATGGCTTGGTCAGCTGCAGTTGCGTCAGCTACACCGCTGATCTGTCCTGTGTTGCCATCTAATACTAAGGTGTTGGATACAGGGTTTGCAGGGTCAGTGTTGTCAACACCGCTGACACTGATGTTACCTGCGCCTATTGTAGTGACGTTGTTGCCAGTGGTGATGGTATTGCCTGTCGCGGTGCTGACATTGGTGTTGCCTTGGTCATCACTTAAGCTTGAGCCGGCTGCTGTGTAGCCCGCATTGTTACCATCAGCATCGACCACGCTTGTGCCAGCGGTGGTGATGGTGGTTGCATTGCCTGCGCCATCATTAACTAAAAGCCCTGTATTGTTCATTAGGGTGTTGCCAGTCGTCACACTACCATCAGTACCAAGGTTAATGTTCTCAGCCAACTGGACGCTTAGACCATCTGTACCGTCTGCTACCACACCGATATTGCCAGTGGTTAAGTTATCAGTTGCGCTACCTGTAACCCTGAGTGTGTCGCCAAGGTTGCGATCGATCAATGTACCGTCGTCGCCTTGGAAGTTTAGACCAGCATTAGTCAAGCCTGTAACCGCTGCATTCACGTCACCAGCATTCACCGCAGTATTTGCATTGGCAGGTAAACTTATATCACCTGCACTTGCCACGCCTGTTAGTTGACGAGCATCGCCACTTACATTGGTAAAGTTAACGCTTGTACCGCCAGTCTGAGCGCCAACGGTGATAGCGCTTGTACCTGTGTCTTGACGAACCAGACCAGTTCTACCTGAGGCCAGATCTGCGAGACCAGAAGTGTTCGCAGTGGTACGACCATCTAGGTTGCCTAGTGCACTACCGACGTTATCAAAGTCGCTGGTGGTACCGATATTGCTACCATTATCTAGTGTATAAGTCGGCGCGGTATAGGTATCAGTTACAGCATTATAAGTTGCACCGCCGCCAAGGGCAGACAAGTTCCCTGTTGCAATATTATTGGTGTCTGTTAATTGACCGAAAGTTGCTGCGTCATTTGGTGCAATGCCATCAGCTAGGTTGGTAATTCTATTATTACCGTTATTGAGTCCAGATCCGCTAAGGGTAACAGTATTGTTAGGACCATCAACAATGGTAACACCAGCATTATTTAATGTACTGTTACCAGCAGTGATTCTATTAACATCAATATTATCGTTCAGAGTAACTTGTACACCGCCTGCGGTGGTAGTAGAAGTGATATTACTGTCACCAGTGACATTAATAGTATCGCCTAGCGCAAAGTTATTATCTGTCGTACCATTCCCAAAGCTGATACCTTTATCAATATCAGCGGTATTAGTGGTAGTGCGTATATCTAGGTTACCTAGCGCGTCACCAACGTTGTTAACCGTGGTATTGGTAGTCGTATTGGTACCGTCATCCAAGGTATAGGTTGGGGCAGTATAGGTATCAGTTGCTGCATCATAAGCAGCATTGCCGCCCAATGCCGCTAAGTTGCCAGTAGAGCGATTGCTGTTGTCGGTGACATTGGTATTAGTAGTGTTTAATTGATCACCAGTCACCGCTTCAGTTGAACCTGCGGCAACGTTGCCATTAGAAAGGCCACTTAAGGTACGCACGCCATCATTGCCAGTAAAGTCAACGCTTGTACCGCCAGTCTGAGCGCCAACCGTAATCGCGCCTGTGCCAGTATCTTGACGGACGATACCGGTGCGACCAGCGTTGATATCGTCGATATCGCTAGTGTTAGTAGTGGTACGACCATCAAGGTTGGTGAGGGCAGCGCCCACGTTATTGACCGTAGTGTTGACACTAGCATTAGTCCCATCATCTAAAGTATAGCTTGGAGCACTGACTGCGCCAGTGGCTGCGTTATAGTTCGCGCCGCCACCTAGGTTACTCGCTGTACTGTTGCCCAAGACATCGGTCTTAGTATCAGCAGCATTGCTTGATGCTTCTAGCTGACCGAAATTCACTGCGTCGCCTGCGTCCGTACCGTCATCGACGTTGGTTATTTTATTACCGGCGGCATTGATACCAGCACTGGTGATACTCGGTCCACCCGTAATGGTCAGACCGGTGTTGTTTAAGACACTGTTACCGGCGGTGAAGCTACCATTTGCACCAAGATCAACGCTCTCATTTAAACTAACTTGTACGCCATCGGCGGTGGTAGTAGAAGTGATATTACTATCACCAGTGACATTAATAGTATCGCCTAGCGCAAAGTTATTATCTGTCGTACCATTCCCAACGCTAATACCTTTATCAATATCAGCGGTATTAGTAGTGGTACGAGTATCTAAATTACTAAGAGCGCCACCAACGTTGTTGACCGTGGTATTGGAGCCAGTATTAGTCCCGTCATCCAAGGTATAGGTTGGGGCAGTATAGGTATCAGTTGCTGCATCATAAGCAGCATTGCCGCCTAATGCAGCTAGGTTGCCAGTAGAGCGATTGCTGTTGTCGGTAATGTTGCCTGCGTTGATATCGATGTCTGTTCTATTAGCAGTAACGTTAGTATTAGTAGTATTTAACTGATCACCAGTCACCGCTTCAGTAGAATTTGCAGCAACATTACCATTTGCAAGACCACTTAAGGTACGCACGCCATCAGTGCCAGTAAAGTTAACGCTGGTACCACCAGTAGCAGCACCAACAGTGATCGCACCTGTACCAGCATCTTGGCGGACGATACCGGTGCGACCAGCGTTGATGTCGTCAATATCGCTGGTGTTGGTATCAATGTCTGTTCTGTTGGCTGCAACGTTTTGATTGGTAGTGTTTAATTGATCCCCCGTCACTGCATCACTTGATCCAGCAGCAATAGTGCCGTTGGATAGGTTAGTGATTTTATCACCGCCTACATCTAAACCATTAGCTGTGCTGGTCAATACCGTATTGTTAGTGGCATCACCAATAGTCGCTTGGGTGACACTGATGTTCTCTGCTAAGTCGTAGTTAATGCCATTATCGACAGTATTGGTCACAACTAGGTTGCCATCTGTATTGGTAAAGTTAACCGCTTCGCCTAACTGCACGTTGTCTTGAGTGCCATTGTCGGCACTGATGTTAAAGCCCTTTGCAATATCAGTGGTATTCGTAGTGGTACGAGTATCTAAGTTACCTAGCGCGCTACCGACATCGTTATAGTCTGTGGTGGTCGCATCATTATTACCGTTGTTTAGGGTGTAAGTTGGAGCAGTATAAGTATCAGTTGTTGCATCATAAGCAGCGCCGCCGCCTAATGCAGCTAGGTTGCCTGCTGAGCGGTTATCGTTATCAGTGATGTTGCTAGCATTAGTGGCAAGATTGCTATTGGTAGTATTTAATTGACTCACGTTCACCGCATCATTGTCGGCTGTTCCGGCAGCAATGCCTGTCAGTTTACGGTTCTCATTTGTTGAATTACTGAAGTCAACGCTGGTACCACCCGTTTGAGCACCAACGGTAATCGCGCCTGTGCCTGTGTCTTGACGAACCAGACCAGTTTTACCTGAGGCCAGATCTGCAAGACCAGAAGTGTTTGCAGTGGTGCGACCATCTAAGTTGCCTAGTGCGCTATCGACATCGTTATAGCCTGTGGTGTTACCATCGTTATCGCCGTTATTTAAGGTATAAGTGGGCGCTTCAACTACGCCAGTGGCTGCGTTATAGTTCGCGCCGCCACCTAGGTTACTCGCTGTACTATTGCCTAGCGCATCAGTCTTGGTATCAGCAGCCCCTGCTGCTGCATCTAATTGACCGAAATTCACCGCGTCATCAGCTACGATACCGTCGGCAACTTTAGTAATACGATTGCCACCGTTATTAAGACCTTCATTGCTTAGAGTCACTGTTTGGTTTGTACCACCGGTTAAAGTAATACCAGATCTATTGACGGTAGTATTACCTGTTCTAACGCTACCATTTACTCCAAGATCAACGCTCTCATTTAAACTAACTTGTACGCCATCAGCGGTGGTAGTAGAAATGATATTACTGTCACCAGTGACGTTAATAGTATCGCCTAGCGCAAAATTATTGTCTGTCGTGCCATTCCCAAAGCTAATACCTTTATTGATGTCAGCTGTATTGGTGGTAGTACGAGTATCTAAGTTACCTAGCGCGCCACCAACGTTATTGACCGTGGTATTGGAGCCAGTATTAGTCCCGTCATCCAAGGTATAGGTTGGAGCAGTATAAGTGTCAGTTATTGCATTATAAGCTGCGCCGCCACCTAGAGCAGCTAGATTGCCAGTAGAACGATTGCTGTTATCGGTAATGTTGCCTGCGTTGATATCAATGTCTGTTCTATTAGCAGTAACGTTAGTATTAGTAGTATTTAACTGATCACCAGTCACCGCTTCGGTTGAACCTGTGGCAACGTTACCATTTGCAAGGCCACTCAAGGTACGCACGCCATCAGTGCCAGTAAAGTTAACGCTGGTACCACCAGTAGCAGCACCAACAGTGATCGCACCTGTACCAGCATCTTGACGGACGATACCGGTACGACCAGCGTTGATGTCGTCGATATCGCTGGTGTTGGTATCAATATCTGTTCTGTTGGCTGCAACGTTTTGATTGGTAGTGTTTAATTGATCACCCGTCACTGCATCACTTGATCCAGCAACGACAGTGCCGTTGGATAAGTTAGTGATCTTATCACCGCCTACATCTAAACCAGTAGCTGTGCTGGTCAATACCGTATTATTAGTGGCATCACCAATAGTTGCTTGGGTGACACTAATGTTCTCTGCTAAGTCGTAGTTAATGCCATTATCGACAGTATTGGTCACAACTAGGTTGCCGTCGGTATTTGTGAAGTTGACGCTTTCACCAAGTTGAACGTTATCATTAGTACCACCAGCCGCACTGATATCAAAGCCCTTTGCAATATCAGTGGTATTCGTAGTGGTACGAGTATCTAAATTACTAAGAGCGCCACCAACGTTGTTGACCGTGGTATTGGAGCCAGTATTAGTCCCGTCATCCAAGGTATAGGTTGGGGCAGTATAGGTATCAGTTGCCGCATCATAAGCAGCGTCACCGCCCAAGGCAGCTAAGTTGCCAGTAGAACGGTTATCGTTATCAGTGATGTTGCTGGCATTGGTGGCAACATTGCTATTGGTAGTATTTAATTGACCCACGTTCACCGCATCATTGTCAGCCGTACCGGCAGCAACGCCTGTTAGTTGACGGTCATCACCTGCTGAATTGGTAAAGTCAACGCTAGTACCGCCCGTTTGAGCGCCAACGGTAATCGCGCCTGTGCCTGCGTCTTGACGAACAATACCGGTGCGGCCAGCATTAATGTCAGCGATGTCATCAGTGTTGGTGGTCACTCTGTCATTGGTGACTCTGAGCTGCGCGACGTTTACCGCATCAGAATCATTGGTACCTGCTGCCAATCCAGTTAATTGACGGGTGACTCCATTATCACTATCTCCTAAAGCTACAGCTGCTCGAGTAGATTGCCACACATTTGATGTTTTGGTAGTTGCGCCACCCGTAGAAGGGTCAAAGCCTTTAATACCTGCTTCTATATTAGCTATAGAGCCTGCACCAATGGCAACACCACCTGCTTTATTTGCTTTAGCTCCTGCGCCAATAGCAGTACCATTTGCAGCTGCAATAGATTCTCGACCAATAGCCAATGCATCTTTACCTGAAGTGTTTGCCAGTCGACCTATGGCAATACTAGCTTCACCCTTGACTGTTGACCGTTGACCGATAGCAATTCCGTAAGAGCTTGCACCGTCAGCAAAATCACCACCAACAACACCCGCTACAGCGTTGTCACCAATTGCAATACTGCGGGTATTGTGTGCCTTAGCTTTATTGCCAAGCGCCACCCCAACAGAGGCTGCAACAGCTTCGCTGCCTATCGCCGTTGCATCAGAGCCTAATGACTCAGCTTTATTACCAATGGCAAGCCCCCTATCAAAGACGGATGTTGTCGCATCAGTACCGAGGGCAACAGAGTTAGTCCCCCTAGCCCATGCTTTATTACCAATAGCAACTGCACCGAATGGTAGCGCAGCTCCTGTATCGGGTCCCCTGTCAACCTTCGCCCCAAGCCCCATAGCGATAGAGCTATTATGACCATCAGCAACTTTAGCATCTTTACCAATGGCTATTGCATTGGTGCCTTGTGCACCGTTATTGTTTACGTTACCACCACCTGTGGAATTCACGCTGAAGTACTTGACTTTATTGTCTGCAACCGTTTGGTTTAGCTGACCCACGTTCACCGCATCATTGTCAGCCGTACCTGCAGCTACGCCGGTTAGTGTACGGTCATTATCTGCTGAGTTACTAAAGTCAACGCTGGTACCGCCCGTTTGAGCACCAACGGTGATTGGACCAGTGCCAGTATCTTGACGAACAAGGCCTACGGAGCCATTGGTTAAGCCTACAATGTTGTTATTAGTAGCTTCGAGTGCTGAGTTGGTAGCCGCTAATTGACTACCGTTAATCGCATCGGTGCTGTCTGCACTAATTTTACCACCAGCAACATTCTTTATTTGCCGTTCAAGCCCTGTCATACCAACAGAGACTTGCGCACCTGTCTTGACCTCTGTACCGTCAAGCACACTACCAGCAAAGTTGTAAGTCTTGCCACCTATAACCACTGTTTTTTCGGACGTGGCATCATTATCGGTCTGAGCACCTGCCCCCAATGCTACAGAACCTGACTTTGTAGCTGTAGCTGATACCCCAAAAGCGGCAGAACCCACACCAATAGATGTTGCTTGAGTACCAAACGCTGTTGATAGAGCGCCAATAGACTGCGCTTGCACACCAATAGCGACAGAAGCAGGACCTGCAGTTTCTGTACCGATGTACTGACGTCTATTAACGTCTGGAATATTTGGGTCGTTTGCGCCGTTTGCATCTGTGTAGACTAAATCGCGACCGGCAAACTTTTTAAAGGCTTCATTGACATCGCCACTATTTAAACCGTTATTAGATGTACCATCTATATTTCTACTGGATGCTGAGTTTAAGTCATCACCGCCAATAGCAATAGACGAGCTACCGCCAGCGCGAACATTAGCACCTATCCCTACAGACTGATCGCCCTTTGTTTGAGAGTCATAACCTATCGCGATGCTCTGTGCGCCTTGAGTTTCTCCTGCGTCTACTTTAGTGATTGCGTTGCCGCCTATCGCTATGTTGTTTCTACCACTAGCATCGCTACCGCAGCCAATAGCGATATCACCAGTAGATCTATCTGCTGCGTTACTAGGATTGCTAGTAGCATCACAAACTTCAGTATCTATTGAATTAGGTCCTACGACAGCCATCGCATGCATACTAAACCCAGCACTCGCAAGTCCAATACACAACGCACTTAAACGCAACAAGTGCGCACCTCCTGTTGTCGTGCCATTGGAGACATTTGCAGCGTTAGAGCTTACGACGGTACTTGATGATTTTCCTCGGCTCTTTGCATATTCTGCGACTGCCATAAAACAGTTTAATGACTGATTCCAAATAACTTTATAATTGCGATTCATAAGTTAACATCCTGTATTGGTCAAAACCCTGCCTAGTAACAGTAAAACCTGCTGACAATAAATTGACATCACGAAAAACCAATTTATGGTTTATTAAATAAAATTTAATTAATGTTAATGCAAAAATAAATAAAAGTGAAGTTAATAAAAATAATAATTATAAAATAACAAGCAGGATATATATTAACTTAAAAGAATATATTCATTCATCTATATATTTATTTTTATGAATATAAAAATTCATTAAAACGAATATTGATGGTAGTTGTTATTTAATATAAAATGTTATAGAACATATGACGAGAATTTTGTTTTTTAATATAGGGTAGTAGTCTGTATAGGGAGGGGTGCAGGTAGTCTTAAGTGACTGCTAGTCACTCAATCTATAACTATAAAAATGAGAACAGTTTATTTTAAAGTTTATTTCATATAAAATTTTTAAAGAATATTAATTATTTCATTAAAATATAATATAAAAATTTATTATATTATATTTTAATTAAAATATAATTAAAAAGTAAGATCTTAATAATACATAAAAATTAGTATATTTATGGTTTTATTTTAAGTGCAATAAATTAAATTATTAAAATGTAAATTTCGTTTCAGATAAGTTTTTAAATAGATATACGATATTGTAATGGGAGACTGATAATCAGGCGTATGATTTAGAGTATAATGGTAGAACATATCAATAGTGCAGAATGTACTACACGTCAGTAAAGTTATACATTGAATGAAGCAGGCAAAATATCATGAGGCAAAGAGTGCTAACAACAGAACGGCTTGTTCTTAGGCAATGGCAACCAAGTGATTTGGCCGTGTTTGCTAAGATGAATGCAGATCCTGAGGTTATGAAATACTTTCCCAAGCTCTTAACGCCCACACTCAGCGATGCAATAGCCCATAAATGCCAGCAGCTTATTGAAGATAATGGCTGGGGGTTTTGGGCAGTGTGTCTAAAAGAGAGCGATGCTTTTATTGGGATGGTTGGCTTAAATGAAGCACATGCTGACATGCCTTTTGCGCCCAGTGTGGAGATTGGTTGGCGACTGCATAAGGATTATTGGGAGCAGGGTTATGCTACAGAAGCGGCGCGGGCTTCATTGAGGTTTGCATTTGAGGAATTAGAGCTTGATGAGGTCGTTGCCTTTACTGCCGTTGTTAACACGCACTCACAGCTAATTATGCAGCGCATTAGTATGAGTAATACACAAGACAACTTTGATCACCCCATGCTTGATCCTAGCCATCCTCTAGCTGAGCATGTCTTATATAAGATTACGCAGCAGGAATGGCAAGAAGCTATTAATAGTTGATGAACAAACTCTAAAGGTGAAAAACACAAACCATATTGGTTAGTAGAAATATTGTTTACACTTTAGAAACATTTTTGTTAGAAATTTAATAAAGTAACTTTATAATTTTAAGTCAGTTTTTTCAAAATCTTTCAAAAAGCTTAACCATTTCGAGAAAACGTCAAAATATGCCCTTTAAACGGTAGATCCAAATAAGTGGTATCTTCAGGTTTTATATGTTGACTACTAAACCCTGACTCAATCATTTTTGCTGTAAGTTTATTTTTGCGTCCGCGACCTGGATCAACGATGATGACTTCACATTTAGGGCTAGCATGGCGCTCAATAAATGCGGCCAATATATCGATATGCTGATCTTCGTAGAGTAGGTCGCTACCGATGATCATATCGAAGCGTCCAAGATGACTATTGTCTTCTGCCCAATCTAAGCGCTCAAAGTTAATCTCTTTATTATTATTGAGCGTGGTATTGCGATCAAGGAAGTACTCGACCGTCGGATGATAGTCCGTCGCGGTAATGTCCGCATGCCGATGATTAAGTAGTAAGCTGGATAGTGCCATCCCGCAGCCGACCTCCAATATACGCTTGCCCGCGATATCATAATCGAGCATATGATTAGCCAGCACCAAGCTTGACGGCCATATCACCCCGAACAGCGGCCAAGATGCCGAGCAAATACCTAAATTGAGCGCCTCATCATCAGGGTCACTGAATTGTTGATTGTCGCGTAAAGTACAAATGTGAATATCGGTGTTGCCAATTTCAATCGTTTGATAACGCACGCGCACAGTAGTAAGCGAAGTCATAAACTGTCCTAAAAAATGAGCAAGAGTGCAAGGGTTGGCAGAGGTTGCCACTGGCGGGAGTTGGATAAAAATGGTAGGAAAAACTGAATCACAGCTTGTATAAAGAGGTAGGGTTTAACTAATTTAAAATTAACTAGATAATATTATGCCTGATAGCTTGGTGAGTTATTGTTATTTCGCAGGTCATTAATATTACTAGTCTTACTGATGTTGCTAGTTTTTTAAAAGGAGCCTGCTATCAAAAGGAGTCTTCTATAAGACATATGGTAAGAGCTTAAGTTTTTCTTGTTTGCGTTCGCAAGCATGACAGAGGCTGCAAAAATTTATTACAGTAAGCAGCACTGTCTGGCTTTTAGAGTGAATGGGCTATAAGCGTTCACTTAGGTTGGAGTTGGTAAATAGATAGGTGCGCGATTGCTTTAATACAGGAGGTTTTCAATACAAAGTTATCCCTTGCATTGACGTTTTTTGAGATAAAAGGCTTTAGTTATCAAATCGTAGCCCAGAGGTTTTGATTCCCCAGATGAGTTCCACAAAGGCGCGATTGTTAGTCAGTGGTTCGCCATCGATAATGAGAGCGTAGCCGCCACCATCGATCCACAAAAATACAAAGCTGGTCTCAGGTATTAATAAATCTACTTGCTGAAAGAACGATATCGCTTGGCTTTCAATCGCCCAGCCGCGCTGCTTTTGGCGTAGCATAAATCCAGAAAAATCCGCAGCTGCTACGCTCAGCATATCTGCTTCTTCTTGACTATAACCAATGCGCGCTAGGCAAAATCCTTCATCTGAGGCGATAGCAGCACGGCGCTTGCCAGACAAGCTTGCGACCACATACGGCAAAAACTGATCAAGTGGTAAGTTAGGTGCGGGCAAAAAGGTAGATAGCTTTTCGATAAACCCTTGCTCAACGAAGCTATTTAGCCATCGCTCTGAGTACTCCTCTAACCATCCTGCGACCAGCATCGTCTCGCGATATGATAGGAGCGCTTGTAGTGCTAGCTGCTGTGCGGTCGGTTGCTGTTGGGAAAAAGCCTCGAATACACCAGCAGGAGTCAGAGTAATATAGGTTTTGTCAGCATTATCAAAAATGGACATAAAAACGTTCTCGTTGACAGAATAAGTAAAAATGAATAAGTAGTAAGTGGCTACAGCAATGCTCAATGCGGCAGGTAACTGTTGGGTAAGTAACCGCTACACGCTTGATTGAGTGTCTAAGTTTTGCGTATTTTTTAGGACGGTAGAGCCAGTTTGTTCTAATTGCTGTTGGCAATCACACCAGCGCTCATCAAACTGCCAATCGCTTTTGCCCAAACCAAACCAAACGATGGAAAAAGCCAAACGATCATTACAGGCCAAGCAGTGCGCAAAAAACTCACGTTCAACTTGTTCAATTGTATGCCAATCTTCAGCAGCACGCGCACTCATAAGCTCAGTGGTAATGTTTTTGGCGATTTCTTTTGCATCGTCGCTACTGATGCGTAGACGATGGGTTTGTACGTTTAACGATGGTGTCACCAGCACGCTCCAGCGCGTTGCAAACTCACTGCTATACTTGATGTAATCGAGCTTGTTAATACAGTTATGAAAGGCGTGTTCTATCTGCGGATGCAGGCGACCTTGAATACGGGCAAAGATATCTTTGACATCGTAAGGAATGTCATACCAACAGCCAAAGAAAAAGTCGGCGACCGCGCCTTGTAGCGGTTCTTTTTCGTTAAGTAGCAACGCAGCATTAATACGCTGTTCGTGATAGTAGCGGTTGCTAGGATCGATAAAGATCTTTCGCGCATAATAACGATACGTATGACGTGCAGTCATCTCGCTATCTTTATACAACGACGAGTCTTCAGTTGCAGATAAATCAGCCATGACGGTGTCCTAAATATAAAAAGGAATGTTAGGTTTTGACGCTTAATCGAGCAAGGTTTCCATCAGATCTAACATAAACTCGCCATCTTCTTCACTCATTGCTTCAAATCCTTGTGGCATACCAAGCTCGGTCAGTGCTTCTTTACCGCTATCATCTTGATGAAAGGTCAGTAACGCCTGACTCAAAGCCTGTGCATCAGCGAAGTCATCTTTAATCAGTAATATATGGCTAATATCTGCCAGATCACTTTCGATCAGCACTGACAGTTGTGCTTTAGTCAAACGTGAGAAGCTGTGAAAGATTTCTGCTAAGAAAAACGCCACTTGAGCGTCACCTTTGATGACCTGCCTTGCTGCCGCTTGATAGTTTTCGGTTACCTCCCAGATAAGATCAGACTCTTCTAAATCTACTGCTTCTAATAAGCGCAGACCGATAAGCTTTACATCACGGTTGTCTGCCATAGCGACAGACGCGCCTTTGGTCAAATCCTCTAAGCACTTAATATCACTATTGGCGGACGCTGCAATCACCATTTCATCTGATTTGCCGATGGGACGCGCAATGGCGCGATAGCCTTTTTCGCGAATCAAAGCAGCAGCGTCAAAGGGGTTGGCATAGATAATATGTATGTTACCAGCATTGACCATCTCTTCTTGCTCAGCATGAGAGGTGGGCGTATTGAGATGCAAGTGAATGTCAGCACGCTTTTGAATCAAGGTATTAAACATGTGCCAGCCTGCAAAATGATCAGGCGAAAAATCAGGAGCGATTAATAGGTTATAGGTTTTTTCGTTCATGGTTTAACCTTCCTCATTCTGTTTCATTTGAGCATATTGCGTGATCGCGGCTTCTATCTTGCGACGTGACGGCTGACGGCGTACAGAGGTATAACCGACGGTCTGTCCGCGGCGTATGTTAGGAACGACCGTTGCATACACCCAATAGTGGCTACCATCTTTGCACAGGTTTTTGACGTAGCCGTGCCATTTTTGTCCTGATTTTACCGTCTGCCATAAGTCTTGGTAGGCGGCACTTGGCATATCAGGGTGGCGCAAGATATAGTGCTGTTGACCGATCAGCTCATCTATCGTATAGCCACTGATTTCGACGAAAGCATCGTTTACATGGGTAAGATGACCATCCAAGTCAGTACGTGAGACGATAAGCTTACCATCAGGGTAGGGACGCTCGATCCCCGAATCATAAATCGTGCGTGAGACACCGTCATGATAGGTTATGCTAACTTCTTTAGCTGGCATGTCAGGCTTTGCAGCATCTAAAAGTGGAGAGCCCATAAGTATTTCCTATATTTACTGTTCTAAATTCTTGGTTATCTAAGTCTGTTTAGATGAGCTTTGCTAGTGCTTCTGATGCACGCTTAATATCCAAAAAAATCAATCCCAGTTTGGCATTTGGCTTGGCCATGATCGTAAGGACTGCTTCATCACCTGATGAAGTGGTGATTACATAGCCTTTTTCACCTTGAATCATAATTCGGTCAATACTGCCCCGAGCCAACTCGCGACCGGCACGATCACCTAGTGATAAAAGCGCAGCCGACATAGCACCAACGCGGTCTTCATCGATGCCTGTCGGTAACGCTGACGCTATCATCAAGCCATCATTTGAGATTAGAGCAGACGCTTCGACATCTGCTGATGAGCTATTAAGGTCTTCTAGTATTTGTTGGAACGTATCTGTACGCATAGATATCTCACAATCCCTTATAGTTAAATGGTCATATGCCATTCGTTGGTAAAGTTAAAAAGGAGTCTTGTACTCGGGTAAACGATGTATTCAGGTAAACGATTATAATACCCTACTAGCAATGTGGATTATTATAAACCCATACTCTTTATATTGATATAGAATTATTAGAATTAAGCCGGTTTTTTTACCTTTTGTTTTGTTTTTGATACCGCTGATACCGTTATCTGTTTTAATATGATATAAGAATCAAAGAGTTATATGGTGACAGGTGGGTTTAAAATTATAGTCATTCATAATTGGTAGCATTTATATTGCAATACGGGATTGACTTTTTTCAGTAGCAAGGTAAATTAAATAAGAGCTATCAAGCAATCTATCGTTCTGACCGCATATGCTGCGCACTATAATTACTGTCTTTGTCATATCTATCCTATCTATGCACAATCAGTATTTTCAAACCGTAGTCTCAAAATAATATGTAGTAGATCTAATCTATCAATGTCATAACGCCTATCGGTTGCTCAACTTATGGGTTATTAAATCCGCTAGCCTTTTATTTACTGTAAAAAAGCCAATCCTGCATCAGTATCTACAATATGATCGTCTTTTAAAGACGACATGGTAGGGATGTAATTCAGCACGACCACACGTTCTATAGTTAAGGAAGATATATGAGTATTAGTCAGGTCATCGAAAAAATCGAATCACGCTACGCCCATCAACCTGAATTTATTCAAGCGGTTAAGGAAGTTGCTCTTACCATTACCCCTTTATATGATGCTCATCCTCAATACGAAAAATTCAAAATATTTGAGCGCCTAGTAGAGCCTGATCGTGTTATCGCTTTTCGTATCAATTGGGAGAACGACAAAGGTGAGGTTCAAGTCAATCGTGGCTGGCGGGTACAGTTTAGTAATGCCTTAGGCCCTTATAAAGGTGGCGTACGGTTCCATCCTACTGTCAACCAATCCGTGTTGAAGTTCTTGGGCTTTGAACAAATTTTCAAAAATGCTTTAACTGGTTTGCCTATGGGCGGCGGTAAAGGTGGTTCGGACTTTGATCCTAAAGGAAAATCAGATAGCGAGATTCGCCGGTTTTGTTATGCCTTTATGCGTGAGCTGCATCACTATGTAAATAAAGACGTTGACGTACCAGCTGGTGATATTGGTGTTGGGGGGCGTGAAGTGAGCTACATGTTTGCAATGTACAAAAATCTGACTCATGAGCATGGCGGCGTGTTGACTGGTAAAGGTGTGGGTTTTGGTGGTAGCTTAATGCGTACAGAAGCCACAGGCTATGGTGCTGTCTACTTCTTAGAAAATATGCTCACAGCGCAAAATGAAGATATTAAAGGTAAAAAGGTATTAATATCAGGCGCGGGCAATGTCTCACTACATGCCGCTGAAAAAGTCTGTATGCTCGGAGGCATCGCAATCACGGTGTCTGACTCAAAGGGCACTTTGTATGATGAAAAAGGCTTTGATCAAGAAAAAATTAATTGGCTAAAAAACCAGAAAGAACAAAGCAAACCGCTAGCTGATTATGTCGATGTCCATGGCGGCGAATGGTTCGAGGGTCAAAAGCCGTGGGGTATCAAAGGAGATATTGCGATACCATCAGCGACTCAAAACGAGGTTGATGAAGATGATGCCAAACTTATGGTCGAAAATGGCGTCAAATATGTTGTTGAAGGCGCTAATATGCCATTGACTGCTAAGGCAGCAGACTACATTTGTCTACATCGCGTACATTATGCGCCAGGAAAAGCCGCCAATGCGGGAGGAGTCGCTGTGTCAGCGCTTGAGATGTCACAGAACTCGGTCCGTCAATATAAGAGTTTTGAGCAAATCGATGAGCGTCTAAAGCTTATTATGAAAGACATCCATGATTGTGCAGCTGACGCATCAGAGAAATATGGTCAGACTGATGATGGCTATATTGATTATATGGCAGGAGCCAATATCGTAGGCTTTAAACGCGTCGCTGATGCCCTTGTGGCGTATGGCATTTTAAACTAATTTATAAGATAAGCTAACTTGAGCTACAAACCAGCTCTGTTTGGTTAAGCGACAGTAAATCTAGATACCGCTACTATGTCTGATAGTTGCGGTATTTTTTTGTACAAAATAAACCCGCCAAGCGGATTCTCTACAGATTAAATGTCGTCACGATATTTTTTAATAACATCAAACGTATGAGATTCAACACGACGTTTACTATCGTTTATAAAAGCTAATAATCAAACAAGACTATCCATACTATAAAGACGATAAATGAGTTTATATGGACGCTAAGTAGCTAATAAAGCGAGACTTTTACAATAATTACGTGACGTTACACTACTAGGTTGTTATGTACATTTCATACGTAAACTCTACTATTTATTTCAACTATTATAAAACTTCATACAAGTAAATAGTAAGAATAACTACAAATATTGCTCAGAAAAATTTATATATCAGTAAAAGCTGAGTGTCAATTAAGTACATATATATACAGGCGTTGACCCTCTAACTCGTAAATGCATTACCACAACAATAGAGACCGAAACGTTTCTATTTTTGTCTTAATCTTTTTTAAGTTGATGGGTGAACACAGGAACAAGACATGAGCATTAACAATACAAACTATGCTACAAGAACGCCGTTATCTGTAAGTGAGGAGGTCATCAGACAGAGTGCTATAAAGAGGAATGCTATAGCAAAAGATATAAGAAGGAGAGCTGGTATGAAAAAAATAGCTGCCAATCGCCATACTGGTATAAGGGACGTAGAAGAAAATGCGACTGGTTTAGATTTAACTAAGAATAATATATCAAAAATTGATCGTTCAACTGGTTATAAATTAGATAGCTTTGAGACAGATAGCTTTGAAACACCGATCAATAAACAGGCAAGAGAAGAGCACAGTAATGTTTTTAGAGATAATAATTATAAAGAGACCGTCTTAAATAAGAAAAATAATCGAATATATAAAGGCGCATTAAATAATAACAAACAGAGCAGTACGGATGCTCTAGTACGTTTGAGCTTTCAGCTAATGACTCGTGCTGAGCCGGCGAACATGGTTATTGATACTATTAAGTCGTTATTGGCAATCAAAGCGGACGACGATGAGATCTTAATTGTCGATAACAACAATACCCAAACGTCTTTATATGAGCCTTTGGCACAGTTTTGTGCCAGTCTCGATGCGCATCACAATGTGCATTTTTATCATATCGATGCGGTGGCAGGCTTTAAAGCAGGTGCGCTTAACCTAGCACTGGGTCTTATGGACCCTGAATGTAGTCATGTGGTTGTAGTCGATAGTGACTATCAAGCATTACCGCAGGCGCGTGTATCTATTGCAAAGGCCATTGAGCGTTACCCAGACCATGCGCTATTGCAGTTTCCACAGTTTTATCGTGATGCGGGAAAAGAAGATGTCCATAGCGAATTAAACCATTATTTCAACCATCATTTGTATCGTTCATTTAACCGTCAGCGTGCACTATCGACAGGTACTTATGCCGTTATTCGTCGTCGTGCGCTGCTAGCGATGGGCGGCTGGTCAGGTGCGTCGATTACCGAAGATGCACAGATGGGAGTGCTGATGCATGGTCGCGGTTTGCGTACTCGGTTTATACCTGAGGTCATTGCCACAGGTCTGTTACCGACTACCTTACATGATTTAATGAGTCAGCGTCGTCGTTGGATCTACGGTAATATGCAGGTGCTAAACACTTACTTTTCTACGGTATCAAATTCATCTACACCAAGCTCATCTACAAGTAAGAAACTTAGTGAGCGCCTAGCCTATATGGGTGCACATGTATCACAACTGAGCGCATGGGTGAACTTTACAGGGATATTTATTGTCTTGCAGTTGTTGACGCTACTTATCATTACAGGTGTGCTACTGTTCAGTACCAGTCTCAATATTCATGCTTTGCTTATGCCTTTATATGCGGTGTACGCAAGCTATGCAGTATTTTTGGGTAGGCGCTTATGGGCATATATGCAAGATAATGCTCCGCTTAATCAGCAAACTGACGATGGCGTGGCACCAAGCTTAGGCAGTCGACTTCGAGCTTGGGCGTTACATCTGAATTTTTGGGAGCTTGGTGCCTTGTCGTGGTGGCCTGTGCTTTGGGGTCAAAAAAAGCCTTTTATCTGTACACCTAAGCAAGCGCTTGTACGTACACGCACGTCCGTTTACGCTGCTAACCTGATGGCAATGCCCAAAGCGCTACTAATGCTAAATATAACCACAGCTATCATTGTATCGCCATTTTCATTGCTGTACTCACCGCTATTATTTAGCTGTGCACTAGTGATTTGTATTTTAAAGATATGGTCGGCCAAAGTCATGTTAGTCAATTATGGTTATGAGAAGCGCTCTGCAACTAATAAAGCTGTAACGGTTAAGAATACCTTCGCTAAAAACCTGTCTCATTCGCGCATAGTCCGTCTTAACGAAAAAAAATCGTTTGAAGATGATAATACTGTAAATTTTTAGCGCCAGCTTATTCACATCTAGCCATTAGACATTGTCAATTTTGATGGCTATGATTTTGTCTGCTGCCATAGTCGATTTATAGCCCCTTAACTTATGTTGGACTCGTTATGCTATCTAGCCCTACTGTCGATATAACAAATATTACTGATGATAGTGATGCAAAACCAAAGTATGCTTCCGTACTACGTATTGCGGTTATCGCGCATTCTTTATATCCCATTGCACAGCCTTATGCAGGCGGTCTTGAGATGATTACTCAACTGATCTGTGATGAGTTGGTGGCTCAAGGTCATGAGGTATTGCTTTATGCCCATACCGATAGTCAAACGAGGGCGACATTGGTGCCATTTATGACTCGTGATGAGTTTGATAACACGGTTTATCCCAACGAACATGATTCGTTAGGGATGAGCCGCGAAGAGCTATATCAGTATTTGGTTTATCAGCAAGCCATGCGCGATATTATTAGCCGTGATGAACAAGGTATGATCGATGTGGTACATAACCACAGCTTGCACCATATACCGATGACAATGGGTCAAACGTTTGGTGCACGCTTCTTTACCACCTTTCATACACCGATTTTTCCGCAGCTGCGTTTGGCATTATTGACGCTACGTCATGGCACGCAAACCCAGTTTACGGCGATTAGTGGTCATCAGCAGCAGCTGTTTGATGAATTTGTACCGTCGCATGTAGTCTATAATGGTATCGATGTGCAGTCATTTAATGCCAATACAAACCCAATTGATGACGAAGTATATTTTTGGTACGGGCGCATTTGTGTTGAGAAAGGCACGCATTTGGCAATGGAGTACTGTAAAGCGGCAGGTAAGCGTCTTATTATTGCGGGACCTAAAAGCAATGAGGAATACTTTGAGGAATATGTAGCACCGCTACTAGAAGAAGACAAAAACGATGAGTCTTTATTCGATTACGTCGGTCATCTGAGTAAAGATCAAATCAATGAGCGCTTAAGTCAAGTCACAGCCATGCTATTTACCAGTACGTGGGATGAGCCTTATGGCTTGACACTAGCTGAGAGCTTAGCTTGTGGTACACCCGTGATTGGTTTTGATGTTGGTGCAAGTGCTGAGATTGTCACGCCAAAGACAGGCGTCATCGTACCCAAAATGGATAAAGATGCCTTTATTCAAGCCTTTGATGGTATCAAACACATATCACGCAAGGCATGTCGCGTTCGCGCTGAGCAGTTTTGTTCAGTCGCTGCGATGGTCGATGGTTATCTGCGCTTATATGAGCAAGCAGTAACGGTCGATGATAGCGACAGCATTCAAGAGGCGTTTGTCTAGTTCTTTTTATTCTCTAGTTACTATAGTCGATCCACTATAAAAAAACATAGCGCTACTGGTATAAATTTTCCTTGCGTGCTGCGTACCCAGAGGCTGCGCAAAATTTATACCAGTAGCACGCTGGCATAGCTGTATTCTTTTTATTTAGGATTAACTATATCAGTGACTGCCTTAACCTGTTAGGAACTTTTTATAATGCGTATCGGCTATTATGCTCATCACCATGGCTCGGGGCACTGCCGCCAAGCAGATAAACTGGCCGCCTTGCTACCATCAGAGTTGCGTCAGAAAGTGACGGTGTTTACAAGTTTGCCTAATGACGCTTATCACTTCAGTACGATAACTGATGAGCAAATCGTACGTTTGAGTGCTGAGGATGAGCTGCCAGATGATGTACTACCAGGGCGCGCTGGAAAATACTGGCAGCCAAACAGTTTGCACTATTCGCCAGTGGGTAATGAAAATATTCAAAAGCGCAGTTGGCAGCTGCTTGATGCTATTTATCAGCGCCGGATTGATTTGATGATTGTCGATGTCAGTGTCGAAGTCGCTATGCTGTGCCGTACCGTTAGCGTACCTTATTTGTATGTGAGGCTGGCAGGCGAGCGCGATGACATACCGCATTTAAACGCCTTTGCTGGCGCGCTTGGATTATTAGCCCCTTATCCAAAGATGCTTGAAGCGGCAGCAACGCCAGACTGGGTACGCCAAAAAACACTATATCTTGATTTTTTGCCAAACAAAGCCCAAAGTCTGCCCAGCTTTAGCGAGTTTATAGATAAGCTCATGACGCTCAGCGAAAATGACGCTACTAAACAACAGCTATGCTCGCACTCAAGTGCTGATAAAGCAATCTATGATCATGATAAAACCAATGCTGAAAATAATCCAAAAACTAATCCAAAAACCAGTGTTAAAACTCATATAGCCACTGTGATTAAAGGTTATGGTGGTCATGAAGCTATTGATGCCAAGCTGCCAGAGCTGCGCCAACTGTTACCAGACACTATAATTGTCTCTCTTGGCCCTATTAATGAAGAAGTAAGACATTGTGTTGATATCGCCGCCCATGTGGATGATGTGACGCCATTTATCGCCTATAGTAATTTGCTGTTGATGGCCTGTGGTCTCAATGGTATCGCGCAAGTCTATGATTACCCAACGCCGCTTGTGGTGCTGCCTGATGTGCGTCCACATCGTGAGCAAGAAGTGATGGCAGAAGCCTTAATTGAGCAAGGGCGTGCTTTAAGTTGGGCACAGTTTATGGCTCAAACTTCCTATATAGACAGTCAGAATGGAACGTCTTTTTTATCAATGAGCGATAAAACCATGAGCAATGAGCAGACTGCTTTGGTCAAAAACCCCACTATGGCGGCGCAAAACTTTATGAATAGCATCGCTGACTATATTTCTGTGAACGCTTGGTTTGCAGAATGGCTATTGCCGCAGTTGGACTTAAAACCTGAGAAATAAGAAGTAACAAAGAAACTTATAATAATAAAAGTAAAGAAGATATTTATGACTACCATACCCCAAGTAGCAAACGCTGCACACAACACCATTCCCGTGAGTGTAATAACGACCTGTTACGGACGCAATCGGCATCTCTACAATCTACTTGGTAGCCTGGCGCAGGGTAGCGTCAAACCAAGCGAGGTTATTATCGTTAATGACGATGCTGAGGCTGAACGTCTGGCAGACTACGATTTAAATATTATTAAGATAGCAACGACTACAGCGACTGAGAAGGGACTGGCAAGTAGCACCTCGTTTGATATTGGTCATAATCGTAATCTTGGCGCTGCGCGTGCCACACATGAGGCCATGATTTTCTTGGATGTGGATTGTATCGTCGCGCCAACTTTTATTGAGCAATTACATAGTAAGCTGCAAGCACGTCCCCATGCCTTACTAATGGGTCAACCACGTTATCTGACACGTCCTTTGACGGATGATGAGGGTAATCAGCTACAACAAGGTAAATTGGCAGTCAACTTTTTAGATGAGCTGTCCGTATTTAACCCTTATCGCGATAACTTTGATTTACAGCATCAGGGTCAATCTATTAAACAGACGCAAGATTATGGCGCATTTTGGAGTCTTTGTTTTGCAATTATGCGCAGTCAATTTGAGCGGGTAGGTGGCTTTGATACCGATTATGTTGGTTATGGCGCTGAAGATACGGATTTTGCTTTTATGGCACGTGCTTTAGACATTGATTTTTATTTGACCAACGACGTGGTTTACCATCAGCAGCACAGCGTCTATCGGCCGCCGCTCAATCATCTCGATAGCATAGTGATTAATGCCAACCGTTTTTATGAAAAATGGCAACATTGGCCGATGGCAGGCTGGCTTGTAGAGTTTGCACAGCGGCAATTGATTGATTGGCAGGAGGCGCAGACAGTGCCCATTGTTATCGATCGGCAACCCAGTAAAGCGGAGATTAATGCCGCGCATTGTCCAGATGCGCCTTATGTGTAGATATAGAGTCGATACTAAATAAAATAGATATACGGCATTGATACGCTAGACTGGTACAAATTGCTTTTGCGTGCTGTGCCTGCGTAGACAGAAGCTGCAAGAAATTTATCCCAGTCTCGCTACATCAGTTTTAAACTGAATCAACTATAAGTGTTTAATCTTATTAGTAGTGTTCTATTAGTATTGACGAATAATTTCGACATCTTTAGGCGGTGTGGCAAGTTCTTGTCTTTCAAACGCCCAGTTATGACCTTCCCAAAAATGCGCGGTTTTATCATCATTATTAAAACCTAACATCACTATTGATAGCAGCGTCTTAGCTTTCTGTTTTTGCTGAATATGCAGGCGTGCAGATAAAAGTAACCGATATAATAAAAACCCTGAAGTTGGCGCAGATGAATGAATATCAGCAAAGATAGGATAGTCTGCTACTACTTCATGTTGTTCTGACAATACGCGGCAATACTCATCACTGCGTAATAGTTTATCAAGCGCCTCTGAAATCTCTAACACTCGGTCAGCCGTTATGGGGTCATCATGAGGACTTGGGTCATCAGATGGCAATGGGAACTTATAGTCAGTGTTGCCAAACAAAATACCAAGTGGCGCTTGCTTTGCCATATCTAGCATCGCTGTTAAGTTATTACTACGCGGCGGCAGGCCAAAATGTAGCTTACTGTCACCGATTTGTCTAAAAAACAGTAGCTTTGGTAAATCTTTAGCTAGCGGATGATGGACAAAGAAGTCTGCATGAATAAAGTCATTGAATAACACCAGCATATCAGTAGGCTGTAATAGTGCTTCTAAGCTCGCTGTATCTATCGACGGATTGTTAGCTATCAATATGATCCGCTCACTTTGTAATAATGACTCTTGAATCATAAGCGGTAAGCTTGCAAAAGCCAAAGCCGATATCATATTTTCATCGGTAGCAATATTGAAATCAAAGTCACCTATAGAGTGATAAATGTTGTCGTACAATGAGTCTGTTGGCTGGGACGTATGTAGCATAGAAGCTTAAATGACCTAAATAGAAAGAAGAATTAACATTATAAAAAACGGAGAAACATTATAACGTATGTCTATTAAAATAACATCACCTAAGGTTATGATAAATATAGTAAAAAACCGAGTATTAGACAATGTTTTGTAATACATAGATGCTACATTTTGCAACCTTTTCACCTTAGAGTCTTTTTTATATATCCGTACCATAAGAGCAGCTAAATCATAATTAGAAGGATGAATTTATGAAAAAGACATTTAAGAGTTTTAAACTAACGACATTGGGTGCTTGCCTGACTTTGGCATTGACGACAGGGGCATTAAGTACTGCTGTTATTGCGGCAAACTATTCTGATGAAGTAAGTATGGCTCAAGCAACTAAAGTCAGTTTGAAACAGGCCGTTGCTACAGCAAGTAAAGAAGCTGCTGGTTCTTTGGTCAGCGCAGAGCTGGACGATAATGATAGCGATGCCCAAAATGGTAATAGTGTCTACGAATTAGAGTTCAGTACTGATACGACAAGCTACGAGATAAAAGTCGATGCCACGACGGGTAAGATTGTAACGTCTGAAACCGAGCAACTTGATAAAGAGGATATCGACGATTATAAGGTTCAGCAACAAGCCAAGATAAACATGACGGATGCCATTGATATTGCTGAAAAACAAACCAACGGTCATACTCTAGAGATTGAATTTGAGAGTGACGATGATGAGATGGACCATCCAACTTATTATGAAGTTAAGGTGTTAAAAGACAATCAAATATTTGAATTAAATATAGACGCAGAGACGGGTGCAGTGTTTGAAAATTCAATTGATGATATAGACGCTATGCCAGATATGACGGTAGTCGAGTTATAACACTTTTAAAGTTTATCTACTGTATTAAATTTTGGTTAACTTCTATCGATAGACAATAAGAAAGCCCCAATCATTCAATGGTTGGGGCTTTCTTTAGTTATGCTAAGTGTCTATATGAATTCGCTATACTGTCTCGCGCCATTTGCCTTGTACCATGATACCTGCAATAGGGTTCAATCCTATTTGATACGCAAGGTCAGCGGGGCGGGCGATGTCCCATAATGCCAAATCAGCATCACAGCCTACTTCTATTTTACCTTTTTTGGCGAGACCTAACGCTTGCGCTGCATGTACGGTCGCCCCTGCCAACACTTCTTCAGTAGTGAGATAAAATAGGGTACAGCCCATGTTCATCGCCAATAACAGCGAGGTTAATGGGGAAGTACCAGGATTGCAATCGGTTGAAATGGCCATCGGCACCTGATGTTTACGCAAGGCTTCAATCGGTGGCAACTTGGTATCACGCAAGGTATAAAAAGCACCTGGCAATAGCACCGCTACCGTGTTGCTTGCGGCCATTTTTTTAATATCGTCTTCTGCTAAGTGCTCAAGATGGTCGCTTGATAATCCTTGGTATTCTGCTACCAAAGCACTAGCACCTATGTTTGAGAGCTGCTCGGAATGCAACTTCACTGGTAAGTCTAATGAACGAGCGACTTCAAAGACGCGCTTAATCTGCTCAGCAGTAAAGGCGATGTTTTCACAGAAGCCATCGACCGCATCGACCAAACCATCGCTATGCAAGATTGGTAACCACTGGCAAACTTGCTCTATATAGTCATCGGCATTGTCTTTGTACTCAGGCGGTAGGGCATGGGCGGCCAAATAAGTGGTGCTGACATGAATATTGTGTTTGTCACCGAGCGCGCGGGCGACTTTCAGCATTTTGCGTTCAGTGTCTAAGTCCAGTCCATAGCCAGATTTGATTTCGACACTGGTCACGCCTTCTTTGATGAGCGCGAGTAGACGTTTTTCACTTTGCGCAAACAATTCTTCCTCATTCGCTGCGCGGGTGGCGCTAACAGTTGAGACAATGCCGCCACCTTGTGCCGCGATATCTTGATAACTGGCACCTTGCAATCGCGCTTCGAACTCATTGCTGCGGTTGCCACCATAAACGATATGAGTATGACAGTCGATGAGTCCAGGCGTTACCCAGTTGCCATCAACATCTTTGATTTGATCGTTTTTATAATGGGTAAGGTGCGGTTTTATTTGCTCATGCGTACCAACCCATGCAATTTTGCCGTCTTTGATACCGATAGCGGCACTTTCTAATTGACCATAAGAGGTGCTTTTTTCTTGGTTTTCGCTATAAATATCAAACCCGTATTGCTCTGAAAAGGTGGCGAGATTGGCATTGATAATGATGTAGTCAAATGATATTAGGGCGGAGTCGTTTATAGGCGTTTGGTCTGTAGAATTTATTGTATTAGTCATGATGTGCTCCTACTTATTAGTATAGATTTAGTGCAGCCATCCATAGTCCGTTCACTTTAAAATAGACATTGTGTCGTTGGTAAAAACGCTTCTTGCTGTGGTGCTGCTGACAGAGGATGTGCAAAATTTACTTCAGTAGCCTTGTATGGTTGGTTTATTTTAAAAATGTTATAGCGTGACTGGTACAAACTTTACTCGCTTGTTGTGCGCAAGCGAGACAAAGGCTTCGCAAAATTCATCCCAGTCACTTGTATAAATATTCATAACACTTTTATTCTGTATCGATTTATTTATACTAAAAGTAAATGCTGCTCGATAATAGTTGCTAAGAGGCGAGCCGCGACTTTACAGCTGCGTCCATCAACATCAAAGGTCGGGTTAATCTCGGCAATGTCAGCCATTTTTACTTTGTTTGATGCCATAATACGTTTGACCGCGCGCTCAACGAAGCTCAGCTCAATACCATAGGCGGCGGGCGCACTGACACCAGGAACGACGCTCGATGGCAAGCAATCCATATCAATGGTTAAATAGACCACATCAACGTCGTTGATAAATTCTTCTATTTGAGCCGCAATTTTTTTCCATTTCTTATTGGTGCAATCTTCGTCACTGATAATGTGTACGCCTAACTGCTCAGCACGGTCGAAGAGCGCGGCTGTGTTGGAAAACCGGCTGACGCCGATACAGCAATAGTGAAATGGCTGACTCTGTTCATCAAGGTGCTCGGCAATCTGGCGAAAGGGCGTACCAGACGTCGCGACATCAGACTGACGAATATCTAGATGCGCATCAAAATTAATCACCCCGATGCTAGGCATTGTGCTCGCATGGCTTTTAACATCATTTTCAATATTACTTTTAACAGTGCTAACGTCATTAGTAGGTTTGTTGGTTTCTGATGACAGCGCTTGCCACAATCCCAAAAAGCTGCCATAAGCAATGGCATGACCACCGCCAAGTCCGATAGGTAGCCCGCCTTGCTGGATAATATGACTAATTTTATCGGCATACTTTACTTGAGCTTGCTCCAGAGTACGCTCGGCAAAATCATCATTATCATGACAATGGATATCACCCGCATCACCCAGTAGGGTTGGCAATTGACCATCAAAGCGTTGTTGTAACTCAGCGATGACTGGTAGCGCCGCAAAAGCTTGACGAATCAAAGGCGGCGCAGCTCGTGCACCTACGCGTCCTTGATTACGTCTGACACCTTGGTCACAAGCGAACCCAACCAGTCCAATGCGCTGACCGTTTTGCTGACTGGTGCTATGAAAGGCATAAGGCTGGGCTATTTGATACCAGTAGCGGGCGCGCGCAGACTCAAACGGCTCTGCACGTCCTGTCCACCGACTCATATCAGCTGCAGTATGGCTTACGGCTATTGTCATTGTTGACCTCCTTTCATAATATAAAACCTGACTCTCAATTTAGTATGGCTTACGCCAATAAAGCTAGATGGTTGAGAGTGGGTTTTATATATAAAATTTTGCTATTTAGACTCATACCAATCACTACGCAGTGACTGCCAATATTCGGTGAGCGTACCATCTAATACTATTTGCTTTGCGGCTTCAATATCAGGCGCTAGGTAGCGATCTTTGTCATAAAAAGTCACTTTCTCGCGCAATTTTTGATGCGCGGCCTGTAATGCTTCGGAAGTAGCAAGATTACGATGGAAGTCGATACCTTGACCAGCAGCCAATAGCTCAATGCCAACGATGGTAGCCGTGTTGTGCGCCATTTCATATAGGCGGCGGGCGCTATAAGTGGCCATCGATACATGGTCTTCTTGGTTGGCAGAGGTTGGAATGCTATCGACACTGCCAGGATGGGCGATAGACTTGTTCTCTGAGGCTAGCGCCGCTGCGGTCACGTGGGCAATCATAAAGCCTGAGTTTACCCCAGCATTGTCAACTAAGAATGGTGGTAAGCCGCCTGATAAGGTTGCATCAATTAATAAAGCCACACGGCGCTCAGACATAGAACCAATCTCAGCAATCGCTAAGGCTAAAATGTCTGCGGCAAATGCCACTGGCTCGGCATGGAAGTTGCCCCCTGAGATAGCTACTGGGCCGTCATCATTGTTAAAAATAAGCGGGTTATCGGTCACCGCATTAGATTCAATTAATAAAGTCTTGCCTGCTTGGTTGATGATATCAAGGCAAGCGCCCATGACTTGCGGCTGACAACGTAAGCAATACGGGTCTTGTACTCTATCGTCTTGCTCGCCATCGTGGGAGGCGCGAATAGCACTGCCTTTAATTAATTGACGATGGGCTTGTGCAATTTGTATCTGACCGTGATGGCCACGCACTTCATGAATACGGGCATCAAATGGCGCATCCGAGCCTTTGGCGGCATCGATAGACATAGAGCCGACGATGGTGGCGGTCTCTAATAAATCTCTTGCTAAGAAATAACCGCGCAATGCCAGTGCGGTGGATACTTGGGTGCCATTAATAAGAGCAAGACCTTCTTTGGCTGCTAGGGTAATGGGTTCAAGACCATGCTGCGCTAACGCATCAGCAGCAGGTACTTTTTTGCCGCCAACATAGACGTCGCCTTCGCCCATCATCGCCAGCGTCATATGCGATAAAGGTGCTAAGTCACCAGAAGCACCAACAGAACCTTTGGCAGGAATGTTTGGGGTAATTTGATTGTTGATTAAGCCAAGTAGGCTATCGACCACAGCGCGGCGGACGCCAGAGACGCCTTGCGCGAGGCTGGCAACTTTCATCACCATAATCAGCCTGACCACATTGTCTGGTAGCGCCTCACCAGTACCTACTGAGTGAGAAACGATAAGGTTACGCTGGAGTAGCTCAAGCTGATCATCACTGATACGGGTTTTTGCTAACAGGCCAAAACCGGTATTGATGCCATAAGCGCTCTTATCACGCGCAATGATGGTACGTACATCTTCGTGTGAGGCATCTATCGCTTCATAAGCACTGTCGGGTAACGTCAATATGACAGGTCGCTCATAAATATCGCGCAACATCTCAAAGCTTAATTGGCGTGGGTGTAGGGTTAGTTTTTTGATATCAGTCATGCGAGTTATCCTAATTTTATGAGCTATATTAATTGTATTTTTTTGTCTATACATTTTAGTTTATGCTTTGTTGTTTATAAACCGCTAAAAGCTATGCTGTCTAAATTTCTTTAACTAATCCCGCCTGTTTCAGTCGGTCTAACCGAACCAGCCTAGATATATCGCTAGATGTCCAAAAGGTGCGGCGATGAGAATGCTAAGTACTACGCGCTCAAACCAAATGATGACCATCTTAGGGACTGACAACGGAATCTCAGTTGCCAATACACAAGGAATCATCGCTGAAAAAAACAGCACGCTACTAATCGAAACCACGCCTGCCACATAGCGGGTTAAGACCTCAGCTTCCGTTAGCAATAGGGCAGGCAAGAACATCTCAGCCAATCCCGCTGACATGCCTTTAGCAGCAACTAGTGGCTCGGGCATACCGGTTACCCAAGTGAATGGATACAAGAGCAAACCTAATGCATCAAAGACGGGCGTATATTTGGCTAGTAAAAGGCCTGTCAACCCTACTGCGATGATAGAAGGCACAATCGCTGCCGCCATCGTCACCCCATCGCGAAAGTTCGACCACATAATTTGTTTGAGGTCAGTCGCACGGCGTGAGGTAGCTAGTCCTAAATGATAAGCTGCTGCTAAGCGATTGCCTTGTTGGTTGTCCAAATCTGGACGGCTGGCACTATCATCAAAACCCCGGATAGGCGGAATACGGGCAGTAATGGCAGTGACAATAAAGGTAATAATCAGGGTCGACCAAAAGAACAGATTCCAAAACGCCATTAAGCTTAAGGTCTTAGCAACGATGACCATAAAGGCCGCCGATACCGTAGAAAACCCAGTAGCAATAACGACGGCTTCACGGACCGAATATTGCTTTTGCAGAAAGACCCGATTGGTAATAAGTAGCCCAATAGAGTAACTGCCAACAAAGGACGCAACCGCATCAATCGCTGATGAGCCGGGCGTTTTCCAAATCGGCTTCATAATAGGCTGCATGAGTACCCCAAACATCTCCAGCAAGCCAAAACCGAGCAAAAAAGCGAGGATTAATGCGCCAATAGGGACAATCATACCGACTGGTAATGCCAGTTTTTCAAACAAAAACGGCAACATGTCCTTTTCCATGATGATAGCAGGCGCCATATCAGTGATATACAGGATGGCAAGTACTAGCCTGATAATCTTAAAGGCGGTTAATATCATATTGGTAATATTTTTACGCCATGAACCATCGTAAATGGGTTTGCCAACGCCATAAATCATCAGTAGAAATAGCAAAAATACCGCAAGGGTGTGCTGCTGAGTGACCAGATAAGTTGCCCCATGATCAAATAAGATGGTGCTCTTTTCACCAATAGTAAAAGGCACAAAGAACATCACCAGACCAATAGCACTAAATACGATTAGCTGTATCAGCGCGACAGGTTTGGACAGCAGCTTTTCAGGCGGCGGGCTAGCAGGTGCTGGACTGTCTAGAGGCGTTCTAGGCACAGAGCTACCTGGGGGCAAAATATCACGTTCAGACATATTATCGTCCTTGATAAAGTGTTGATAATGTCCTTATACCACTTGAGCATATAAGGACAAGGACAAGCTATTTAATCATTGGTAGATTTAAGCCGTAGTCTTTCGCTGTTTTGATGGCCAGCTCATAGCCTGCATCCGCATGACGCATCACACCTGAGCCGCAATCATTGACCAGTACTCGTGCTAAGCGCTTGGCAGCGGCATCTGTGCCATCAGCGACAATGACCATGCCAGAGTGCTGCGAGTAGCCCATGCCCACACCGCCGCCATGATGGAGTGACACCCAAGTGGCACCGCCTGCGACATTGAGCATGCCATTTAATAGCGCCCAATCCGACACCGCGTCTGAGCCGTCTTTCATGCTCTCAGTTTCACGGTTTGGGCTGGCAACAGAACCAGTATCTAAATGGTCACGGCCGATAACGATAGGGCCTTTTAACTCGCCATTCTTCACCATCTCGTTAAATGCCAAGCCTGCTTTATCACGTTCACCAAGACCTAACCAGCAGATACGCGCTGGCAAGCCTTGAAATTGAATGCGCTCTTTTGCCATGTCTAGCCAGCGATGAATATGGGTATTTTCAGGGAACAGCTCTTTAATTTTTTGATCGGTTTTATAGATATCTTCTGGATCGCCTGATAATGCGACCCAGCGGAATGGCCCTTTACCTTGGCAAAACAGCGGACGAATATAAGCAGGGACAAAACCTGGGAAGTTAAAGGCATTTTTTACCCCTTCATCAAAGGCAACTTGGCGGATGTTATTACCATAATCAGTCGTTGGGACCCCCATTTCTTGTAGATCTAGCATCGCCTGTACGTGTACGGCACAAGACGCGGCGGCATCTTTGGTTAATGTTGCATGTTGCTCTGGGTTTTCTTGAGCTGCCCTCCATTCTTCAACGCTCCAGCCACTTGGCAAGTAGCCATTGATTAAGTCGTGCGCTGAGGTTTGGTCAGTGACCAAATCAGGTTTTATCTCGCCTGCATTGGCACGCTTGACCATTTCAGGCAAGATATCTGCCGCATTACCAAGTAGCGCGATTGAGACGGCCTCACCCGCGTCGGTATGCTGTTTAATCAGCTCATAAGCATGGTCAAGATTGTCAGCTTGCTTGTCGACGTAACCAGTACGCAGTCGAAAATCAATGCTCGACTGTTGGCATTCGATGTTTAGAGAAGTGGCGCCAGCAAAGGTTGCCGCTAGTGGCTGTGCGCCGCCCATACCGCCAAGACCTGCAGTCAATATCCAACGTCCTGCCCAGCTGCCATCATAATGCTGGCGACCGGCTTCGACAAAAGTCTCATAAGTACCTTGGACGATGCCTTGGGTGCCGATATAAATCCAGCTACCGGCAGTCATTTGGCCGTACATAAATAGGTCTTTGCGATCAAGCTCATTGAAATGCTCCCACGTTGCCCAGCGCGGGACAAGGTTGGAGTTGGCAATGAGTACACGTGGCGCATTTTCATGAGTTTGAAAGACGCCAACTGGTTTGCCTGATTGCACTAATAAGGTCTCATCGTCTTCTAATTCTTTGAGTGACGCGAGTATTTGATCATAGCTTTCCCAGTTACGGGCTGCACGTCCGATACCGCCATACACAACCAAGCTTTTTGGGTTTTCGGCCACGTCAGGGTGTAGATTGTTTTGAATCATGCGATAAGGCGCTTCGGTCAGCCAGCTTTTGCAATTTAATGTACTGCCAGTCGGTGCAGCAATGTTGCGGCTCTCATCACGACGCGTAAAAACATTGCGGTTGCTGGTGCCGTTGTTGTTCATTTTATTATCGGTAGTCATGATCATATCCTTGTGATTATCTATACAGTTTGCTGGTGACATTTTAGTAGTAGCATTATTTGGTATAACATAAGTTGTATATACAAATTATCAAAGATTATTTTCTTATGCAAGCACTTTTTTATAAATAGCTACGGTGTGGGTGAAGTAACTGCATCAGATAAGGTGTTCTCATGGTGATTGTCATAACTGTCGTGATATTATGTCAGCACTTTTATAGCTGCACAGTCACATATAGTTGATACTAAATAAAATGAATACGTTATTTCATAACGCGAAACGGGTATAAATTTTTCTAGCTTGCTGTGCCTACGCCGACAGAGGCTGCAAAAAATTCATCCCAGTTCCGCTGTATCTTTTTCATATTGGACTGGCTATAGTTGGAATCAACGGTTAGAGACGAGCATGACAAAGGTGAAGCGTGACATGACAAAAACAGTTCCAGCATATCAGCGGATTAAAAACGCCATACTAGATAATATCCATTCTGGAAAGTGGCAGGCGGGCGAGGCTATCTCCACCGAAATGGCGTTGGCAGAAGAGTTTGAAGTATCGCGCATGACAGTCAACCGCGCGCTAAAAGAGCTAAGCGAGGAGCGAGTATTAGAGCGCAGGCAAGGGTCAGGGACGTTTGTTGCACAGCAGCAGTTCAATCATACCTTTGTGGAAGTGCGTAATATCGCGCAAGATTTAAAATCGGCCAATCGTGACTATCAGGCACAAGTGGTGAGCAAACGCGCTATTACCGCGAGTATGTTAGATGATGAAATGCGCCGTAAATTTGGTATTGATGAAGCAGTCGTGCCCTCTAACTCTAAGGCCACTAATGCAAAGAACGTTGACTCATATAGCATTGATAGCAATACTGATAGCACTGAGGCAGCTGTTTTATATGAAGTAAAAATCATTCACTTTGCGGATGGTCAGCCGATACAGTTCGAAGAGCGCTGGGTTGATGCGACAAAAGTACCAGAATTCATTGAGCAAGACTTTAGCATGGTGAACACCAGCGATTATCTGATTGCCAAAAGCCCGCTTGAGCGCGGTAACTATACCATTCGCGCCTTAGCAGCACCTGATAAGATCGCTGATGCGCTACAAATTGCACCGCAGTCACCAACGTTAGTACTGCGCCGTCAGACTTATTCGGCAGGACGGGTGCTGACCTTTGTAAAGATGTGGCATGCAGGGGATCGTTATCAATTCTCCGGCAAACTTTAACCTTCTTACGTAAGGTCACTGTTTTCGTACGGTCATTCTTGCCAAGTTGTAATAAGATAAGTTATAAATAGCAGACGATTATCAACCATTAACGCTTGGTTCTATTGAATCACGTTTTAATACAAAAAGCTTATTCCAAAAAAATACTATAAAATGGTATTGAAAGACACAAATAATACCCTCAAATCGGGCAGCCAGAGTAGGATATTGCCAAGAGTGAGTTATATTTTGCGGCAACATCGATGGTTTGTTTAACTTGGTCCGCTCATTACATTATTTTCTTACCTTATAAGGACGCCTTATGAAACGTCGTAATCTTTTAGCCCTTGCTGCCAGTACCGTACTGCTTGCCGCTTGTGGTCAGTCACCTACCAATGAAGCGGAAACCAGTGCGACCGATAATGCTGCAACCGAAGGCTCCGATTTGCTACAACGTATCAATAACGGCGGCACGATCAATGTCGGTACAGAAGGTACTTACCCACCGTTCACTTATCACGATGAAAGCGGACAGCTAACTGGTTATGATGTCGAAGTGACTCGTGCAGTCGCTGACAAGCTAGGCGTTGACGTTGAGTTTAAAGAAACCCAGTGGGATGCCATGCTGGCAGGCCTTGATTCTGAGCGTTTTGATATAGTCGCCAACCAAGTAAGCTTGACGACGCCTGAGCGCCAAGCGAAATACGACCTCGCTCAACCTTATAGCTGGTCAGGTGCTGTCGTCTTAGCAGCAACCGATGACAATCGTTATAGCTCATGGGAAGCATTGAAGGGTCTGCGTAGCGCGCAATCATTGAGCAGTAACTATGGTGAAATGGCAGAGCGCTATGAAGCAGAAATCGTTCCTGTTGATGGAATGGCGCAAGCAATCCAGCTGGTGAAGCAGGACCGTGCTGATTTCACAATGAATGACCAACTTGCTGTACTAGACTACCTAAAAAAATTCCCAGACAGCGGCCTAGAGATTAAATTGGAGGCTCCTGCTAGTGAGCAGCGTGGTTCAGGTTTAATACTGCTAAAAGGTGATGATGCTGTCGTAGAAAAGCTGAATGAAGCGATGGGTGAGTTGCAAGCAGATGGCACGTTGACTGAGCTTAGCGAAGAGTTCTTTGGTGCTGATATAAGTCAACAAAAATAATGCTAGCGTCTATAACGTCGATGTTGGCTGATTTATTGGCATTGTTGCCGTTTATGAGTCCTGATCGGGCGCAAATCGTTATTGATTCTTTTTGGCCGATGCTAAAAGGCGGTATTTATTATTCGATACCGCTGGCATTGATATCATTTGCTATTGGTATGATGATTGCGCTGACAGTTGCGCTCATTCGTATTGTGCCGCGGACAGGCTGGTTTCATAAGATTATCTATAGACTGGCTCGCATCTATGTGTCTGCTATTCGCGGTACACCGATGCTGGTACAACTATTTATTATCTTTTATGGTTTGCCAAGCGTTGGCCTCAAGCTTGATCCGTTTCCCTCAGCGATTATCGCCTTTTCATTGAATATCGGAGCCTATGCATCGGAGACCGTGCGTGCAGCGATTTTATCGATTCCTAAAGGCCAATGGGAAGCAGGGTCAACCGTTGGCTTGACGTATTTGCAGACCTTTCGCCATGTGATTTTGCCGCAAGCGCTACGGGTATCGGTACCACCGTTATCCAATACTTTTATCAGTTTGGTCAAAGATACTTCTTTGGCCTCATTGGTACTGGTTACCGAGTTGTTCAAAGAAGCCCAGATTATCACCGCACGTAACTACGAGTTTATGCTGGTCTATACCGAAGCGGCATTTATATATTGGGGTATTTGTCTGTTTTTGACCTTTATTCAAGGTAAGCTTGAAACTAGGCTTGATCGTTACGTGGCTAAGTAGTTCATTGACTCATTCACCAGCAGTTTTAGTATTATTAGCACAACAGGAACCTTTATGATTCAAGTCACTAATATTCACAAAGCTTTTGGTCATAATCAAGTGCTCAAAGGCATCGACTTGACCATCGAAAAAGGTAAGGTAGTGGTGATACTTGGGCCATCAGGGTCAGGTAAAACAACTTTTTTACGCTGCTTAAATGCGCTGGAGATTCCTGATCAAGGTGTCATTGCTTTTGATGATGACAGTTTGACGATTGATTTTGCTACTAACCCTAAGAAAAAAGCACTACTGGCGCTACAACGCAAATCTGGTATGGTGTTTCAGTCTTATAATTTGTTTCCGCATAAGACGGCGATTGAAAACTTGATGCTCGGACCGACTATCGTACAAGGTCAGAGTAAAGCGCAAGCTCGCGAGCAAGCTTTAGCATTGCTAAAGAAAGTTGGTTTATCTGAAAAAGCTGACCTGTATCCCTTTCAGCTGTCTGGTGGCCAGCAGCAGCGTATCGGTATCGCGCGGGCGCTGGCGATCGAGCCGTCATTATTGTTGTTCGATGAGCCAACGTCTGCACTTGATCCAGAGCTAGTGCAAGACGTGCTTGAGACCATGAAGCAGCTGGCATCTGAAGGCTGGACGATGGTCGTGGTGACCCACGAGATTAACTTTGCTCGTGAAGTGGCAGATCATGTGGTTTTAATTGAAGACGGTTATGTGGTCGAAGAGGGTAGTGCCAAGCAGATGTTTGAGCTATCAACACACCCACGTACACAAGCGTTCTTACAGCGTATAGAGCAGTAGTGTCGCTAAAACAGCCACAATTATCTATTGAATTCTGACGGCTCAAAACCTTCTTTTCTAGTAAACGATGAAGTAATAGAAGTAACACCTCTTTAACGATAATATCATGGCTAAGGGTTTAGCTCTTTATCGACTATAAGCGCTCACAACTTTTAATCACTACACTTTTTGTCGTCTTTTTAGCCAACGCGGTACACGAGTCGTCGTACCGTTTAAGAGAGCATTTAATAAAGCTGCCAGCAAAATGAGTACCACGCCCACATACTGTATCCACGACAATGATTGATGTAGTAGTAGTATTGCTAACGCAATGGCAGTCAATGGCTCAAAGATAGTAAACACCGATGCTCGCGTGGCGGGAAGTTTTACCAATGCTTTCATGTAAAGTGCAAAGGGCGCCACTGTCCCAATCAAAGACAGTCCTAAAGCGTAGCCCCAGGTACGTAGTGGCAAGCTTAGTAATTGCTCGTAAGTTCTATAGGTCTCGGGCAATAAGAGCAATACGCTTGCACTGATGATGATAGAGGTAAAAAACACTAAAGGTGCGGGATGAGCGTAGTGCATAGCGCGTTTGCCAAGTACGCCATATAGGGAATAACACACACCTGATAGCAGTCCGAGCACGATACCCCAATTGATTTGCGCCTCATCACCAAGCATCGTTAATCCCACACCAAATACCGCCATGAGTGCCAGTAATGCCGACTGCCGTGTAATAGACTCGTTTAATAAAAAAGCCGAAAATAACAGACTAAAAACAGGTGCAGTATAAAGCAGAGAGACTGCAGGGCCAGCACCGACATAAATAACGGCAAAGAAATAACAGATCGACATACCCAGTACGCCAATCAACGATTGCAGCGCCAGTCCCAGCCACTGCTTTGGACGCAGTTTGATTAAATAGGGCCATAGTTTTGGTAGCATAACAAGAATAAGAAGAGCGGCAGTCACGACGCGCAAGATAGTAATCTGCCAGCCACTAAAGCCGATTTGATTGAGGTAGGTAGAAAATATTCCCAAAGTACCCCAACAGACAGCGGCTGTAATGATTTGGATGGTGCCTATCCACGATTGCCGCGCTGACATTATGCTATCAGTATTTGCCATATCGCTCTCTATTGTTATGTATTATCAAACTCGAAAAACAACCTCTTCAAGCTTTTTCTTCATTACCATGCTGAAATAATAAAAGACAACCTGATTAAAGGCTGCCTTTTGTTCGTCTTTTCAGTCTATCATGAAAGTGTGACTAACGCGCTAACACAAGTTGATAAGTCATCATTAAATAGATACCAGCGACGAGTGCGAAGTGGCAGAAAGTAAAGAGTATCTATACCAGTAGCGCGTAATTATACTTACTTAAAACAAACTACACTTGCAATAAAAAATTGGTAAGTAGCCGTTTGGCGCCTTCGGTGGCAAAGGACTCAGGGTGAAACTGCATGCCCTGAATTGGGTATTCTTTATGCTGCAATCCCATAATCTCATCTCCTGCAAGCGCTGACTCAGCCAAGCTTAAATGATGGTATGCATCATTTGCAATGACAGCTGTGACGCTTAAACACTCAGGCAAAGTATCTGCTCGTACCATAAGTGAGTGGTAGCGCATGATTTCAAGTTCTTGCGGCAAGCCTTGGTAGACACCTGCGTCATCATGGCGAATGGCTGAGACTTTGCCATGCATCGGTACGCTAGCTTGAACCACATCTCCGCCAAATACATGAGCGATACCTTGCATGCCTAAGCAAACACCCAGTAGTGGCACCGTCTTACCCAGTGTCTCAATTACTTCTGCACAGATGCCAAAATAGGCTGGATCATCGGGGGAGCCAGGGCCGGGTGAGATGATAATACGGTCAAGATTCATCGCTTGTACGTCAGGCAAAGTAATCTCGTTGTTGCGTTTAACGATGACGTTTGCAGCGTTAGTGCCGTCTTTATCATCATCCATGGTTTGCAAAATCTCGCCGATATATTGATATAAGTTAAAGGTAAAGGAGTCGTAGTTGTCGATAATTAAAACGTTCATAAGTCATAAGCTCTTTACTGAGATATAGGAAAGTTAGGCGGTCATAAAGCTGTCTAACACCACTTTCATGGCAGAAAGCTTACGCTGAATCTCAAGATATTCATCAGCAGGGTTGGAGTCGTAGACATTGCCGCCGCAAGTTTGCGCGTAAGCGGATTCACCATTGATAAATAGACTACGAATAGGAATAGCAAAAATACAATCGCCATTAAAATTAAACGAACCAAGCGCGCCGCCATAAGCACCGCGACCATCAGGCTCTAACTCATTGATGACCTTAATAGCCTCTACTTTTGGTGCCCCTGATAAGGTGCCAGCGGGAAAGTTGCTGGCTAGAGCGCTAAACATATCTTCATTAGGGTGCAAAATCCCAACGATTTCAGAAGAAATGTGCTGGACATGTGAGAAGCGTTTGATGTCCATTAGACTGCGTACTTTTACCGTGCCAAAGCGCGCGACGCGGCCGATATCATTACGGTGCAGGTCAACAAGCATATTGTGCTCGGCAATCTCTTTAGCATCATTTAGTAAGGCACGAGCAAGCTTACGGTCCTCCACTATATCGACGCCACGCTTAGCGGTGCCTGCGAGTGGGTAGGTCTCCATCTCACCTTGACGTAAGCGAAACAGCAGCTCAGGGGAGGCACCAATGATGCACTGCTCGGCAAATTTCATAAAATACATATGTGGTGACGGATTGACCGCCCGTAGCTTTTCATAAATCGGCATTTTGTCACCAACGATACGGTACTTTGACTTAAAGCCGACCTCGCACTGAAAAATACGACCAGAGATAATGTCTTCTTTGACCTGCATCACTACCTTGGCATGTTCTTCTGAACTCATGCCATCGCCCAAAAAATCAACTCTGGGCGCTTCATAGCTAGGCGCTGGCTCATCAAGTAGGGCTTTGATTTGCTCAATACGATTGTCTTGCTGAGCAGTCGGGTAATAAAAATAGAAGATTTCCCCGGTCATTTTGTCTAGCGTCAATCCATCTAAATACACGCCAAATTTAAAGGGTTCAAAATCGTCACTGGGCTTAGCATTAAGACTTGGCTCAAAAAAATTGACACTGTCATAACCTAAATAGCCGACCAGCCCACCGCTTTGGTCACGAGCAATGACATGCTGCGGCGTAATTTTTCGCAGCAACTGGTAAGGGTTGCCAGTCTGATAATGTTTGGTATTCGCTGTTTTATTATCAGTGATAGCCAGGGTAGTGCGGTCAATGGCTGCGATAGTCATAACTGGATCAAAACCGATGGCATGGTGACGTGCCATATGACCATCTTCGCCCAATGACTCGAGTAGATAACAGGTCTCAAAAGCACGCTCAATACGTTTAAATAGCGCGAAAAAATCGATATCTTGTGTCAGTTTGATGCGTTGTGGTTTGCTGGGAATATCAATCGCAGCAGGATGATCATGTTGGGATATAGAAGAGCTCATAACAATGTCCGAGGAGATTTATAAATATTGGCAAAAAATAGATTCAAGTTGTGTGATCTTATTTATTAAGCATCTTGTCTATGGGTCGCTAGTAGCGCACTGACATCATGACTTTGCATCACTTTGGCCCCACGCGAGACAGTGGCAATACCGACGCCTAATTGTTCAGATATCTCACGCTGAGTCATACCGTGTGCTAATAGATCAAAAATACGAATACGATTGGCGATTTCTTGCTGTTCTTTATCAGTCAATAACGCACTAAATAACACGTCAATAGCGGTACTGTCACTGCAATTTGCTAAATGAGTTAATAAACTGTGATAGGGATCAATGCTCATGGTATTTAATCTTTATGATAGTAGGATGAATAATATACTGTTTCAGTATTCTAGTGCAATAGTACATGGAAAACAAGTACAGTTATTGATTGTTTTACCAGTACTTGATCAAAGAACTACTTTATTATGATTCAATTTGCTATAAAAACAAAAAACCAGCTAATGGTTATTAGCTGGCTCTATTATGGAGTAGTATGTATTTATAGCGCTTATTACTCAAAGTTACCTATCGTTCTGGACGAATAAACGGCATATGACGGTTCACATCTTTATAGAGTAAGTATCTAAACGGTCCAGGACCGCCAGCGTAGCAAGACTGTGGGCAGAACGCACGCAGCCACATAAAGTCACCCGCTTCAACTTCTACCCACTCAGCGTTTAAGTGGTAGACCGCTTTACCTTCTAGTACATATAAACCATGTTCCATCACATGAGTTTCATCAAATGGAATCACACCACCTGGCTGGAAAGTCACGATGTTGACATGCATATCGTGACGCATGTCTGATTGCTCTGTAAATCTAGTGGTTTTCCATACGCCTTCTGTACCTGGCATTTCAATCGCTTCGACTTCGTGATCGCTAGTGACAAAGGGTTCAGGCACATCAATACCTTCTACAAATTGATAAGCTTTACGTATCCAGTGGAATTTAACATGCTTGTCGCCATTGTTTTTCAACGACCATTTGCAACCAGGTGGTAAAAATGCATATCCACCCGCTTCAAGATGATGTGATACGCCTTCTATGGTCATGTCCATCTCACCTTCGACGACGAATATGACACCTTCAGCCTTTGCATCTAGCTCAGGTTTTTCTGAGCCGCCATTAGGTTCAACTTCGACGATATATTGTGAAAAAGTTTCAGAAAAACCTGTCAGTGGGCGTGCAATCACCCACATGCGCATACCTTGCCAAAACGGTAGGTAGCTGATAACAATATCAGTGAGCACACGTTTGGGAATGATGGCATAAGCTTCAGTGAATATAGCGCGGTCAGATAGTAATTGCGTTTGCGGAGGCAAGCCGCCTGTAGGGGCGTAATAAGTACTTTTTGTTGACATAATTGATGTTCCTTAGCAGTTTTGTGTCACGATAAATTTGTATTTAAACTCATAGAGCAAAGAGGAGTTATATCTGTAAAATTATGAATCATCTAACTTCTAAACAGTATTAGCCTTTGCTCTATTTGACCTAGCTTGCTCAGTAGCGACATCAATGCAAACTTCCCAATCATCAATCTCAAATTCATGGCAGTTATTGCCCTCACCATTAATGCGATCGATAACTAAAAAGTCACAATCAGCGTTTAGAGCAAGTAGCGGATGATGCCAAACGTTAGCGTCATATTGAACGCCCTGATGCGAATAAGCATAAAAAACTTCTAAATCATCAGCTGATTTAGGTGGATCGCCTGGTTTGGCCACGACGACCAAATAGTCTGTTGAATTCATAGAAAAAAAAGCTTGTGTACCAAACGGATGATATTCCATAACTGATAGAGTAATAGGGCAATCACGTCTTTTAGTACGGAATATACTAAGACCAACCTCTCCGCCGTCAAGAGCAACTTTTGTGATGGAGTCATGACGACAGGCATAACCGCGATTAATATCCCAGCTATTTTCGGGGGTTTTTTCTTCATCGCTATAAGGCTCAATCACTGAGCCATATGGCTTAAATGCAGCTTTAGTTAAAGGCTGAGCAATTATCGTAGTTTTCATAAGATCACCTTTATGACAATTAACAATGTCATTCATTATAGATTACATCCAATTAGCAGTATTGTCATCTGTGGCAGGATGATTTTCGTACCAATGCTTGGCGATTTCATCGCGGCGGCAGACCCAAACATCAGGTTTGCTGGTGATGTATTTTAAAAATTGTTTGAGCGCAGTAATACGGCCAGCACGGCCAATAATACGGCAATGCAAGCCAATGGTTAGCATTTTTGGCGCGTTTTTGCCTTCTTTGGCACCTTCTTCATAAAGGGTATCAAAACTGTCTTTTAAATACTGATAAAAGGGTTCAGCATTGGTAAATCCTGGACTTGACGCAAAACGCATATCGTTGGTTTCAAGGGTATAAGGGATAACCAAATGCGGTTTGCGGGTTAGCTGACTGCCTTCTTCTACCTTCACATTGAGCCAGTAAGGTAGTTCATCAGCGTAGGAATCAGAGTCGTAGATATAGCCACCTTGCTCAGCGACCAGCTCACGTGTATTAGGGCTATCACGCCCAGTGTACCAACCTAGTGGCTGACCACCGAGCATGCGATTAAAGATTTCAGTTGCTCGGCGTACATGTTCACGCTCCGTCTCACGATACATGTATTGATAAGTGATCCAGCGTAGTCCGTGGCTTGCCACCTCATGCCCGTCTTCTAAAACACGCTCGATAATGTGCGGTGTCTTTTCAGCAGCAGAAGCACAAGTAAAGGTGGTAATTGGTAGACCATATTCTTTAAAAACATCTAACACTCGCCAAACGCCCACACGGCTACCGTATTCAAAGGCAGACTCGATAGACTGGTGACGGTTGTTAAATTCTGGTGTCCCTAAAACATCCGATAAAAAGCGCTCAGACTGACCATCGCCATGCATGACACTGTTTTCTGCGCCCTCTTCGATATTTAGGACGAACTGCACCGCTATTCTTGCACCGCCTGGCCAGTTTACTTGTGGCGGATTGGCACCATAGCCTTTTAGATCGCGGGGGTAGGCATCATGATTAAAATCGCTGGTAATCTTTTTTGTCATCTTGTTTAATCCTTTATAAAAACAGAGCAGTATAGTCGCTCGAAACTTACTAACTAAAAGAGGATAAGAACGCGATAAAAATATAATAGAGCGTTATCGCGTATTTATTACGAGTTGAATGTTATCGATTGAGCGTTATGAGTAGGCTTCATTAGTGATCTAACCGTTTTGATATTGTAGCAACGCCTATTGAGCAAATAGTCAGTACAAAGATAAGATCGTTTGTACTGACTTTTACAAGCAGGCTTATTTTTATACTGTGGTTCTCATTCTACTATTGTGTCAGGATCTACTGCATAAGAGCGCATCAAGACCCAATATACGACACCCCCTAATGCGGCACCTAACAAGAAACCATAGCCTTCAAGCTTGGTAAGCGCTGGTATCAGCACCGTGGCAATAGAGAATAAAGCACCGATGGCAAAGGCGATAAGCGCACGAATGTTCCAGCCTTTGTAGTAATAATAAGCGCCTGTTGGCTGATCAGAAAACAAATCATTCATATCGATATGTTGACGTTTAATCAGGTAGTAATCGATTACCAAGATTCCAAAAAATGGAGCGATGATGGCACCGACAGCATTGACAAAACCAACAATACCGATCTTACTGATGAATGATAACCACAGTGCGCCAACAAAGAAGGCGATAATAGCAGTGATTAAGCCGCCCCTACGAAAGTTAATATGTTTAGGGAACAAATTGGCCAAATCGTAAGCTGGAGGAATAAAGTTTGCGACCATATTGATACCGACCGTAGCAGCAAAAAAGGTCACCGCCGCAACAATAGTCAAGGAGAGGGTGTCCACTCTATCAACAATGTCCGATGGATTGGTCAACGCTTCACCAAATATGACCAAGGTACCAGCAGTAATGACCAAAGCGATGAAAGAGAAAAACACCATATTAATGGGTAGACCCACTAAGTTACCTAAGCGCATATCACGCTCGCTGCGTAGAAAGCGTGAGAAATCCCCGAAGTTGATGACGACTGCGGCAAAGTAAGCAACCATCGTACCGACGATAGCAGTAAATGCTTGGATGGAGTTTCCACTGTAATCACTGCCACTTGCAAAGATAGAGTTGATGGCTGGTAGCAACTCAGAACCTGACTGATACCAAATAACCGCCATAAGGACGACCATCACAACATAAACCAGGGGACCTGCCCAATTTAAAAAGTGCTTGATTGGCTCAATACCTGCCCAAAATAGCAGAATCTGAAATACCCAAACAATCACAAAAGCAATCCATGCGGTACTGTTTAAACCTAAAAATGTTGTATCCGGACTGCCTATAAAGATTGCCAATAAGATGGCGACTGCGGTCGAGGCAAAGTAGGTCTGCACCCCATACCAGAAGATACCGATAATAGCGCGTAAAATAGCAGGTAAATTGGCACCGTTGATGCCCATGCTGGCACGTATCAATACAGGAAAAGGAATACCATATTTGACACTAGGCTTACCAGTTAAGTTCACCATCCACATGACGATAAAGCCTGAACAGATAATGGCTGCCATAACCCACCAACCACTCAAACCATAGCTCAAAAACAAAGACGCAGCAAGGGTATAACCAAATAAACTTTGGATGTCATTAGACCAGACATTAAATATCGCAAACCAGCCCCAGTTGCGCTGTTCTGGCTGTAACGGTGCTAAATCTTCATTGTATAATCTGGAGCTTTTACGCTCGGGATTAAACTTATTACAGTCATAGAGAGCCGTGTTCTTATGAGTATTCTGCTGACTTCCTTGTCGCTCATTATTAGACATCCTTTTCTTCCTTTAGATTAGAGTCAATCGTAACTGAGATTGTTAACACTTAATAATATCCATTGTTAACACTTTAAGGATGTCTAAGTCATTGGTCAAGATAATTTTTGACTTAACTGAATGAATAGCGACAACGTTGTAAACGGTAAGTAATCATGAGCTTAGCATTATTACTTACACCATAAGAGTCGGTATTTGAAAACTACAAACCTGAAGTGTAAGCGACGATCTGCTGACGTTCTTCATCCGTTAATTGCGTAATGTTGCCTAGAGGCATATAGCCACTTTGTACTGCAGTGACGATTTTGGCTTTGTGAATTTTCATATCTTCAGGCGTTTGAAGGATGATGCCTGCTGGCGGGGCAGCAAATCCTTGTTGAGTCGGCTGCACGGCATGACACGTACTACAGCGCGTATGCACGACAGCCATGATAGCATCGTCAGCTGAGGCGGTAACTGGTACAGTTTCAGCAGCGCTACTATCATTAGCACTGTCAGTAGTACTGGTCGTGTCAACGGCTGCAGCATTTTCTACTTCAGTATCTGTACTAGCAGTCGGTGGCGTGCTGTCAGTCACTGCAGGTGCAGCAGCGACTGGAGCTGTAGCAGCAGGCAATGGCTTAATTGGGGCTGGACGCATCCAAATAATTAATAATAACGTTAATAGCGCAGGAATCCATAAGAATTTTGTTTGAGTATTACCTAAATGCTTTTGGTTAAAATAGTGTCTTACAAGGGCTGTGATAATACCTACAAATACTAAGATTAACCAACCATGCTCATGAGAATACATCATCGGATAGTGGTTACTAATCATGGTAAAAATAAGCGGTAAGGTAAAATAGTTGTTCATCAGTGAACGGTTTTTTGCTTGTAGAGCTAGATCAGCAACTTCTTTACCTGGTTTTTCACCGCGCCGCACACAATCTACAAGTGCTCGCTGAGCTGGCATGATGCCAAAGAATACGTTACCTGCCATCACAGTACCTAAAATGGCACCAATATGAATAAAGGACGCGCGATCGCTGAACAGCTGATACGAACCCCACGTTGCAATAATTAATAAGGTAAAGATAGTCGAGCTAAATACAAAGGCATTTTTGCCTAGATGACTGCGAACAATCACTTCATAAATAAAGTAACTGCCAAATAAAAATAGTAAGCTTGTTGATATGGCACCAATGCCACTACCAAAAGCGATTTTGCTTGGGTCGATGAGATAAGCGGTGGCGTTGGCATAATAAACAATAGAAAGCATCGCCATGCCCGTCAACCATGTCGTATAAGCTTCCCATTTAAACCAATGCAAAGTTTTGGGCATCTCTTCAGGTTCAAGCTTATATTTAGCAATCTCATAGAAACCGCCGCCATGTACAGCCCATAAGTCGCCTGAAATACCTTTGTCGGTTTTCCATTGTGGTGGCTTACGAAGGCTAAGATCTAACCAAACAAAATAAAAGGACGCACCAATCCATGCAATTCCAGCAATAACGTGAAACCAGCGAAAAAATAAAGCGACCCAATCGAGAAGATATGCACCCATATGGCAAATGTCCTTTTGTCCAATGTTCTTTCATTCAGTATGTTCTTACACTGAAATGTAATAATTTTTACGAACCGCGATAGGTACTGTAGCCATGTGCGCTTAGTAATAGCGGTATATGATAATGACCATTGTCACTTATCATAAAATCGATAACCACTTGCGGATAAAAAGCTGTTAGCTTTTGTGCGTCAAAATAAGTTTGAGTATCAAACGTTAATGTATAACGACCAACATCTAAATGATATTCGGCAATGTCAATAGTCGGGTCAAAAGACCAGCTATCTGGTGCTACGCGACCATCAGCGTTGGTGACCCCCTTGGCCAATAGTGATGCCTCACCGCTTGCGTTTACACGATGGAGCGTCACAGCGATGTCAGCGGCAGGTTTGCCAAGATGGGTGTCTAAGATATGTGATGAGAGAGTACCTGACATGATAATTCCTTTTATTTATTGTACAAGTAAGACGAAGTTTAAGTTAAGCTGTGCCCAGTAGTTTTTGTAGGCGCAAACGCGTAATTTTGTTTTGCTCATTAGCAGCATTAACCAGCTCAGTAGCGCGATCGTTTGGTAGGCGTGCTAACAATAGGTCCAGCATTTGCTGTGCGCTTTTACCCGTGGCAAATACGATAAAGATAAAACCAAACTTATCTAGATAGTCTTGATTGCCTTGAGCCAGTGCTGCAATCACATCATCCTCGGCATCATTTGCGCCTGATTGTTCATGCGCAGCGCTATCTTGAGTATTGCGGTATTTTTCTTTTAGTGAGTCGACATTACCGATTTGCGGATGACCGTCAAAGGCCTCAAGCAGATTTGCTTCAGTCGTTTGAGCCTGTTGCCATGCTTCATCGCTATAAGTGAGTAAAGCATCTATATCTGTAAAAGGACGAGCATTCGCCACTTTCTGTGCCCAGCTGGTGCTCGTGCAACAGGTTAAGAGACATGAGGTCGCCTTTTCTTGCGAGAGAGTATTAAATTGCTGTAAAGTTAAGCTCACAACGAAATCCTTTTCTTTTTATACAAAAGTAGTATTACTTAAGTAGTTATTGCTTTAATATTACCTATTCTGCTTAAACCTGACCATTTGGTCAACTACTTTATGCGAAATACTTGTATTTATCTTACTATGTTCTATAAAAACTAAAAATTGTTCTATAAAAACCAACAATTCAACTCATTTGTTCACCAGAACATAGCTACTCAACAATAATACCTAATGGTTTAAAATATGGCTCATCAAAATCAAGAAAACATCTCATCCGCCTTTGAAGCATATACTCATCGTAGTCAACAAGATATACGCGCGCAAAATCAGGCACTGATTTTGTCAGCGGCTGAAGAGGAGTTTGTTCTACAAAGCTATCGCGGTGCCACCATGCAAGGTATCGCTGATCGAGCAGGGTTACCAAAAGCCAATATTCATTATTATTTTAAAAATAAAAAAAATCTGTACAAGGCTGTGCTGCATTCTATTATTCAAGAATGGAACGAGGGGCTGATTACCATGACAGTGGATAGTGATCCCAAAGTCGTTATCGAAAAGTTTGTACGTACCAAGCTGCATCAGGCATTTGCCAATCCAAACCGACATAAGCTGTTCGCGCTTGAGGTCATCGGCGGTGCACCGCACCTCCATGATTTTATGTCGACTACGATGAAAGAGTGGGCACTGGATAAAACGCAGGTAATGAAGACATGGCATGAACAAGGCAAAATAAGCGTTGTTGATCCATTACAATTGCTGATTCTGATTTGGGCGACAACTCAAAGGTATGCTGAATTTGAAACAGAAATCGTCGGTCTAATGGAGAAAAATGCTTATGATAAGCAAGATGAAGCACGAGCGGCTGAGTTTTTGGTACCGTTTATCTTGAAAGGCTGTGGTCTTTAATGGCTTGTATAGTCAATACGAAAAACCCTATTAACAATGGAGCTGTATGAGTGCTTTATCGTTAAACAGGTACTAAAAGTACAGCAAGCCCTTCTTACTGTACTCAATTAAATGAAGGGCAAATTATAGCGCCTGTCTTTCGACCTCATTTTTACTCTGAGGTGATTTGTGTACAGGTTTCAAGCCATCCTCATGATGCTGCTCATCAGTATCGTATTCAACACCGAAGCTCTTCGGTAAAATCATATCAAGCATAATAGCTACTATACCTGACATCGTCACTGCTGAACCAAAGATATTGCGGAATAGCTGTGGCATTTGTGCGAATACATCAGGTACAAATGCAACCCCCAAGCCAAGGCCTAAAGATGTGGCAATGATTAAAATGTTGCGATGAGTAAAGTTCACTGTTGATAGAATACGAATACCAGCGGTGGCCACGGTTGCAAACATCAGCAAGGTTACTCCGCCAACAACTGGTTTTGGCAGCTGAGTAAATATAGCGCCCAAGATAGGAAATAAACCCATAAAGAATAAGATACCAGCGACATAGAAGCCAACATAACGACTGGCAATACCTGTCATCTGAATAACACCGTTGTTCTGACTAAACGTAGTGACTGGGAAGCTGTTAAATATGCCAGCAATGGCGGAGTTGACACCATCACCTAATACCCCACCTTTAATACGTTTTTCGTATATTGGACCTTTAATAGGCTCGCCTGAGATCATTGAGGTCGCAGTTAAGTCACCCGCAGTCTCAATACTAGTAATGATATACATAAAGGCAATAGGAATAAACGCCTGCCAATCAAAACCAAAACCAAACTTAAAAGGAATAGGTACAGTCAATAGTGGGGCTTCAGCGACTAAAGAGAAGTCGATACGACCCATAAATGCTGCTATCAGCAAGCCTAACATCAGACCAATAAAAATAGCGCTTGAGCGAATAACTTTATTGGGTACGATACTAATAAGCACTACGCTCACTAAGACACCGCCACCTAGTAACAAGTTTGGTATGCTACCAAAATTTTCAGCACCAACACCGCCTGCTAGATCGGTTAGACCAACTTTAGTGAGTGACAGACCGATAGTGACAATGACACAACCAGTGACGATTGGGCTCATCAGGGACTTAAGTTTAGTGATGAACTGGCTTAAAAAGATTTCAACGAATGCTGCAAGGAAGGTGATACTAAAGATGACCGATAAAATCTCTTCAGGACTTCCCCCTTTGTTTTTGACTACAAAACCTGCCGCCAATACGGCCGCTAAGAAACCAAAGCTGGTACCTTGTAGTGCCATAAGGCCTGAGCCTACAGGGCCGACCTTGCGAGTCTGAATAAAGGTAGCAACCCCAGATACCATCAGGGCCATACTGATAAGGTAGGGAATATGTTCACCCAGACCTAAAACACCACCAATGATTAATGAGGGAGTAATAACGCCGACAAAAGCGGCTAAGACGTGCTGTACGGCACCTAAAAATGCTTTTGTAGGGGCGGGACGATCATGCAGACCGTATAATAAATCAGGGTTTCCTTGAGTGGTCTTACTCATCTGGGCTTCCTCCTAGAGTGACTTTTTAGTCCAATCCTTATCAGAAATATTTAGTAATACAGGAAGTGTGTAAGCTAGAACTCCCTATTCGCTTAAAACTATATAACGAATCGTATTGCCTATCTATCCAACAAAGAGTCGCACTGATCCTTGTGCTAATTAATAAAACCGATTAGCCATTATTAATAGTTAATTTACTATAAAAGAGTTATAACAGTCGCTTGCTTAAAGTGTTACGCAACCAACTGTATGTAGCTGATTTATAACTTCTTTAAATAGCACTAACTATGTCAATAATCATCTATTTATTAATGTCATTAACTATAATACCTAAAAAACCTGACTATATGGTCAGATATCTTAGCGTATAACGAAAAGGTAGCTAATTGCAATGTTTTTCTAATATTAAATTCTCATATTAATTATTGCCAAAATGTTATTACTCCGTTATCATACTTGCCATTATTTAAATGTTAATCATTATCATTAACATTTACAATATTCTTATTATATGCAATTAACTGATTACGATTGAAGTTTTAATTATTGTAAAACCAATCTTGTTAAAAGCAGATAAGTATTTAAAAGGTGAGTTAGGGTAAAAACCGTTGATAAACAGTTTTTAATAGTAATTCTAAAAATATAATTTTGACCGTCATTAAAGTGAGTGTGTTATGCGTGAAGTAAAGTTATCAATCTCATCCAACCCATTAACCGTATTATCAATGGGTGTGGCAGCCATATTATGGACACAAGCGGCCAGTGCGGCGGCAGACGATACGCCTAGTACGACCTTACAAACCATTACCGTTACGGCCAATACGTCGGTCAGAGATAAAGTACAAGAAGACAGCGTTTATATCGAAGATTATACGCCCGCCAAGCAGGCCAGCCATTTGAGCGATTTTTTAAACGTGGTGCCAGGGGTGACAGTCGGCGGCACATCCACAGTCAATCAGCGCATCCGTGTGCGTGGCCTTGATGATACCAATTTAAAAGTCTCAATCGATGGCGCGCGCCAAGAAGGGCCACTGTTTTATCATATGGGCGATGTCACCATCGATCCTGACTTGCTCAAGCAAGCTGAGGTGTCCGTGGGCAACAACTCAGTCACGCTTGGCAATGATGCCTTGGGCGGTGCAGTCGCGTTTGAAACCGTTGATGCCGCAGACTTGCTAAGACCTGGTCAAAAAATTGGCGCAAAATTAAAAGCCGGTTATGCCAGTAATAATGACGAGCTACTCACATCAGCGACGGTCTATGGCGCGCCAACTGATAATGTCGATTTATTGGCCTACTATGGCAAACGTGATACAGACTCAGGCGAAGATGGCAGCGGCCGCGAATTGTTTGAAGACAGCGAAAGCGAAAATGTCTTATTAAAAGCTGGTGCTTATCTCACGGACAATCACCGAGTGGGTGCAAGCTTTAGCCGTACCGACAAAGAAGGTGTTTTCCCATTTCGCCCGGATTTTCCAAGCTTAGGTGATGACCCAATACCGCAACAGGTAAAACGCGACACTTATACGCTCGACTACAATTTCAATCCGCTAAATAAGCTGGTTGATGTTGATACCACTGTTTATCAAACCGAGACAGAGATTTCTCGTAATAATAATGCTGAGGTAACATCAGACTATGACTGGAATGCAAAAGTAAAAACCACGGGCGCTAAAGTTGAAAACACCAGTGTCATTGATACCAATGCAGGTCGCCATAAGCTAATCGCAGGCGCTGAGCATTATAAAAAAGAATCTGAAATGGCGCGAGATGGTGCTCAGACTGGTGATGACAGTGCCAATAACACTTCAGTCTATCTAGAAGACCAATGGCAAATGGGCAAATTGACCCTGACGCCAGGCGTGCGCTATGACCGTTATAAATCGCCTGAATTTGTGGCGGGTGGCTCCACTTATGACAATGTCGTCGGTGCTTTGGCGGCCAGCTACGAGATTGCCCCGCGCACGCAAGTATTTGCTAGTTATACTCAGCTGTTTAATGGCCCAGATTTGGCTCAAGCCGTGTTTAATAAAAACGGTGAAGGACTTTATGTCAATAATGATCTCAAGCCAGAAGAGGGTTATAACTCTGAAGTTGGTGTGGCTACTACACTACGCGATCTAACCGTCGCTGATGATGCGCTACAACTGAGTGCAAAATACTTTAGAACCAATATCGAAGACTATCAGCTGTATATGCGTACGGGTGATCGCCCAGGCAGGTTTGGTCTTGACTGCGAAACTGGCGCGATAGGCGGTGAGTGCCAAGGTATGTACAACAGTGATGAAGACTATAAGATAGATGGTGTTGAGCTGGCGGCCAACTATGCTGTTCAAGACTTTGGCATGGGTCTGAGCTATTCGCGTGCCCGTAGCGAAGGCGATAAGACTGGCGATAGCATTCCCTCAGTGAGCGGCGGTAGTGCTGACTCAGGCGATCGCTATATGGTCAACTTAAACTATGCACCAAATGATATGGTTGGGCTTGGCTGGCGCAGTACTTATGTCGCCTCTATCACTGACAATCAAGGAGAGACTAAGCCAAGCTATGACGTACACGATATCTATATGGATTACGCGCCGCGTCAGCTTGATAATGTTACTACAACGCTTGGAGTGTATAACTTGTTTGATGAAACCTATGCCAGCCATGCGTCACGCTTCAATGCCATTGAAGATGAGAGTACTGACTTTGAGCCAGGTCGCAACATCAAAGCCTCACTCACGTATCAATTCTAAACCTTTTTTGGTATTTTAAGTACAAAAAAGCCAGCTGTCTGTATGAGAGCTGGCTTTTTTTATCGTAATTTTAGATCCCACTAAGATACTGTATCTTTTTTAAAGTGGGTCAACGAGACAGTTAAAAGGAGCTGAAAATGGCCAAACCTAATCCAAGACTATTGGAAGTAAAAGGCATCGCTAATACCACCCCAAACATGCGCCGCATTACGCTTGGCGGTGAAGGCATGCAAGGCTTCCCAGCAGATCAAGAAAGTGGCTATATTAAGCTGATGTTTGCAGGAGAGGTAGGGCAAAAGCCTATCATGCGTACCTATACCATTATCCAGCAACGCGCTGATAAGATTGATGTCGATTTTGTGTTGCATGGTCTCAATCACAAAGGCGCTGAAGGTCCTGCCTCACATTGGGCCAAAACCGTACAGGTCGGTGATACCATTATGATCGGGGGACCAGGCCCCAAAAAGCTTATCAATCATGAGGCGGATTGGTTTTTATTGGCAGGTGATATGACCGCCCTGCCAGCCATCACCGTCAATTTGGCACAGCTGCCTAAAGACGCTACGGGCTATGCAGTGATAGAAGTATTAAGCGAAGACGATATTCAGCCGCTACAAAAACCAGAAAACATCACGATCCATTGGGTGATAAATCCGACGACCACCGATAGCCGCTATTCATTATTAGATAAAATGAATACGCTGGACTGGCTGGACGGTGAGGTGGCCGTGTGGGCGGCGTGTGAGTTTAATAGTATGCGCGCGCTACGCCGCTACTTTAAAGAAAAAAGCGTGAATAAAGCCTATTTTTATATCTCCAGTTACTGGAAGCTAGATAATAGTGAAGATGAGCACAAAGTCATTAAGCGTGAAGATGCCGCGTTAGCGTTATAAGTCAAGCATAACAACCAAAGAGAAGTCCGTCCCAAGCTGTATGTCTTAATAAGCCTCGATGTTTTAGATACCAACTATTAGGTAACAGTGCCTTTTAAGCGACAGTTTTAGTTTTTTGCCTACCTTATCTTAAACCGTATCAACAATCACTGGACGGCCCTGATGATTGAGCACAGTTACATCGACGTTGTATAACTCTTTCATCGTTTCTTGCGTGATGACATCGACAGGCTGACCAACAGCCATCACTTGGCCTTCTTTCATGGTGACTACGGTGTCAGCGAATTGTGTGGCTTGATTGATATCATGCAGGACAATTACTACAGTTTTTTGTTGACTGTGGCTTAACTCACGCAGCTCACGCATGAGGCGGCCCGAATGATACATATCCAAATTATTTAATGGTTCATCGAGCAGCAGATAGGGCGTATCTTGGCAGACAATCATAGCGATAAGTACGCGCTGACGCTGTCCACCTGACAGCGTCGACAAGAAGCGCTCGGCAAGTGGCTCAAGCTCAAAGCGCTCAAGGATTTCTTGCACTTTTTGCTGATCATCTGCGGTGGGTTGTCCTTGATGATAAGGGTAACGACCAAACATCAGCAGCTCATGTACGCGCAGGCGTCCTTGTACATGATTGTCTTGCCCGAGCATAGCGACAGTCTTGGCAAGTGTCCGTGCTTGACAGCTGACAATATCATGTTCACCGAAGCTCACTTGACCGGATTGTAGCGGCTGCAAGCGGGCCATGACAGAAAACAACGTAGACTTCCCAGCGCCATTAGGGCCAATCAGAGCAATCACCTGTGCTGTTGGTAAGGTCAACGTAATGTCATGCAAGATCTGTTGTTTACCGATATGGTGAGAGATATTATTCAGTTTAATCATAATCGTCTTATTTTAAAAAATCTTAGGGTTTTCTTGATGAATCGTATTAACTAAATGAATAGTGTCAGCTAAATAGTCATAAAGAACGACGTTGAGACATAAATATCAATGCCAAAAACATCAATCCGCCCGCTAGCTCTATCACTACGGACAACACGCCAGCCATACCGAGCAGTTGCTCAAATATCGTTTGACCCAATACCAAGCAAATCATGGCGATCAGACTGACGAGTATCAGCCGCTCACTATGATACATATGACGCGCCAAACGGTTGGTCAAGGCGCAGACCAGTAGCCCAAAGAAAGTCACCGGACCCACTAGCGCGGTGGCGGTGGCGACCAATACAGCGATGACGATTAACAGTCCAAATGCCAAGCGTTGATAATTGATGCCAAGGTTAATGGCCTGCGATTTACCGAGCATCAACACATCACACTGGTAACGACAGCGCCAGACAAACAGAGCGCTTATCACGCAGATAACCATACTGATGCCCAGTAGCTGCGGATTGACGGTATTGAATTGCGCGTAACTTGCCGACTGTACCACCACAAAGTCATCGGGATTAATCAGCCTCGCAATTAAAGCTGATAAGCTACGAAACAGCACGCCAAAGATTACGCCCACTAGTATCAGTCGCGTCAAATCCTGACTGCTTTTAGAAAACAGCAGCTTAAATAACAATAAGGAGGCGCCAAACATCAAAACGATCTCAAGGGTAAACTTGGCAATGGGGTTGATGCTGGCAAAGCTCATCGCCCCTAAAAAGAACACCAATAGACTTTGCAGCAGCACATAAAGCGAGTCAAAGCCAAGTAAGGAGGGCGTCAAAATCGGATTGTGCGTTAGCGTCTGAAACAGGAGCGTCGATACCCCAATCGCATAGCCGACCACCACGAGCGCCAGCAGTTTTTTGCCGCGTAAGGGTAGCGCAAAATCCCAATAACCATTGACATTGAGGGTCAGAAACAAAGTCATTGATATGAGTAGAATGATAGCTGCTATGGATTTTGGATATGCAGCTATGAATGCCCAAAATTTTGCTAACTGACTTTGGGTAGCGGCTGAATACTGACCGTCTGTTGAAGATAAGTTATCTATCGCTGTGCTGGTTTTGGTAGCACCAATCTTTGTAGAAGTAAGCTTAGTTGATGAGAACATATAAAACCCCTATGGTGCCAAGCTTAGCTAATAAAGCAAAAACAAACGACAGTAAATGAGTGCTGAAAATGAATACAAGTTAGTAAACATAGTGCTACTGTTCAGCTGGAGCACGCAATAACAGCCATAAAAACAGCACCGTACCGACCACACCGAATACCGTAGCGACAGGCACTTCAAATGGGTAGCGAATAGAACGCCCAATGATATCGCACAGCAACACAGCAGAAGCGCCAAGTAGCGCGACCGCAGGCAGGCTACGCCGTAATTTGTCCCCCATGATACGGCTGACGATATTGGGAACAACCAGACCGATGAACGGAATCATACCAACCGTCACCACGACCATCGCACTCATCATGGCGACCATACCAACGCCAATCCAAGTAACCTGACGCTTACTAATACCCAAATTCAATGCGATATTGTCACCCAAGCCGACGATGGTCAGCTTATCCGCGATAATATAAGCAATGACGCAGAGGGCGCCCGTCAGCCAAAGCAGCTCGTAACGACCAGCTAATACGCTTGAGAAATCACCAAACTGCCAGACGCTGAGCATCTGCAAGGTCTCAGTCTGATAGGCAATAAAGGTGGTAATCGCCTCAATAATACCGCCAAAAACAATACCAATCAGCGGAATCATCAAAAAATCCGTCGGCGGGATACGGTGGATGAGCGCCATAAACACCATCATGCCAATAAGCGCGGTCACGGTTGCCACGCTCATTTTGATCAATAAGGTGCTGGCAGGAAACAGCAAACTGACCACCAATAGCCCTAACGCGGCGCTTTGGGTGGCGCCTACCATGGAGGGCTCCACAAAGCGGTTTTTGAGCACCACTTGGATAATCATGCCTGCCACCGCCATCGCAATACCGGTCAAAATAATGGCAATGGTACGCGGCAGACGGCTGACCAGCATCAGCGAGCTGTCTGCATTGGCGCTATGATTCACTAAGCTTTGTAGCATACCCGACCAAGAGAAGTCAGCTACCCCAATGGATAAGCTTAATAACACCAATAAGCTCATAACCACTAAGCTGCCACCATTGATGAGCCACGGCGGCGGGGTGCGCTTGCTGGTAGGGCTGCGAGCACCATATCCTGAGCGCCAAGATGAGACTGCTGTTAAGCTCGCCGCGCCGTGAGTCGCATGATAGGCACTACTGTTATTACGTTTAGAAAATAATGACATAACGGCTACTGGCTTAAAAGCTGTTGTAGGCTGAATGAGAAATCAGCCTACGCTAGAGTATTTGAGGTATTATTTTGCATTACTAAAAGCGGTCTTAATCGAGGTCAAGTCTTGCATCCACTGATTATAACCACCAAATGCCAGGTAGGAGTCTGGGCTTAGGTACACCACTTGGTCTTTTGACCACGCATTGGTTTGCGCCACTAGCGGATTATCGAGTACCGCTTTTGCGCCCACGCCATCTTCACCGATAGCCGCGCTGCGGTCGATGACAAACAACCAGTCCGGATTGGTTTTTTGCAGGTACTCAAACGAGATCGGCTGGCCGTGACGCGCGTCCTCGATTTGCTTATCTGCCATTGGCACGCCAAGCACGCTATGGATAAACCCGAAGCGCGACTTATCACCATAGGCGGACAGCTTATTACCATTGACCATGACCACCAAGCCGGTACCGCTGTCTTGGCTCAAAGCTTTGGTTTCATCAATCAGTCCGTCGATGTTTTGTTGCAGCTTTAGCGCCTCATCACTTTTGCCAAACAAGGCCCCCAAATCATGCAAGCGCTGTTTGCTGGACTCGTAAATATTGGTGGTATCGATCGTCATATCAAGTGTGGGCGCGATGCTTGAGAGCTCATTGTATTTTTCTGCCATACGTGAGCCGACCAAAATCGCTTGTGGCTGCATGGCGTTTAGGGCTTCAAGATCAGGCTCAAATACCGTACCCACCTCTTCTGGATCCGGCTGATTTTTGGAGTACAAGTTATCCAATTTTAGACCACTTGGGATACCTGTGACTGCGACATCAAGCGCCGCCAAGTCCTGCAATAGGGTCATGTCGTAGACCGCTATTGGTGAGGGATTGATCGGTAGGCTGACATCCCCTTTTACTGTATCAATATCGATAGCATTGACAGAAACGGCATCATTATTAGCGACGTTTGAAGCCGCATCCGCTGTTTTATTCTCAACCTTAGTGTCGTCTATTTCCGTCTCATTTGAGTCAGGTGACGAGCAGCCAGTTAAACCGATACTGACAAGCATTGCTGCCGTCATCGTTGCTAATAATGGACGTTTAAATAAAGTAGTAGCGGTCGTAAAATTATTGTTAGCCATAAGGAACTCGGTATATCAGCTGAATGAGCAGTGTATAAAAAAATGTTGATCAGCGTCTTAAAAGCCTCAACGTTAGTCTTAAATACAAAAATAGTCGTGACACTACTCATCTAAAACAAGAAAAATTTGTCTTGCAGGATTAACTACATGGGGCGGTACACAAGACAAAGCTCGGTGGTATTTTTTATCATTTATGCATTCACTATCTACAGGCTTATTGATGTTATTGGTCTAATTAAGCAGTCTTAGCGCATAGATAAGCGGTCATGATAAATTAATTGAGACTCATTATCAATATAAACGATAATGGTTTTTATTAACGTATATTGAATATTCTTTTATTTTATTCAATTAAACCCCTTATTTACGACCTATAAACTTCCATCTGCTTATCATCTAACAGGCAATTATTTAATAAAATTATCATAATTTATTATTGATAATAATTATCGTTTGCATTATTATCTACACCATTATATCTTAGTTAATGCATATTAGAGTGTTATGAGTTCAACGAATTTAGACGCACCATCCTCCAAATTAACACTGACAGCTGTCGCGGCTGTCATTGGCCTACATGTGCTGACTGCTGTAGCCTTGATTGGGATGAAAGCACCTGACATAAAAGTAGCACCAAAAAACCAAATACCGCCTATCGAGATAGAGCTTGTAACATTGTCGCAAAAACAGCCTGTGGCAGCGGTGGAGGAAGTGGTTCCTGATTTGCCGCCAGCCACACCGCCCAAACCTAAAGCGTCACCAGCCGTCAAGGCTCAGCCGAAACCGCGTAAAGAACCTGTCATAAAAGAGCAGAAACCTGAGGTCGCACCGCCCAAAAAAGTAGAAGAAAAAAAGCCTGACATCATTAAAACAAAAACACCAATAGCTGAGCTTAAAGTCGATACTCAAGTGGTTGAAGACCAGCGCAGAGCCAAAGAGCGCCGCCAAGCTGAAGAGCATCGTAGAATAGAGCAAGCACAGCAGAAGGCTGAGCAAGAAGCGCGTGATAAAGCTGAGCAAGAGGCTGAGAAGCTGGCCACAGAACAAGCTGTTAGAGAAGCTGAAGCAAAAGCTGCTCAACAAGCGGCAGCACAAAGAGCAGCACAAGCAAAAGCAGCTAAAGAAGCTGCCGAGGCGGCAGCACAAGCGAAAGCTGCAGCAAGCAATACGCCTGTGAGCTTTACTGCCAGTAATGCAGATTGGGCATCTGCACCGAGATTGAGCTTTCCTGAGCGTGCTGCTCGTAATGCTCGCTCAGGTGATACCTTTAACGTGGTACTAGTGTTAAGAGTCAATAAGCAAGGCGGCATTGATAGTGTGAGAGTGGCACAGTCGTCAGGCAATCCAAGAGTAGATAAAGAGGCGCAGCGTCAAGTACGCTCTGGCAAGTTTAAGCCCTTTACACAAAACGGCGTACCTGTGGTAGGCGATGTAACCTTACCTGTCAGCTACGCTGTACCCTAACGCTGGTGATTAACTAAGATATTCTAAAACATATTTATTTTAAATATTCGTGATAACGAAAGCTGTAATAAAAGTGGCGTTATCCTGTAATGGTATTAAACATTAAGGAGTCTGACATGGACTTTATGCACTACTGGCAAATTAGCGATATGGTGACCAAGACCCTGTTCTTTTTGCTATTGATTTTGTCTATTGTCTCTTGGGTGACGGGTATCATCCGTGTGCTACAAAGTCGCAAATTGGCTGCTACAGTCGCGGACGACTTGAGTCAGCAGATTGCTTCCAAACAGTCTGATCTACTAGAGTCTGATGCGGTCACTCGTCGTTCGGTTACAGAACAGACGCTACTCAAATATATCGGTCGCTACCGCTTTGCTAGTGAGCGCGGACTGCCTATTTTAGGTACGACAGCCGCCATCGCACCCTTTATCGGGCTATTTGGTACGGTATGGGGTATTTTCCATGCGCTACATAACATTGGTAGCACTGGGCAGGCAGGACTTGCGCAAGTAGCAGGGCCTGTGGGCGAGGCACTGATTATGACGGGTTTAGGTATTGCTGTCGCGATTCCAGCCGTTATATTTTATAACCTTGCAGTGCGTATCAATCGCCGCGTTATGTATCATGCCAATGACCGCGCCCATGATTTATTAGCGTCGTCTGCCAAGCAAGCAGCCACCAATAGCCGTCCAAGTACCATACCAACCGCGCAGCTAGCAAAAGATCAGCAAGTTGCCAAAAAAGATGCACAGCACGCCGCGCATTATCATAGCTCAGCACCATCACAGGGGTAGTAGCCATCCTCTAATAAGGTCGTTAAAACCGACGAAGGTTATGATCAGATAATAGATGTAAGTGGTAGTGTGAATAACCAAATGAATCAAAAGCAGCATGTCGAGGGTAATTATGGCATTTCAACTGGGTGATGATGACGTTCAAGGTATGAATGAGATGAACCTTATTCCGCTGATCGATGTCATGTTAGTGTTGATGATTATTTTTTTATTGACGGCGACGGTATTAAACCCCACAGTGCCACTAGATTTGCCAAAAACTAGTGCCACAGTTAATGAGACCCCGCCTGAGGTGATTCAGATCAGTATTGATGAAGATGCGGGAATATTTTGGGATGATAAAGCCATTAGTCTAGAGGCTTTAGAGGTACGTTTGCAACAAGAAAGCGCTAAGGGTAAAGAGCCTTCAATACAGCTACGCGCGGACAAAGATAGCAAGTACGATACCGTGGCGCAAGTATTGGCAACGGCTAGTGAAGCAGGTCTGTCCAAAATAGCTTTTGTAAATGAGTAGTTTTTATAGATAGGCTGTATTGAAAGGTTGGCCCTTATAGTAATAGGCTTGCCAAAAAAACCAATAAACCCAGCAATAAAAATATAATCAATACAATAAGAAGAATAATTAAAATAATAAATTTTTTCTCCAGCCTTACTTGGGTAACCTTGTAAGGTTTCTTTATTGTAGAATGATTTTAAAGTGTCAATGTTATTTAACAATGCCAGTAAAGTTCAAAGCTCGTTGTAGTGGTTACCAGCCATAGCCAAATGGACGATAACCATAGCCAAAGCGATTAGGTCCGTAGCCGAACGGATAAGGCGTGCGTAGGTAGTCGAGGTCACGCTGACGAATGTAATAGTAGCGACCTTGCGAGTAAGCTTCCTCTAACTTTTCGATGTTATCTAACGGGCAGACAGGTTGCCAGTCATAGCCTTCGCGGCCAAGCTTGTAAGCGTTCAGCTCGGTACAATAATTTTTGAGACCTTGCTGGCGTCCCTGTTCCCATCGGATACGGTTAGGGGTAGCGCCGTCAACGCTTGCACATTGATTGGTATAGTGACCAAAATAAGCCCCTGAGCGGCCGCGGATACCATCTGCATAGCCGACTTCTTGCCAATTGCTGGCTTGGCACTGCTGCGGCGTGAGGTTTTTTGTCGTGGCACAGCCTGATAAGGCGAGTACAGCCGCGCCCATCAGCCCCAATGCTATACCCGATTTATTGACTCGTATATCGTTTACTTTGTCGCCAAAAGCAGCAGCCAATGAGTGTTGTTTAAGAAGATATTTCATAATAAACCTGCGCGCGTTTAAAATTATGGTTTATCATAGCATTTTTTGTACGAATGACTTTTATATCTTGTTATCGGGTTGAATTATTATCACTTTTTAAGTAGTTGATATAGAAGTGTTTGTTTGCCTTTTACTGATAAAGAGCAGAAGCTTGTGCTTGAATTTTAAGTATAAGACCGCGATATTAGTCTGCACATAGCATCTTGAAAGTGTCTCTTTATTGGCTAATAGCACATTAATTTAATATATAGTGCCTATAAAAGAGTTGGCCATATTTGATAACGATGGCTAGAAGACAAGTATCATTTATAATGTTAATAGATGCTTATTAACCAAACGATAAGGCAAGTTTTTCATGGGGCTATGGATCGCAGTCGTCATTGTACTATTTGTATTAGGGAGTATGATGGCGCTTAAACCAAACGGTATTGATCAGCGTTTAGATAAGCTGCGTATGACAGCGCGTCGTCTACAACTTCATCCAAAGCTTGTGGCTTGTCCTGATTGGATCAAAGGCCGTGACAATGAGTATGGTCGCGGGATGCTTGGTCAGTACTGCCTTGTGTTAGAGGATACACAGCTGCCGCATATGCGTTATCAAGTTATTGATGGCCAATGGCGACCAGACAGCAATTTTATCGATACGAGTACAGATGATAGTAAGCTTACGATTCCAAGTGTGATTCGTAATCATCAAGCTAGTAACAGTACGGTACTCAAAAAAACCAATTTTGCTCTAGATAAAGCGCCGCTGGATTTGCCTGTTAGTATCGAGCCATTTGTAAAAGGTCTGCTGACTAAATCTAACAGCATTGTTATATATTGGGAAGATATCGCTTATGTTCGTCCATTGACCAATCCTAATTACCAATCAAAAATGATTGAAACTGACTTACTTGCACTCAAAGAAAACCTTGAAAAGTGGGCCTTAACCATGCGAAAACAGCCATAATCATATAAAACGGTCATGAAGCTGGTAAAGGGTTTTTTCATCTCCATTAAGGGATATTGAGCAGACGTTTTTGGCAAACTCTAAATTATTTAAAGTTGACAGTTTCACTATTAGCAGTGTAACGTCTTTATAACCGTATTTTTGTTTTATGGTTATTGTTTGTTAAGTAAACATTTTTAATGGCAGCTATTACTACAATAAAACGCTGAACTATTATCATTAGTCAATAAAATTGCCATGCTGCTGAATTTATCCTTACTTTTAATCTACTTATATTATGGTGTCGTCACATATGGCAAAAACTACAACTAAAAAGAAGGCAACTGCTGCTGATAAACCGAAAGGTAAGTCTTTAGTTATTGTCGAATCACCAGCCAAGGCCAAAACCATCAATAAATATCTTGGCGATAGTTTTATTGTTCGCTCAAGTATTGGTCATGTCCGTGATCTGCCTGTCAGTGCCAGTAAGAGTGCCAAAAAAGCTACGACGGCCAAAAAAGATGAAACGCTAAGCAAAGAAGAAAAGGCGCAGCAAGCTCTAGTACGCCGTATGGGTGTCGATCCAGAGCACGACTGGGCAGCAGTCTATGAAGTACTACCGAACAAGACTAAAGTTATCAAAGAGCTGAAAGCTCTGGCCAAAGACGCCGATAAAATCTATTTGGCAACGGATATGGATAGAGAAGGGGAAGCAATCGCTTGGCATCTAAAAGAAGTCATCGGTGGCCCTGATAATAAGTATCAACGTGTGGTCTTTAATGAAATTACCAAGTCCGCTATTCAAAATGCGTTTAAAGAACCATCGAAGCTTGATATCGATCGCGTCAACGCCCAGCAGGCGCGGCGCTTTTTAGATCGGGTCGTCGGCTTTATGGTGTCGCCGCTGCTATGGCAAAAGGTCGCTCGTGGCCTGTCTGCAGGACGCGTGCAGTCGGTTGCTATGCGCTTGGTCGTTGAGCGCGAGCACGAAATTCGCGCTTTTATACCAGAAGAATATTGGCAAATTCATGCTGATACTCACGTTACCAATAGTACTGCCAAAAAACCTACAGACGCTGAGCAAACTGCTTTGCGCTTAGAGGCGACCAAGCAAGGTGGTAAGACGCTTAAGCTTGTCAATAAAGAGCAGACTGACAAAGTCTTAGAGGTATTAAAATCAAGCGACTTTATCGTAAAAGAGCGTGAAGAAAAGCCAACACAATCACGTCCAAGTGCGCCGTTTATTACCTCGACCTTGCAGCAAGCTGCTAGCACCCGCTTAGGGTTTTCAGTTAAAAAGACCATGATTTTGGCCCAGCGTTTATACGAAGCGGGTCATATCACCTACATGCGTACGGATTCGACCTTCTTGTCTGGTGACGCATTAGCTGCTGCACGTGGCTATATCGAAGACAACTATGGCGCAAAGTATGTACCAGAAAAGCCAAACTTTTATGGTAACAAACAGGGTGCACAAGAAGCGCATGAGGCGGTTCGTCCCTCTAACGTCAACATGAAATCTACTCAGCTAAAAGGTGTGGAGCGCGATGCCATACGTTTGTATGAGCTGATTTGGCGTCAGTTTGTCGCTTGTCAGATGCCGCCAGCAAAATATTTGTCGGTAAACCTATTCGTTGGTGCCAGTGATGTCGAGTTAAAAGCTCGTGGCCGCACCATGACCTTTGATGGTTATACTAAAGTGATGCCACCAGCTAAAACTGACGATACTTTGTTACCCGATGTCAAAAAAGGCGATCAGCTCACCTTAGATAAGCTTGATCCAAGCCAACATTTTACTAAGCCACCACCGCGTTATACTGAAGCAAGTCTCGTTAAAGAGCTTGAGAAAAAAGGTATCGGACGTCCATCGACTTATGCCTCAATTATCTCAACCATTCAAGATCGCGGTTACGTCAAATTAGAAAACAAGCGTTTATTTGCCGAAAAGATGGGTGATATCGTCACCGACAGATTGACAGCAAGCTTCCCAGACTTGATGGATTATACCTTTACCGCAGCATTAGAAGATAAGCTTGACCATGTCGCAGAAGGCGATCAAGACTGGAAAGATGTGTTAGACAACTTCTATGGTGACTTTAAGACCAAACTTGAACATGCCAAAGATAAAGATGGTATGCGTCCTAATGATCCGACGGATGTGCCAGATGTACACTGTGATATTTGCGATCGTCCGATGCAACTGCGCACGGGCTCAACGGGTGTGTTCTTAGGTTGTACTGGCTACAACTTACCCCCTAAGGAGCGCTGTAAAGGTACAAAAAACTTAATGCCAGTCGAAGCTTTTGCTAATCTTGATGATGCCGAAGGTGACGATGAAGCGGCCGAAGTCAAAGATTTGATGGAAAAAAAGCGCTGCCCGAAGTGTGGTACAGCCATGAACGGTTATATCGTCGATGGCGGTCTCAAGCTACATATCTGCGGCAATAATCCTGATTGCGACGGCTATATCCTAGAAGAAGGTAAGTTTGAAGTACCGGGCTCAGATGCGCCAACCATCGACTGTAATAAGTGTGATGGGCAGATGGAATTAAAGACGGGACGTTTTGGTCCTTACTTTGCTTGTCAAAAATGTGATAACACGCGTAAAGTGCTCAAAACGGGAGAAGCGGCACCGCCGCGTATGGACCCAATTCATATGCCGGAGCTCAAATCGACCAAGCATGATGATTATTTCATTTTGCGTGAGGGGGCGGCTGGGATGTTCTTAGCAGCATCTAAGTTCCCAAAAGTACGCGAGACGCGTGCGCCAAAGCTTGCTGAGCTACGCGCAGTCAAAGACAAAATGGAAGACAAGTTTCAGTACCTGTTTGAAGGACCAGATGAGGATCCTGATGGTAATCCAACGATTTTGCGCTGGTCACGTAAGAAAAAAGAGCAGTATATCGGCTCTGAGAAAAACGGCAAAGCCACGCGTTGGGGTGTGTACTGGCGCAAAGGCGAATGGGTAGAAGAATAAGCTTCTTTTACCTTTACTATAAATAATTTTAAGCTATAAAAAAACCTCTTAGCATCCTAAGAGGTTTTTTATTGTTGATAAGAGTTAAGCTAAACGTTATTATTTCTTTTCGATGATACCGCAAGCGATACGGTCGCCAGCGTTACCTGCTGGTTGACTGGTATAGTCATCAGCGCCAGCATGAACGATAAAGGCACGGCGATTGACACTGTATTTACCTGTTTGAGCTGCTGAAATTTGCTTGTTCACATAGTTGATAGTGGCAACACCATCTTCATTGGCTGTTAAGTTAGGCAAGTCACCTGCATGACCGTTCATATCATCTGGGTTAGAGTGGGGGAAGTTATCAGGATTAAAGTGACCACCTGCTGCTTTACCCATATCAGCGCAGCTACCAGTTTCGTGAATATGTAGCGCTACTGTTTTACCTGGTGTCATATTCATAAGCTTACCGTAAACCTGTACACCGCCATCAACAGGGCGCAAGAACACTTGACCAACTTCCTTATTACCATCAACCGTTTTAATCGTTGATTTTAGAGCAGGTTGACTAAACGGATTACCTGTTTGGAGCTGATCTTGTACTGTTTGGCAACCTGTCATTGCTAACGCTGAACCACATAATAAAACACTTGCAAGCATCGTCTTTTTCATTGTTTTCTCCATTTTATTCGGTTATTGAACGTTTTTATTGATAGTTAAGCCTACTATCTATATAGGTTTGTTCTGTACTGTTCGCTCTGTACTACTTACAGACATCACAGTCAGTATAGACAAACATTCGTCATAGTTATTCACCATAAGCGCAACAATCGGTTAATAAATGTAAATAACGTATGGGTTTGAAAAATGAGAACATGAAGTAAGAATAAAAAATATAAGCTACGGTCATTACAGTAGTATCAAAGAGAATAAGTAGGCTTAGCTAAGTAGAAAAGAAACATAAAAAAAGACCGTAATTGATATTACGGTCTTTTTGCATTTATTGACTATTTATAACTTCACAGCTTAATTGTGCAGCGCTTTACCTGCCGTTTTATCAACGGTCACTTTTGCAGGTTTTAGTGGCGTTGGCATACTGACCAGAGCGACCTTTAATATCTCATCAATTGTCGCTACAGGCTGAATGGTTAAGCCTTCTTTGACGTTATCAGGGATATCAGCCAAGTCGCGCTCGTTACTCGCTGGAATCAATACGTGCTTGATACCGCCGCGATGGGCTGCGAGCAGCTTTTCTTTAAGACCACCAATGCGCAAGATTTTACCGCGCAGTGTAATCTCACCTGTCATCGCAATATCTGGACGAATGGCAATACCAGTTAAGGCAGAGACTAGGGCGGTCGTTAACGCACCACCAGCAGATGGACCATCTTTTGGTGTCGCACCCTCTGGCATATGTACATGAACGTCAGTGGTTTTGACAGTCTCATAGTCAATACCTAAGCTATCACCGCGAGCACGAACGACACTCATAGCAGCGCGAATCGACTCTTTCATCACATCACCTAGTGAGCCAGTGAAGCTAAGCTCACCTTTGCCTTTCATGGCTACCGCTTCGATGGTTAATAACTCACCACCGACTTGTGTCCAAGCAAGACCAGTAATACGACCAATTTCAGGGTCTTTTTCGGCCAATCCATAATCGTATTGATGGACACCTAAATAGTCATCGATGTTTTTATCATCGACTACGACCAGTTGACGCTCATCTTTTTTCGGTGCGCGTGCGCCATGGTTCTCAACCGAACCGCGTACGACTTTACGGCAGATTTTATTAACTTCACGCTCAAGGTTACGCACACCTGCTTCACGTGTATAGCTACGTACGATACTGTGCAACGCCGCTTCTACGATTTCAATCTCGCCTTCTTTGAGCCCATTTTGCTTGATCGCTTTTGGTACAAGATATTTTTGCGCGATATTGACCTTTTCTTCTTCGGTATAACCTGGCAAACGGATAACTTCCATCCGGTCAAGAAGGGCAGGCGGGATATCCATGCTGTTAGCAGTACAGATAAACATCACTTGTGATAAGTCTAAGTCCATATCTAGATAATGGTCGTTAAACTTGTCATTCTGCGACGGATCTAACACTTCTAATAGCGCTGATGCTGGATCACCACGGAAGTCTTGTGCCATTTTATCGACTTCATCTAGCAAAAATAGCGGGTTTTTCACCTCTACTTTGGCTAAAGACTGGACGATTTTACCTGGCATTGCACCGATATAAGTACGGCGATGACCACGGATTTCAGCTTCATCACGGACGCCACCAAGTGCCATACGCACAAACTTACGACCAGTTGCTCGCGCAATCGATTCACCCAATGAGGTTTTACCCACACCAGGCGGACCCACGAGACAAAGAATCGGACCGCGCAATTTTTTCACACGCGATTGGACCGCTAAGTATTCTAGAATGCGATCTTTCACATCTTGCAAGCCATAGTGGTCTTCATCAAGCGTGGTCTTAGCTTTTTCTAGATTGATAGAAACTTTGGTGGTCGCATTCCATGGCGTGTCCAAAATCCATTCGATATAGTTGCGTACGACCGATGACTCACTCGATGCAGGCGGCATCATCTTAAGCTTTTTAAACTCTTGCTCCGCCTTCTTACGGACATCATCGGGTAAGTCAGCATCTTCTAGACGCTTTTCAAGTTCAGCGACATCATCATCGCCATCGAACGCGCCGTCATTCATATCAGACAGCTCGTTTTTGATGGCTTTCATTTTTTCGTTTAAGAAGTACTCGCGCTGATTGTCTTCCATTTGCTGACGTACCGCATCTTGAATATCTTGTTCGATATTCTGCTCGGCACTTTGCTTAACCAAATATTCAGTCAAGGTATTGATGTGAGCTTTGATGTCATCATTTTCTAAAAACGACTGCTTGACATCAAGATCCATCGATACCCGAGTTGAGATAAAATAGACCAACTCAAGCAAATCATCAATGCGCTTTGCGACACGAGTAAGCTCACGAGCATTACGTAAGCGTGCATCAGCGTAGCTTTCAAACAAGCTGGTTAAAGCTTGAATGGTATCTTTTTGTTGGCTCTCATCCATTTGTACATCAAGATCAGCGCGCTCAAAGCTTGCCATCAAGACATGGTCATGACTTTGGATGGTATCGACACGCGCACGATATTGACCTTCGATAAGGACTTTAATGCAATCCTCGTCGCTATCATGTGGCATGGTGCTGACGATGCGACACACCGTACCGTATTGGTACAAGTTGTCCTGATCGATATCTTCGGTCAATGAGTCTTTTTGTGCTACGACCAATACTTTATTACCATATTCAGCTTGCGCCAGCTCAACCGCTTGCACGGATGGTGCACGACCGACGAATAGGGCGATTTGCATGTGCGGATAGACCACCACATCTCTAAGGGCCAGAAGTGGCAAATAGTCGTCCTCAGCACTATCGTCTTTGACAACGTCAGATGACGCGCTCAACTCATCTACAGATGAGTTATCTGTTTCGTTATCATGGTCAATAGCAGATGATACATCGATGTCGATGTTGTCTTTATCAATATTATGTTCACTCATATATTTTTCCTCGTTAACCAGACTTGTAAAGTCAAGTTCGTGGTTCATGTTTAGATAAATGGAGTCCCCATAAAAAATTGCAAGGCCTTACTATAGTCAATGCTAAATAAAATCAAGACATCAATAACCATGTAAAACTAAGGCAAATTCTCTTACTTAAACACAGATAATACCGCTTACTTATTTCTCCTTTAGTGAATATCTACTTCATTATCAGAATAGGTTTTACTTGTAAAATCAGGTAAACTGACGCCCGTCTAAAACTGTACTGTCTAAAGTAGAGCGTTTGAGGTACTAGAGTGTTATTTATAAGTTATATAAATTTGTAGGTTTTAAGACATTAACCAGTCTTTATCAGGCTAAAGCAAAGAGCAAAAGGGGTAATACATGGCAATTAACGCAGTATTATTGGCAGTAGTCATTATGCTTGGTCTGTCACTCGCGCGCGTGCATGTGGTGCTAAGTTTATTAATCGGAGCACTGGCAGGCGGACTCATCGCAGGTCTTGGCATTACCGATACTTTAGAGGCCTTTCAAGAAGGCATCCGTAATGGCGCACAAATCGCTCTATCCTATGCGCTACTGGGTGCTTTTGCGGTAGCGATAGCTCATTCTGGTTTGCCGCAGTCACTAGCAGGGACAGTTATCAAACGCATTGACGCGGCGGGCACTGGTGGCATGATTAAGTATATGCTGTTTGCAGGCTTAATCGTCATGAGCTGCTTTAGTCAAAACTTAATTCCTATACACATCGCCTTTATTCCGTTGCTCGTGCCGCCGTTATTACTCGCTTTTAACCGCATGCAAATTGATCGACGCCTGATTGCTTGTTTGCTGACCTTTGGTTTGGTCACCACCTATATGTTTATCCCCTATGGTTTTGGTGATATTTACCTTAATCAAATCATGCTAAAAAACGTCGGTGAAGCAGGTATTGATATCGCTAACATTTCTGTGATTCAAGCAATGGCGATACCCGCGTTAGGTATGTTCATCGGTTTGTTGACAGCAGTCTTTATCAGCTACCGTAAGCCGCGTCAGTATCAACAGGTCGCTATCGATAAAGAAGCTCGCGATACCGCTATCCAAAGTGAAGGGTTAAAAGATGATGAGCTCAGTAAGACAACCGCTGGTGCCAAGGCGCAAAGTAAGTTAAAGACGCTGGTCGCCCTGGTTGCTATTGTGACTGCTTTTGTGGTGCAATTGTATACGGACTCGCTGTTGCTCGGTTCAATGTTTGGCTTTGGGGTCTTTATGGCGACAGGCGTGGTCAAGTGGCGTGATGCCGATACGGTGTTTAATGATGGTATCAAACTGATGGCGATGATTGGCTTTATTATGATTACCGCGCAGGGTTTTGCCGAAGTCATGAAAGCAACAGGAGAGATTGCGCCGCTCATTGATGGCGCGACTAACCTTTTTGCTGGCAACAAAGCCATTGCCGCTTTGGTCATGCTGGGGATAGGCTTGGTGGTCACGATGGGTATCGGCTCGTCATTTTCGACTATTCCGATTATTGCCGCGATTTATGTACCGCTGTGTATCTCTCTAGGGTTTTCGCCTTTGGCAACGGTTGCGATTATCGGTACGGCCGGCGCGCTTGGCGATGCGGGTTCGCCTGCGTCAGATTCGACATTGGGGCCAACGTCTGGTCTAAACATCGATGGGCAGCATGACCATATCAAAGACAGTGTGGTACCGACCTTTTTGCATTACAACATTCCGTTGTTGGTCTTTGGTTGGATTGCAGCGATGGTATTGTAGGCGAATTTTTTTCACATTATGTACATAGTTTAGATACTTCAAAAAGAATGTAAGGCTGCTTGGTTGAATGTCTCACAGCCTCAGGTAAATTGTGCTATGTATAGAAAACCATATACAAAAAATAGACTAAAACGGAATTTCTAATCATCATGTACTTACGTCAAAGCAAGACTAAAATTTTTAGCACACTGCTCGCTATTTTTTGTCTTACACTATCATTACCTAGCAGTGCAGCAGACTCATTGATTGATGCTATCAAAAATGCTGAAAATGAATTAGATGCTCGTATCGGTCTAGCTGTGCACGATTTAGAGACCGAACAACGCTGGGAGTATAAAGCTGATGAACGTTTTCCTTTGAGTAGTACCTTTAAAACTCTCGCTTGTGCTAATGTCCTTCATAACGTTGATATGGGCCAAGAAAAAATAGATAGAATCGTAAGGTTCTCTAAAAGCAATCTGGTTACGTACTCTCCTGTCACAGAAAATCAGGTAGGCAAGAAAGGTATGTCTCTTGAAGCGTTGTGTCAGGCAACGCTGTCAACCAGTGACAATTCAGCGGCTAATTTTATTTTGCAAGCCATCGGCGGACCTCAGTCTCTCACTCAGTTTTTGCGTTCCATTGGTGATGATAAAACGCGACTTGATCGCTGGGAAACCGAACTGAATGAAGCAAAACCTAAGGATAAAAGAGATACCACCACACCAATAGCAATGATCGCGACACTTGAAAAGTTAGTGCTTGGAAAGGCATTGTCTACAGAGTCTCGGCAAAAATTGCAATCTTGGCTAAAAGCTAATGAGGTAGGTGATGCGCTTTTTCGTAAAGGGGTTCCAAGTGATTGGATCATAGCAGACAGAACAGGTGCTGGCGGCTATGGATCACGTGCGATTACGGCGGTCATGTGGCCTCCAGGTCGCAAACCTATTGTCGCGGCTTTATACATTACAGAGACCGATGCCTCGTTTGAAGAAAGGGATGCTTTGATTGCGAAAATCGGGACAGAAATAGCAAAAACAGTGTTAGTAGAGCGTCCTCTTAAATAATCTATTAATAATAAAAGGTGAGTATAGATAGCAATCATGCTCACCTTTTAGCATTTTCATTCATTGTTTAAACGGCACATTTTTTAATACTCATCATCAAAATCCTTAATTTCACTATTTAAGCCTCGCAAAAACTCATCACTTTGCGCTAGTAACTCATTCAAACGCGCCTCATTAATGACCCTTGCCAACTCATCACCGCTAAACACCTGTTCTTGACTGTAGTACAGTATTTCCCTAGCGTCATCACTCCCTAATTCTTTTAAGTACGTATCAACCGTATCAGCGCTAGATGTTTTTTCCCCAACGCTATCATTAGCTTTTGCATTATTACTAAACCACCTTATACCGCTTGGCGTTATCAAGCCATCTAACGGCACATCCCAAGGTTGTCGCTCGAGCTGTTCTACTACTTGAAAATCATAGCACCAGCCGATTTTTAAAGGTCTTTTTGAGCCTGAGCGGTAGCTGTTGCCAAGGGTGGTATCGTAAAAGCCGCCGCCCATGCCCATACGATTACCACTTTTATCAACTGCCACTAACGGACAGATAATGATGTCTAATTCGCGCTCCCAAAGTAGCCTGCGATGATGGTTTTGTTTCATACCTAAGCTGTGAATCCTTGTCGGCACGTTTACCAGTTTAGAATGATAAATCGGTACAAAGCGCAGGTGTTTATCAATATTGCCTGTAGCATCACGACCAAACGAACCAACGACTGGCAAATAAGGTAGATAGCCTAAGCGCTCGCACCAAGAGAGTAGTGGCTGAGTCGGCAACTCTCCAAAGCCACTATAATATAAGCCAATACGCGCACGCGGAGGCAAGCGCTGTTGCAACTTGACTAAGTGCAAGCTTGCCAAGCGCGCGTATTGTCTGCGCTCGCCATCTGTTAACTGACGACGTTGGCGGGTAAACTGCCGTCTCGGTGGATTGCTAGGTTTAGACTGTTTCGATTCAATATTTTTGGATTCAGGATGCATAGATATACTATCCAATAATGTATTAAATTGATGGTGACGGGTACTTTTAGACAGCCGCAATGGCTATTTGTGAATATTCAACACGCCCTAGTCATGCTATCATAATGCCACTTTACAGCGTATTTTCCTTTATGTGCAGCGTGTGTTGCACTTTTTTCGAAGCAGCTATACAACAAACCATCAAAGAGGGTAGTTATGTCGACACAGAATCAGGCAACTCGTACCGAAAAAGATACCATGGGCAACGTGGAAGTGCCAAGTGAGGCTTATTGGGGCGCGCAAACTCAGCGTAGCCGTGAGAACTTCAAAATCGGTGGCGAGACCTTGCCGCGTCCGATGATTGAAGCGATGGCTTTAGTCAAAAAAGCCGCTGCGATTACCAATGCAGGTCTTGAGCGTATCGAAGGTGATAAGCGCGACCTAATCGTGCAAGCCGCTGACGAGATTATCAACGGTGGTCTTACCGATCAGTTCCCATTGGTGGTATGGCAGACGGGTTCTGGTACGCAGTCAAACATGAACATGAACGAAGTACTCGCCAACCGTGCCAATGAAATCGCTGGTTCTGAGCGTGGCAGCTACGCACCGATTCACCCAAATGATCATGTCAACCATGCACAGTCTACCAACGACAGCTTCCCAACGGCGATTCGTGTGGCGGCTGCTCGTCAAATCAACAGCTTGCTTATCCCAGCGGTAAAAGCACTACGCGACACGTTAGATGCCAAAGCCAAAGAGTTTGATAGCATCGTCAAAATTGGTCGTACGCATTTACAAGACGCCACACCTTTGACCCTAGGTCAAGAGTTTAGCGGCTATGTCAGCCAACTTGACCATGCATTAACGCGTATCGACAATGCGCTACAGGGTCTATATGAATTGCCACTAGGCGGTACAGCGGTTGGTACCGGTCTGAATGCCCATCCTGATTATGCAGTAAAAGCTGCTGAGCAATTATCAACCTTGACTGGCCTACCGTTCGTCACTTCACCAAATAAATTTGAAGCGCTAGCGGCTCGTGATGCCGAAGTATTTGCTTCAGGCGCACTCAAAACCCTAGCAGGTAGCTTGAACAAAATCGCTAACGATGTACGTTGGTTGGCATCAGGTCCGCGCTGTGGTCTAGGCGAATTAACCATTCCTGAGAACGAGCCAGGTTCCTCTATCATGCCGGGTAAAGTCAACCCAACACAGTCAGAAGCGATGACGATGGTTGTTGCTCAAGTGATGGGTAACGACACCACTATCAGTATGGCTGGCGCGTCAGGTAACTTTGAGCTCAACGTTTATAAGCCTGTTATCGCTTTTAACTTGTTGCAATCTATCCAACTATTGGGTGATGCGTGCAACAGCTTTAACGATAATTGCGCCGTTGGCATCGAACCAGTCAAAGAGAAAATCGATGACTTTTTGCACAACTCATTGATGCTGGTTACCGCATTGAACCGTCATGTTGGTTATGAAAATGCGGCAAAAATCGCGAAGACAGCTTATAAAGAAAACAAAACTTTGAAGCAAGTGGCGGTTGAACTCGATTTAATGACCGAAGCACAGTTTGATGAGTGGGTCACGCCAGAAGATATGGTACATCCTTCTTAATGTAAAGTTTATCTGGATAAATAAAAAGACAATAACCTAAATCGGAGTAAATAATGATTACCCATGTACCTGATGTAACTTTTAAAACTCGTGTTCGTGATGAATCTATCGGAGGAGACAATCCCTTCACATGGTATGACCTAACCACAGATGAGTTATTTGCCAATAAAAAAGTGGTTGTGTTCTCACTACCAGGTGCCTTTACGCCAACGTGTTCGACCAGCCATCTACCTCGTTATGAAGCGCTTTATGATGAGTTTAAGGCGTTAGGTGTAGATGAAATAGTTTGCATTTCTGTCAATGATGCTTTCGTCATGTACCAATGGGGTCTCAAGCAAAACCGCGAAAACGTATTCTTGCTGCCTGATGGTAATGGTGAGTTCACTCGTAAAATGGGTATGCTTGTTGATAAGAGTAATCTTGGCTTTGGTATGCGCTCATGGCGTTATTCGATGCTCGTCGACAATAAAGCCATTAAAAAAGTGTTTAAGGAACCTGATTTTGGCGATAACTGCCCAATCGACCCCTTTGAAGTATCAGATGCAGACACTATGTTAGAGTATTTGAAAAGTAATGCTTAGTTTCTGTTGAACATTCAGTTAGTAGGTTGAGTTAGCAATAGCGTAACCCACCGAGTGTACTTGAACAAAAGAAAGTATTTGAATAAAAAAAGACCTTGCCATCCTCTATAAATGGGTGTGCAAGGTCCTTTTTTGTCTATCAATTGAAGCACATACATCGCTTGAAACAATGTCTTACCCTCAGACAACAAGCCAACTAATATTCATAACAACCCCAACAAAAATTTTGGTTAGAATGGTTGCATAGATAAGAACTGGCGTATGACAGTTTTTGAATAACAACAAAGACGATAAGAGCAAACTAATTAGAAAAACCAAAAATGGTTAGCCGATAAAGCCTCTGTTTATACCTTGCTTATCTATAACAACTATAATTAATCGATTGAGGTAATATTATGAAAGTATTAACTGCTGCATTATCATCTGCTGGTATTTTGATGGCTGCGCTTGGTTCTGGTTCAGCGATGGCATACTCAGACAATGTGATGGAGCCAAGCGAAAGCTATGATACGGCTATCAAGCACAGACAAGTCAACTACACTTGTCAAAACAATAAGAAAGTCAGCGTGACTTATGGTTTTAATGAGCAGTATCTACCAACGTTTGCAGAAGCCAATCTGAATGGTAAAAAAAGATTTTTACCGATTAACTTAGGTCGTTCTGACAATGTCGGTACCGTGTTTGGTGACGAAGAAAACTTTAGTATCATGACAGGGCCTTTGCGTTTAAATAATTATCATAAGTCCTCGGCCAATATCCAAAATGCTAAGAGCGAGATACTCTATAAAGGCTGTGATGTCGCCTCTATCGTTAAGCTTAAAGGCTAGTTGCGGCAGCTTGATACATTTACGACAAAAGCTAAATTACAAAGTCTCGTTTTTATAAAAAAAGGCACATGAATCATCATGTGCCTTTTGAATTTAACTAGCTTTCTTATTAAAGCTTATCTGGCTTTATTTAATTTCAAGCTTTTTGCGCTCTGAGCTGGTCTCTTTTGGTAGTACCAGTTCTAATATGCCGTTTTCATAAGAGGCTTCTGCTGCATCAACCTTTACTTTGGATGGCAATTGGAAGCTACGCGATACTGAGCCAAAGTAGCGCTCGCTGCGTAGTATCTTGTCGCCGTCTTTTTGCTCGTCGTGCTGCGCAATCTCAGCGCTGATAGAAACGATATCTCCGGTAATAGACAGGTCGATATCTTCTTTGGCAACGCCAGGTATCTCAGCGTTTACATGGAACGCATCATCTTTTTCACTAACATCAATCTTGATTTGGCTAGCATTAGGGAGCGCTTCACCATGCAGCGGACGCATCACAAAGCTAGGTGCCATCTCATCAAAGAAGTTGTCAAAGATTGAATTGCGTGTAACAAGTTTACTCATAACAGTCTCCTTATCATTGATTGTTTACTGTGTATCTAACCTACATATATAAAGGTAGGCTATATAATTTCAAGGGTTAATTTTAAGATGTTATGGTCTAATATATTAATGAGGAATTTTGTCTTTATCTATTCTTCTAGAATAGATATTTAACGAATTACCAGTAACGATAAGTAAGATGCCCATCAATAAGGCAACGCTAAAACTCTCAGAATATAACAGCACGCCAACGATAGAGATAAGCGGTAATCTAAACAAATCCATAGTCACGACGAATGTCACCTCTGCATATTGCATGGCTTTGGTCATACAATAATGTGCCGATAGCGCCGTGACACCTATAATTATAAGCCATAGCCACTGAATACCTACTGGCGTCGTCCACCCGTCTATAAATAAAAGCAACCCCAAAGGCGCTTGTATAAAACACATCATAAAAATAATCGTGATTGGGCTATCCGTATTAGATAACGATTTTGTGGCCACATGAGAAAAGGCATAACAGATGGCTGCACCCAACACGATTAGTGACGCATAGTGAGCAACATCTAGGCTAGGTTGAACGATGACTATTATCCCAAGAATGCCTAATAGTACGGCAATAACTTTTTTTACCGTGATAGATTCTTTTAAGAAGAAATACGAGATGATTATCGTCCAAAAAGGGACAGTGAATTCAATAGCAAAAACGGTGGCTAGGGGCAGTAGTCCTATGCCTAAGAACCAACCGTATTGTCCCGCGAAATGAAATAGATTCCTTACTAGGTGTAGTTTGATACGTGTGGGAAATGAGAAACGCGCCTTCTTCAACAGCAGTACGATTGGCAATAGTACCAATAGGCCGATGATACTTCGGAAGAATAAAATCTGAAAAACACCAATTTCATTATTCAGCTCACGAGCACCAATGGCCATCAAACAAAATGAGGTGAGTGCGCCAATCATCCAAAGGGTAGAGCGGATCATAATGGTGCAATCCTGTATATAAAATCAAATCTGGAGTTTATCTTATAGTTAATTTACTCTAAGAATGTTACGGCAAGGTTGATATAAATTTTCGCAGCCTCTGTCTGCGTAGTCACAGCAAGCAAGTAAATTTCTATCAACCTCGCATTCAGATAAAGTACATGACACTTTTATTTTGTACGAACTATACAGGCTAGTGTCTCATATCAAAGAATTAACACAATAAAAAAGCCAAGCAAAATGCTCGGCTTTTTCTATCACATTTCTAAAACTCTAAAACTTATAAAGCAAACCGAGCGTCGTACGAGACTCAGTGCGCGAGTCAACCATTGGGCTGTCGTATTGCTCATCCGATAGATAGCTTAAGCTCTGATTGGCAAAGCCTGCCCAGCGCTCATTAAAGTCATAGTTGGCACTGATATTGATGTAGGGATTAAAGCTTGAATCAGGTGAGTATGAGTCAACCCCAGTACGTGCTGATTCTTCATCGCTGACACCATAATAATATTCATTGTAGTCTTCGTTATTCCACTCAATACCGATACTTGGATAGACCGTCAGCTTGTCTTTGCTATATTTGGCAAGGTAAGTTAAGCGGCCAAATGTACCATCACTACGATCTAAGACGTCAGTGGCGATTTGCCCACGCAAGCCACCGATAGGTGTACGGCGTAAATAAGTGAGACCCGCAGCGGCTGAAGCTTTACGTTTATCGAGACCTTGAAGCGCACCATTGGCGTCATCAGGATCAAACTCCATACCTGCCAGCTGCGCATAAGCTGATAGCTGGTTGGTCCCATCATTGATGATATACGCACCAGCTTGAGCACCGCGTGCATAAATCTTATTGTTATCATAAAAAACGCCTGGCAATACACGTACTTCGGTATTGTCGTCTAAGTCATAAGCTGAGTTTACCGCCATGACATTGACCCCAACGCTTAGTTCAGCGTCTTGGTCGGCAGGTAGATTCTTAAAAGGAGCCGCACTGGTCAAGCTAGCCACACTAAGTAATGCAGTCGCTGTTAAAGTACTAAACAGAACTTGCTTAGTGTTATTAGAAAGTGCTGCAATTTTGAACATAATGGAATCTCGTTAGTGAGTGAAAATGATCGGATAGAAAAAAGCGAGTAGGGCAAACTATATTAATCTGCTGCTTTTGTGAGCTATCTAGCAATAATAAATAAGTATGACAGTTTACTCAATGGTTTTTAGTACTTGTAATATTTGCTGATGAATATCTTGCCACCACCAGATAAAACCTGCGCTAATAAGTAGCATTATAAGCCATGGAAGTAGCTGCCATATCAGCGCAGGTTTAGTAGGAGTCTCTAGCGAGATAGAGTAGCTGCCAGATGGTTCATGGTTGATAGTAGTATTTATAGGATCAGCGGTAGCAGGATAGACAGTATTTGTATCCTGAGTATCGCCATACTCAGGCACGTCATAAGTATGAGAGTAGGTCATCGGTGCCATTGATGAAGTCATACGTTGACGATGAGCAAGCGCAAATCCAAAGGCGATAAGCAGTCCAGTAATAGCCCCACCAATATGACCGGCGTTATCAATACCCGGTACCGCAAAACCATACACAAGATTAATACCCATAATAAATACTAGGCTTCTTAAATTGAGAACCATACCGTTAACAGATATTTTAAATAGCGCGGCTATCAAGAGTGCAGCGCCGATACCCATGATACCACCAGAGGCCCCAGCTGATAGACCCGGTTGTCCTGTACCATCCAAAATACCTTGCCACGTCACGTAATTGTTTAGCAAATTACCACCGATGGCCGACAGCAAAAATAACGCCAAAAATCTGGCTGAGCCAAACATCGGCTCTGCAACTTGACCAAAAAAGTACATAGCAAATCCATTAAACAGTAAATGCATGAGGCCAATGTGCAAAAACGCACTACTTACCAGCCGCCACGGATCATCAACCATGGTTAATGGCAACGCATTGGCACCCCAGTTTAGCAGCGCTTGCGTCGAGGGATTATTGGCATCAACACCCGTCAACACTTGCACGATAAACAGTCCAATGAAACTGACTAATAATAAGGTGCTAACGGGCGCGGTCTTTAACAATTGCTGTATGGTCATAAAACGAAGTATCAATTAAAAATGATGAATAAAATGGTGAGTATACGAAGCTAAGCGCTACCAGCGTAACGGTGAGATATAAGGCTGAGATGATTTGAGCTGCTCATAAGTGCCTTTGACTAAAATATCGTCAGCCACCTGATTAATATTAGTATGACCGCAGAATGCCATGCTGATATCACATTCTTTATAGATGATCTCAAGGGCGCGGCGCACTCCATCTTCACCATAAGCACCAAGGCCATACAAGAATGCGCGCCCAATCATGGTGCCTGTTGCACCCAGTGATATAGCTTTTAATACATCTTGGCCCGAACGAATACCGCTATCAAGCCACACCTCGATATTACTGTTTTCGGCACGAACCGCTTGGACGATATCGCTTAAGGCAGCGATGGAAGAGGGCGCACCGTCTAATTGACGGCCACCATGGTTTGAGACCACCAATGCATCCGCGCCGCTACGAGCCGCCATGATAGCGTCTTCAGGATCCATAATACCTTTGATAATCAGCTTGCCGCCCCACATGTCTTTAATTCGCGCCACATCATCCCAGCTTAAGCGTGGATCAAACTGCTCTTCTGTCCAAGCGGTTAGAGACGACAGATCGTCCACACCTTTAGCATGACCGACGATATTGCCAAAAGTATGACGTTTGGTGCCCAGCATATTCATACACCATTGCGGTTTGGTCATGAGATTGACGATATTGGCGAAAGTAGGTCTGGGCGGCGCAGATAAGCCGTTTTTGATGTCTTTATGGCGCTGACCAAGTACTTGCAAGTCAGCCGTTAAGATAAGGGCAGAACAGTTGGCAGCTTTGGCGCGGCGGATAAGGTTGGCCATAAAGTCCTGATCGCGCATGACATAGAGCTGAAACCAAAACGGCGCGCTGGTATTTTCAGCGACGTCTTCGATAGAGCAAATACTCATGGTTGATAGTGAGAACGGCACACCAAACTTTTCAGCTGCGCGCGCTGCATGGATCTCGCCATCCGCCCACATCATGCCAGTAAACCCAGTTGGGGCAATGGCTACTGGCATCGACGCCGGCGTACCTATCATATTGGTTGCAAGCGAGCGTCCTTCCATATTGACCAGCACTCGTTGGCGCAGCTTAATACGGTCAAAGTCGCTCTCATTATTGCGATAAGTGGTCTGCGTCCATGAGCCTGAATCGACATAATCATAAAACATACGCGGTACTTTACGCTCAGCGACTCGGCGCAAGTCTTCGACTTCTGTTACTTTTTTTAAATCTTTCATAGGTCTCTCATCCATAAGATCTGATGATAAAGTTACAGTTATTAGTGTTGTTAATTGGAATAAATCATTTATAGGTAAGTAACTGCTGCAAATCCATGACTGAAAATGGATAGTCTAATCGTTTTGATGATGTCAAAATTACTGGAATGCTGGTGGCAAACTCCATCATCAAGTCCTCAGGAAAATCTGCAATATCAACATACTGATACTCAATAGGTTGTACCGCCTGAAAACGCTTTATCAATTGCTCAGCGACATCACATAGATGACAGCCAGAAGTACCCAGTAACCACCAGTTATCAGAGTTTTTAGCGCAGTCAAGACTTGGGTCCGCATTAATAACGCGTGCACGCAATACCTGTATAGGGCGATCGTTATGCATAATTACTCTCTTAATTACTCGCTTAGCTTTATACTTGTCACAAACGACTTATTCTAAACGTGATCATCAACCATAATATGTTTTAGCAATCAACACATAATAAAGAAAAAGGGTAAGTAATGACAGCGATTGTGAGATTAGGTAAGATAGCTTGCTACTAATCAATAGCTGACAACTTTTATTATTTCTCATTATTTGGATATTTTGCGCATGGCAAGTTTTGGCAAGTTTATTAAACGATTATTACTGGCGCTGATGTTGTTGGTGGTAGCGTTCCATGTACTGGTGGCAGGTTTACTATTGATTTGGAAAACGCAGCCAGTCAATAACAGTATGTTTATGCTAACCCATCGACTCACAGGCGGCGCAGTGACGCAAACTTGGGTAGAGTATGATGACATTGCCAAATCTGCCAAACAAGCGGCGATTGTCAGTGAAGATTCGACATTTAGTCAGCACAATGGTTTTGATCTCAAAGGTATAGAGGCGGCACGCAAAAAAAATGAAGAGACAGGTAAGATGTCCGCTGGTGGCTCAACGATCAGTCAACAACTGGCAAAGAACTTGTTTTTGACCTCGCATCGCTCCTATATTCGTAAAGGCGAAGAGGCAGTCGTGACTGTTATGATAGAGAGCTTATGGGATAAGCAGCGTATTTTGACCGCGTACCTAAACGTGGCAGAGTTTGGTAACGGTATTTATGGTATCGAGGCCGCAGCGCAGCACTATTTTGATAAATCCGCTGCCAATCTGAATCGCGATGAGTCAGCATTACTCATCAGTATGTTGACCAATCCCAAATACTATGAAGACAATCAAGGCGATAGACGTCTACGTAACAAGCAGCGGATTATCAAAAAACGTATGAAAAATGCGGTCTTGCCGCAAGCAGCATAGCTTGATAAAAGCAAAGTCTGATTATCAATGATGAAGCTTGCTGACAATGACAAAGCCTGCTCACATAAAGGTTTAGCCACCATAAATAACTATAAAGGACTGCGATATGAGCACTGCCAACCATGCATCAAACGTGACTATAGAACGCGACAATATCGATAAGCCTGATCAAACACAAGCTCACAGTCTCACTCAGATAGCTTGGCAACGCTCAGAAGACGGCAGCTACTCACCCAGTAGTTATATCAATCGCGACTTGTCTTTATTACAGTTTCATCTACGGGTGTTAGCACAAGCGGCAAGCCCGCGACATCCATTACTTGAGCGCTTATTTTTCTTGATTATTTTTTCATCAAATATTGATGAGTTTTTTGAGATTCGTGTTGCCGGTATCATGCAAAAGCTCAATATCGGAGATGTCTCAACGAGCGCTCATGGCATGCGCCCAAGTGAAGTTCTCAATGAGATATCAGCCATTGCACACGAGGCTATCAATGAGCAGTATCGTATTCTTAATGAAGACATCCTACCAGCCCTTGCCAAAGAAGATATCCGCTATTTAAAACGTGATGAATTAAATGCAGAGCAATCGGCTTGGATGAAGCGTTATTTTACGGAGCAAGTATCGCCAGTACTAACGCCCATTAGCATCGATCCTGCCCACCCGTTTCCGCGACTGGTTAATAAGAGCCTAAACTTTATCGCAACATTAGAAGGCAAAGATGCTTTTGGTCGTGATATCAATCTGGCTATTGTACCTGCGCCGCGTAGTCTGCCGCGTGTCATTCGCCTGCCTGATGAGCTGACTGGCGGCAAAGAGCATCATGTCATGCTCTCAGCTATTATTCATGAGCATATTGGTGAGCTATTCCCTGGGATGAATGTGACAGGCTGTCATCAGTTTCGACTGACGCGCAATGCAGATTTGGACTTGGCAGATGATGTCGAAGATATCGCCAAAGCGCTTGAGGGTGAGCTTGAAAACCGCCGTTTTGGCGACAAAGTGCGGCTTGAAGTCACCACCGATTGCCCAACGCCCATCAGTGACTATTTGCTCAATGAATTTGAGTTACATGACAATCAATTGTATCGCGTCAATGGTCCAGTAAACCTAACGCGTCTGCTCTTTGATTTTAATATTCCAGCGCTGCGTTATCAGCCGTTTACCCATGTCGTGCCAAAGGCTTTTCGTAGGGAGGCCGACAAACTTGAAAAGGCGACGAGTATGTTCGCTGCCATGCGTAAAAGTGATGTCCTAGTGCATCATCCTTTTCATGCGTTCTCGCCTGTGGTAAATCTATTGTGGCAAGCTGCCAGCGATCCAAAAGTCTTAGCGATTAAACAGACTTTGTATCGTTCAGGCACCAATTCAGAAATTGTACAAGCGCTCGCAGCTGCTGCTCGTAACGGTAAAGAAGTGACCGCCATTATCGAGTTGCGGGCACGTTTTGATGAGGCATCTAACATTGCGGTTGCAAATTATTTGCAAGAAGCAGGGGCGGTCGTAGTCTACGGTATCGTCGGTTACAAAACTCATGCCAAGCTGATGCTCATCATACGCCGTGAAGAGGACAAAATCCGTCGTTATGTGCATCTAGGGACGGGTAACTACCATGCCGCTAATGCCAAGGTCTATACGGACTACGGTTTGTTTACCGCTGACGCTGATATCTCAGAAGATGTGCACAAGATATTTCAGGAGCTGACGGGGATGGGCAAACCTGCCAATCTCAAAAAGCTGTTACATGCCCCTTTTACTTTGCATGAAAAGTTGATGAGCTTTATTGATGATGAAATCACTCATGCCAAAGCAGGCAAGCGTGCGCATATCATTGTCAAAGCCAATGCTCTGACCGAACGTCGTTTGATAGGAAAATTATACGACGCCTCGCAAGCAGGGGTTAAGATTGAGCTGATCTTACGGTCTATGTGTTGTCTGCGTCCGCAAGTACAAGGGCTGTCTGAAAATATTACGGTGCGCTCAGTCATCGGACGCTTTTTAGAGCATACCCGCATCTACTATTTTTATAATGCGGGTGATGAGCGGATGTATTGTGGCAGTGCAGACTGGATGGATCGCAACTTATTCCACCGGGTCGAAGTTGCGTTCCCTATTGAAGACAAAAAAATATTTGCTCAAATTTATCAAGATGGTTTACAAAGCTATCTACAAGACAACGTACAAGCATGGACGCTTGACGGCAAGGGACGCTGGAAGCAAGTTCAGCCAGCAACAGACGAGCCACAGCACATTGCTCAAGAGCATTTATTAAAAACCATCAATCACGTTGGTGAAAAAACCTAACAATCCCTACCACATCAGATCATCTGGGATCACATAGGCTGCATAAGGGTCATCATCATTCTGCTCAGTGTCTGACTTGTCGTTGGACACGACGATAAACCCTTCCAATTTGGCATCTATACGATCTGCTAACGGGCGGGGAAGTAGCGCATATCCCTCTTCTAGTCGTGCAATGACCACATGACCAGCCACTATTTGGTCATACAGTTTTTGAGTGACATGGATCTTTTTTATTTTGGACTGATCAACGAATTGATAGCTAACGTCATTTTCCGTACCCGTGACCGTCTCTTTGATTTGATGCTGTTTAATCATTTGAATGATATTAGCATGCAACGTTTTTTGTTCTAAAATCTGCTGTTTTTCTTGATTAAGCTTCTGATCTTTTTCTATCTTTTTTGCTTGAGCTTCTGCCAATGCTTTTTTAGTCTCAATATTTGATGCGTCACCAGTACGTTTGGCATGTTGAGACTGTTTGCTCAATTTTTTAGCTTTTTTACTATCAACCAAGCCAGCTTTTAGAAGTTGAGCTTGTAGGGCATTTTTGGCCATAATTTGATTACCTAGACAATAAACGATGAGTCACTTTTTTAAAGATACGTGGTTTTTAAAAATATATGGTAGCAAATTTTGCTAGGACGTGTCGTGAGTTCTGCTAAATTGCATGAGAGGTAAATGGACGGTCACTATCAATCGTTCGCTGACAAAGGTTACAAACTGTCTTTTAATATCACATTTATTCACACATTGATACGGCAGTACACTAGTGCTATCAATTACTTGGCACATATAATTGTTATAGATTTAAATAATAAAGACAATTTTATAAACCGATGACAGATAATAAAGAAAGGTAGGAACTTACTATGAGTGATACAAATAACGACGTTTCAGATATTAAGCAAGCTGCAGAACAGGTAGATAGCCAACAGATTGATAACAACTTAAAAAATACCTCTCACTCGAATACTGCCGAAGAGCTGAGTGAAGAAGAACGGACTCCTTTTATCGAAGATGAGCTACGCACTGACAAATAATCTACGTTTTAAAGGCATAATCATATAAGTGCTATAACCTTGGTAGCTTAAGGATATTCTTAAATTGTAAATATAAGGGACATTTCATGCCAAACAATACTGATCCAAACAACGAAAAAGCGGTGCCGATGAATGATCCTGCGACTGCACGTTCTGAGAATCCCAAAGACAGTTATGAAGGGCGTAAGTATGAGCCAAATATAGATGGGCCAGAGCAAGCGTCTCAGGAAACAGATGAAGTATATGTCGATCCTCGTAAAGAGGAAGACTTACCTCCAGGAGGCAAGAACGTTGGTGACCTAAACGCTTACGATTTAAGTCAAAAGAATAATCCGTAAATCACTATTAGATTTACAATTATCGTTTGACCGATTTAATGTATTTATAATAAAGATATAAGGAAAAACTCATGGAAACGAAAGATCCTGCACTGACAAAGACACTCATGACAGATGATGATTCAGCTAATACTGATTTACGTAATAACGATGTAGAGCGTAATGATTTAGACAGCGATAATATGAACAATCAGCCATTGTCAGAAGAATCAGCCAAGGCTAACGAAAAAGAATTTCATGACAGTCGTGATGAAATTGAGGCCACTACCTCAGTCAATAAAGGGACTGATACCTTTGGTGAAGAGGTGGTTCACTCAGAGCATGTAAATGATGGTGACAATCCAGCACGCCAGCCTGATCGACGTGATCAAGAAGGTAGTACAGCATTTGATGAAAACGTTAATGAAGAAACAGTTGGTAGTACAGCGCCTAAAAGCGAAGAGGTCACTGATGAAAACCGCTATGCGAGTATCGCCAATGCACAATCTCGTACTTTAAATCCAGATGAAAAGAATTCAATTCGATAAAAACTGTCAATGAGTGCAGTGATAACTGGCAATACTCGTTGTATAGCCAATTCGCTATAAAAACGATACACCAGTTGCGCATTACGTTACAACGTATCGATTTTATTTGGTATCGATTATATTTACAAGTGCTACATATAGTGGTCTGGATATAACTTAGATGTTCATAATAAAAAGGAAGACTAATGAGTACTCCCAAAGATAATGATGTTAATAAAGACTACGAGTTAAAAGATGCAGACGACAATAAAGGTATCGTACCTGATGATGCGCTGCAAAAAGCGAATCCAGCTGCTGCTGAGCGAAAGAGTGAGGATCATGATCCGCACCATATTGCAAAAGATGCCAAGCAATACGATAGTCCACTCATGGAAGATGACAAATAGCGTCTTTTTTACAAGCTATAAAGGTAAAGCAAATAAATAATAGACCAAAGTAAAAAGGTACTATCGCCAATCAAGTGATAACTTTGATCAGCAATAGTACCTTTTTGCTATATCTATAGGACTATATCTATAGGACTATATCTATAGGACTATATTTTATAGGCCGTTATTGTATCGGTACACCGCTATGAAAGCGTAGCTCAGTGTCTGGGCTAGATATTAACTCTGCTTCTACGTCTCTAAATAATGCCACACGCTCATCGATATTGTCATCACATAATGACTGTGCGAGGGCCAGATAGTCCTCGAAGTGACGGCTTTCTGATTTGAGTAAATAACGATAGTATTTGGCCAAGCGTTCATCGTTAATGACCTCAGCAAGAGCAGCAAAACGCTCACAAGAGCGCGCTTCTATAAATGCGCCAATGATTAACACATCTACCATAGCAGCTGGCTCATAGGTACGTTTATGCTTTAACAGACCTTTAGCATAACGGCCAGCACTAAGATATATCCAGTCTTGACCACGCTCATTCATAATACCCAGTACTTGCTCGTAGTGCAGCATCTCCTCACGTATCAGCTGTGCCAATTTACGCTGTAAATCATAAGAAAACTCGTAGCGAAACAACAAGTTCATGGCAGTCCCTGCTGCTTTTTTTTCGCAGTTGGCATGGTCTTGAATGATAAGTGGTAAGTTTGTGATGGCAGCGTCTACCCAACTTTGTGTGGTTCGACTACCCAAGAATTCGTAAATAGGGGACAGATCTACCTTTATAGGTGTTCGTAATTGGGCAATAACAATACTATCGTCGTTTTGATTGTCAGGGTCCTGCAAAATATCATTGTCTATATTATTTGGTAGATCACTCATGAGGTTCTCGATTACTGGCTATTAACATCTCAATTTTATTTTGAACTGACTGTAGTTAGCGCTATTATAGCTAGCACTAAGCATGCATAAAAAATCAGCGATTCAACCTGCTGGCGCGCATAGTATAACAGTAGGCTGTCCTTACATGAACCACTAACCCCAAATGCAAATAGTAAGGCTGCTAAGCCTAATAATGCTAAGATTTTATTTTGTAATTATTGCTTACAGTTTATACTTACCCTTGAGTCATCTTCTTGAGTAGTATCAGCTATAGCGTCTAAGGCTTATGTCCTCTACAGTATCATTCTTATACAACTCAAATATTTATTTGGTGAATGTCTCGTTATTGTTTATTTCACTATTTGATAGTAGGATAATATTTTATCTTAGAGACACTTTACTCTAACATTGACTGTCAGCACTACTATATAGGTAGCGCTACCTTAACTGTTATTAGTTGGGCATGACCAAGCTATATTGTTTATAGCAAGCTCTATAATACTTACTTAGCACAGTATTCATATCTGAATCAGATATTAGGTGCTAAACATCTCTCAAGCGTAACCGCTATTATAATAAATTATCATTGAATTCTATCATCCACAGATAAGGACACCACTATGAACCAGACTTCTCACTCTAATCGTATCCAAAAAGGTATTCTCGCAATCGACCAGGAGATGTACGACTTTATTGAAAATGAAGTACTACCTAAAGTTGGCGTTGATTCGGATAGTTATTGGTCAGGTTTTGAGAAGGTCGTCAAAGAGTTTACTCCGCGCAACAAAGAGCTGCTGGCTATCCGCGAAAAAATGCAAAACCAGATCGATCAATGGCACCTACAACATCCTACCAAAGATGGCGAAATTGACTATCCTACTTATAAAGCTTTCTTAAAAGATATCGGTTATCTATTACCAGAAGGCGAAGACTTTAAAGTAAGCACCCAAAACGTCGATGACGAGATTGCTCATATTGCAGGGCCACAGCTGGTTGTACCTGTACGTAATGCTCGTTATGCACTAAATGCTACTAACGCACGTTGGGGGAGTCTCTATGATGCGTTGTACGGCACTGATGTGATTAGTGACGACAATGGCCAAGAAGCCACAGGTGGTTACAATCCTACTCGCGGCGCTGCAGTCGTCGCTTATGCCAAAGACTTCTTAGATGATAATTTTGCATTGGCATCCGGTTCTTATAGTGATGTCACAGGATTCAAAATAGTCGATGGCAACCTTCAAGTTGCGATGGGTGAGAGCAGTACGCAATTGCAAGATCCAGCAAAATTCGTCGGTTACGTTGGTGAGGCTGACAGTCCATCAGGTGTTTTGTTAAAGAATAACAATCTACACGTAGAGATTCAGATCGATGGCAGTCATCCAGTAGGCAAAGACGATCCTGCACATATTAAAGACGTATTGCTAGAGTCTGCCATTACCGCTATTCAAGACTGCGAAGACTCCATCGCTGCTGTCGATGCAGAAGAAAAAGTCGAGGTGTATCGTAATTGGTTTGGTCTTATGAATGGCGACTTACAAGAAACCTTTGAAAAAGGCGGTAAGACTCGTACGCGCAAACAAAACCCAGACCGTGAATATACCACGCCAGAGGGCGGTAAGCTGATCCTACCAGGTCGCTCACTGCTGCTTATTCGTAATGTCGGTCATTTAATGCAAAACCCTGCCATTTTAGTCGACTTAGGCGAGGGGTCTGAAGAGATATTTGAAGGGTTAATGGATGGTTTAATCACGCCGTTATTGTCTTTAAATGACATCAAGGGCAGAAATCAGCTGTCAAACTCGCGCACAGGCTCAATGTATATCGTCAAGCCAAAAATGCATGGTCCTGATGAAGTCAAAATGGCCAATGACCTGTTTAACGCCTCAGAAGACTTGTTAGGCTTAGAGCGCAATACTATTAAAATCGGTATTATGGATGAAGAGCGCCGTATGACGGTCAACTTAAAAGAAGCGATTCGTCAAGCCAAAGAGCGCGTTATCTTTATCAATACAGGCTTCTTGGATCGTACGGGTGACGAGATGCATACCAGCATGAATGCAGGAGCATTCGTCCCTAAAGGCGAGATGAAGTCACAAGCGTGGCAGCCAGCCTATGAGCAATGGAACGTCGATATCGGGCTAGAGACGGGTCTGCAAGGTCATGCTCAGATTGGTAAAGGCATGTGGGCAAAGCCTGATGAAATGAAAGAGATGATGGATACCAAGGCGGCGCATCCAAAAGCGGGTGCTAATACTGCATGGGTGCCATCACCAACTGGCGCAACCTTACACAGCATGCATTATCATCAAGTAAACGTCGCTGATGTGCAAGACAGTCTAAAGTCACGCCAGCGTGCAAGCTTAGATGATATCTTGACCATTCCATTGGCCAAAGATACCAACTGGACAGAAGAAGAGAAGCAACAAGAGCTTGAGAACAACGCTCAGGGTATCTTAGGGTATGTCGTACGCTGGGTAAACCAAGGCGTTGGCTGCTCTAAAGTGCCAGATATCAATGATGTGGGTCTAATGGAAGATCGTGCTACTTTACGCATCTCAAGTCAACACATCACCAACTGGTTACATCACGATATCGTCAGTGAAGAGCAAGTGATGAATGCGATGAAACACATGGCAAAAGTTGTGGATGAGCAAAATGCAGATGACCCAAATTATCAGCCAATGGCTCCTAACTTTGAAGATTCTTACGCATTTAAAGCGGCATGTGATCTTGTATTTAAAGGACGCGAGCAGCCAAGTGGCTATACTGAGCCATTATTGCATCAAGCTCGTTTGGACCTAAAAGCCAACGTATAACCTCATTAAATAGCAAAAAGTAGCAAAATTGGTCATTATTTACTCTATAACGGAACATTCTTTATCAAAATACTCACTATTTTTATAAAAATTAAAAATATTTTTTAGGGTGTTTTGAAAGGTTTTTGAAGGTTATTAAGCTGTCAATAAGTAGCTTTGCTAATCATGGTTATAAGCACGACCACTAGTCTTTTCAAAGGCTGGTGGTTTTTTTATGAATATTCATTTCTGATTACTAAATAATTCTCGAATTTTGTGCTATAAATATTTGAGCAACATTCTGTGATTAAGCCGTAAAAAAGATGTTGCAAATTATGTCAGAGTTGTTATGCTTATAGGCGAAGTATGAGTTTGGTAACGGATGTTACACACTAGAGCGTTAAAGACCTAAGTTTACATAGTGGTTACGCGGTTAGTATCAGTTATGTAAGTCATGGTTTTTTTCATCTTACGGTAATAGAACTTCGCCACACTTGTTTCTGACTAATCTCGGTAGCCAGTTACACATTATATCTTTGAGGATTTGTGACGATACCTTTTTGAGCATTGGCTAATAACAGCTCGCTCATTACTAAAATTGTAAAGTGGAGATACACCCATGAAAAAACTACTTTTAGCTTCAGCAGTTGCTGCTCTATCTGTATCTGCAGCTAATGCCGCACCAACTCTATATGGTAAAGCTTTTTTAGCCGCTGACTACGAAAATACTGATTTTGATGCGGATGCAGTCACAATCCCAGGCGAATTTCCTGCTTATAACTACGATGAAAATACGTTAGAGATCAACTCTCATGCTTCACGTATTGGCCTTAAAGGTTCTGAAGCCATGACTGCGAATACTGATGTGATCTATCGGTTAGAGTATGGCACAAGTATCGATGGTGATAATGCTACCTTCACTAACCGTGATACCTATCTTGGTGTGGTAAACAAGCAATTTGGTGAGTTCCGTGTTGGTAAAAACCAATCTAGCCTAGCGCGTATTGACAACGTTGTAGTGAACCAAGGTTACTGGGATAACCTAGGTCAAACCCAAAATGAAAGTGACCTTGTTGAAGCGTTAAACATGGCTGATAGTGGTCGTATTAATAGCTCAGTTATCTGGACTGCACCAAAGTATGAAGGT
>NZ_JBPYDD010000003.1:0-512255 GCF_051847535.1 Psychrobacter sp. 1U1 | reverse complement strand
CCTATGCATCCAGAAGTAAGAGATGTTGAAAAAAGTGACTGCCCAATATGTGGCATGTTTCTTAAACCTGAAGACGAGGTTGCTGAATCCAACAACCATGAAGATAGTCATGCGCATTGTCATGGAGCGGATGCTAATAATAGTACTGAGTTAAAGTCTGTCGAAGGCAATAAGTACGACAAGATACCGGAAAATTATAACGGCACGATTTATATTTGTCCTATGCATCCAGAAGTAAGAGATGTTGAAAAAAGTGACTGCCCAATATGTGGCATGTTTCTTAAACCTGAAGACGAAGTTGCTAAAGATGATAGTCACGCCAGTTGTCATGGAAAGGATACTGATAGTAGCGGAGTAAAATCTGTTAAAGGCGGTAAATACGATAAAGTACCTGCTGATTACGATGGCACGGTATATACCTGTCCTATGCATCCTGAAGTGAGAGACGTTAGAAATAGCGGTTGTCCGATATGTGGTATGGCGCTTGAGCCCGAAACGCTTACTATCGGTGAAGAGGACACCTCAGAGCTTGACGACATGACTCGTCGTTTTTGGATATGTACCGTGTTGACTGTACCGCTATTAATATATGTGATGAGCGGTATGTTTGACTTAAACGTAGTTAATTTTAGTCAGTATGGTATCTCCTCAAAGATCTTACAATGGGCTGAGTTAGTGCTCGCGACCCCTGTAGTGCTTTGGGGCGCCGCCCCGTTTTTCGTCCGTGGCTGGCAGTCTATAAAAAGCCGCAATCTAAATATGTTTACCTTGATTGCGATAGGCGTAGGCGCTGCTTATATTTTTAGTATTGTCGCGACCTTTTTTCCCGATATTTTCCCAGACAGTTTCAGAGATGCCTCTGGTCAAGTCGGAGTCTACTATGAAGCGGCAGCGGTCATTGTGACCTTGGTGCTACTGGGTCAAGTATTAGAGCTCAAAGCTAGAAGTCAAACTTCAGGTGCGATTAGAGCTTTGCTTGAGCTCGCACCACCAACCGCAAGACGTGTCGATGAAAACGGTGAAGAAGTCGAAGTCTCGCTTGATGAGGTCGTCACTGGCGATAAGCTACGGGTTAAACCAGGTGAGAAACTACCCGTAGATGGTACAGTGATCGATGGTAATAGTAATGTTGATGAATCAATGGTGACGGGTGAGCCAATCCCTGTATCAAAAGTAGCAGGAGATACAGTGACTGGTGGTACGGTAAATGGCACCGGAACGCTATTGGTCGAAGCGGTCAATGTTGGAGCAGATTCGGTATTATCCAAAATTGTACAAATGGTTGCCGAAGCTCAGCGTAGCCGCGCGCCTATCCAGCGCTTGGTAGATCAAGTGGCGGGTTGGTTCGTACCTATTGTTATTGTCAGCTCTATCATAACCTTTATTGTCTGGGCAATCTTTGGCCCTGAGCCGGCTATGGCCTATGCTTTGGTTAACGCTATCGCGGTACTGATTATTGCCTGTCCTTGTGCCCTTGGTCTAGCGACGCCGATGTCTATTATGGTCGGTACTGGTAAAGGCGCGCAAAACGGCGTCCTCATCAAAAATGCTGAAGCGTTAGAGAGTATGGAAAAAGTCGATACCATTGTCGTCGACAAGACCGGAACACTGACCGCTGGTAAGCCCGAGCTTACCGCAATTGATGCGCAGGTAGGTCAAGATGAAGACGAGTTCCTCGCATTGGTAGCCTCAGTAGAAAGCGCTAGCGAGCATCCTTTAGCAGAAGCTATCGTTAGAGCAGCTCAAGAAAGATCACTCATTATTCCTAAAGCTACTGACTTTAATTCGACTACTGGCGAAGGCGTACAAGCCGTGGTCGATGGTAAGAAAGTCGCTATTGGTAACTCTAAGCTTATGGAAAGCCTAAATAGTTTTGATAATGAGCTGTCCACTAAAGCTGATGTCCGTAGAAAAGACGGTGAAACGGTAATGTTTGTGGCTATAGACGGTAAAGCTGCTGGTATTATTTCAGTTGCTGACCCTATTAAACCAAGCACTAAAGAGGCTATTTCACTGCTTCATGACGCAGGTTTAAAAGTTGTGATGCTAACCGGTGACAACGAAAAAACCGCGCAGGCAGTCGCCAATAAACTAGGTATTGATGAAGTTCATGCGGATGTCTCACCAGAGGATAAAAACCGTATCGTCAAAGAAATGCAAGACAGCGGTAAATTGGTCGCTATGGCGGGTGATGGTATCAACGACGCACCAGCGCTAGCGCAAGCTAATGTTGGTATCGCTATGGGAACCGGTACCGATGTGGCGATGGAGAGTGCGGGCATTACCCTGCTAAAAGGTGATTTAATGGGCATTGCCAAAGCTTATAAGCTTAGCCACGCCACCATGCGCAATATCAGACAGAATCTGTTTTTTGCCTTTATCTACAATGCACTTGGTGTTCCTATTGCCGCAGGTGTGCTCTATCCCATATTTGGGCTTCTGCTCAGTCCGATGATAGCAGCGGCAGCGATGAGCTTGTCGTCATTCTCGGTGATTGCTAACGCGCTGCGATTGCGCCGTTTGAAACTATAATTCTGGTACGGTAAAAAGTGTTCTAAAGCACACTGACACATACTGGTCTAAACAAGATCACAAAATATAAGGATACCGTTATGGGCAGCTTTTCTATTACACATTGGCTGATTTTATTGGTCGTAGTGGTGGTCGTATTTGGTACTGCCAAGCTTAAAAATGCAGGTAAAGATTTAGGCGGTGCGGTGAAGGGTTTTAAAGAAGCGGTCAAAGATGAAGAACCTGAGAATGCTCGCAAAAATCATGTGCTTAGCCATGAAAATAGTACGCCAGCTGCAAGTAATGATTTAAATACGCGTGTAGGTAATCAGGCTGATGATATGGAAATCAGCCCTATTTCCACTGATGACCAGCCTAAAGTATGAAGCGCGCCGCTTATAAATAGCGGCACTAAGTAGTCTATTAATATATGTGACTGTTATGTTTGATATTGGGTTTTCCGAATTACTCTTGTTTGGCGTCATTGCTTTAATCGTATTGGGCCCAGAAAAACTGCCGCAAGCCGCACGTACCGCTGGGCAATGGTATGCCAAACTGCGCCGTACAGTATCCACTCTACAATCTGAAATAGAAGCTGAGCTTGATCTAGCTGAGACACGAAAACAGATGCAAGATGAGCTGGCAAAGATTCGTCAGACCGAGTCGGATATGAAGCGCGAATTAGCAGAAATGCGTGGCAGTATGCAAAAGTTTGAGCAGTCACAGAACCAAAGCCTAGACGCTTCACATCAGTCAATCACCCCTTATGATAAAGACCATCAACAGAATACTACCTCTTCTTCAGCTATAGAGAAGGGGGATAAATGAGCTTATTTAAGCGCCAAAAAAGTCGCCAAAGAAAGTTAGCAAATACAGATGCTAAGGCGTCAGATGCTACCCATAATGTTGAGACTGATAATGTGCTGAATGTGCTTAGCGACATGCCTATTACTGAGCATTTGATTGAATTACGCAAGCATCTCATCAAAATATGCGTAGCCGTTTTGATCGTCTTCTTAGCATTGGTAGGGTTTTCGCGTGAGCTCTACAATCTTTTATCAGACCCTCTGGTTGCGCAGCTGCCTGCGAATTCGACTATGATTGCTACTGATATTACCTCGAACTTTATGGCACCTATTCGCTTGACGATTTTCGTTGCTGCCTTTGTAGTGATGCCGTATATTCTGTATCAAATTTGGTCATTTATAGCGCCTGGATTATATAAAAAAGAGAAAAAAATCACTATTCCAGTGCTGATATCTTCGATATTCCTATTTTATTCTGGTGTCGCTTTTGCCTACTTTGTGGTACTCAAAGGCGTATTGAAGTTCTTTATTTTATTCGCTCCGCAAAACGTTATACCTATGACCGATATCGACAGTTATCTGAGCTTTGCGCTAAAGTTATTTATGGTATTTGGACTCACTTTTGAGATTCCAGTGGTTACTTTATTATTGATAATGGTCGGTATCATATCCACTCAGAGTCTAGAGAGTAAGCGCCGATATATCATCGTCGGTTGTTTTGCTGTGTCAGCGGTAGTCACACCGCCCGATGGGGTGTCAATGCTATTGCTCGCGATTCCAATGTGGCTACTGTTCGAGTTAGGTTTGTTTTTAGCGAAAGTACTCATTAAAGAAGAGCGTAAAACCGTATAACCTTGCAAAGTAGCTAATTTATAAACTAGATATATTGCAAATTAAGTATCTTGCAAAATGACTATTTCGTAAAGTAACTATAAAAATAACCTTATCTTAAACATTTAAGACACTTTTTTTATTTTGGCTGTCCCCTAAACCCTATCAGTACATTCAACTTAGTAATGAGATTTAAATGGAATCCCTAATTAATAATAAAAACAAAACGAATGATAATCTGGCAAATCAGCTTAATCAAGAGTGCTATTGCCGTACTTTAGATCGTAAAGCGCTTAATAACAGCCTGCAAGATCAATTAGTAAACACAAGAGATAATCCACTAGGAGCCAATGAGCTTAATAAGCTGTTTTCAGCGACACCGGTGTTCGTCCCTAAGACAGAGATAGAAGCAATGGTGCGAATCATCGCAGCTATTGAGTCGACTGCTAGACTACCGTCATATCAACAGCAAGTACTGTCGTGGGCACCCAATATCGCGGCTTTCGATCCGGGGCCAATAGGGGCCTTTATGGGTTATGACTTTCACTTAGGGAGCGATGACCCCAAGCTTATTGAGATCAATACCAATGCTGGAGGCGCATTTTTAAACGTAGCACTTGCCCGCGCACAAAAACACTGCTGTCGCCCCTCAGAGCAAAGTGTTGCTACTACTAAAATGCTTGATGGGTTTGAAGAAGCGGTCGCTAATATGTTCATACAAGAATGGCAGCGACAATCGGCAACTAGCATGCCCAATCGCATTGCTATTGTGGATAATGAGCCCAAAAGCCAGTTCATGTATTTGGAGTTTCAGCTGGCCTGCCAACTACTTCAAGCTAAAGGCATTGATACCGTTATACTCGATCCGTCTGAGCTTAACTATGCTGATGGTGTACTGACAGCTCATAGCAAGCCCATTGATATGATCTATAATCGGTTAGTCGATTTCGCCTTTGAAAACCCCAACCACGCCGTGCTTAAAAGTGCCTATTTAGAGGGTGCGGTAGTAGTAACCCCCAATCCGCATGCCCATGCTATATTCGCTAATAAGCGCAACCTGACTTTACTATCCGATACGCAAACTTTGCAGTCGTGGGGACTAGGTGATGATGATGCAGAATATCTAAAAAAGTCAGTACCAACTACCAGAATGGTTACAAAAGAGGATGCAGCAGAATTATGGCGTACTCGGAGACAATTGTTTTTTAAGCCAGTAGCTGGTTATGGTAGTAAGGGCGTTTACCGTGGCAGCAAGATTACCCGCCGCGTATTCGAGACTATTTTAGATGAAAGCTATATTGCGCAGACCTTTATCCCTGCTACAGAGCGATCAATAAAGATTGATGATGTGGTGACGACTAGAAAGGTAGATATACGTCTTTATACCTATGCAGGACAGCTGCTACTAACTGCTGGGCGTATCTATCAAGGCCAAGCGACTAACTTTCGCACACCAGGGGGTGGCTTTGCGCCTGTTTTTCAAGTCTGAACATAGCATGAACATGTAGCTTTGGCTTCTTAAGTAACGTTTACTAGTTTAATTATTCTGCATACCAACTTATCAATAAAACATCATGCTGAATTGGAAAGATGATGATCCAAACCGTTATCCACTACTTCCTGCATTTTGGCATGCCGTTGATTATTGCCTATACTTTTTTTCGTGATGATTACAAACTGTAGTGGCATAATGAAATAGGACAGTAGATAAGAGATACCATCTTAAAAAAGCCAAATCAAGCACTAATTAGCTCAACTTTTGCTTGGTAAGACTGCTGATGTTTAATCACACCGAAACAGATATGCACAAGCTTGCGCATCGCTGCACAGACAGCCTGCATTTTGCACTTACCATTAGCAAGCAGTCGCTCATACTGCGCCTTAATATCAGGATTATGCTTAATGGCGACTAGCGCTGGCATATACAGTTTGGCTCTGATATCACTTGAGCCATTCTTTGCTAAGCGAGACTTGCCTTTAAATAGCCCTGATTCACTATGTTTGGGAACTAAGCCTAAAAAGGCGGCCATTTGTGACGCTTGACTAAACTGCTTATTATGCATCAGCGACACCATCTGCTTTGAGACAACAGGGCCGACGCCTTTAATAGTTTGTAGTAGAGTCTGATCTTGCTTTAAATTGTGATGATGATCGATATGGTCATCAATATCACCATTGAGCTTAACAATAGCGGCTTGCAAAGAGGCTATCATATGCTCAATAGAAGCTTTAACGATAGGAGCGGTGTCTGTGGCCTGCGCTTTTTCCAATCGATTCAGCTCACGTTGTAAGTCTTCTTGTAGTGCGTCTAAGCGCGACAATAATGACTTGAGGTGACGCGCCTCTGCTGGCGGCGGTGTCCATAATTTAGGCTTAGCACTATAGGTGTAGCGGGCTAATAACATACTGTCTTTTTTATCCGTCTTGTTGCGACTTCCTAAACTAGCAGCATAGCTTTTGATATAAGCAGGATTGATAATACTGACGTTAAGACCTTTATCAAATAGGTAGTAGGCGATGTTCTCGTGATAGACTCCTGTGGCCTCGACCGTGATGTGAATATTACTTAAGTCGTCAGTGATGTTAGCAATGAGCCAGTTGATAAGAGCAGCGTAGTCACTGTAATCATTTTTAAAGACTTTGGTTTTAAATTTGAGATTATCAGTGGCTTTGAGCCAGGCGATATCTAGCTTGTTTTTACTGACGTCTATGCCGATATAGTGTGTCATCTTATTGTCTTCCCTTGTCTATACAGTGTCACTCATGACACCTTGGTAGATGGCGAGGCACTTGGATACCATTCAGAATATGAAGATGATGGGATGAGCATTGGGCATAATCTCTTACACAGTGTCTAGGCACTAAGGTTATACTCATACTCTCAATGCTCATGAATAATTACTTTATTTTATCAACTTTCGTTGGCAGTATTAAGCGGTTATTCAAGATACAAGGTTATACTATCACCAAGACTGGAGAGAAGATATGACCACCAAACGCGGACGCTACAGCCAAGAATTTAAGCTAGAAGCCATTAAACTGGTTGAAGATCAAGGCAGGAAGATACCAGAAGTAGCCAACTCATTAGGTATCGGCAAAACCACCTTAGAGAATTGGGTATATAAATACCGTAAAGAACAGCAAGGTGTCATGCCATCAGAAGGCAAAGCCCTAACGCCTGAATTACGGCGTATACAAGAGCTTGAAAAACAGGTCAAACAGCTTAAGATGGAGCGAGATATATTAAAAAAGGCATCTGCTCTGCTAGCCCAAGACAATCTCAGCGTCTATCGCTAATAACCAAGCTTGCAGAGCATCATAAGCATATTAGCAAACACAAGCTATGTGAACTGTTTGGGGTTGTTAGAAGCAGCTATTACAACAGTACTAAATCTAGGTCTATAGACATTGAACTTATAAGGCTCAAAGCCTTAATCAGAGAAGTATTTGAGCAGTCAAATGGCTCGGCTGGTGCAAGGACGGTATCTGCTATCGTCACGCATCAACATGACATTAAACTCACACGCTACAGAGCAGGTAAGCTGATGGCACAAATGGGGTTGATTAGTCGACAGATAAAATCACATAAGTACAGGCGTTGTGAAAAATTCCATAAAGTTTATGGAAACATACTAGACCGTCAGTTTGCGCCCACTGCACCAAACCAAGTGTGGACAGGTGATGTTACTTATATTCGTATCAAAGGCGGATGGTGTTATTTAGCCATCGTTATGGATTTATATGCTCGACGTATTGTTGGTTTTGCCTTGTCAGATAGCCCGAATACCCAGCTGACCACATCTGCACTAAAAATGGCATATCACATAAGACTTGAGCCTAAAGGCGTGCTGTTTCATTCAGATCAAGGCAGTCATTATACCAGTGAAGAGTATGCTAAATGCGTAGCCAAGTGCAATGGTATGTCGCATAGTATGAGCCGACGAGGCAACTGTTGGGACAATGCACCTACAGAGAGGTTCTTTAGAAGCTTTAAGACAGAGTGGATGCCAAAAAACGGCTATGACAATATTGATGAGGCTCGGCAGGCAGTAAATGATTATATTTGGGGCTATTATCAAAGTGTAAGACCACACAGCTTTAATGAGTATTTAACACCGAGCGAGAAAGAGAGGCTTTATTTCAACAAAAACCTCTTAAGTACTGTCTAAAAATATTTGACCACTACAATTTAGCTAAAGACTATCTCGACTATGTGTAGCATAGGGCTGCATAAACCTATGTCAGGATACTAACGTTATTCTGGCATAAGAAAAATAGTTCAAGTTGTTATAAGGAATAAAGCTATGAATCCAAACAATAATAACTACCATCAGGACATTCATCAGTCTGATACTTCTAATAAAACATTAAATACTAATGACAACTGGATTGAGAAAATATGGGCGTGGGCAGATGAGTTTGAGCTCAAGCATTCTGAAATTCCTCGTAATAAAGAATCACTGTTAGCCCTAAAAAAGCTAGAGATCTTAGAGCCTGAACATGATGAGCAACACTCAAAAGACGTCTATAGAATAGCCTATCTACCCGATGAGCTTACCAACCTTACAAATCTAGTAGATATAACTATCAGTGGCATATGTTCAAGTCATTTACTGCCCAATATCGGTAAGCTCACTAATCTAACCAAACTGTCTATTAGTCACTCTAAACTTGTCGCATTACCTGAGAGCATCGGGCAACTGAGTTATCTTACTGAACTCTTTATTGATCAAAGTGAACTCGAAGCGCTACCTGATAGTATTGGACAACTTCATAACCTTACTAAGATGTTCATTGGTCGCTGTCAGATTCAATGTTTACCTGACAGCATTGGACAGCTTACTAAGCTTACGGTACTTGATATAGTTCACTGTGAGATTGAAGAACTGCCTGACAGCATAGGGCAGCTTATTAACCTCGCTAAGCTTTTTATTAGTTATTGCCCGCTCAAGCACTTGCCTGACAGCATAGGGCAACTCAAAAATTTAAATGACCTTGATCTTATTAACTGTGATCTCAAAGACCTACCTAGTAGTATTGGACAGCTTACCAACCTCAACAAGCTTTATATTAATCGTTGTCGTATTAAAGAGTTGCCCGCCAGCGTTGGACAACTGAGCAGTCTTACAGAGCTTTTTATTACTCATTGTGAGCTTGAAGAGCTACCTGATAGCATAGGCCAGCTTTTGAGCTTAACTCACCTTGACCTGCTTCACCTTGAACTAACGGAGCTACCCGATAGCTTTGGACACCTCATTAACCTTGCTGAGCTTAATATTATCAACTGTAAACTTAAAGTATTGCCTGATAGCATCGGACAGCTCGTTAACTTAACTAAGCTCAATTTTAATCACTCTAAGCTTGAAGTCCTACCTGATAGCATAGGGCAGCTTATTAGCTTAACTGAGCTTTTTATTAGTCATGGCAAGTTTGACAAGCTACCTGATAGCGTAGGTCAACTTACTAATCTAGAGAAGCTTTATATTAACCATTGTAGCCTCAAAGAGCTGCCTGAAATCATAGGGCAACTTAAGAGTCTGACTGAGTTTTTTATCAGTTATTGTAAATTGGGCAAGCTACCTAATAGTATTGGTGAGCTTAATAATCTTGTTAAGCTTGAGCTTGTTTATTGTAATCTTAGAAACCTGCCAGATAATTTTACACAGCTGAATAGTTTGAGATGTATCAATCTTACTGGTAATCCTCTTGATAGGCTTTCTCCGAGGGTGAAATGTTATTTACGTTCTATTGATACAGTCTACGGTTGGGATAAACAATCATACTCTTAGCGGTCGTGCGATATTCACATCATACTCTTAGCAAACTTCAAACCCTAATATTAACAACCTCACCTGAGTAAAATATCAAACCCCAAGTTTAACCTTCTCACCTAATAAAAGTATAAAAATCAATAACCTCTTAAAGCTATATTCTTTATAGTTTCAAGAGGTTTTTTTATGCCTAAAATAATACTAACTGCTTAATAATACTAATTATTTTACGATGTTAAGCCCCACAACACTAAAGCGTTTGACACCTAAGTGATTATTGGATAACATGAATTATATTCACTATTATTGTATAAATGATGAAAAATAATAAACTCAAGGTTGGGCAAAAACTTGCTAACCCCAGTAAGGATAATTTGTATGTACATCCGTATGCTAGAGCTGCTTTATGTATTTGGCAGAGATTGAGACCTAAGACTACTTATATCAATACGAAGTTTTTGAATAACTTCTACCGTCCACCACTGCGCTTGGTTGATGGAGGGGACGATGCTTTTTATTTCTTTAATGACTTCCAAAGAGTCGATCAGGTTTTAAGGTTCGAGAGTGATAGCGATTACCCATGTTTAATAATCCCTGAAAGTATTAAAGACATTCAGCAGCTGGCATGGATGGAGGTTATAGATTTGATGTTCTTGAAAGGTATTCACCATCCTGATTTGTTTAAAGCGCTTAAAAGTACTGCGCCTCAAAGCGTCATATGCCAGCTAATGGGTATTAGATATCTGACTGTAAAAAGCTATTGCCATTTTGCAGGTATTAGCCAGAGTAGTTATGAATATGGCCAATGTAAATTTGCACTAGAAGAGCGTGTTCTAGGTATCCCTCAAAGTATGAGCTGGTTGAGTGGTGCACCCTAATGAATATAAAGAAATTTGATAACAACGAATTAAAAGTGGTTTTTGATCAGTTAATACCACTTGATTCACCGTACTGTATAAAAGTACAAAACCTGATTATTAATACTCTTTATATTAGTCCAGGCTTTTGCCTGCATATTGGTGAGCAAGCCAACATAGATATGCCAGTATTTACATCGTCTGAATGTGAAGCTATCGCCAGGAAAGTCGTCAAAGAGAAAAAGATTGAAGATTGGGCAGTTACTTATATGCTGGTCTTGTTTTACCAGAGGTATGGTCAAGTACATACTGATGATGGAGCATGGCAATTTATGAGTGCATATCTGCAAATAATTATTATGATTGCTATACGTAAGGATGACCACTCTGCCAAAGTCAGTCAGCTCAGTGTGCGTCTAAGGATGGGCTTAAAGGACAATAACCCACAATCTGAGATTGTTAAAAAACTGATTGATATCCATGCACAAGATACTTCACTGACAAATGTACTAGCGGTTTTACGTCAATATGAAGCCCAGATAAGAGATGATGAAGAGTCAGGCAAAGTGGTTAATCAAAAGTTGGCTGGTAAAATTGGTCAAATAAGACTTGCCTATGAAGTGGTTGCAGAGAACAAAGCGTTTGTAGGTAAAACTTATACCAACTCACAAAACAATGAGCTTAGTAAAGAACACGCTAATAAGCGATACTTTAATAGTGCTGATGAGCTAATACGAGTCACAATATTTGGCAGATTCCATAAAAATGATAACGTGGCGGACGCTGAGAATATTGCTGATGATGACCCGCCTGCGCTCTTAGATAATGATTTTAAGCCTTCCAGGACAACCGCTAAATCCTCAGAATTACAGCAATGGAAGCTAAAAAACAACTATCGACATGCCCGCCGTAATCAGTTTCATTTTCCTACCAATCTACGTCAACTAAGCCTACTGAGCTATCAAATGCTATTTGCTCGGGTGTGGCAGTTTTTTACCGTTGTTAGCTATAAACAGCGTCAGGTTTATGCGGTCATATTACTATCACTATTAAGTGGTCGGAAGATCCAAGATGTGATTTATGAGCTAGAATTGGATAAAAGTCAGCGCAAGTGGTTGAGTCATGAGAGCGGTTCGGCTGCTGATAGTTATGCTATAAGTAATACTATCAACGTAACTTCAAATCGTAGAAGCCACTTATTGCCGCATCGTCAAAGCCATGATAGTGAATTTAAATTACCTCTGCCAGCTAGACTGCAAGCAGTTATTGAAAATAAGTTTTTGGTAAATAGTAATGAGGTCTCTGAAGTGCTAGCAAGCTTAAAAACGCAACTAGAGCTACCAGTGTTATCTAATCAGCATATTGACGCTTGTTTATATACAGTTATAAAGAATGAGCTGCAAGAACCATTACATGCCGACATGATTACTGGGGTTGATGTGAAACACAGCTCGCCTTTGTACTACACCAGTATTGAGACGATAAGCTTAGAGAAGACCTACTACAGCGCTATATGTTTATTGACCGAATACTGTACTGTGGACAGCCAAGGTGAGCTGCGACAGCTTAGTATGTCTAGCACGAAAAGTAATCGTTATAAAAAATATGTCGGTAGTGACATGACCTTAAATACTGATATCTGCCAAAGATTTTTTGATGAGCTTGCTGAGGCAGCTGAGAGTTATAACGGTCGATTAAAGCGGAACGTAAGCATAAGGCAGGACCGTTATATTGAGCAGTTTAATGCTTATGGTGTCTGGCTATGGCACATCATCTTTATTCAGACTGGGATTAGACCCGTAAAGCATGCACCTGGGCTTTTAAATCAATTTGATTTTAGGCAGCGGCTGTTATGGGTGTCGGATAAAGAAGAGCGTCATGGACAAGGGCAGGGAAGGCTTATTCCTCTTAGTGATTTCTTAATCACAGCCATTCAGAATTATATTGAATATATCAAGCAATTTGCGGTCATGCATAATTCTATATATCCCAATGATCAATTTCCTATAAATAAAATTTTGAGCTCTAGTCAGCCGCTCATTCAGCTATTTAGCCAAAATCCCAAAGGGTTTACCGGTATTACGCCTAGTAAGGTTCGCTATCAGATAAAACATTTTTTTAGTCACCAAGATAATTGGCTAAGACATCAATTACGTTCACTACTAACGAATAGGTCTCCTGAGCATTTGATCTGCGCCTTATATGGTCATGAACATCCCGATCAGGAGGCTATGCATCCAATGTCGTCATTATCCATTAATGAGCTAAAAGAATTATCCGCTGACTTAGATAAAGTTGCTATTCAGCTTAACCTACGACAAGTTGAGGTGAATATATATGGATAATGCGGTTGCCCATCAGTTAAGAGAAGAAAATAAAAGTAAAAGTCATGAAGCTATCAAAAATGAGGCTAAGGTTTTGATAGCTTCGTATGTTGATGACAATCACATACTCACAGGAACAGACCTAACTGAATACTATCAAACCATTGGTAGCATACTTGAGGTGCATTTTGATACTGCGCATAGCTATCACTTAGCCAGACAAGGATTTTTAGAATACATACGGAGTTATAACAAATCTCATGAACTGAGTATGGATGAACCAGTTGTGCCAGTCATAGCAGAGCGTGATCATTTAACAATATCCTATGATTGGATGGTAAGTGGTGCTCAAGTAAGCCTTGCTAGCCAGCAAATAATTGAGATATGGCAACGGAAAAGAAGGTTCTCAAACAATGATTTGATTGAGTCAGTGCTCTACTGTAGCGTGATGTATGGGGGATTGAATGACATAGATGTGTTAAAAGCACTGTATCAATGGCTCCTAGGCGAACGTGAGATATATCAATTGCAGCTACCAGCAACTGATGAGTTATCAGGTTCAGGTGTCAGTAGCGAGAGTTTGGCGCTAATCTTGCTCAGTATTGATGATGAAAGTTACGGTTGTTCTTATACGCAAGCTCATACTTCAGAGGATATATCTGCTACAAGCTTACAGCGCTATGTAGAGTACGTACCTGATGATATGACACTTTGCTTCTTATATGCGCTAAAAGATAAAAAGTTAAAAAAAGAAGGTGTGAAATCGTTTGAAACCATTGTTGATGATATTTGTAAGAAGCTAAAACTACAGAATAAAGATAAAAATAAACCACATTTATCACAGTTAGTAAAATACGCTGACTATCATTGGCGGCAGATGAAGGGTGCCGATATAGATAGTGCGCTCACTGTTGTTAGACAGGGCAAGATTAAAACGACGGGCTTAACCACAAATAAGCTTATTAGTTATAATCAAGAGGTGTTTAAATCAAACCCACAGCCGCTTACTTGGTCAGAGTTATTTATAGCAAGTTATTCAGAATCAGACAAAAAAAGTACCAATAGTAGGGAGTATCCAAGCTTTAGCAAGAATCTGATTAAAGAGGTTCAAGATGCCCTTAAAGGCAGTAAAGCATCCGCTATTATACAAGTAGAGCTGTTACAGCAGGAGTTTACTCAACCTAATGCTACGCGTCTTTTAGGATGGGTCAATAGCTTGTTGAGTGATAGTAATAACAGGTTAGATACCATCAGTAAATATCTGGGATGTATTGGTCGGGATTGGCTGATGCTAACAATGGATGAGAATCTTGATGAATGGTCTGGTGAGGACTTTGAAGCTGTATATGAGGAGATCATTCAAAGTAAGATTAAGGATGGAAGAAAGCAGTCTATTTTAAACAAAGACTCAGTCTTTAATGAAGTCAATCTAGATACGGATGATGATTTAGTTGGCTGTGCAGACGATGTGTTAAGTCAAGGTAGTCTCAATATCTTGAATAATGAGCATCTAAAGAAAAATAAAGTTTCATATCTGGATAAGCTCAAAGATACTCAAAAATTTACTTATGGCAGACTACGAGCTTTCCATGATTATCAGCGAGCGCACTATAATGCGCCATTTGTGTATTTCCCGTGGGGTAATAAACGCCAAGTGGTAAATGCGAACATGATATCACCTCGGATATATCATGCGATGAAAGAGTATCTGGTCAACTCGGATTTAGACGATGAACAGAAAAACCTGTGCTTAGTAGTCTTAAGTCTTGCGTATCGAACAGGGTTGCGAATTAAAGAACTTATCGGTGTTAAAGTTCGTGATATAGCTGACATCTATATTGATGAACATGGACAACGAATAGAGCAGCCGCAAATATGGTTAAGACCAAATCGCTATCGGAGATTGAAAAGTAGCAGCGCAAGCCGCCTTATACCCATTAACTGCCTACTTAAGAAAGACGAGTTAAAACAATTTACTCAGTTATATCGTCAGCAGAAAAGGTTGAAGCGTCGTTACTTGTTTTCTCAAGGTTCAGGTGATCAGCCGTTACCCAGTGTGATTTTCAGTAATCTCATGAAGTTAATTTGGGACAGATTGCTAGGAGAGCACGATTTCACATTTCACAGCTTTAGGCATACTGCGATTAGTCAGCTGGCGTTAGTACTAAGTAAGTCGCCATTGGCACAGGTGATGACTGATTATGATAATGAGCAGTGCGAAAAAGTAATAAAAGGGGTCCTTGGCTATCACAAGGAACAAGGATCCTGGTTTGGACTGGCCAGCTTTGCAGGACATTTAACGTGCGACACAACCTTCGAGCATTATATTCATACTGCTCATCTGCTGGCAGGGGAGCGGCTGAGTAATGCTTGCTTGGAGCTACCTATAACAGTTTTAGAGTTAATAACAGATCTAGATTACTCTGCTATCTATAGACAAGACAAAACTGCTTATGATGCAACGACAAAGACTGTGCAATTAAATAAGATAAGACCATATTTCCTTAAAAAAACGGCTGTTAATAAAACACCATTATTTAAGAATGCAGATGAACCTGATAGCAATGCTAGCCAGCCACTGTTAAATAGTAGTTTGAATGAATTGAAAGAGTCGAATACAAATTCAATTTTTATTCACCCTAAATATGCGGACGTCATAGGTTTTCTAGAGGAGCTGCAGGAGTTAAAAGAAAACTCTCGAGATGAGCTGTTACCTGAAGTTGCTATTAGACATGGTATAAGTCTAAATGAATCTAAATGTTTATACTTGCGCGCTAGTCAGCTGTTCGACGATGACAGGCTATTACTAGGTAGGCCTAAAGGTAGTAAGAATCAGGAAGTAATCATTAGAGCATTAGATAGGGCATATCAGATGTCTATAAAGGATCCTGAGAAGTTGAGAGTATTTATTGAGATATTTGCGCATAAGCATAACTTAAATAACTCATCGATCCATTTTGGTATTAAGGAGACCCAGATTGAGATGCTACAGAGTTTTATGCTAGTAGGTTGTCAGCTTATTGATGCCAATCATTGGCAAGTTAGGACATATAGTGAGCAAGTTGTAAGTGATGTTAAAAAAGACTTAGGTCTGAACAGCTCAATACGTGTCGGTGCACGTGAGAGTTTTCATGGCTATGAGGTAAGGGTAGTACAGAAAAAACGTAAACACTCTGACAAAAACTTGGCTACCACTAATCACTATTATGCGTCATCGGGGGTGCTTAAATATCTAGGATATCTGTTGATGGTGTTGGTGGGTTTTTAAAGTCTATAGAGTTTATTTGGTTTATATATGCAAATGAGACCATCCCGAATTCTGTGTAACTGCCGTTTAGATTAAATGCTTACACAAAATTTAGGAAGGTCTCTGAAAATTAACCACCTGACACAACTCGTCACCTACTAACAGATCTTGGCGGTCATAAAAGTTGCCCCAACGCTTATAATTATTATCCGTTCTCGACTCAGGGTTATAAGTAATGGCGATGTAGGTTTGAATTTTATTAGTGTCCTAAATTAGTTGACCACCACCAGATTCTTATCAAAGACTTCATCATCTATTATTCGCCAAACGGCAACTTGCTGATGGTCTTTGGTGGTGACTAGATTTAAAGTTTGTTCAATCATTGCTTGAGGTCTCATATCCTTATGATGTTTATTTGCTTCAAACCCAGTTACTTTACACTTAGCGGTTTAATTAAGCTACTTACTTGAGCTATTTGCTTCAGTTATTAGGCTTGGCTACTTACTCAACTTCAATATTCTAAAGGCGCCCTGAATAACTAAAGCAAATACGATGCTACCAATAATCAAATCAGGCGTACTAGAGTGTAACCAATTAACCAAAATCCCTGCAACAATTACCCCTAAATTGATAATCACATCGTTTGAAGTGAAAATCATACTGGCTTGCATATGGGCTTCTTCTTTGCTTTTCGATTTTTGTAGTAAATAGAGGCAAATCGAGTTTGCAATTAGCGCAAGAATCGATATGACTATCATGGTAGAAAAGTCAGGTAATTGCTCATTGCCAAAGAAACGTCTTAGTACTTCTAAAAAACCAAGAATCGCTAGCGTAATTTGAAAATATCCGGCAATTCTAGCAATCCGTTTTTTCTTAATGACCGTTCCACCGACCGCAAATAAGCTAATTCCGTACACGAAGCTATCTGCTAACATATCTAAGCTGTCGGCGACCAACCCCATCGAACGAGAAATCAGTCCCGTGCTCATTTCAATAATAAAGAAAGCAAAGTTAATGACCAGCACTATCCATAGTAGCTTTCTTTGCTCAGCATCTTTTTTGTGACTAGAGTCAGCATCAATTTTAAAATTATTGTTGGGATCAGAGGGGTCAATGGTTTCGGTCGAGAGTAGGGTGTCTCCTAATTTTAGGTCATGAATAGCAGTCTCTATCCCTTCTATATTGTCATGATGAAACACAGTTAATTGACGGTTAGGAATGTCGAACTCAAGATGTTCAATATTCGAGTGGCCCTCTAATTTCATTCGGATTAGGTTTTCCTCCGAAGGGCAGTCCATCTTCGATATTTTAAAAGTTGTTTTATTCATAGCTACATTTATATCCGGGTGGTGGTTCAAAAAGTAGGCTGAAAAAAAACAGGCTGAGAAATTGATAAATAGTGAAATGCAAATGACACTATACATCAAATGCCCAGCCTGTCTAAGTGACAATATAAAGAAAAATGGTTTCAAAAGCTATACCCAATAAAATTATCCTCAATCCATTAATCTCAACCCTGTTCCACCAACTTCCCAGTATTCATCAGCTTTGCAACGATCTGGTACAGGGGTATATGGTCTACTACTTGAAAAATATTTTCCGAAATCTCTTATAGTCTCACGACCACTCATTTCTACATAATCACCATCACGATAAGTCTTGTTGTTGACTTCTATCGCTTGTCCATCTTCAATAAACTTTGATCCTTCAGGGAAGATAGGCATACTTGCAAAATCATCTTCAGCTGTAGACGCAGGATAACGGTCTTTAGGGTAGGTCAGAGTAACACAGCCGTTTCTGATAGTTAGTCTACCTTCATTACATGCTTCATATTCTGTAACAATGTCGCTTCTAGCATTACCGTTTTTATCTATCATGTAGACTTTTCCGTAGTTCGGTAACGGAAAATCTGAATCTCTGCTAGATAAATTATTTTCGTTTACTTTTGAATCCTTAACCGAAGTTCGCTCATCAGTATCAATTTCCTGAATATTATTTTGACATCCCGTTGTTAATAGAGAAATTAAGACAAATATTGGTATAACACATTTCATTTTTCAGTATCCATAACAAAGGGTTAAGTTCCATATCATTTATACGAACAATTAGAGTATAAACTGCACCTAGACAAAAATTCCGATCGCCTATAGTTTTACGCATAAAAACATCATTATATGTACCTAGGAATGTACACTGTGGCTATTTTAATAACTAAAACCTCTGATATAAATACCTCACAGCCAAAGGTTCAAGTCCTCACTAGGGAACCGAACCAGTTAGAGCGCCTGATTGGTTCACAATAGGCATACCCTTATTGAGCTGTTTCCTACTAAAGTTTATTTACCTGCCCTAAGAACAATATAGCATCGGTTTTATTGTCCTTAATCATAAATATAAACGGATGATTAGCCTCAAACTCAGCGTTGTATGAAGCAGACGTCACATCTATAACAATGGCTGTAGCCGCAGCCGCTACCGTACCTTTCTCATCAACCTCAACCACCGCTTTATGAATAACAGAGTCCACTACTAACGGCAATCTTTCATTGAATAAGCTGAAATCAGCACGGCTATCAAATGCTATCGGCATACCCATCTTGGTTAGTAGCGACTCCATCTGATAATTTTCTTCTAATTTAAATTTCGGTAAATATAAGGAAATTTCTTTTTTCTCTAACGTTTCAGTCCATCGGCTAACTTGAGTAGTATTTAAATTCTTAACTAGATTTTGCATAGCAACAGCATCTTTTGATTTTGGTAAGACTACTAGCATCGATAACTCATCGCCCTTGTAGGGTAATTGCAGGACTTGTACTTGCTCATCTTCTACATAACCGAAAGTATCTGTCTCATACATCATATTGATATCAGTCGTTGTGCCATCAAGATTATAAAAAGGTTGAACCCAATTTCTGACTGAAAGCGGCTTTTTCCAATCACCTTTAAAATAGACCGCATTGGTCAATACCGTAGCAGTGCTAGGATCAATACTACCACTTGGTAGCAGCTCAAGAATCATCTGCTTGGTATGTTTGGCAATAGTCTTATTGATAGTCTGACGTGATGGCTCGGGACTGTTCTTGAAATCAAGATTGGTGACTTGACCGCCATAATAACGTTTTACGGTATCCAAATAAGTTTGATTGGGACTCAAGCCTTGACGCATCCACAAGTCATTAACCGTGCTTAACTCATGATTTGGATTGGGTTTATTAAATTGATTGTATAGCGCTGCGCTATTGGGGTTAAGGATAGCTGATGTCGGATAATGAAAGGTCTTTTGAATTTGTTGCTTCGTTTCCCCTTCTGCTGCGGTATAGAGCATTGCCATTGCAGTAGACAAGCTATAGGGTGAGAAAAAGACATTTTTATCTAATTGTTTTGGCTGCTTATTTATTTGCTGATATAGCTCAATAGCAAACTGGTTATTGGCACTAACCACTTGAGAGATACCATCTGCTGTCGCAGCAGAGTCGTCAGCAGCGACATAATCCTTATCAGTCTTTGGGGGCGAAGCGTTCTCAGTCTTGCTTGCTATAGGTTTATTATTCACTACCTGCATCGGCTGGCTATTAATAAGACTGCTATTACAACCGCTCATGGCGATTAAGCTGCCCAAAGCAAACATACCCATAATGAGCTTACTTGTAGACTTTTCATAAACGTATTGATTATTACCTTTCACGATTTTGTATCCTTTCAAAACTCGAATGATATTCTAAGTATATATAAAGGTTTGGCTCAATCCAGTAAACATATGCTAATACTAATTGGAGCATATCTGTGAGCACAATATTTAACTACACGGACCTGCTATAAATAACGCTAACTTACAGCCAAAGATTCAAGTCCTCACTAGGACGCCAACCCCATACAGACTATCAAATGAAAAACCAATCTAAAAAAGTTGCATCAACACAAAAAACACCCATTTATACGAAATTTGGCATAGCGATTATAGTTATGCTCGTAAGTATATATATATTTAACCCAGACATACTTCTTAAGGGAACTGTCTCTCTAGTGACAGGTCTTGTTTTTATAATAATTAGTATTATCAATTTAATTAGAAGAATTGAATATGATATTGTCACTATACTGGTTGGCATATATCTTCTTATAACAGGTGCAAATACTTTTTTCTCTCTTGAACTTAGCTATATGAGCTATGCTGAAGAAACCGTAGAGGTAAACTTGGTAAACTAAGCGTATTAATCGGAGTTTATCATGACCAAGAAAGTAAGAACCTACAGTGACGAATTTAAAGCCGAGGCCGTCAAGAAGATATCAGACAATAATGGCAATATCTCAGCCACTGCAAAGCAGCTTGGCATTGCCATGCACACGCTCTCAAATTGGCATAACAAAGCCAATCAAGGCAAGCTTGTCGGCACAGAGCAATACGATCCTGATCTTATGAGTGCTCTTCAAGAAATAAAGCAGCTCAAGCGGCAGCTCAAAGTGGCTGAAGAGGAACGCGAAATACTAAATGAGGAGGGATAAAGCGAAGCACTGCTTCGCCCCGACGCAAGGGGAGAGCTATGCTCGAGTTGGCGACGGCGTACTTCGCGAAAAACAGTTAGTAAAGTACGCCTTTATCAAAGACAACCAGCAAATCTTTAGCATCAGTAGGATGTGCCGCGTACTTAGCGTTAAACCATCAAGCTACTACGACTGGCTGAGTCGTGATATCAGCTGTCAGCAGGTACATCGCAACCAGTCTGAATTACTGGTTAAAGCGGCTCACAATGAAACGAAAGAACGTTATGGCGCAGATCGACTGCATGCTCATCTAAGCGAGCAAGGCCATAACATTAGCCTGTATATGGTAAGAAGCATCAAAGAGCAACACGGCATTAAATGTCGTCGTCATAAGCGCTTTAAAGTCACCACTGACTCTAATCATCACAAACTGGTCTATCCAAACGTGCTCGATCAGAAGTTTGACACCAGTCGCCCTAACCAAGCATGGGTAAGCGACATCACCTATATCTGGACACATGAGGGCTGGTTGTATTTAGCGGGAGTCAAAGACTTATATACCAAAGAGCTGGTCGGCTATGCGATCAACAAACGCATGACCGCAGATTTGGTCTGTCGCGCATTGAACATGGCCATCAGGAATAAACGTCCAAGCAAAGGGCTAATCGTTCATTCAGACAGAGGCAGCCAGTATTGCAGCCATGCCTACCACAAGACCATTAGGCAGCATCAATTTATAGGCTCAATGAGCGGCAAAGGCAACTGTTTCGATAACGCTCTGATAGAAAGCTTCTGGGGCACATTAAAGAATGAGCTGGTATATCATCAAGACTATAAAACAAGGTTCACAGCCATCAATGATATTATCAGTTATATCGAGCTGTACTACAATCAGACTAGAATTCAAAAGGGTTTGGGCTATCAATCGCCAAGACAGGTGTGGTTTGATTATTATCGTCAGGCTGCGTAATTAAAATCTCCCAAGTTTATGTGTACGGATTTGACGGCAGGGGTCACTGCTTGTCCTGACGAACTTTGACGACAATGCAGTCTAAGTAGACGATAGGATAGACGCTGCTCAGTGGCCGGTTCTGCCAAGCGGTGATGTCATCTAAGATATTATCCGTGACTCTGGAAACCAAGCTGCTTGAGATGTCGACATCGTAGAGCTCTTTGATGCTCTCTACAATCTCGGTGGTGGTTTGACCTTTGGCGTATGAGCGAGGATCAGCAAGTGTCTGGGAGACACTTGCCCGAAGCGCAAGACGTAAGGCTAAGCCTGTAGTGAAATATGATTTTGTCATCAAGACCTGAAATACGGGTTTGATGCTTACTGACAAGTACAGGCTCAAAGCTACTGTCGCGGTCTCTGGGGGTGGAGATCTCAAGCTCGCCTGTGTCGCTACGGACTCTCTTTTTAGTGTGCCCATTGCGCTTATTAGGCCTGTCTGCCTTTTCATGCTTGGGGTAGCCGAGATGCTCTTCCATTTCTGCTTCTAGGGCAGTGTCGATGAAGGACTGCATGAGCTGCTTTTGAAAGTCTTTGATGTCATCGAAGACTTTCATGCTGCTGGCCATTTGCTCAGCCAGTTTCTTGATGTCAGATTGGTTAGTCATTGCTTATTCTCCTGTTAGTGGATTATAAGCAGTTACACACTTTTTAGGAAAGGCTCATGCAAATATATGACAAGTGAAGTATTTCTTTATATAAGTTGTTTTATAAAATCGCTTTGTGTCATGCCAGCATGCCGACAATAGAAAGACTCTATTGAATTTGAAGCGTCTCTTAGTTGCCGCTGTGACACTTGGATATATTGTAGGGTAACATCATCGGTTGATTTAGCTTCACGGTGATTGAGCAAGCGTTTAAGGACTGGATAGCTGATGCTTGAGTTATTAGCTACCGTTCCAAAAGTGCGGCGCAAATCATGTGGTGTAATATACAAGTTTGTTTGATTACTTATGGCCTTATAACTACGGCTTAAATCTTTTATATGGTCATCGCTAGCTTTCAAGTTGCTCGGGAATACCCATTGCTTGCCAGCGCTTAATCTGAATCTTTCTTCAAGCAGAGCTTGTAAGATATCACTAGTAGGCATATGATAATTAGAACCATTTTTTGTAGCTTTGAATACTATCCTGCCAGCTATAAGGTCGACGTCAGACCACTTTAAGGGCTGCGCTTCATTTAAACGCACACCAGTGAACATAAAAAGTAGCATGATATCTCGTGCATTATTGCTATGGGGCGCTTGCAGGTGTGAGCTTCTATCAACATAATTTAAAAGTGTTTTGAGATACATACCTAAATATTCTTCTTCAACATGTTTAGTACGCGGCTTAATTATATTCCAATCTTTCTTGGCGTTAAGTATGCGTACTGGTTGCTCTTTAATTAAAAAGTCTTCGTTATCATCTAAAAAGCTATCACGACAATAATTCCAAACTGACCTTAGAGCTCTCATAGTTGCGTTAGCCTGAGCTTTACTATGCTTGCTTATCTCTTTATGCTTATCACTTATCATTGACTTAGATATATCATTTAAAGATATATCTAGCCAATCATCTAGCTTGTTTAGTATTTGACCATCATAAGTGTCAATAGTGCCTTTAGCTAAGCTAGTCTTTGCTGATTTAAAGTAGGTATATGCATCTCTCAGTGTTGGTACATTATTGGTCTTATCTTTCGGCTCTTCCAAGACCTCATGAAGCCCGTCATAAACATGCAGACCTTTTTTTATATTAGCCATCATTATGCTGGCTTTTTCACGTGCTTCGGTTAGCGTAATCAAGTGCGTTTCTTCCACTTCATCTCTATATAGCTTTCCGTTAATACGCTTATGTAATGTATAACGTTTGGATTGTTTGCCCACACGTAGCGCAAAACCAGTTAACACATCGTCCATATAGATTTCAGTACCTTTAGCGGTATAGTCTACTGAATCTATAAATTTTTTGGTAAGTTTAACCTTCATATATCACCCATGCAGCAGTATATAACCATAGTGTTAGTAGTATCATACTTTAATTACTATAAGGGTCAAAGTATCAAGATAGTATCAAAAAACCAACTAAGTCCATGCGTTCGCATAAATTTTAGACAATAAAAAACCCTTACAAGTCAATGACTGTAAGGGTTTGAATATGGTGGGCCCAGTAGGACTTGAACCTACGACCAAAGGATTATGAGTCCTCTGCTCTAACCAACTGAGCTATGGGCCCTAACGTTAGACGCACAATGATACCTGATTTTTTTAAATTTTCAAGTAAAAGATAACAACTAAACGATATTATTCAGCTCTTTTTGCTTACTGACTAAAAATTGCTTCCAGCGAGAGTCAAACCACGACCGCCATCGACATTAATAACCTCTCCTGTGATATAGCTTGCCTTTGCTAAATATAATACGCTGTGGGCGATATCATCTGGTGTACCGATTCGCTGCATCGGCACAGAGTCGATGATATTTTGTTGCTGCGTATCATCAAGTGCTTGATCGCTATTGGCATCTGGTAAGATATTGACCCCAGGCGCGACACCATTGATTCGTACTAGTGGTGCCATCTCTAGCGCTAGCGACTGCACCATCATACGTTGAGCCGCTTTTGCCATATTATAGACGGTATAGTGTTTAAACGGTTTATTATGAGCGTGAATATCAAGTAGGCTAATGATGCATCCATACTGCGTTTGTAAGTAAGGTAGAAACGCCTGACTCAGTAATAACGGCGCTTTAGCATTGCTTAAAAACAGCTCATCCCATTGGTCATTATCTATACTATTGAGCGGAGTAGGGTAAAATCGTGATGCGTTATGTACTAACACATCAAGCTGTCCAAATCTATCTATAACGGTTTGAACAAACTGAGTTAATAAATGGCTATTGATGACAACTGCTAAATCCGCAACGACAACTGTCGCACTATTATCACGGATTTCGTTAAGCTGGTTTGCTAGCGCTATTGCTTGTTGCTCGCTACGATGACAATGGATAATGACACGGTAGCCTTGATGATGCGCTGCTCGAATGATAGCTGCGCCAATACGCTTGGCGCTACCGGTGACGAGTATGACGGGACTATCACTGTATGAGAGGTCATTGTTCACGTCAATAGATGGGTTTGTGTCGCTCTTCACTGTGGATTCGATTGCCATAAAAATACAGTTCCATCTTTTAATCGTATTTTGTTTGATAAAAAAGGTTGTTAGCTTTGCCTATAGATAAAATATATGACACTGTTAGTTAGGACTGGCTATAGATTGCTCCATAGAGAACAGATGCGCAGCACGTGCCTCATTTAACGCTTTGCCGATTGCAGCGCCTTTGATATCTGGATCTATGTTTTCTATACCAATAGCATGGAAGCTATTTAATGCAAGCATCATTTGGCGATGTTGTTTTGCTAGCTGTAATACGTGACTGGTGACCAATAGCTGCGAGAGCTTGTTAGGCTCTTTATGAGCGCTACATGCTTGGATAAGATCAATCTTTTGAGTAGCGTTTAGTTCATTGACTGCGCTTAATTTCCCAGCTTGGGTAACGAATAAGCTTGCAAACTGAGTAGGTGTTTTAGGGACTTTGGCGCTATTGCTTATAGAGATAATGGCCTTTAGAGCAGTCTTTCTCTCATCATCCGTAACAGTCATACTTATATGAGGGGATGAAGATTTAGGGTCAGGTTTGGAAGCAAATAACGATTGATCAAGACTAGCCATTAATAATGTCCAGCGCTGGGATAAATTCAACTGCATTTGACCGGCAAAGTATAGCGCCGTCTGCACTGTTTCTCGTATGTGCACATTGCTCCAAGCATGATGCAATGGCGCAAAGTACTCAGTTAGAGCACCGATTGCATATAGCTGTTCCCAATAAACCTGTGGTGATGTCTGCATGGTGGCACGGCTTGATTCTTGCCAAATGCGCTCTGCACTTAAATGTGCAAGCTCACCTGAGGCGACCAGTTGGCGCATGAGTATGAGGGTTTCCTCAGCGATGTGAAAACATAAGCTATAATAACGTCCATAAAAACGCGCGACTCGCAGTACCCGTAGCGGATCTTCGCTAAAAGCCTGCGATATATGACGTAAGGTCTTGCTCTGAATATCATCGAGTCCACCATGATAATCTATGATTTCACCCGTGAGAGGCGTGTCGTCGGTTAAACTGTTGACTTCAATCGCCATCGCATTGATGGTTAAGTCACGGCGCTGTAAGTCATCTTGCAACGTTACATCAGGGCTAGCATGTACGCTAAAGCCTTGATAACCACGACCAAGTTTGCGCTCAGTACGTGCGAGTGCATATTCTTCTTGAGTAGTCGGGTGCAAAAATACGGGAAAGTCTGCACCGACTTGAATAAAGCCTGCTGCTAGCATCTCATCGACGGTTGCACCTACCACCACAAAGTCTTTATCGGTAATAGGGCGATCTAACAGCTGATCACGAACTGCACCACCAACGAGATAAACTTGCATGGAAACCTCTTTTATTCGTCAAACAAATTTTAATCAGATGAATATTATTATCATTTTATTGAAGCAAAAAAAACCAGTCTATACCATTTATGACGATGATATAGACTGGTCTTAGTATAGCAAACTACTACTATTAATCATGAACAGTAGCAGCTCATCGATAAATATAATGCGGCAATTACTTCTCGTTTTCTAAGTCTTGCGCTTCAGTGACAGCAAGCGCCGTCATATTGACCACGCGACGAGCTGTCGCTGATGGCGTCAAGATATGAACAGGCTTATTGGCTCCCAGTAAGATTGGACCAATAGAGGCGCTATTTGTTGCTGTTTTAAGCAAATTAAAGGCAATGTTTGCAGCATCAAGCGTTGGCAAAATAAGCAAATTGGCCGCACCTTTTAGGTGACTTGATGGCATATCTTCTAAACGAATATGCTCATTAAGCGCAGCATCACCTTGCATCTCACCATCAAAATCGAAATCCACATTCATCTCATTTAGTAGCTTATAGACTTTGCGCATTTTGACAGCACTAACGCGATCAGAGGTACCAAAGTTTGAATGTGATACCAAAGCGACGCGCGGCGTGATGCCGAAGCGGTGCAATTGATCCGCAGCCAATACGGTCATTTCAGCCAATTGTTCAGCAGTAGGGTCTTCATGAATATAGGTATCAGCAATAAAGATATTGCGATCTTGCATGAGTACCGCATTCATCGCATAAAAGTCACTTACACCGTCTTTTTTACCAATGACTTTTTGGACATAATCAAGATGTAATTGATAATGGCTAAACGTACCGCAGATCATGCCCTCAGCGTCACCATTTTCGACCAGAAGCGCACCAATAAGGCTGGTCTTGCGACGGACATCACGACGAGCAAGCTCAATACTGACACCGCGGCGTTTATTTTTTTCGTAATAACCTTGCCAGTAATCTTTATAACGAGGATCATCATCTTGGTTGATAATGGTAATGTTCTCACCGTCTTTTAGACGTAAGCCAAGCTTCTCAATATTGTTTTCAATGACTGATGGACGTCCAACCAAGATAGGTTTTGCCAGCTTTTCATCAACGACGACTTGTACGGCAAGAAGGACATTGTTATCTTCACCTTCACAGTAAACGATACGCTTTGGATCTGACTTCGCACGAGAGAAGATAGGCTTCATCACAAACGCTGAGTTATACACAAATTCTGATAAGCGCTGACGATAAGTATCTAAGTTATCAATCGGTAAGGTTGCAACACCTGAGTCCATCGCCGCTTTTGCAACTGCAGAGGCAATCTCGATGATTAAGTTTGGCTCTAGCGGTCCTGGAATCAGATAATCAGGGCCAAAGCTTCTCATTTTGTCGATATTTCTGACGTTCGTGGTCGGCGTCGCTTCAACGTGCGCCATCGCTGCAATCGCACGTACGCAAGCAATTTTCATTTCTTCGTTAACAGTCGTTGCACCTACATCTAATGCCCCACGGAAGATATAAGGAAAGCATAATGCGTTGTTAACTTGGTTTGGATAATCTGAGCGTCCGGTCGCCATAATGACGTCTGGACGTACTGAATGCGCCAATTCTGGCATGATTTCAGGCGTTGGATTGGCGAGAGCAAAGATGATAGGGTTTTTTGCCATACGGCGTACCATATCGGGGCTTAAAATGCCAGGCATTGATAGGCCGATAAACATGTCCACATCGTCCATCACATCATCAATGGTACTAGCATCGGTGTCGCGAGCATAACGTTGTTTTGATTCGTCTAGATTCTCACGACTGGTGGTGATAATACCGCGTGAATCAGAAACGAAAATATTGTTCTGATCAACACCAAGAGCACAGATGATGTCTAGGCAAGAAATAGCCGCAGCACCAGCACCTGAACAGACGATTTTGATCTCTTCAATCTTTTTGCCAGTCAAAATGAGGGCGTTTAGCATGGCGGCAGCAACGATAATAGAGGTACCATGTTGATCGTCATGAAAAACTGGAATGTTCATACGTTTACGCAGCTCGCGCTCGATTTTAAAACATTCAGGTGCTTTGATGTCTTCTAAGTTAATACCACCAAACGTTGGCTCCAGTGATGCAACCGCTTCAATAAATTTGTCAGGATCATTTTGTTGAATTTCAATATCAAAAACATCGATACCAGCGAATTTTTTGAATAATACCCCTTTACCTTCCATCACTGGTTTTGACGCCAGCGGACCGATATCACCCAAACCCAATACGGCAGTACCGTTAGTAATAACACCAACCAAATTACTACGTGCTGTATATTTAGCGGCTGTCGTTGGGTCTTTTTGAATCTCAAGACAAGGTACTGCGACACCTGGCGAATAGGCTAAAGCCAAATCACGCTGGTTAGCCAGTTGTTTAATAGGTGTTACCGAGATTTTACCTGGTCTTGGAAACTCATGATAATGTAGAGCAGCCTGTTCGAACTGTTCTTTATCTGTATTAGGATTATCCATATTCAAATTGGTATCGTCATTCATAATAATGGCCATTGTTGGAATAAATTGAAATAAAACAAAGTGTGATAAACAAAATAAAGTAACGCTCGACCCCAAAAAATCGTCGAATATAAGCTCCAGCAAATAACAGATTAAGGAGCTACTAAGCGACTATTAAAAGGCGATGCACAGTCAAAAAAGCGTTAGGCTATGATCAGATGATAACGTAAAGCGAAAAGCTAATAAACTTAGCTATTTTAGTCTAGCATTATTGATAATTAGCTGCCGAGTCAATCATAACGAAGTGCATAACTTATATAATAAATTGATAACGAACATTTAGCCAGTTGATAGTAACAAATAAAGTGAAATTTACAATATATATTCAATATTGTGACTATTGTTTTAAATTTAGTCTAAATTTTACTGTCAGTTATTAGGTTAGTGGTTTCATCTCAAGATTTTTTAGAAGTGACATAATGATTAACAACTAAACAGAGAATAATAAAAAACGTTTATTACCCTCTGTTAGGGTTTAATAGTAGTAATCAAAAAGAGATTCTGTAGTATTTATGAAGAACAACTGATCGGCATCTGCGGTGCATTAGGAGCTGGAGGGGTACTATCAAGCGCTGTTGCGATATCTTGTACCGTATATGGGCTGGCAAGCAATTCATATAAGCGTGACACCTCTTCAAACTGCCCTTGTTCAGCAGCAGTGATAGCGCGCTGAGCCATGCTATTACGGAGTACATAGACAGGATTAGTCGTTTGCATGTCGGTGACGACTTGTTCAATAGATAGCGCTTGCACATGCGCTAAATAACGCGCTGACCAATCTTGCCATACTTGTAATGCCTCACCTTGCAATTCATGAGTCAAGGTGGCTAATAATTGCTTCTCATAAGGGTAATTCTCTGGAGATACTAAACCTAAGAGGGCACGAAAGCTATTGGTATAATCAAGCAAGTTGTCTTCTAGTAAGGTCAGCCACTCAAAAGCTAAGCTTAAGCTTTCTTTTTGATGCGGCAATCCTAACTTACGACACAGTCCTTGTTGATAATGTTGCATAAAGGTTGGTTCATAAGGGGCTAAGCAATCTGATAACGCTTCACGCGTCACGCCCTCTAAGCGCATAAAGTGTGGCAACCAAACATTAAGATTCCAATGACCGATAGCAGGCTGGTTTTGATAGGTGTAGCGTCCGGTATGGTCTGAGTGGTTATTGATCCAAGCAGGATTAAAACGTTCCATAAAACCAAATGGCCCAAAATCCAAAGTGCTACCAGTGATGGATAGATTATCGGTATTCATCACTCCATGAGCAAACCCGATCAACTGCCAGTCAGCTATCATCCGTGCCGTACGCTCAACGACTGCTTGTAAAAATGCCAATACTGGCGTCTCGCTATCACGAGATTTTGGATAGTAGGTTTCAATCATATAATTAGTAAATTCACCAAGCAAATCAGGAGCAAAGCTTGCAATCCACTCTATGTGTCCTAAGCGAATGTGACTATCGGCAACGCGCATCAACGCCGCTCCCGCCTCCATACGCTCGCGACGTACTGGAGTGTCGGAAACCACAAAGCCAAGCGCATTAGAGGAGGGGATATCAAGTTGTGTCAGGGCATGACCACACAAATATTCACGAATAGTACTGCGCAATACCGCGCGCCCGTCACCCATTCGTGAGTAAGGCGTTAGACCTGAGCCTTTAAGGTGCAAGTCTTGCAGTTGGTTATTGCGGTCCAATACTTGCGCCACGAGCAAGCCGCGTCCATCACCTAATTGACCTGCCCATTGTCCAAACTGATGACCTGCATAAGCCATCGCCAAAGGCTCGAACTGAGAAGGGATGTACTGACCTCCAACGATATCTACCCAGCGCGCCATTAAGTCTTTATCATCGGCCCAACCAAGCTGTTCTGCTACTTGGGTATTAAAATGCCCTGCACGCGGACTTTCAAGCGCCGTTGGGGGCTGTTTATGATATAAGCGTGGGTCTAGATTGACATAGGTGTTCTGATAATGCATGTGGTATTTTCCTGTGGAAACTGACTAGAGATATATAATAGAAAATAACGATAAATCTACTATAACATAGCCTTAATATTACACCTGTAGACTCTGTCCATATCTTGTAATCTACTATGACTAATGACTAATGACTAATGACTAATGACTAATGACTAATGACTAATGACTGGTATGCTGTCAAACTGCGCGTATGTTTTTAAACGCCATAAAAAATCCCCCTATCTTCTGTAGAAAGGGGGATTAGATAACATTTAATAGAACACTAACGAGCAATAAATCAGCTCATCTTAAGCAGCTTTATCTTTATAGCCAATTGAGCGAAAAGCAATTTTCAAATTATCATTATGCGCATGGATTTTTTGTTCAATCTTGGCATACTCAAGCTTGAGCTTATCGTCCACTTCATGCAAGCGATCTGCAAATTCCGTTTTTTTCATCTCAACTGCTTTGGCTTTTAACGCCTGCCATTCTTCTACTGTTTGCGTGAACGCATCATACTCAAACTTGATGCGATCTTGGAAGCTTTGCATGACATGAGGAATATCAAGGCCGCTTGCACTTACCGTATCGATTTGCTGCTGAGCTTGTTTAAACTGCATTTGTACTTCAGCATGTTTGATCGTAGTGTCATCGACTGTACGTAACTCAGTTGTTAAGCCAACTTTAGAGAGACCAGCGATCAACCATTTGGTTGGATCGTACTGCCACCATTTCACACCATTACGATAATCATATTGGAAGAAATGATGGTAATTATGATAACCCTCACCCCATGTAAATAGAGCTAAAAAGAAATTATCGCGTGCAGTATTGGTATCAGTATAAGGACGGCTACCAAACATATGACATAACGAGTTGATAAAGAACGTGAAGTGATGCGTCAATACTAGACGTAACAAACCTGCAAGTACAAGCGTACCCCAAACATCACCCACTAACCAACCAACGGCTGCGACCAATCCAACGTTGGCTGCTAGTACCCAAAGACCATAATACTTATGCTGAATTTGAAGGACTTTGTCTTTAGTTAAGTCTGGAATGTTTTTATAGTCAAACTTACCACTTGGATAATTACGTAGCATCCAGCCGATATGACTGAACCAAAAACCACGTTTGGCTGAATAAGGGTCTTCTATACGATCATCAACATGGCGATGATGGGTACGGTGACCTGAGACCCAGTCAAATGCAGAGCCTTGTACTGCTAGCGTTGAACCTAGTAGTAAAAAGTTTTTTACCACTGGATGCGCTTTGTAAGCACGATGCGACAGCAAGCGATGATAACCTGCAGTAATACTAATGCCTGTCCATACCATAAAAGCACCAAAAACACCCCAGACAGGCGCGCTTACTTGATGGGTAAACAAATACCATGGAGTAATGACAGCAGCAGCAATAGGAGTCGCTACTAGTATAGTCGCCGGTATCCAATTGATAGGCGCTTTTTTAAATTCAAGCTCTTGTAAATCAAGAGTATGGTTACTTGTAGTGACGTCATTTTGCTTAGCAGTTTTTGTATAGTTACGTTTTGCGGTAGGCTGCTCATCAAGCGCAGCTTTCGCTTTGTTATTATCAAACCACGTTTTAAAACGTCCAACCTGAGTGGTTGCGTTATCCAAAATGCTGTCACCAGATTTGATAGCGAAACGTAAGCCTTTAAGCGGTAAGCCCATTGCTTTTTTTGCAATCATATAATTTTCCTAGCGGTATTAGTTTCAGGCTCTATATTACCCTAAAAGAAGCAGAAAGTGAACGTTTATACACTAGAAAAATATTAATAAATAACAATAACTTGTATGAGTTATTCGATATTTTATTGTAAATACCCTGTTAGCTATCAGGTATTGTGTGAAAGTGTAAGTTCTACTAAAGCTATGTTAAGAAACCATTGATTAATAAATAGCTAAAGCCGTCTTATCATAAGCGCTAAAAACCTTAGCAAATCAAGCTAAATATATGACGCAAATAGTAATATAAGCCACTAGCTTACGACAATTGTCAAAAAAAATTTATAATAATTGACTTGGAATGTCAGTAATAATGACGTCTACTTGCCACTCGACAAGTTTTTTTGCAATTTCTATATCGTTTACCGTCCACGCACTGACTGGTAAACCGTAACGATGCGCGTTTTGGATAATAGATTTGGTGATGAGGGGATAATGTATGCCAAGCTGGGTACAGCCCAGTTGTAAGGCGGTATTAGGTGCTGAGACTATCGATTGCGGTGTTCGTACCAGTAAGCCACGCGGAATATTTGCAAGCAGTTTATTGCATTGCAATTGGGCCAAAAGTTGCACATCAAAAGTAGTAAGAACGATAGGCAGGCTGGCAAGGGGCGTACCTACCAGATAGCGTATTAACGCTTGTATCAGTTTAGAGTAATTTGTTCGGTTATGAGTCTTAATCTCCAGCTCAATATGAGTGAACTGAGTTAAAGCAGGTAGCGATATTTTGTGGTTTTGAGTCTTAGCTACTTTAGTTGTTTCAGTTACTCGAGTGACTAGGTCTTTAGGGACCTGTGATTGAGAAAAAATAGTAGGAGAGTAGGTCATAGACTGCGCTAACATGTCCAAGGTAATTATTTTATGACCTAATTGTAGTTGGCGCTGAATTTCAATCAAGCTTAGCTGGTCCACTCGTGACTGTAAGCCGCAAAGTCGTTGTAGCGTCTCGTCATGAAATATTACCAGATGACCATCGGCAGTAAGTTGTACGTCAAACTCTACGCCTGACAAGCCTTGTGCCTGTAGCTTATAAGCATGTTCAAAACCAAATAGCGTGTTTTCCAATGCTTCACTGCGTGCGCCTCGATGACCTAGGAGCAAAGTATTCTCAAGTTTTATCATAACTACCTATCATCAATTATCTGTTGATCAATAATATGATGCCTCATAAATTTTTGCGTAAAACAGAAGAGAAGTATAGTAGAGTTTGGTTTTGTACAGCTAAAACAAAGCAATAATACTGATCAACTTAAACAAGCAACCAGACTGTTTTACACATAAACAGCTTAATGAGTGTTTGTTGCGTTTTTGCAACTAAAAAGGGCTTTTATAGTCTTTGATGGGTTTTATTTGTATATCAATGGTCCACATTACTGACCATCTGCTACAAACCTCGTATAATGAGCTGATTTTAATATTGGTCGTATAAAGCTGTTACAGCGTTATGGCAACCTAGATAGCTATACTGTCTACCGTTGACGGTGCAAATGAGTAAATCGGGAGCAAAACAAATATGAGCGTAGCAAATAAAAAGTGGTCAAAATGGCAGCAAATTGCTGGTATTAGTGTGATATGTGGTTTAGCGATTGCTGGTTGTGAACGTTCGGATAAAGATGATACTACTGAGACAGCTGAGGTTACTACTGAGCAACCAGCAGCCAATGATGGTACGGTTGTTCCTGCTATTAGCTGTGATAATCCAATGGTACAAGATCGTTTGAAATCTGCTTTAAGAAACACACTTAATCAGCAAGCACAGTCAACGGCTGCCAACTATGCGAACATTGCAGAAGTCAGCATAGACAACAGTGTCTTAATTGATAAAGTAGATGGGGTAATGATTGATGTGCAAAATGCTGCCATCTTACAAGAAGCCAATGCAAATGGTATGACAACTTGTCAAGCAAGCGTTAGTATGACATTGCCAAGCGAAGATTTGTACCAAGCCAGTCAGATGAGTGCGGCGAGCAATCAGCCAAGTCTGCAAACGCGACTCGCTCAAAACAACATCCGTATTAACAATAATATGTTAGTCGATGATGCATTCACCTATGTTGCTGGTGCGCAAAGTGGGCAAATACAAGCCCGTATTGCAGGTCAGCCAGCTCTTATCGCTATTGTGTCTGATGTGATGGCAAGCTCTGTGACACAGTCAGTTGTAGAAGAACAACGAGCGGAGCGTCAAAAGCAAGAAGCAGCACGTCGCCGTGAAGCAGCTCGCAAGAATAGTGAGAATCAGATAAAGCGTCAACCAAAGCCTGTCACACCAGTCGAGCCTGCGCGCCCAGCTGAGCCTGCTACGCCGCCTACTATCAATAAAAGTAATAATGACAATAGTGTCGAAGAAACAGCTTCACTACCTAGTGTCGATGCCAAGCCACCAGTGACGCCTGAAGCACCAAAAGTTGTCCCAAAGGATGACAGCATCGATATGATTATTGTGGAAGATGAAAGCGCAACCTATTAACTGCTAGATTCCTTGCTCTAAATCTAAATAGCGCCTGCAACTAGCATAAGTTGTAGGCGTTTTGCATATAATATACGTTCATTGATCATCAGGTTGACGGATGTTTTTATGATCGATGACAACGTTCTCTAAGACTTGACTGTCCCACAGTACCTCAGAGATCTGCCTTGGATCCGTGCAAAAACGTGCAGCGACAAACAACCAATCAGATAAACGATTGATAAAGCTAAGCGCAGTACTGCGAATGGCTTGTGGATGCTCTTGCTGTAATAGCACAGCTTGGCGCTCAGCACGGCGACACACACTACGTGCTACATGCAATTGACTGACCAATAATGAACCTGTAGGCAGGATAAAGTCCTTTAGCGGCGGCAGGCTAGTATTCATCGCATCGATTTGTTGTTCTAACCAGTCTATATGAGCAGGATTAACACCTTCATATTCTGGCATAGCAAGCTCGCCACCGATGTTGAATAATAGATGCTGAAGCACCACTAGCGCTTGAGTGACATCTGACGCTTTTTGTTGCAAGCGTTCAGGTAACTGTTGCGCGCTTGGGTTTTTACTATCAGTTATAGCTTGTGTCAGATGCGCTCGTACCAAACCGATGTGTGAATTGAGCTCGTCGATATCACCCATAACGCTAAATAGATTATCCGCTTTACTCACGCGGCTACCATCTGCCATACCAGTACTACCATCATCACCGGTACGTGTATATATTTTGCTCAAACGATTGCCCATCTCTTATCCTTAATAGTTTTTAAATGTGTGCAAGTTTTAGTTATCTGGCTATTGTAGTATTTTCCTGCCGTTTTCGCTAAGATAATAGGTTACGTTTTATTTTCTTTATTTTTATCAAAAGGCTTTTTTATTATGACCACACCACTTGCCGATGCGATGTCTCAGCTTGTCATTTATGATTCACTCACTGGCGGCAAACGTCAGTTTGAACCACTTAAAGCAGGGCAGGTAGGCATGTATGTATGCGGTATGACTGTCTATGACTATTGTCACATTGGTCATGCTCGCGTTATGGTTGGGTTTGATATGGTAGTGCGCTGGCTGGCACGACTAGGCTATGATGTTGATTATGTGCGCAATATTACCGATATCGACGACAAAATAATTGCTCGTGCTAATGAGAACGGCGAAGATATTAGTGCGTTGACGCAGCGTTTTATCGAAGCGATGCACGAAGATGCGGCCGCACTCGGCTGCGAGATGCCAGATGCTGAGCCTCGGGCGACTGAACATATTGATGAGATGCAACAAATGATTGAGACGCTGGTTACGGGTGACTATGCGTATGCTGGTGACAATGGTGATGTCTATTATGCAGTAGACAGCTTCTCTGACTATGGCAAATTATCTAAGCGTAACCTTGATGATATGCAAGCAGGGTCACGTATCGATGTCGAAAACGACAAGCGTAACCCGTTCGACTTTGTACTCTGGAAAGCGGCAAAGCCTGATGAGCCGCAATGGGCGTCACCTTGGGGCCAAGGGCGTCCAGGTTGGCATATTGAATGCTCAGCGATGTCAACTAAGTGCCTTGGTAATACCTTTGATATACATGGCGGTGGTCATGATCTGCAGTTTCCGCATCACGAAAATGAGATAGCGCAGTCTGAAGCAGCGACAGGTTGCGAATACGCGCGCAACTGGATGCACATCGGTTTTATTAATGTCGATGGCGAAAAAATGTCTAAGTCATTAGGTAACTTTTTTACCATACGTGATGTAACCGCCAAATATTTGCCTGAGACGGTACGTTTTTTCTTATTATCAAGCCATTATCGTAGCCAAGTAAACTTCTCTGATAGTGCTTTAGATGAAGCACATAATAGCCTAAGCAGACTATATAACGTCTTAAAACTGGCTGAACAGCAAAAAGGACAATCGCTAACAGTCACTGACGAATTGATAAACAACGCTTATAATAGCGCGGCTGGACAAGATTTTATCAAAGCCATGAATGATGACTTTAATAGCTCGACAGCGATTAGTGTATTATTTGGGCTGGCACGTGATGTCAACAAAGCCATCAAAGCTGAAGATTTAGACACAGCATGGCGCTTGGCGCAGCATCTAAAAGCGTTGGCACAAGTACTCAATATTTTGCAGCAGCCAGTCCAACAGTTTTTGCAGGCAGTGATTGGTGATCAAGCAGATGATGGGTTAACCGATGCTGACATTGATGGATTAATCATTGAGCGTGCAAAGGCCAAAACCGATAAAAACTTTGCGCGTGCTGATGAAATACGCGAGCAACTAAAAGAGGCAGGTATTGAGCTTGAAGACAGCCGTACTGGTACAACATGGCGCCGTGCTTAAGCCGATTGCTGGTGACATTAAATACGTATATTAACAAATTAAGTCAGCTCTACGCTGGCTTTTTTTTGTGCGCTGTTTTAGTTTGATTTTATTTTTAAGATATCTTTTTATATGACATTCACAGATGTATAGGCGCTAATTTTATGACTAGCTTTACCAAAAATGATTTTGAAATGAAATCTTCTAAAGCTTATCTCATGATTGGTTTGCTAATTATTATAGCTGGCATCATTTATATGCCAGCTAAAGCTGCCTCAAGTGATACTGAGATACTCACTAACAAAGACAATGCACCTGCTACTAGAGCAGAGCAGTCAATAAACAGTCCAAATGGTTTTATAGAATATGCTGAACAAAAAGTTGAAACCCTTGAACAAGGTGGTTTTGAGCTGTCCGATACTATCAATGAGGCTTTATATAATGACGAGCGAGCAGCGATGCAGCAAACGGATAAGCTGCAAGGATATACCGGACTTACAGGTGGGCAAGACGCAAACTACTTTGTTTTAACGCGGCTAAATAACGGTCTATCACCGTTGTCACCACCGCCAAACCTATCCACACCGTTTGCGACGTTGGAGTTTTTTCAAACAGCTGCAGTCACAAAACGTTTTGACTTGGCAGCTTATGCGCTTAATTTAAATTTGCTTGATCCAAGCGTGCAACCAAGCCGTAGTATGGAGTTGTCTAAACGTCTTGATTTTTTGCTACATAGAAAGGATCTTTATGTTTTTAATAAATTGCCAGATCGTCCTGATGGTTTGATTGAATCCTCTATTGGTAGCAGTGATCCCCTGCATGGTGTTTCGCGCCGTGCCATTCAACTTGGTCATATTGATTATCGTGAGCATCGAATACCTATATTTGTCGAACGAGTAAAAGTCGAAGATAACGCTCCTGTTTGGGTGTTTTCTGCCCAAACCGTCAGTCATATTGACAAGCTTTATGACCAGTACAAACCTGCAAAGTTCGAAAGCTATTTGCCATCAATGCTTAAGCTGCGAGTCCTTGGCATTGCTGTTTGGGAGTTTTTGGCTTTATTTATTTTCTTTATCATGACGCTAGGACTGGGTTGGGTGGTTAGTAAACTTACTGGCCGTTTGATAGACCATTATACCAGTGATGAAAATGGCTCTTACATCGGTCGCAAAAAAAGTATCACAGACTTGGTCAATAAATTTACCGTGCCGCTGACCTTTACTATTAGTTTGTCTTTAGTATTTACCTTGGTTTCAGGTGGCTTTCCTTTTATAGACGCTATTGCAACAGCGACGCGTCCTATAGTATGGATAGCTTTAGTACTGAGCGCTATTTGGCTTGGTATTCGCGTCATTAACTTCTTTGCCAATCGTTACGAGGACATTCAAATCGACAGCTTAGGGGACGAAGAGTATGACGAGTACCGTAAGCGTACGACGTATCTGTCAGTATTTCGACGTGTTTTTATCTTTGTTATGGTCATTGGTAGTGTTTGGATTGGGATGAGCGAATTTGTCAATCTTGAGGGCCTTGGCAAAACCTTATTGACCTCTGCTGGTATTTTAAGTGTAGTGATCGGTATTGCTGCGCAGCCAACGCTTGGCAACATTGTTGCGGGCTTACAAATAGCCATGACTCAGCCCATACGTATCGGCGACACAATTATGTATGATGGCAATTGGAGTACTATTGAGGATTTGGGTTACACCTACGCTACCATCAAGACCTGGGATGAGCGCCGCTTGTTTGTACCGATGCGCTACTTTGTGACAGAGACCGTTGAGAATTGGTCACATCCTGATCCGCATCAAACGTTTACAGTATCTGTACTGGTGGACTATGGTATCAATGTCGATGACGTTCGTGATAAGTACGCTGAAGTAGTGCAAGCTAGCGAGTACTGGGATGGCGAGACTGAACCCATGCTGTACGTATTGTCCGTAGATAGAGACACCATAGAGCTGTATGGCACTTTGGCGGCTGACAATCCTGATGATGGCTGGATGCTGCAATGTGAGATTCGTGAACAGCTGCTGGACTATCTTTACGATGAGCAAAAACCCTATCTACCTGCCGAGCGTATTACTTTTAAAAACAGCTAATATAATTTTTAAAAAGGCTAACGTGATTGTGCGGACAATAAATACGTATACTAACAAATTAAGTCAGCTTTACGCTGGCTTTTTTTTGCTGACTACATTAGCTTATCATCATACTACAGCCAAGATTTTTTATATGAAAACGCCTTGTCATTCAAAAATGCATAAAAATATGAATACTTTAAGAAGTGTTACTGGTAAAGACAATAAGCAAGTCAGCCATTCTATACAAGATAGTCACGCGATGCATTATGAGAGGCGCTATAAAGCGCTGCAAATACTATTAAGCTTTTTTATCATTGCACTGAGCGCTCTTTGTATTCCTACTTATGCCGCAACTAGTAATAATGAACTCAGCACTAGTGAACAAAGTGTCAGTGAGTCAAATCCTAACGCTCAAGATGATCCAAAAACTCAGGTAGCTGCTAAAGCAGAAAATTTGATCGACTATACGGCTCAAAAAATTAACACAATCAAAAAAGAAGGCGTGAGTGTCTCTGGAGTGACAGAAGAGATATTCGATCCTACAGAACTCAATGCTGTACAGCAGTCTGGAAATTTACAAGGTGATGCAGGATTAAAAGGGGAGTATAACGAAGGCTATTATATTTTAGATAAGCTCAATACTGGTTTGCCGCCCTTATCTGAGCCGCCAAACCTGTCAACGCCACTGGCCACTTTGGAGTTCTTTCAATCAGCGGTGATGAAGCAGCAGTTTGATTTGGCTGCTTATGCGCTCAATATGAACCTGATTGACAGTGAAGTTCAGCGCAGTCGCGCCCTTGAATTAGCCAAGCGACTTGATTTTTTGTTATCTGAAAAAGAGCTTTATGTATTCGATGACCTACCAGACCGTCCTGATGGTTTAATCGAGCCGCCACTTGGTAATGCCAGTAGCGTCATGGGCATTCCTAGACGCTCTATTCAACTGGGTTACATTGATTACCGCGAACGCCGAGTGCCCATTTATATAGAACGTGTACAAGTTAACGACGATGCACCGATTTGGGTTTTTTCAGCGCAGACCGTTGGCAATATTGATAATCTTTATGAGCAGTATCATCCCGCCGAGTTCGAACGTCATTTACCCATGTGGATGAAGCTACAGTTTTTTAGCATCGCATTATGGGAGTTTTTGGCTTTATTTTCATTTTTCTTATTTACCATGGCGATGGGTTGGCTACTAAGTAAAGGCACTGAAAAAATCATTAGCCACTATATTGATGACGATCAAAGGTATAGCACCTATGTAGGCAGTACTAATGGTGTGGCGGATTTGGTAAGTAAGCTGACGGTACCATTAACTTTTAGCATCAGCTTTTCGTTAGTTTTTACTTTAGTATCAGGCGGTTTTCCATATCTAGACGCGGTAGCGTCATCGACCCGTCCAGTTATTTGGATTGGGTTGGTATTTAGTACGATGTGGCTTGGTATACGCGTTATTAACTTTTTTGCCAATCGCTATCAAGACATGCAGATTGAAAACCTATCTGAAGAACACCTGGATAAGGAGCGACGTCGTCGTACCTATGTGTCGATATTTCGTCGTGTCTTTATTTTTGCCATGATTCTCGGCAGTATTTGGATCGGTCTTAGTGAATTTACTAATATGGAAGGCCTCGGTACGACCTTATTGACCTCGGCTGGTATCGCTGGTGTGGTCATTGGTATAGCCGCACAGCCCATATTGGGTAACATCATTGCTGGTGTACAGGTAGCGGTAACCCAGCCGGTCCGTATCGGCGACACCGTGATGATGGAGGGCGATTGGACTACTATTGAAGATCTGCGTTATACCTACGCGGTGCTAAAGACATGGGATGAGCGCCGCTTAATCGTACCAATGCGTCATCTCATTACTGAAGTGGTAGAAAACTGGTCACATACTGAAGCGCATCAGACTTGTGTGGTCTATCTATACGTTGATTATGGAGCAGATATCGATGCTGTTCGAAACAAGTTTAGTGAGCTGGTTAAAGAGAACGAATTTTGGGATGGTGAGACAGATCCTCAAATGCTAACAGTGTCACTAAGTGAAAACACGATTAAATTACGCGGTAGTCTGGCGTCTGATAGTCCTATGAATGCTTTTTATTTAGAATGTGAAGTGCGTGAGCAGATGCTCAGCTATCTATATCAGGAACAAAAAGAGTATCTACCAGCCGAGCGTTTAATATTTAAAGATAGGGACGAATAACGAATGATTGGTTGATACTTTCTATTAGCAAAATAAGCGAGTAAATATAACATGCGATTTACGCGCTTATTTGTTATAATATGGCGTTATTTTTAAGGGATAATTAAGACAGCAAGAGTAAGGCGACGCTATATTTGCGCTAACCAACAAATGGTAAATGAATGGCAATCTTCTAGTGTTTTATTTAACTGGTACATTGTTTACTGTTCAAAGCCTTATAAACCAAAGTATTGTGAGATAAAGTCTTTAGCTAAAGATTAGATATCATAAAGTTGCATTGGTACTCTTGATAGACCGTCTTAATACGAGTATCCCGCCCATCAAAATAACCACCACTAGAGGTCTGTATGTTGCGAATTGTCGATGAAGCCTTAACCTTTGATGACGTTTTATTGTTACCAGCCTATTCTGAAGTCCTGCCAAAAACTGCCAACTTGTCTACGCGTTTGACCAAAAACATCACCCTTAATTTACCGCTAGTATCTGCTGCTATGGACACGGTAACTGAGTCTGAGATGGCAATCACTATGGCACAGTTAGGCGGGATGGGTATCTTGCATAAAAGTATGGATATCGTCAAACAAGCCACGCAAGTACGCCGTGTCAAAAAGTTTGAAGCAGGTACAGTGGTTGACCCTATTACGGTACATCCTGAGATGACCATCGGTGACTTATTAAAGTTGACCCAAGATAACAACATCTCTGGTGTGCCTGTGGTAGAGAAGGGCACAGATAAAGTCGTTGGTATCGTGACTCATCGTGATTGGCGCTTTGAAACTAATTTGTCGTTGCCTGTTAGCCATATTATGACGCCAAAAGAGCAATTGGTCACCGTTCATGAAGGCGAAAGTAATGAAAATATCAAAAAACTACTTCATGAGCATCGTATCGAAAAAGTCATCGTTATTGATGATGAATTTCGCTTGCGTGGTCTAATCACGGTCAATGACTTTGCCAAAGCCGAAAATAATCCCAATGCTTGTAAAGATGATCAAGGTCGCTTACGTGTTGGTGCCGCTGTCGGTACAGGCGCAGATACGCAAGCGCGCGTTGAGGCATTAATCGACGCTGACGTAGATGTTATCGTGGTAGATACAGCTCATGGTCACTCAAAAGGAGTGGTGGATAAGGTTTCTTGGATCAAGAAAAACTATCCGAATGTGCAGGTTATCGGTGGTAATATCGCAACGGGTGATGCGGCCAAAGCATTGCGTGATGCAGGTGCTGATGCAGTTAAAGTAGGTATTGGTCCTGGCTCTATCTGTACGACGCGTATTATCGCTGGTATCGGTGTGCCACAAATCTCAGCTATCGATAATGTCGCTAGTGCCTTGCAAGACAGTATTCCATTGATCGCTGATGGGGGTATTCGCTATTCAGGCGATATGGCAAAAGCCATCGCTGCTGGTGCGTCTTGTATTATGGTAGGCTCGCTTATGGCTGGTACTGAAGAAGCGCCGGGCGAAGTGGAGCTATTTCAAGGCCGTTATTATAAAGCGTACCGCGGCATGGGCAGTCTTGGCGCGATGTCAGGATCAAATGGTTCGTCAGATCGTTATTTCCAAGATGCCAAAGATGGTGTAGAGAAGCTTGTGCCAGAAGGTATCGAGGGCCGTGTTCCTTATAAAGGTCCAGTCGCTGGTATTGTCAATCAATTGGTCGGTGGTCTGCGCTCATCAATGGGTTATACAGGCTCAGCAACCATCGAAGATATGCGTACCAAACCGCAATTTATCAAAGTCACTTCAGCGGGTATGAAAGAGTCGCACGTCCATGATGTACAGATTACTAAAGAAGCACCAAACTATCGTGTGGACTAAACTGACGTATTAACCAAATTAGCGCTTTAAATATTCATTCTTTGATATATAATGTCTTAGAATACAACAGTCAACAATGCTCGTGTATTGTTGGCTTTTTTTATAAAATAAATTTAGTGGACAGACTATCATGCCTAAAGGCGTTTGGATTCTGTTATCTCTAACAGCTAGCACAAGGATATAATCATAATGAGCTATTTTGGCACCGATGGTATACGTGGAAAATTTGGACAACTACCTATTACACCAGATTTTATTTTAAAATTGGGCTATGTAACAGGACGGGTGCTTATAGAGAATAATGATAATCCTAATCGTAAACCTAGTGTGGTCATCGGTAAAGACACCCGTCTTTCAGGTTATGTGATTGAGGGAGCACTGCAAGCAGGCTTTAACGCAGCAGGCGTCGATGTACATATGCTAGGTCCGCTACCCACGCCAGCTATTGCGCATATTACTCGTAGCTTTCATGCTGATGCTGGTGTTGTTATTTCAGCCTCGCATAACCCTTACTATGATAACGGTATCAAGCTGTTTTCAGGCGATGGCAAAAAGCTAACTGATGAGATGCAAGATGCTATCAACGATAAATTGCAAGCGATGATGAATCCTACTAACGACGACTTACTGATGCCTATCATAGATCCATCGCAGTTGGGTAAGCATACTCGTATCAATGATGCTACAGGTCGCTACATCGAATTTTGTAAAGGAACTTTTCCTTATCAATATGATTTGAGTCATTTGACTGTTGTCGTAGATTGCGCCAATGGTGCAGGCTATAGCGTCGCCCCAAGAGTCATGCGTGAGCTTGGCGCTACTGTAATACCTATTAATAATAAGCCTGATGGTATCAATATTAATGCCGACTGTGGCTCAACACATCCTGAAGGTCTGCAAAAAGCGGTATTAGAATATGATGCAGACGTTGGCATTGCACTAGATGGAGATGGAGACCGTATCGTCATGGTAGACGAAACGGGTAAGCTGGTTGATGGTGATGGCATCCTATATGTGCTTGCTACTCAAGGACAGTCACGTGTTAAAGGCGTTGTTGGAACCTTGATGAGTAATATGGGCCTAGAGCTTGCACTACAAAATGCAGGAATTGAGTTTACTCGTGCGAAAGTCGGTGATCGCTATGTTATGCAAGAGCTTGCCGCCAATGATTGGTTATTAGGCGGCGAGCCATCAGGGCATATATTATGTTTGGATAAAAGCCGTACCGGTGACGCCATTATTGCAAGCCTGCAAGTACTTGCCGTTATGCAATCAGAGGGCAAAGCATTAAGTGAGCTAACAGAAGGGTTTGAAATCTTACCGCAAAAGCTTGTCAATGTCCGCTTGAATCAAATGCAAGATCCTTATGAGCAAGAAGAGTTGGTGCAAGCTTTTGATAAAGCACAAGCTACTTTGGAAGGTCGAGGTCGTCTGCTTATTCGTCAATCAGGTACAGAGCCTATGATTCGAGTGATGGTTGAGTCAGATGATGAGATTGAATGTGATGTCATGGCTAACGACTTAGCAGATAAAATCAAAGCAGTACTAGGTTAACCGTTTAATATAATGATCTTAAGATAAGGGAATAGAGTGAGCATGGACTTTACTGACCAGCGTTTGTCATACGAAAAAGGCAGTCTTGATCAGCAATCAATACCAGCATCACCGTTTGAGCTGCTAAAAACTTGGATGGATGAGGCGATAGCGCAGCAAGTACAAGAGCCATACGCTATGAGCCTAGCAACTTGCGGTACAGACCAAAAACCGAGCGTTCGTATCGTCCTTATGCGCGAGATTACCGATACTGGTATTGTGTTTTATACCAATTACGAAAGCGCTAAAGGTCAAGATATCAGCGAGAACCCTAATGCTGAGGTACTGTTCTTTTGGCATGAGCTTGAGCGTCAAATTCGCATTAGTGGTAGTGTTGCTAAAATAGATACCGATAAATCTGCCGCTTATTTTCAAAAGCGTCCGCATGATAGCCAAGTAGGCGCGTGGGTCAGCCAACCACAAAGCGGTGAAGTGGCTAATCGTGAAGTGATGGAACAAACGTTTGAGACGCTGCAAAACGACTATCCAGAAAACAGCCAAGTACCAACGCCAGAATTTTGGGGTGGTTACGAGATTACTATTCATGAGATAGAGTTTTGGCAGGGACGTGCCAGCCGCATGCATGATCGCATTGTCTATACTCGTGATAGTAATAGCAATAATATGAATAAAAACGATGCTAGCTGGTCTACCAAGCGATTATTACCATAATCTGATACTCTGATATATCGTTAATAATAAAAATGTAGCCATAAAAGGCCATGCTATAGCTTGTGTTAACACAAGCTATAGCATGGCCTTTTATGGCTACATCGTACACTGTATAGCGCTATTCTTTGGTATCAACACTTGCTGACACTGACATGCCAGGACGTAACTGTGCCAGCGCTGCTTGGTCTTGATCTAAGTCAATACGTACCGGAATGCGCTGAGCAATCTTAATGTAGTTACCAGTAGCAGGATTAGATGCACCCGCGCTAAATTCGCTTCCTGTTGCTGGCGAGATGTTACTGACATGACCGTAAAATTCGGTACCGCCTAAAGCATCGACATGAACAGTAGCAGGCTCACCGACAGTCATATTTGCAACTTGAGTTTCTTTAAAATTGGCAATAACCCAGACGCCTTTTGGAACAATATACATCAGCTGTGTACCAGCACTAACGTATTGTCCAGTCTTGACGCTAACTTGGCTCAGTTGACCTGATTCAGGCGCGGTAATAATCGTATTTTCTAGATTGATCTGCGCTTGCTTGGCACCAGCTGCCGCGTTTTTGATATTGGCATCAAGTGAGGAGCGACTACCACTGGTTTTTTTACTGGCCTCAATTGCTACTTGTAAATTGGCCTCAGCTTGCTGTACGCTCGCCTGTGCTTGAGCCAGCTGAGCTTTTGTATGGGCAACATCCGCCTTAGACACAGCGCCAATCGCATCAAGTCCTTCATAGCGTTTGACATCTTCACGTGCGCTATTAACACTGACTTTAGCACTATATAAGTCAGCCTCGCGTGCTTCGATTTGCGCCTGACTTGACTGCGTATCTTGCACGTTGCTTAAGCGATCGGTGTCTGCTATTTCGATGTTCGCCTGCGCTTGTTCCAGCTGCTGCTGAAAGGCACGATCATCGATCTTGACGAGCAGATCGCCTGCTTGCACATTTTCAAAATCTTGTACGGCAACTTCTGTCACGTAGCCTGAGACTTGTGGGCTAATAATAGTGGTTTGGCCCTTAACAAAGGCGTTGTCGGTCTGCTGCAGCGTTGGTGTGAAAGGTGGCAGTTTCCACGCATATAGGATCAACGCTATACCAATAACAATCAACCCAACAAGCAAAACCAAATTAAATAGTGATTTCTTTTTTGGTGACCAGCCTGTAGGTGCAGGAATAGGTTCAGTGGGCGGCATCGGTGTGTCATTTCCCGTTTCAACGGTTACGCCATCTGTATTTATCTTATCATTGGAGTCTTCAGGTTTATTTAAGACAGCGGTTGTTTGGTGCTCAGATGTCTCAAGCTTGGTAGTTGCAGGCTCAGGTATGTTGCGGGTCTCGGCTGACGAGTCCACAGGCGTAGCGATTTGTTGTTCAGACGCTTTGTTAGGCGTGTGTGCATCATTAGAGCCATAAGAAGGTTTTTTGTCATTCATGATGCACTCCCAAGGAATTTATTAAACATAGTAAGTAACTTTAAAAAATAATCGTAAGGTAATAGTAGAGGTAGAACACCCAATAAAATTCACACTATCCGCTATTTCTTGCCCATCATCTCTGCTAATGCGGCCAGCTCCTTGCCAAGCGGATTGTGCTTATGATAACGATAATAAAAATAAACTATCAATAAGTATAGGGTCGCGATAGTGGCGCTCACTGCCATCAAAAAGAACAAATCATCATAGGCGGCGACCGCTGCTTGACGCTGAATGCCTTGTAGTATTTGTGGCAGCGCAGCAGTATTAACTGCATTCATTGAGCTGACCATATCAGCATAGTGCATTTGGGTGCGAATGGTCGTAAAGGCTTGAATGCCTGCCGCGCCTGCTAAGCCTCCCACGGTTTGGGAAATTCCAAAGATGACTGAAAAGCTGATAATGTAAGCTGGACCGTTGGCAATCGCACGAAACATACCTTCAAATACCATAGGCCCCATAAAATATACCGCAGCAAAAGCGATCATAAACTGACTAAGATAAAACATATATGGCGCAGAGTTTAGAGATACGCCTGTATCTAGCCAAGCACCAACAGCAATCAGGGCAACAGAAAAAATAACTGGACGACGTAAATCCATTGCATTGGTCTTAAAAATACTCAGCACTAATGCTAGTGCGCTAGCGACCAATATCACTGCATAAAAAACAACCAGCTGATCATTGCCATAACCTAAATTGGCCAGTAGTCCTGCTGCACCAACGTTTTGTTCTGATAGCAAAATACGCATCACAGCGCCTGTTATCATAAATGCGATGATAGTACGGCTACGCATCCAGCGCACTTGTAGCATAGGACTCTTGCGATGCGTTTCAATCCATAAAGCAATAGCTATCGTGGCTACTGAAATGATTAGTGGATAACTTAACCAAGGTGTCGTCCACCATAAAATCCGTCCTTGCACCAAGAACACAGATAATGCGGCAAGACCTGTGGCAAAAAAGGCAAAGCTCAGGATATCAAGCTTTTCAAATACCTTTTCGGTATTACCAGGTGGCAGCTCAAGAATATTAATAAGCCCAAAACATATCAGTGCAAGGCCAAACTCAAACAAAAACAAATTTTCAAGTTGACCATCAATCGCTAAATAAGGTGAGATAATACGTGATAGCGGAATACCAAACTGCACCAGACCAAATCCTAAAATCAGTCCACTAATGCGCCGCGCAGTAGGCATGCCTTGTAGACAATAAAAAATAGACAATACTGTCATCGCACTAGCTACCACCCCACTAAAGCCACGCGCGATAAGTTCTAAATAGTAAGGCTCAATACTAATGCCAGTCGCACCAGATAATAGGTTGCTACTAACCAACCACTGCATACTAGTCGCTGATAACAAAAAGAATAAGGTAATTTTGCTAAACAACGACATACCAAACTGCTGACGTATTTTATAAAGCAAGACAGTAATGCAAACATTGGTCATGTTATAAGCGACAGATATCCAGCCGCCTTCAACAGGGGTTAAGCCCATGTCACCTTGAATTTGAGTAAGGTTAGCGACCAATAAGCCGTTTTGAAAACTGGCGGTTAGACCGATAAAGATACCGATGAGTAAGTAGAGTACCTTGCGACGTGTAGGATGATCAGGGGTAGCAGGAGAGCCCAACATAAACGGCTGTTCATGGGGCTTAAATTGGTATTCAGCACTCATATTCAGTACTCAAGGATAGAGGTAATAGGCATGGATGAATAAATAAAGTCTTATCAGAGCTTGTAAGCCGTTTATAAACTACGGCCTTGCAAGTATTGACTGACGATGATCAATAATAGGACAAAAAAATAGCTCAAGATACACTTGAGCTATTTTATCATATTCGGCATATGGTATTTAAGGCGCTGTCGAGATGATTAAGTAGTAATCTATATAGAATCATCAGAATAACTGTCAGTTTCAAGAATTACTTAAATGATTCTATACTGAGCTTGATTGGTCATGCTCGGCTTCAAGACGCATTGCGCTTTGATAGCTATCAATATTAGCAAGCTGTAATGCATATTGCTTGATATGAGGATAATCCTCTAGCTGTTTACGCTTAGCCAGCATAATCAAATCAAACGATAGCATGAAGTCCGCACCACTTAACTTGTTGCCAACGATAAAGGATTTATCCTTTACTTCATCATTTAGATAGTTAAGCAGCTTGTGTTTTTCTGCACCGATATAGCCATTCAAAAACTCATTATTGTTGATGCCGGCTTTATTAATAAACAATTCAAGCAATAAAGGCACCATGAGCGAGCTTTCAGCAAAATCTATCCATTGTAGATAATGTCCATAGTCGCTGCTATCTGTAGCAGGACGCAAACTCTCAGGTGCAAAGCGCTCAATTAATATTTGGGTGATCGCTCCTGATTCTGCATACATCACCCCATCTATTTCGATAACGGGCGATTTACCAAGTGGGTGTACTGCTTTAAGACTGTCCGGTGCCAAGTTGGTGTTGGCATCACGTTGATAACTGACAATCTCATAGGGTTCGCCAAGCTCTTCTAAGAGCCAAAGCGTACGTAGCGAGCGCGATTGATTAAGATGATGTAAACGAATCATAATATTGGCCTTTTTTGCTTAGTATGTGGTATTAATCATCGAATGCTATTAGCCTTTAAGCTTAGCAATCAAACGTTTGGCGGCTTCTTCTGATGAGGCTGGATTCTGACCTGTGATGAGCAGACCATCTTCGACCACAAACGATTCCCAATCAGCGGTTTTTTCATAGTTGCCACCATTGGCTATCAGTGCATCTTCTACTAGGAATGGCACCACATCGGTAAGGCCAACCGCTTCTTCTTCAGTGTTGGTAAAGCCAGTAACTGTCTTGCCTTTTACCAAGTACTCACCGTCAACCTTGACGTTTTTGAGTGCGGCAGGAGAGTGACAAACAAAGGCAACAGGCTTATCTTGCTTCACAAAAGTCTCAATCAAATTGATAGAGTCTTTGTCGACTGCCAAATCCCATAATGGGCCATGACCACCAGGATAGAATACTGAGTCGAAGTCTTCTGCTTTCATGTCAGCAAGTTTTTTGGTGTTGGCAAGATGTTTTTGCGCATCGGTGTCTTCTTTAAAACGCTTGGTATCTTTCGTTTGCGCATCTTCAGTATCGCTACTAGGATCAAGTGGTGGCTGACCACCAGCAGGAGAGGCAAGGGTTACATTGACCCCAGCATCAAGAAAAGCATAGTAAGGGGCTGCAAATTCTTCTAGCCAAAAGCCAGTTTTTTTACCGGTATCACCCAATTCATCGTGTGAAGTTAGTACCATTAAAATATTCATAGTTGTCCTTTTCTATTAAAGTGATTTTTAAATTATTGATGGTTAGCAGTCACGTTAAATAATTATACTTAATCAGTAGTTGTATTAACGGTGACTGCTAGCCGTATCCATGTAACAGTATTCATGGTAAAGATGTCATTTTCAGTAGTTGTCTTAACAAGTTGTGTTGTTAAGTCGTTATTTACCACTGACTTAAATTTCGTTAACAAATCTTGATTATTTAACGTCAGCTACTTTGACTACTGTTTTACCGAAGTTATCGCCATTTAGCATACGAACAAAGGCATTTGGTGCATCGTCTAAGCCTTCAGCGATGGATTCTTTGGTTTTAACATCACCTGACTCTACCCATTTGCTCATGGTTTTGAGGAACTCTGGGAAGTGATCGCCATACTCTTCAAAGATGATAAAGCCTTTAATAGTGAGACGACGGCTCAACACATTGCCCATTAATACACTCAAACGATCCTTGCCATCAGGTAGTTCAGTCGCGTTGTATTGTGAGACCAGACCACATACTGGGATACGTGCATGAGCGTTTAGTAATGGCATGACCGCGTCAAATACTTTACCGCCGACATTTTCGTAATAGATATCGATACCATTTGGGCAAGCAGCTTTTAATTGCTCAGCGAAGTCGTCCGCTTTATGGTCAATACAGACATCAAAGCCTAGCTCATTGACAGCGAAGTCGCATTTTTCTTTACCGCCTGCGATACCAACGGTACGGGTACCATATTGATTACCCACTTGACCAACCGTTGCACCAACGGGGCCAGTTGCAGCAGCAACGACCAGCGTCTCACCTTTTTGTGGTTTACCAATATCTGTCAAACCCATGTAACCAGTAAAGCCTGGCATACCGAGTACGCCTAAACCATAAGAGGGGTTTGGCATATCCTTGTCTAGTTTCAGCACACCCTCGCCATCACTGACGCTGTAATCCTGCCAGCCTGCGTTTGCAACAACCAAATCACCGACGGCAAATTTATCAAGGTTAGATTCAACGACTTGAGCAACGGTTGCACCCATAATGACATCACCAACCTCTAATGGGTCAGCATAGCTTTTGGCATCACTCATACGTCCGCGCATGTACGGGTCTAATGATAAATAGACAGTACGTAGCAACATCTCATTGTCATTTGGCGTTGGGATATCGCTGGTTGTCATGTCAAAGTTTTCAGCTTTTGGTTCGCCGTGAGGGCGACTGGCCAATTTAATTTGACGGTTTGTTTCTTGGTTTTGCTGTTTATCAAAGCTCATTTTAATAATCCTTATTTTATTTATTGGTTTAAAGTTTTTAAGCGGCACTGGTTAACGAACGCTCTAAGATACGACGTGATACTTCTAAATCATTGTTACCATGTTCGCCCAGTTTTACCATATTATGCTCCTCAAGCTGCTTGATAATAGGGTCAATCGCTGACTCATCAAGCTTTTCATCTGCCAAGCTAACTGGTAGGCCAAGGCTACGGAAGAAGTTCTCAGTCTTAACGATAGCAGTCTCGATGATGCTGTCGTCGTCTTGTTTTGTATCATTGTTGCTATCAATCGCCCAAACGTTACGTGCATATTGAAGAAGTTTGTCTTTTTTGCTTTCTTTAAGCTCACGCAGTACTGATGGCAATAAAATAGTAAGGGTACGGGCATGATCAATGCTATGTAATGATGTTAACTCATGACCAACCATATGCGTGGTCCAGTCCTGTGGTACGCCAGTACCAATGAGGCCATTAAGCGCCATAGTAGCTGTCCACATAATGTTTTTACGGGTTTCTAAGTTTTCTGGGTCAGCTTTGACCGCTGCGCCTTCTTCGATCAAAATCTTAAGTAAGCTCTCAGCAAAGGCATCTTGCACTTTTGCATTGACTGGATAAGTCAGATATTGCTCCATCACGTGGACAAAGGCATCCGCAACACCGTTCATAACCTGACGTTCAGGCAATGTGAGGGTTTTGGTCGGATCTAAGATTGAGAATTTAGGGAAGACTAATGGACTGCGAAAAGGTAGCTTTGCTTGACGCTCGCTATGATTGACCACGCCGCCATTGTTCATCTCAGAACCCGTCGCTGGGATAGTCAGTACAGCACCCAAATCGATGGCAGTGTCTATATTTGCACAACCACTAAGCAGTGCATCCCAGGCTTTTTCACGTGAGACAGTGCGGTCTGTATTGTCATATTCGGTAAGTGAGGAGACTAATGCGACAAACTTACTGCCATCAATGACTGAACCACCACCAACGGCTAATAGGAAGTCAATGTTATGTTCATTGACCATATCAGCCGCTTTAAGCAACGTATTGAACTCTGGGTTTGGTTCAATACCGCCAAACTCAAAAACTTCGCGATTTCCGCTCGCTGATAACGCTTTTCTGACTTCATCTAGGGTACCTGTGCGTTCAGCTGAACCGCCACCATAAGTAATCAGTACTTTTGCATCGTTAGGTACTAAATCTGCTAATTGTTCGATTTGACCTTCACCAAAAACGATACGTACTGGGTTGTAATATTGAAAGTTATTCATAAAATTCCTAAAACTTATTGAGTGTTAATTGAATAAATGGTTTGCAAAAAATTGAGCAATCGTCTGATTCGTTTTTGTTATGTGGGCATTGTACAGTAACTAGACCGGTCGTCTAGTGCTGTTTACAAAACTCTCGTATATTTATAATTTATGCGAAACTGAGTATAAAATAAGAAGGTGAAAATATTCGTGCAGAACTTAGGGTGCAAGCCTAATAGCTCATCTGCTGTTAAGCGCTACTCGGTTTATTTTGAGAGTATCTTAGTTAGAATTAGGTGACCGGTGACAAACAAAGGCACATATCCAAAAGAGAGTAAGTCTTAACAATACTTTTACAAAATCGAGGTTAAGTATAGGAAAGAACTAGCTACAAAGGCAAAGAGCCGCTATTAGCGACCCATCTCAGTGGTCGTCATTTGCCATACTTCTGCAAGTGGCGTATTGGTTTGGCTAATTTTAGCGATCAAGCTGGCACCAAGCCAAGCAAAGTACCATCGCTTCGCCATACTCTCTGCGGCTATATTATCCAGTTTTGGTACAGAGTTATCTGCCCAGCCTGCTTTGATTTGTTCGGCGAGCCAGCTAATGGTTTGCTGGTAGCCAGCATAGAGTACTTTACGCATGGGCTCTGACATATCGGCAACTTCAGCACTGAGCTTAACGACCAAGCATTTTTCGTGATCGCAGCCGTTTTGCTGAGTGTCATACCAGCTTTGAAAGTAGTCATAAAGCTTTTGCTGTGCGCTGATATCTTGTGCGTCAATAGTCTCAAGGCGGTTCTTATAATTAGTAAAGTAATGATTGATAATGGCTTCACCAAACGCTTCTTTTGAAGCAAAATAATGATAAAAAGACCCTTTAGGCACGCCTGCTGTATCTAATATTTGTTTGATACCGACAGCGGTAAAGCCTTTTTGAGCGATCAGCTGATAACCTATTGCTAATAGGTGAGTTTTGGTATCTAACGACGCACCACCAAGTACAGTGCTATCTGCAGACTCAATACTCGGTGATGTAGTAATCTTAGTAGACATAAGAGCTATGTTCTCCTTGGAACGTTGCTATTTATTTTTATAGTTATATGAAGTAGGTATATGAACAAGATAGATTTTAAATAAAGTATTAAGTTGTGATAGGTAAGGATCGTTACGAGATTCTACAACTCAACAATGCCATTCAATGCTATTTTATATATTTTACGATTTATCAACAATGTTTAGTGTCGAAGCGGTCTTGTTTTGGTTGCTCTCTATGTTAGCATTAGACCAGTCGTCTAGCAAGTCCAGCTTTTGACTCGCTAGGCATACAGCTTGGACTTATGGATGATTTATATTATAGATAGTCTAGCCTCTAGTAAGCTCTCTTCTGATTTGCACAAAATATTTTTATAAAGAATAATTTTAATTAATACCTCACTAACAATCATTACACTGATAATTATCAAAATCAACTAAGGATAGTAGTTATGACCACTAATACTGAAAGTAATAACAACGCGTATAGCGACTTTCATCTGCAGTATATTGCAGGGGAGTGGCAAAGCGGGCAAGATGACAGCGTCAATACTGATGTCAACCCATACAGTGGCGACACGCTGGTCGAGATTAAACAGGCGACCAAAGAGCAGCTTAATGACGCTTATCAGGCAGCAAACACAGCACAAAAAGAATGGGCGAAAAAGACGCCAGCTGAGCGTGCTGCGGTCTTATATAATGTCGTCAAGGTCTTAGATGAACGTCAAGATGAAATAGTCGATTGGCTCATTAAAGAGTCGGGCAGTACGCGCATCAAAGCAATGGTAGAGTTTGGTAGTGCGCGTGCGATTACGCTTGAAGCGGCAACTTTTCCTAACCGCGTCCATGGTGAGATTCGTCCATCGAATATACCTGGTAAAGAAAACTTCGTGTATCGTGAGCCAATCGGTGTCGTAGCCGTCATTAGCCCATGGAATTTTCCGCTACACCTCACTCAGCGTTCTATCGCACCAGCGCTCGCACTTGGTAATGCAGTCGTACTAAAGCCTGCCAGTGATACCCCTATTACAGGTGGCTTATTGCTCGCCAAAATATTTGAAGAAGCAGGTCTGCCAAAAGGATTGCTTAACATCGTCGTTGGTGCTGGTAGTGAGATTGGTGATGCCATCGTCACGCATGATATTCCAAGCTTTGTATCCTTTACTGGTTCGACCTCTGTTGGTAAGCACATTGGCGAGCTGGCTAATGGTGGTGATTATCTCAAACAAGTCGCGCTTGAGCTGGGCGGGAACAGTCCGTTTGTGGTATTAAAAGATGCTGACATCGAGCAAGCAGTCAAAGCCGCTGCTTTTGGTAAGTTTTTGCACCAAGGTCAGATCTGTATCGCTATCAATCGTATTATCGTTGAAGATAGTATTTATGACGACTTCGTAGAGCGTTTTTTAGCGCACGTTAAGAATTTAAACGTTGGTGATCCAAGTAAACAGGATACGGCAGTCGGTCCAATCATTAATGAAAAACAAGTTAAATCACTAAAAGAAAAAATCGCTAAAGCACAAGAAGAAGGTGCCAATATGGTTTTAAGCGGTGAGATTAAAGGTCAGGTCGTGCCGCCGCATATCTTTACCGAAGTGACTCGTGAAATGGACTTGTCATGCAACGAGGTGTTTGGACCATTGGTTGGCATTATCCGTGCTAAAGACGAGGACGATGCGTTATCTATAGCCAATGACTCCATGTATGGTCTATCTAGTGCGGTATTTACAGCAGATATGCAAAAAGGTCTGCGCTTTGCTCACGGTATCAGAGCTGGTATGACCCATATTAATGATATCTCAGTGAACGATGAGAGCAACGTACCATTTGGCGGTGAGAAAAACTCAGGTATTGGCCGCTTCAATGGTGAATGGATACTTGAAGAGTTTACCAGAACGCATTGGATATCAGTACAGAATGAACCACGTCAATATCCATTTTAATAGCATTAGGTTTAATTAAAATGCATAAAAAAGACCGCTCCAATGGCGGTCTTTTTTGCGTGAGTCTGGCATCTAAGCATCAGTCGTCTTATCTATGGCAGTCCTAATGAGAATGAAAACCTAGCAGAGCGCTAATTTCTTCGACAGTCATATTTCTAACGAGCGCTTGCTCTTCTACTGATAGACGATTGGTATGTTCTTTTATCATTGTATGGATGCTACGAGAAATCTCAGAGGTCGTTGCATAATACATTTGCGGCTGTTCTTTGGTAAGGATCATCAAAAACTTATTGACGATTTTGCGCTTTTCTTCCGGTGCATTTTCTTCAGTCATAGTATTCTCCTAGAAGTGAACCATTTAAGCAGCGAAGGTCATAACAGTCAATGAGACGTGTGTAATGTCAGTGATAAGATAGCATTAATATTTATAGTCATTCGTTGTATAATTTATAAGATTCATATAAAATAAATTTTATAAATATCTCCTTATATGATTGAGAAAGCAGTCATGCAATCCATCAATTTACCTAGCAAGCCGCCAAGCTCTCCGCATCCTATTCTTAATTTAAGCTTTCGCATATTTTTTAGTGCAGCAGCGATATTTGCCGTAGTGATGATGGTGCTGTGGTCATTTGTGTTTACAGGCCATACTGATATTGATGAACAGGTTTTAAATCCGCTATATTGGCATGGTCACGAGATGATTTATGGTTATGCCTTGGCAGTGGTAGCAGGGTTTTTGCTGACTGCGGTCAAGACATGGACAGGGGTAATGATGCCACACGGCTACAAGCTACTGGCTATTTTTGTTTGCTGGCTATTGGCACGGCTTAGCTGGCTTGTTTTTGGGCTTGGAATGACGATTGCAAGTGGCAGTATATCGTTGTTATATGTAGCAGCAGTATTCGATTTATTGTTCGTCGGCTCGATGGCTTTTGTTATCTTTCGAGCAGTATTGCAAGTCAAACAATATAAGCAGATGGGTATTTTAGCCAAGCTGGCTTTATTAACGTTGGGCAATGGCTTGTGTTACTGGGGTATTGTCAACGCAGACATGAGTACGACCAGAGTAGGTATCTACTTGGGTTTTTACTTAATTATCGGTTTGGTATTGACCATTGGTAGACGCGTGGTGCCATTTTTTATTGAACGAGGTCTTAGCGTAACTAATGCTGAAGGCGTTAAAGAAACCGTCACTTTACGTAATAGCAAAGCGCAAGATATCGCCAGCCTATTGTTCTTTTTGGCGTTTTTTATTGTTGATGTGTTTTATCCTAATCCGTACTTGCTTAGTGTTACCGCGTTTGGGGTAGCAGTGGTCAACATCGTACGCCTAGTTGGTTGGTATCACCGCGGTATTTGGCAAAAGCCCTTATTATGGTCGCTATACATTGCGTTTTTGGGTATGTGTTTGAGCTTCTTGTTGTACGCGTTACAGCCATGGCTCGGTTACGCGCATAGTATTGCGATGCATGGATTAGCAATTGCAGGTGTTGGGATGATGACGGTGGCGATGATGACGCGGGTCTCACTTGGGCATACGGGACGCAGTATTCACCAGCCGCCTAAGACCGTAAATATAATGTACGGCCTAATGGTGCTGGTATTTGTTAGTCGAGTATTATTACCCCTCGTTGATGTGAGTCATTATCTATTATGGATTATGATCGCTCAAGGTGCGTGGATTGCTTGCTTTGTGCTATTTTGCATAAGTTATCTACCGATGCTCGCCCGTCCTAGACCTGATGGTTTATTTGGGTGATATAATTAAAGTCTAGAGAGATAAGTCTTTAAGTAATTTGAATGAAACAGGGGCGCAACTTTATGCGACTGACCAATTATAGTGATTATGCATTGCGCTCGTTGATTTACTTAGCAGTAAGGCCAGAGCCAGAGACACTGGCAAATATCAGTGATATCGCCAGCAGCTATAATATTTCCAAAAGTCATTTGACCAAGATTATTCATCAATTAGGTCAGCTTGGTTATATAGAAAGTGTGCGCGGTAAGAATGGCGGTATTCGGCTGGCTTATGCGCCTAAAGACATTAATTTGGGTGTATTGATTAAGCAGATAGAGCCTGATTTTGATTTGGTCGAGTGCTTTGCCACGCCAGTGAGCAGTGAGGATCGAAAGCCACGCTCGATAGGATTGCCAATCACGCTTATTGATGAAGAAGTCAATAAATCTGTCGGCTGTGTGATTACGCCAGTATGCCAACTCAAGGGTGTGTTTTTTGAAGCGTTAACGGCATTTATTACCGTCCTTGAAAAATACACCTTGGCAGATGTTATTGATAATAAGGATGAGTTAAGTCAATTTTTATTCTCATAAAAGCGATATAGAAAAGATATAAAAACAATAAAAAGGCTCAAAACTAGCGACACTAGATCGCAACTTTTGAGCCCAAATGTTAAGCATTCAAATTTATCATTCTTCAAACAATAAATGATTTAGTTTACAATTAATGACTAATCTGCTCTACCTTACGCGAGCCTTGTGGCTGAATAGGGCGGTTGTTGCCTTCATACAGATCAGACATAATCGCGAACTGATCACTAGCGAGAGTCAGAGGTTGCTTGCTGACATACCATTGTACTTCTTCTGAGCAAGGCGGCGTCGTTAGCGAGCCACTATAATGATAGAAGGTAGGTTTTATAGGTGCTAAAGCAGATAAGTCAACTGCATTAGCCGTGTATTCATCGTCGTTTTGAGTTGTTATCTCAGTGCCGTTTAGTAACACCCGTAGTACGTCGTTGGCCTCACCAATTTGCAACATGATACCCACTACAGCAAGATTGCCTTCGCTATTGGCATGCACAAAATGGATCTCGCCTGGGTAGTTCTGACTACCAAATTGATGCTCGCTTGGGGCATGATAGTGAAACTGCTTGAGTACGTAGCGTTCATTGTCTAATACAATAGCATTGTCTTCAGTCGTTGGCGTATAGACGACTGTATGTCCATTGTCATGAATGCGAATGTTGGTCGATTGAGCATAGTTAATGACAGGCGCAGCTGAGCTACTGGCGGTAACGTTTGTAATGTTGATGGGCGATTGCTGTTTCCCAATCTTGCAGGCATCAGCGCCTTTAACATCACCCCAATACTCGGGACCTGTATTACCTTCGTATGACCACTTAGGATGATGGACACCACCATTGCCTTGCGGTGTCACTACGGTCACATTGGCATCAGTCGGCTGATCTGTCAAAGCCTGCTGATTAGAGGTACAAGCAGAAAAACCTAAAGCGCTTACTGCCAGCACAGCAGTCGCTAAATAATGACGATTCATATTACAGTCCTTTTTATAGTCAAAATGTCCATGTTACCGTTAATTCAAAAGTGAATGAACGATAAGGTGTGTCTGTTAAAGCTTAAAAAATTAAGACTTCTCAAGCTTAGGGCGTGCTTTTTCAATCGCTTTTAATAATGCCTTTTCAAACCCGCCAACTTCAAATGTGATCAAGCTTGAGTGGGCAGCACAGAAATTATGAGTATCGCGCCATTGATGCGCAATCTTAGTCGCCCAATCACAGTATTGCTTGCCAGCATCTGGTTCATCCTTAAGCGCTTGTTTGGTTGTAGGATGCAAGAGCAGCTCGGGTAGTACAGCCTCAAGCACCTTTGCCGGTGGGCTCATAAAAGTATCATCTACATGTAAGCTTCTGCTGGCCGGATGATAGGCCAATAACGAGCCTGCATGGATTTTTTCGTTAGGAGAGATATAGTAGATACCTTGAGATAAAGAAAATTTGAGCTCCGGATAACGTTCGGCTACTGCATCACTCTCTACTAAATCGTCTGCCCATGGTATTTGGGGTACTTGTTTGTGGTGGCGACGACTACCATAAAATTCGGCTTGCGGAAAATCTTTTGCCATCTGCTCACAATGTACGGTATGAAAAGGATGAAGATTCAACACAGCTTCGACATCTTGGCCATCGTTGGTCAAGGCCATGACTTGATCTCGCACATCACCAGTCAGCTCGTAGCTGTCCAAAAAGACAAACTTGCCTGACTCCAACTGTACGAGCGAGCACTGGGTACCTATGTCAAGCACACCGCCTAAACGAAAAGATCCGCGTATGTTCCAAAATCCTGCACCTAGATTATAAATTTTATCTGCCATCTTTATTGCCTCTTATTGTTTAAAGATTGATGTAATGGTTTATCAAAACAGCTGCTAGCTTAACTGTCATTACATTATTTTTAGAGATTATGAACTCAAGGTTTGCCAAAGTCTGTTATAAAAGGGATGTGGAATGTATAGATAGTTTAAGTCAAAGTCAGCTAAGCAACTAAAGTAGAACATAGTATAGTTATAACAATGAACAAATAGTTTTAACGAGTTTAAAAATTATGTATTGAGACATTTGGTAGGCAATGCTTGACAGTATGTACTAGCAATTGGTATAAAGCATCTACCTACACGAATATAGATAGACAAATGCCTACATCATCAGACTCAACCCTTAAAAAGATATATGTTAAAGATTACCGCTCACCGCAAGCGGCGATAGACCACGCTAAGTCTATCGGCGGTGCTCGGATTATATTCCCCAATGGCGACTATCCTTGTAGTTTGGTAATTGATAGTCCGAATATTGAGCTATTTAGTGAGGGTAATACCATTTTACGGGCAAAAACACCTTCTACTGTCGTTGACGTACAGGCAGGCGGAGTAAACTTCGTCCTAGATGGATTTGATATACGTGGTCAAACCTTACGAGATGAGCTTACCTCTAACAGAAATGGCACGCACAAAAACACCAAAGCTCTGCACTGTATTCGCATTCAAGAGCGCGGCGCTCGTCTCAGAAACTTTAAGACAAGTGGCGCACGTTATGATGGTATCTACCTTAAATATAATGGACAGATTGACTTTGAGGCTCAGGATTTTTTGTGCGATTCTACCGCTCGTAACCCAGTATCTATTATTTCAGGCCAAGGCTTTAAGTTTATACGCGGTAAAATGCGTTTGGATAATAAATTCTCTGCCGGACAAGGTAAACTAAGAAGCGGTATATATTTATTTGATTGTGAACCCAATAATATCAACGATAAATATCGTGATATTAAATTCACAAACGTGGTCTTTGAAAATGCTGGCACGCGTTACGGTAACAATCAAGTTATCTTTCAAGACACCAATATAGGCAATTCAAACGATTTGGGTGTGTACTTTAAAGACTGTGATTTTATTAAGTCTGGTACAGCTACCGGATCTGCTTATGTACGCCTCAAAGCTGATGGAAAATTGAAAGAGTTTAGTAACATTCACTTTGAAAGAACCTATCATCAAAACAGAGCCATAGCAATTGCTAGCGGTCGCGAGCTATTACTTAGAAATTCGTCCTTTAACGATGTTGTTATTGATGATCGAAACCTAACGTTTGCTATTAAGTTATCATCTGGCACGGTTGTTAATAATGTGCGCACAACAGCTGATAAATCATCGGCTAAATCTAAAGCCCCAGCTGTCCGGACATCGTTAAATAAGCCTGTCAATTTGCTCTTAGATAAAAAAAGCAATGTCAAAGTTACAGATGTTCCAGGGTACTAAAGTCAAAGTGCTGAGCAATATAAGTCGCCTTGAGCGGCTTTTTTTGTGTTTTAAGAGTGGATAGAATCATTCGTAGTGTATTAAATGGTTCATCAATGCGATAGATAGTGAATAGTGGTATATTTAGAATACAAGATTGCTCCTGTTTAAGGACCAAAATTACATAACATTTTGCATCTTAAGCTTAACTGCCAGTGTGATACCATGATGCGCTTGTCATAATGACTATAAGTTTAGGCTTTTGTATATTTATAGCCTGTTCCTACCACCCACGCCGATATCATGCGCGTATAACATAGTCAGTAACTTTGTGAATCACATACCAGATAACGCCTCAACGAACAACACGTCACATGACAGCGCCAATCAAACTGTCTCAGCGCAATCATCAGTCATACCGCATACTTCGCAGCCCAGTCCGCCGTCTTGGGTGTTGAAGCTAACTGTTGGTTTGATTGGGATGTTTGCTTTTTTGCAAGTATATTCTATTCAAGCAGTCTTACCTGTACTGATGGTGGACTTCGCTGCCACCGAAGTACAAGCAGGTATGGTCGTTGGCGCGACAGTGATGGCGATTGCTATTATGTCGCCATTTTTAGGCATGTTATCTGATGCTGTAGGGCGCAAGTCTTTTATCGTCGGAGCTTTGTTGTTTTTGGCGATACCGACAGCGCTTATAGCCCAAAGCCCAGATATTGGCTGGATGGGTCTGTGGCGGTTTATGCAAGGCTTGTCAGTACCTGGTATTACGGTAGTGACGATTGCCTATATTGGTGAGGAGTTTGAAGGACGAGCAGTCACCGAGCTGATGTCATTTTATGTCTCAGGTTCAGTGCTTGGCGGTTTTTTGGGACGGTTCTTGCTTGGGCATTTGCATGAGCTTATAGGCTGGCGTCATGGCTATTATGTGATGGCCGCGATGACATTGGTCGGTGCATTATGGGTAGGTAAAATGTTGCCTTCATCACGCCAGTTTGAGGCCAATCCAAACTTCCGCTCAGCCATGCAAACATTAGGTGAGCATCTGACCAATCGCTACGTAGTGACAGCTTGCTTACTTGGCGCGTGTGTGTTGTTCTCTTTGGTAGGCTGCTTTACCTTTATCAATTTGCATTTGGCCAAGACTCCATATGAGCTAAGTACTGGACAGCTTGCCAATATCTTTGCTGTGTACCTAATAGGCGTGGTCATTACCCCATTATCGACTACTTTATTACGCCGGTTTGGCGCAGCACGAACGGTGCGAGTTGCTGTGATAGTGTCTATGATAGGGGTGCTATTGACCTTAGTATCACCGCTGTGGGGTATTGTTATTGGACTTGCTGTTATGTCGTCCGGAGTCTTTATCACCCAAGCTGCGACCATCAGTTACATCGCAGTCAATGTCAAAAAAGGGCGCAGCTTGGCTTCTGGTCTATATTATATGAGCTATTATGCAGGTGGTACGATAGGAGCTTGGCTATGCGGTATTGTTTATGCGCGTGGTGAATGGCCAATGACAGTATGGCTGCTATTGGCCTTGCAGATTCTTGCATTACTCATAGCAAGCTTTGGTATGATTAAAACCAAGTTTCGTACTGCATGAGCCTCGTACTGTTTAAAACAAGTCTTGGCTAACATATTGTGGTAGGCAGTGGAATTACTATTCTCGAATGCTGAGTATCGTCATGCTTACGTGTGCACGCTTTACATAGTATGGGTTTTTTCTTACTATCAATAAGTAATCGGCTAAAAAGCAGATTTTTAAAAAGTAGATACCTCAAATAAAGTAAGCTTTTATCCAGATAGTAGTCTGCTTCTAAAAAGTATAAACACGACCGCACTCAATTATTTATAGTAATAAAACGTTCACGATAACGACAAACAAGGAAGTCTCATCTATGTCAAATATCTATGATAGCGCACCATCAGCCTATGAATTTCCGTTACTTATTAAACAACTACTAAACCGTGCCAAGACCGTCTCATTGGATCAAGAGATTATATATGCGGACAAAAAGCGCTTAACTTATAAGGATTTATTTACCCGCATTAACCGTTTAGCCAATGTCTTAGCAGATTTAAATCTCGATGCAGGTGATGTGGTAGCGGTTATGGACTGGGATAGTCATCGCTATCTTGAGTCTTATTTTGCAGTACCTATGTCGCAATATATTTTGCAGACGGTCAATATCCGTCTGTCCCCAGAAAAAATTCTTTATACCATTAATCATGCCAAGCCTAAAGTATTGATGCTCAATTCTGAATTTGCGCCTTTGGTTAAAGATTATCAGTTTGAAAACTCAAGTATTGAGCATATTATTTGGTTAGATGACAATGGTGTGTCGCATGAAGGTGTCTTTGGTGGTAATCAAAGTCGCGTAACAGGTGAGTATGAAGCGTTATTAGCAGCGGCTGACACTACCTTTGACTTTCCGGATTTTGATGAAAATACTATTGCCACAACCTTCTATACTTCAGGAACGACAGGTGATCCAAAAGGCGTGTTCTTTAGTCATCGCCAATTGGTATTACATAGCCTAGCGGAAGCTGCGTCACTTGGTATGCTGCCCAATAAGCAAGGCGTCAGCTACGGTGATGTCTATATGCCGATGACACCGATGTTCCATGTCCATGCCTGGGGCTTTCCGTTTACGGCCACGATGATTGGTTTAAAGCAAGTTTATCCAGGACGTTATGCGCCCGATACTTTGTTAGATCTAATCATTAATGAAGAGGTCAGTATTACCCACTGCGTACCAACGATATTACAAATGGTACTCAAAGAGGCGCAAGATCGAGATGTTAGCTTTAATGGGCTAAAAATGATCATTGGTGGTTCAAGGTTAACAGAAGGTTTAGCCAAATCCGCATTGGCGCAAGACATTGAGGTATATACAGGTTACGGAATGTCAGAGACCGCACCACTTATTAGCTTAACTGACTTTAGCCTCAATGAACCTGATATGACTGAGGAAGAAGACATTAATCGCCGCTGCATGACGGGTAAGCCAGTATTGATGGTCGATGCACAAGTCTGGAGCACAGATAATAAGCCAGTAGGTGTCGGTAAAGAAAATACTGGTGAGCTGGTATTACGGGCACCTTGGTTGACTCAAAGCTATCTTAAAAACAATGACGCAGGCAAGGAGCTGTGGGAAAATGGCTACATGCATACCCAAGACATCGCTTACGTCAAACCTGATGGTTATATCAAAATAACTGATCGTCTCAAAGATGTCATCAAATCTGGTGGGGAGTGGATCTCATCATTGGAGATTGAAACCATTTTATCATTGCATCCAGCAGTAGCCGACGTGTCAGTCATCGGTGTCCGTGATAAGCAGTGGGGAGAGCGCCCATTGGCGTTAGTAGTCTTAAAACCTAATAAGCAAGACACTAGTGCTGATGATATTATTGCAGTTGCAGAACAAGCGGTCAGTAAAGGTATTATTCCTAAATATGGTGTACCAAGCGAGTTTAAGTTCGTTGATGAGCTGCCTAAAACCTCTGTTGGTAAGCATGATAAAAAAGTGATGCGAGAGATGTATGCCAATCAGACACAAGTTTAATTGATATTAACTGTAATCACATCGCAGTTTATGCGCTAAACAGTTGACCTTTATTACTAGCTCTGCTACATTTTAAACCGATACTTATCAAACCGATACACTATGTATTGTTTTTATAGGTATCGGTTTTTTGTTTCTGGCAGGGAAAGCCAGGGCAACCATACTTAAGCAGTCATATAAATTTGCTATATTATACTTATAATATATACAGCGACTCTTCCAACTTCATTAGCTATTTCATATAGCATATATAGTCGTGTTGCATCACATTTCGTTTACGCTAAGGATAGCCATTATGAGCGAGCAAGCTACCAATATAGATTCTAACCAAGCCTTTAATAATACCGATATCTCTGTGCAAGATTCTACTTTTGCTGATATTTATAGTGACTCGATCAATGATCGAGAGCAGTTTTGGGCAGAGCAAGCAAAGCGTATCTACTGGCATAAAGAGCCTGAGCAAATTCTTGATGACAGTAATCTACCGTTTGCTAAGTGGTATGTCGGCGGCGAGACCAATCTTTGCTATAACTGCGTAGATCGTCATATCCCCGAACGAGCCGAGCAAGATGCTTTCATTTGGCTCTCATCCGAGATCAATCAAGAATTGATAGAGACTTATCCAGCAGTCGTTGATGCCTTTAAGGACTTAGGAAATAACGTTGAGTTTTATACGGACTATACCAAGCGTCGCTTAACCTATAATGATCTTTATAAAGAAGTCAATTACTTCGCGGACGTCCTACAGCGTCATGGTATCGAGAAGGGCGACCGCGTCGTTATTTATATGCCGATGATTTTGGAGGCAGCCTATGCCATGCTTGCCTGTGCTCGTATCGGTGCGGTGCATTCGGTGGTGTTTGGTGGCTTTGCGGCGCATAACCTCGCCATTCGTATGGATGATGCTGAGGCAAAAATGGTCATCACTGTCGATGCTGGCCTGCGCGGTGGTAAAGTAGTCAATTATAAAAACCTTGTCAATCAGGGGGTTGAGCAAGCAAGCATAAAACCTGAGCATGTGCTGGTAGTCAACCGCGGGGTGTTGCCGTTTAAACCACAAGACATCGATGTAGATTATGCAACCGAGCGCCGCATCAGCTGTGAAGCCGGTGCTGTGGTGGAGCCAGTTTGGCTTGAGTCAAATACGCCCTCTTATCTGCTTTATACCTCTGGGACGACCGGTACGCCAAAAGGTGTGCAACGTGATACGGGCGGTCATGCAGTTGCCCTGACTACCTCAATGGACTATATCTATGATGGTAAGGCGGGCGAGACCTTTTGGGCGATCTCGGACATTGGCTGGGCAGTTGGGCATTCTTATACTATCTATGCGCCATTGCTGGCTGGCATGACCAGCGTGATGTATGAAGGCTTACCGCATCGTCCAAACCCCGGTATCTGGTGGCGAATTGTAGAGGCCAATAAAGTCAATATCTTATTTACCGCACCGACGGGTGTGCGTATGCTCAAAAAGCAGGACGAGACTTGGATGACCCGCTATGATGTCTCAAGCGTTAAGTCTTTCTTTTTAGCAGGTGAGCCCCTTGACGAATCAACGGCCAATTGGCTGACCAAGCATTTAGGTGTGCCAATTTTAGATCATTATTGGCAAACAGAGTCTGGCTGGCCAATTTTGAGCAATACGCCCAAGTTTGATCACAAACCACACAAACAAGGCTCACCTGGCTATCCCATGTATGGCTATGATGCCCGCGTCCTCAACGAAGAGACAGGCGAGCCGTGCGGTGCAGGTGAGAAAGGATTGCTAGCGATTAGCGCGCCATTGCCACCGGGTTGTCTCACCACTGTATGGCGCAATGATGAGCGCTTTATGAGTAGCTACTTTGGTCTATTCGATGGCAAGCAGTACTCAACCTCAGACTATGCGGTAACTGACGAAGATGGCTATTTTTATATCTTAGGACGCACCGATGATGTCATCAATGTCGCCGGTCACCGTATCGGTACCCAAGAGATTGAAGAGGCGATCAGCACCCATCCAGAGATGGCCGAGTGTGCGGTCGTGGGCATACAAGATGAGCTAAAAGGGGAGTTGCCGATTGCCTTTTGTGTGCTAAAAGATCATGAGCAAGTAGCAACGACCGAAAACCGTTTCCGTATTGAGCAGCAGGTGATTGGTGCCGTGGTCAAATCCCTTGGCGGTATCGCAAGACCGGCGGCAATTTATTTTCCGCAAGCACTGCCAAAGACGCGCTCAGGTAAAATCTTACGCCGTGCTATTCGCGCACTGGCAGAGAATAAGCCTACTGGCGATATGTCAACGCTTGACAATCCAACCGCGATCGATGCCATTAAACAGTCTATGAAAGACTATTGATTGAAATGAAAGGATAATTTGTATTCGCTAGTTATAAATAACTATTTTAAAATCATATAAAAGCTCATGAGTCGTCATGGGCTTTTTTTATTGACTCAACTAATTTATCAACGAAAAGAGTTAACGTTACCAAAATTTCAACAAAGCACTTGACCCCAAAATTGATTTGTTGTTATAGTCAATAACGATACGAAATAAATCATTTTAAAATAAAACGACGTTAATAGTAAACTATTGCGCCTAATACTTTTAAGCTTAGTACTTTTAATAATCCCAGACGCGTCTAGCAGCAGTCTTAAAAACAAGATAAGGATATCTTATGCATCATGTTCAGCAGCTCATTAATGGACAATTTCTCAAATCAACGACCAATGAATGGCTTGATATTACTGATCCAGCCACACAAGAAGTCATTGCCAAAGTCCCACAAACCACTGACGATGAGATCAATCAAGCAGTTGCAGCCGCCCAGACGGCTTTTCAAACATGGCGCAAAACGCCAATTACCACGCGTGCGCGTATTTTTCTAAGGTATCAACAGCTGATACGTGAGCATATGGATGAGCTGGCAGAAACCTTAACTGCTGAACAAGGCAAAACCATTGCTGATGCCCGCGGAGATGTGTTTCGTGGTTTAGAAGTGGTCGAGCATGCAGCAGGCATTGCTAACTTGCAGATTGGTGATTTCGTTGAAAACGTTGCCTCAGGCGTTGACACTTATAGTGTTTGGCAGCCACTAGGCGTTTGCGCTGGTATTACACCGTTTAACTTCCCAGCGATGATTCCGCTATGGATGTTCCCAATGGCGATTGCTACGGGTAATACTTTTATCTTAAAGCCGTCCGAGCAAGACCCGATGGTGACCATGCGTTTGGTAGAGCTGGCTGTCGAAGCTGGCGTACCTGAAGGGGTACTAAATGTGGTACACGGCGGCAAAGCGACGGTTGATGCCATTTGTGATCATCCAGATATCAAAGCGGTTTCATTTGTCGGCTCGACCGCCGTTGGTAAGCATGTCTACGAGCGCGCCAGCAAATCTGGTAAACGTGCCCAGTGTATGATGGGTGCCAAAAACCATGGCGTTATTCTACCTGACGCCAATAAAGAACAAACCCTCAATCAGCTAGCGGGTGCTGCATTTGGTGCGGCTGGTCAACGCTGTATGGCACTGTCTGTTGTGGTATTGGTCGGTGCAGCTGGTGAGTGGATTGACGATATTAAAGCCAAGGCTGAGGGTCTTGTAGTATCAGCGGGTAAGCATGATAAAGACTTGGGTCCACTGATTTCTCCAGCTGCGAAAGCCCGCGTCGAGCATTTGATTGATACAGGGGTAGAAGAAGGCGCGAGCTTATTACTTGATGGCCGCGGTATTACTGTCGAGGGCTATGAGAAAGGCAACTTTGTAGGGCCTACTATCTTTGATAACGTCACAAGTGATATGCAAATCTACAAAGAAGAAATCTTTGGTCCTGTACTTTGTATCATGCGTGCAGCGAGCCTTGATGAGGCTATAGAGATGCTTAATGCCAATCCGCATGGTAACGGTACGGCTATCTTTACCCAATCAGGCGCAGCGGCGCATAAATTCCAGCAAGATATTCAGGTCGGGCAAATTGGTATTAACTTACCGATTCCTGTGCCACTACCGATGTTCTCATTCTCAGGCTCACGTGCCAGTAAGCTTGGCGATCTTGGTCCTTATGGTAAGCAAGCGGTACAGTTCTATACTCAAACCAAAACCGTTACGGCGCGCTGGTTTGACGATGAAGCAAGCCGCGGGGTGAATACTACTATTTCAATTTAATCGTTTATTCCTTGTATTTGCGGTGTCGTGTTAATCTTGTTTGGTATGTTTCTTACTATTTAAGCACAGTTTTACGATTGTCACGATGTCGCTGTTATACTGTATGAATGACAACGATATAAAACCTAATTCACCATATTTGTAATGCATGCACAAGGATGACCCTATGGACTTTTCATTAACGGATGATCAAATCGCCTTTCGCCAAACCGCTCGGCAGTTTGCGCAAAAAGAGCTCAAGCCGAATGCCGCTGAATGGGACCGTACCTCGCATTTCCCAGTTGATGTGATTAAAAAGTCAGGAGAGCTTGGTTTTTTAGGACTCTATACCAATCCAGATTATGATGGCTTAGGGCTACCGCGCTTAGACTCTGCGATGGTATTTGAAGAGTTGGCATGGGGCGATACTTCAGTGGCTGCCTATATGAGTATTCATAATATGGCAGGTTGGATGATCGGCGAGTATGGCAGCGATGTACTATGTAAAAAGTATTTGCCAAAAATGGTCAGCGGTGAGTGGCTTGGCAGCTATTGCTTAACAGAACCCAATGCTGGTTCTGATGCAGCGTCATTACGTACCAAAGCCGATAAGCAAGGCGACTATTATGTGCTGAATGGCGAAAAAACTTTTATCTCAGGTGCAGGCTCGACCGATGTATTAGTAGTTATGGCGCGTACAGGTGATGCTGGGCCAAAAGGGGTTTCAGCTTTTGTAGTAGATGCTGACAGCGATGGTATTGAGTATGGTAAAAACGAGCATAAAATGGGTTGGAAAGCGCAGCCGACGCGTGCTATTAGCTTTAAAGACGTCAAAGTGCCAGCAGAAAATTTAATCGGTGCAGAAGGGCAGGGCTTTCGTATTGCGATGAAGGGCTTGGATGGTGGCCGTATCAATATCGGTATTTGTGCCGTCGGTACCGCGCAATCAGCGCTAGAGACCGCGACCAATTACGTACAAGAGCGTAGTCAGTTTGGTAGCCCAATCGCAAGCTTACAGTCGGTACAGTTTAAGCTTGCTGATATGCTCACCCAAACCATTACCGCACGGCAAATGCTGTATCTGGCGGCCAATAAAGTCGACAACGGTGATGGACAAGCCTCTACCTACTGTGCGATGGCAAAACGCCTCTCCACTGATCTTTGTTTTGAAGTTGCCAATCAAGCATTACAGCTACATGGGGGTTATGGTTATCTCAATGAGTATCCGCTTGAGCGCCATGTACGGGACTTGCGTGTCCATCAAATATTAGAAGGCACCAATGAGATCATGCGGGTGATTGTCTCGCGTCAGCTTATGCAAGATGAGGCGCTAAGCCAGTTGCGCTAATCTTGGTATTAGGTTTTTAGCAATTGTATAAAAATAAAGGACTATTTATGACGGATTATACCAATCTTAACCTATCTATCGACGGAAACACTGCTACCGTCACCTTAAACAACCCACCTGCTCATACGTGGACAATGGACAGCTTACCTGCTCTTAAGCAGCTGGTTACTGATCTCAATGCCAATGATGATGTTTATGCCTTAATTGTCCATGGCGATGGTGAGAAATTCTTTTCAGCAGGTGCGGACTTAAATAATTTCTCAGACGGTGATAAAGGTCTTGCGATTAGCATGGCCATCGCTTTTGGTGAAGCGTTTGAAGCGCTATCAGCGTATCGTGGTGTGAGTATCGCAGTTATCAACGGCTATGCAATGGGCGGTGGACTTGAATGCGCGCTGGCCTGTGATATCCGTATCGCAGAATCGCATGCACAAATGGCCTTACCAGAGACCGGCGTGGGACTTCTGCCATGCGCGGGCGGTACGCAGAATCTGCCTTTACTGGTTGGTGAAGGCTGGGCGAAGCGTATGATATTGTGCGGTGAGCGTATCGATGCCGATACTGCATTACGCATTGGCTTAGTCGAAGAAGTCACGGCAAAAGGTGGAGGTTTATTAGCGGCACAAGCATTAGCGCAAAAAGTCGCTAAGCAATCACCCGTTGCCGTCACTTATTCTAAACAGCTTATCCAAGCCGCAAGAAATACCCCGCCTGCACAAAACCTTATCCATGAGCGCGAAGCTTTTGTTAAGTTGTTCGATACCAAAGATCAGCGCGAAGGCGTGCAAGCGTTCTTAGAAAAGCGCAAGCCTACTTGGCAGAATAAATAAACACAATAAATCCATTTTTATTCTAATATTCTTGTTTTCAAACTTGATAGGTCGATTTTATGACAGCGACGGATAATATTAACAATCAAAAAGCCGTAGAGACAAGTACTCAAGACGCGCCCGTATTATTTGAGACCGAGTCGACAGACTGTGGTCATCTGATTGGCATCATGACACTCAACGCACCCAAATCTCTTAATGCGCTTAGCGTTGAGATGTGTCAGTTACTAGCCCACCAGCTGGAGCAGTGGGAAAGTGACGATCAGATAGTGGCACTCATCTTAAAAGGAGCTGGCGATAAGGCATTTTGTGCTGGCGGTGATATTCGTAAGCTGTATGACAGTATGTCTACCAGTGCGCCGCTACCGAACCCTTATGCGACAGAGTTTTTTGGTCATGAGTATCGACTTTATCGGCAAATGCATTTTTATCCAAAGCCATTAATCCTCTGGGGCGACGGGATTATCATGGGTGGCGGCATGGGCTTGATGGCAGGTTGTAGTCATCGAATGGTTACTGAGCGCACCCGATTTGCAATGCCAGAAGTCACCATTGGACTGTTCCCTGATGCTTCTGGCAGTTGGTTTCTACAGCGTATGCCAGCAAAAACAGGTTTGTTTTTAGGGCTAACGGGTGCGATGTGTAACGGCAACGACGCGCTATTAGCCAATCTTGCAGAGTATGCCGTTGCCAGTAGTGATTATGACGCCATCATACAAAGTTTAAAACAGAGTGATTGGAAAGCAGCAGCTGATAACACTGATAAATGTCATCAGCACAGTGCTCATAGTATTGCTAGCCGTGCATTAGCTGCGCAATCAGGTGCTAAATTACCTGCTAGTAAACTGGCGACGTACTGGCAGCCTATCCAGCAGTTGATGAACAGTGGCGGACTGGGGGATATCGATGCGCTCCTACAAAACGATGAAGCACTCGTAAAATTAGATGAAGACTTTGCTAGTGACAGCTGGACGCAGCGGGCAGTGACTACTTATCGTCAAGGCTGCCCTGTGACTGTCGCTTTGACTTATGCGCTTTATCATAAAGTTACGGACTTATCGATAGAACAAGTTTTGTATTTAGAGACCAATGTGGCAGTACACTGTGCGGCCAATCCTGACTTTAAAGAGGGCGTACGCGCATTATTGATTGATAAAGACCGCACGCCTCACTGGTCGCGCTCATTAGCAGACTGTCTCAGCACAGAAGGACAAGAATACATACATCAGCATTTTGTAAATCCTTATGCTAAAGGTGAGCATCCTTTGGGCGATTGGTTGGGTGATAAGGCCTTGGCTAGCCAGCTTGTGCGATGAGAGCTTGTAGACTCATTATAAGAATCAGGTATAAATTGAAAAACGCAAAACTATGTATAGCACTGTCTGCATATATATGTAAATAATAAGCAATCATCAAGGAGCGATGAGATGGGTACAAAGGATACAGAGTTGAATAATAAAGAATCAAACAAGGCTACTACGTCTGACAATAACACTGATAAGCCAAATATTGCCTTTATTGGACTTGGAAATATGGGCGCCCCAATGGCAGAAAACTTGTTAAAAGCTGGTTATACGCTATCAGTCTATGATTTGTCAGCAGACGCCACTCAGCGTCTAGAGCAAGCAGGTGCTAGCATCGCAGATAGCCCTAAGAGCGCTGCGAGCAATGCACAAGTTGTCATCAGCATGCTACCCGCTGGTAAGCACGTGCATTCTGTCTATCTAGGCGAAGATGGAACCAACGGTTTGCTTGCAGAGTTACCCAAAGGTACGTTGGTCATCGATAGCAGTACCATCGCTGCGGCTGACGCAAGATTGGTGGCAGAGGCAGCAAGTAAGCTTGGGGTAGACTTTTTGGATGCCCCGGTCTCTGGCGGTACGGGCGGCGCCATCGCTGGTAGTTTGACTTTTATCGTTGGCGGCAGCGTTGAAGGATTTGCTAAAGCTGAGCCGATACTTGCCGTCATGGGCAAAAATATTTTTCATGCAGGCGAGCATGGCGCTGGACAAGTTGCCAAAATTTGCAACAATATGCTACTAGGGATACTAATGGCAGGGACGGCAGAAGCGATCAATTTAGGGGTCAAAAATGGCTTAGATCCCAAAGTATTATCAGATATCATGCTGCAAAGCTCAGGGCGCAACTGGACGCTCGAAGTCTATAACCCTTATCCAAAAGTGCTAGAAAATGTTCCTTCTAGCAATGGCTATAAAGGAGGATTTATGAGCAAGCTTATGCAAAAAGATCTTAATCTTGCCATGCAAACTGCAAAGGATACTGAGGTTGAGACGCCGATGGGCGCTAAGGCCACAGAGCTTTACGAAGCGCATGCACGCGATAATGGCGATAGAGACTTTTCTAGTATTATGGCCTATCATGATCATTCAGTATTGTCTTAAGTCTATCTAGGCGTTTTAAGACAATATATCGCTTATCGATATATTAGCGCACAAAAAAGGTCTTCATTATCATTATAGTGAAGACCTTTTTTATGCAAGACATAAAAGCTAACTTTGTAATTCATAAACCAAGGCTTGTATATCCTGCGCTGCTGTCTGTAAGCGCGGTACATGTTCGAGTAGCTCATCGAGAGACACTCGTACAGTAGGCGCATGCACATACAAGGAGGCCAAATACCGCGATTTTTTGTCTAGGATGGGTACTGAGACTGCCACCATCTCTGAGATAAATTCTTCGTTATCTACGCCGACTCCCATTTTAGCGATACGATCAAGCTCAGTGTTTAAAGCATCGATATCTATGATGGTGTTCTTAGTGAATTTATTTAACGTCAGATTACTCAGCATTTTACGACGGCTTGAAGCCGACAGCTGGCTTAAATAAAGTTTGCCAGTAGCCGTACACCACATAGGAGACTTGGCGCCAACGGGCAAGTATATTTGTAGGGGCAGTGTGGTTGTCACGCGATTGGTGTAGACCATGTTCATATGATAAGGGATACCGATACCGCAAGTTTCTTGAATATCCTCGACCAGTTTTTGCAAAATAACTTCACGCTCATTGAAGAACTGACGCTGTTGCCATAATGCCACGCTTAAGTTGCGCACTCGCTTACCAGGAATGATACCGCCGCCAATATCAACAGCCACAAACCCTTCATCAACCAAATTTTGAATCAAACGATGAATCGTCGGTTTCGGTATATCAAGCTCTTGAGAAAGCTCAAGCGGAGAGATAGGTTTGGGTGCATAGGATATCTTTTCTATGATCTCTAATACACGCGTAATTGAAGACACTTTAGGCATATAGGTAGCTTAATAATAAGTGGTAAATAACATGATGTATCGCACGATTAGACACACTAACGACTTATGGCGAATATCATAGAACAAACGCTATGATTTATATTATAAAAGAAAATAGGCTATAAATGTCACAGGTATCACAAACTTTTTTTGAGAGCAACTATTGATACATCATCTGACAAATCACAACAAACAGAAGTAATAAACTATATAACCATTATTGTATTAATTAATCGAGTAAGACATTATGTTTACATACTTTGCAGCACTGTTGCACAAGCTTTTAGTATTTAGAGAGTATGTATACATACTTATAATTACTTTGAGCGTATCTTGTAACGGTAAAGCGATTTTTTACAGGTTAGTGTAGCAATTATTACAATTTCTATGCAATCTTTACATAATGGCAAATAAAATGCCTCTATTCAGGGGTGACTTTTAAAGCCAAAATTGTTTTAATCTGCTCAACAAAAACGGTTGTTTAAAATACAAAAGAAATAATCGTTTTTTTGGGGCTAGTTATTTCATATCTTTAGGAGAACAAACATGAAACTTATTAAACTAACTGCAATTTCTGCCGCTGTTCTAGCGTCATCTGCTGCTTTAGCCGCTGAGCCTGTAATCGTTGTAGATGATACTCAAGCTGCAACTGCAGATGCTGTTGTATATGAAGCTGAGCCGGTAGCTGTTGCTTATGAAGCTGAGCCAGTTGCTTATGAAGCTGAACCAGCTCCTGCCGCTAATAATAACGACGCGGGTATCATCCGTAACACCACTGGTGCTATCTTCGGTGGTACTAAGACGCTATTTAACACAGCTATCAATCCAGCTGCTGTAAGCGCTGAAGTTGGTACTTTAGGCTATGGTGCTAACGTAGCATGGAGCATCAACGACAAGACTGAACTACAAGCTGGTTGGGCAGGTGGCGATGTTGCTGACCTTTTTGGCGGTGATTTCGATGCTGATGATGTAAACTATGATGTGGATGCTGACTTTAGCAACCCATATCTAGGCGTACAACTACGTCCTGCTGGTAACTGGTTCACGATGGGTGCTGGTGTTATTGTCCCTGATAACGATATTGATGTAACTGCTAATGCTGAAGGTGATTTCTTCGAACTTGATGGCATTCAGTATAATGCTGCTCAAACTGGTAACTTAGAAGGTAGTTTAGAGCATCGTAACAAGCTTGCTCCATATGGTACTATTGGTTTCCGTCCAAATATCGGTAATAACTGGGGTGTATTTGGTGAAGTTGGTGCAGCATATATGGGTAAAACGGACGCTACTGTTCGTTCAACTAACCCAGATGCCGATGTTAATTACACAGACGCACAAGGCGAAACTCAGTCTATTAAAGGTAGTGAAGTTGCTAGCATCGCTGAACGTGAGCTAGAAGATAAAGATTGGTTAGAATGGTTCCCAATCGTTAAAGTTGGTGCAACTTACCGCTTCTAATCTGATGACAGTCTCAGTACTGTTGTGAGAAGAAAAGTAAGTGTATAAAAAACGACCCTAAAAAGGGTCGTTTTTTTGTCTGTAATAAAGTAATTGGATTAATATAATGTGAAAATCTTAATAGCTTATCAATGTTTAGAACCTTAAAATATTATTACCGTTTGATAAGAAAACAAAATAACGATCTGATAGGGAAGTGGCTGATTGTCGGTCAAGGTAACAAGCGTCTTATTTTGTTCAAGGTTAGTGGCGATGTCAGAGATGAGATGCTGGTAGTTCATTCCAAGCCCTTGTGCAAGGGTATGATGGTTGATCTTGATAAAGCTCTCTTTTACTTGCCAAAGTAATTTGACCACGGTATCACGCTGATCTAATGGTAACGCTTGTAATAGGGTGATTTCGTTAGGATGATAAAAACGTTGGGCTACGTGCCAAGCAACTTGATTGGTCTCTATGTCAATACCGACCATACGTTGATGGCTAATGACCACTGCAACGCTAGCATTTGGATTATCATTACTATTATTGACACTGCCAGTACTTGAATGGCTAAAGCACACATAGTAATTACTACTATTAAGACGATAGGGAAACTGGGCTTCGTTTAACGTATCATCGATTTCTAATTTGGTGAGAAGCTCTTGCAATAATCGTCGTACGCCCATGCGTTGCTGTCGACGTTGTCTTTGGGCGTTTTTTTGTACTGATGAACCATGAGTAGGTAGACGGTATTGCCATTCAAGAGTGGAGAAGTTGATAGAAGAGGCATGTAAAGTATCGGCTATTGACAACCAAGGTAGCTCATTCCACAAGCGTAGACTGATAGGAATGCTCACATAAGCGGTTGCGCACCACGTCGTGGGACTGAGCTGCGTATATTGAGTGTCATAAAGATGCGGAATGTGCATAATTTATAGATCAGGTATTTAAGAAACAAAGCGTTTGCTAAAGTTAATATAAAAGCCCAACAATGTCACTCTTGTTGAGCTTTTGATATTATTACATTTTTAGTAAAAATATAATAATTGTGTCTACTAAATCTTAGTAAGAAAGCTCAGCACGGCGGTTCTGTGCATAGGCTTGTTCGGTAGTACCAGCAGCAGCAGGATGCTCTTCGCCATAGCTAATGACGCGAATGTTGTTAACGCTAATGCCTTGAGCTGCAAGGTAGTTACGAGCTGCTTGCGCGCGGCGCTCACCGAGTGCCATATTGTACTCACGGCTACCACGCTCATCAGTATGACCTGCAATCACAACACCAGCGGCAGGATTTGAGCTAAGCAAACTTGCATGTTGGTTTAGTACACTGGCAGCTTGTGGGGTGATCTCGCTGCTATCAAAAGCGAAATATACCACCGCTTGTAAGTTTTCTGCGCCAGTTACGATAGCACTTGAATTGTCTACGACCACAGCGCCAGTATAACCAGCTTGACCACCTGGGATACCTAAAGGAGCCACAACGACTTCTGAAGTAGCGCGCTTGGTTGCACAACCAGTTGTTAGGGCAACAGCGCCTGACAATAGAGCAAGGGTAGCGATTTTTGCAAAACGGCTGCTGGATACTGAGCTAAAATAAACTGACATAATAAACTCCTAAAATTTTGATAGAATTGTTTTTTTTGGAATACTTACCATAAAGCTTAGGCATAAATGCCCATAGAAAAATCAATGTTACGTTATGTAAATAACATTACCATAAATCATGTCAAAATTTGTCAACTATTACAATACGCTTTTGGCAACTTTTGGTGAGAATCAGTAATTTGTTAATTTATGCTACTACGACGCTATTACCAACGATGCTTATCCCAGTTATCAGGGTTGGCCCAATAGTCTGCATTCAACCAATTTGGCAGCTTTTTATAATCATACAAATTAAATTGCCATAGCGTTAACGATGCTGGTAAGTTTGAAGATGAGTTAGGCAAGCGAGTGTCACCTAAAAGGTTAAGGGGCGTAAATCCGTAAGCTCGTAGATCTAAAGTACTATCAAGGACGATAAGTAGGTGAGCAGCGTAGAGGTCGCGGTAGCGCATGAGCAAAGGAATAGAAGCTTGCAATATGTCTGATGATAGATTGGGTAGCCAAAAGCAGGCCAGCTGATAGCGCTGTGATAGCTGCTTCGTATTTAGTGCTGGCAATGTAGTTAAATGAACTAAAGTGTCGGTCTCATCGTCGTTCAGACTCAACTGCGTCCTCAACTCAGCTATCATTTTTTGATCTTCAGCTATCCATAACAACTGAGACGTCTTTTGTCTGTCTTCATCTGTTTTTTTATCATTCGAATCTGCAAGGGTGGGTAACAGTACCTCGATATATTCGCGCAATATTGTAAGAGCCGTCATATCAAGTTCAGGTGTGTTTGCCGAGAGGTCAGTCATGAAGTAGTGCCAGCTGATAAATAAATGAGTTTTATTATAAGGGATAAACATAAAGTTTGGCGACTGATCTTAAAACCGTTTTACGCTTGAAATTTCGTAGATTAAGCCAATCTAGCAGTATAATTAACCACTATACAATATTTATGCAATTACAATACTTTGTAAATATAGGATGCAACTTATCTTATAGTTTTATTCGATAGCCATGCTCACTATACTGACAACCATTACCTAAAATGTAAACATCCCAAATAATAGGAATCTTTATGTCTGTCTCTGAAACCGATGCGCAAATCATCAATCCTGATATGCCTGATGTACCACCACATGCCCCTAGAAAAATCCACCTGACAGACTATCAGTTACCAAGTTTTGATGTGGATACTGTAGATTTAGATATAAAGATATTTGACGACCATGCAACGGTCGATAGTAGGCTGGTCATGAACCGTCAAGCGGCAGGTGACTTGGTACTATATGGTGAAGATGTTGAGCTAGTTACTATTAAGATTGATGGTGAGACTCTTAGCTCTGAGCAGTACAACCAAGCAGATGGCAAACTCACGATTGCTAACGTTCCTGACAACTTAACATTAGAGTTGCAGGTTCGCATTCATCCGCAGACCAATACGGCACTCGAAGGTTTGTATATGGCAGGCACTGGCAGTGATACCATGTTTGTCACTCAGTGTGAGCCAGAAGGCTTTCGCAAGATTACTTTTTATCCAGATCGTCCCGATGTACTGGCGATATTTACCACGCGCGTTGAAGCGGATAAACGCTATCCGACGCTGCTTGCCAATGGTAATTTGGTGGAGCAAGGTGAAGTTGCAGATGCGCCAGACCGTCATTATGCTATTTGGCATGATCCGACCAATAAGCCAAGTTATCTGTTTGCCTGTGTTGCCGCCGATTTAGATGTGCTTACCGATCATTATACGACCAGTGAAGGCCGTGAAGTCCTGCTTGAAGTGTACGCTAAGTCTACCGATATTGATAAATGTCATGTCGGTATGCAAGCATTAAAAGACGCCATGGCATGGGATGAGGTCAATTACGGCCGTGCCTATGATTTGGATCGTTATATGATAGTCGCGGTCAGTCAGTTTAATATGGGTGCAATGGAAAATAAGGGCCTAAACATATTTAATACTGCCTGTGTCTTATCTAGCCCTGAGACCACAACCGATGCGCGTAGCTTCAATGTCAAAGCCGTCATCGCTCATGAATACTTTCATAACTGGACAGGCAATCGTATTACCTGCCGTGACTGGTTTCAATTGTGTTTAAAAGAAGGTTTTACCGTCTACCGTGATCAATCGTTTTCAGCGGATCAGCAGTCAAGTGCAGTACAGCGTATCGATGACGTAGCGACATTGCGAGCACATCAGTTCACGGAAGATGCAGGACCACTGGCGCATCCCGTACGTCCTGAGAGCTTCGTTGAGATCAATAACTTTTATACCACGACTGTCTATGAAAAAGGCGCTGAAATCGTGCGTATGCTGGCTAATACATTGGGATCAGACAATTTTCGTAAAGGCACTGACGAATATTTCCGTCGTTACGATGGTCAAGCCGTCACAGTTGAGGATTTTTTATCAGCCTTAAGTATCACTGACGATAAAATTGAGAACTTCATTGATTGGTACCGTCAACCAGGTACACCGATGCTGTCTGGTCATCAAAACTATGATCGTGAGACGCAAACGTTGACCATTACTTTAAGTCAGCAAACGCGTCACGTTAGCGGATTTGAAGCGCCTAAGCCTTTACCAATTCCAGTCGCGACAGCATTATTCGATAAAGCGTCTGGTGACATAGTTGGCGAGCGTATGTTGCTGTTAGATCAGGCTGAGCAAACTTTTAGCTTCGATAATATTACCAGTGAACCTGTCGTGTCATTGCTTCGTGATTTTAGTGCACCAGTGCAGCTTAATTATGATTACCAAGATGAAGACTTGGCATTTTTGCTCAAACATGAGACCAATGGTTTTAACCGCTGGCAAGTAACGCAGATGCTAGTCAATCGTATTTTACTGCAAGGTCAGGGCGCTAAAAGCAATCCGGAAGTGTATCTGCAAGCATTGGCACAGACATTACCAACGCTAGCCACTGATGATGCCATGTTGGCTGCACGCTTGCTCGATATTCCGTCGGCGCAAGAGTTGGCCTCTGCCATTCACAAAAACTATGATCCGGTATTGATTAAAGAGCAGCGTGAAGGCTTGTATCGCCAAGTGGCGGAGTCGCTAGCGGAGCAGTGGACAACGCTATATGAACAACTACCGCTACAGTCCTATGAAGATAACTCTGAGGCTCGCGGGAAGCGCGCATTGCGTAACGTAGTATTAGATATGGCATTGACTGCCAAAGTTACAGGCGCAGCTGAATGGGCGCAGCAGCAGTATGATAATGCTAGCTGTATGACCGAACGCTTTGGTGCTTTAAAGGCGATGGTCAATTATCAGGTCGCAAAGGCTGATGAGTATTTGGCAGATTTTTATAATCGCTTTCAAGCAGACGATTTAGTGATTGATTTGTGGTTCAGTGTGCAAGCCGCTGCTGACAATGTGAATACGGATAAGATTAACGATCTGCTGACTCATGCAGATTTCGATTGGAATACGCCCAATCGTGTGCGCTCAGTAATTAGTGCTTTTGCTTCGCAGCCAACTATACTTTGGACGCCAGACGGTTTAGATATCTATACCAATGTTATTCAAAGGTTGGATGACGCCAATCCTGTCTTGGCATCACGCTTATTGCAAGTGCTCGCACGCTGGTATACATTGGTTGAACCGCGTCGTCAAATGGCGCATGAGCAGCTTATCAGCTTGCAGAAAAAGGTATCTTCTAAGCATGTACTTGAGAGCTTAGATAGCGTGCTTGGTGCGGCTAAGTGTTAGGTTGTTTAATAGTCTTTATTAGCTAAACATAGAAATCTTATCTATTAAGCTAGACCCCATTAGTTGGATGCAACTTATGGGGTTTTTTTTCGTTACGATATATATTTTAGGTATAAACCCTCATAAGCTAACAGCTTTGAGAGATGGTTGCATAAATAGTAATCAATTAGTCTGTAATGTATTTGCATTCTTTGTTAGGCTAAATTAATAAATAAGGATTTAAAAAACAAGCGTTTAAGTCGTGTTAAGGGTTGATTTATAAGAAAAAATCAGGTCTGTATTAATAAGATTATTTGGATATCTTACGTTATTCTCGGAATAATAAGTTCCACTGTAAGACCGCAATGAATATAGCGGAAATACGTTAGAGCCAATTATCCTAAATCAGGAAGAGGGCATATGAGAATAAAGGGACAACAAATTAACAGTTCAGCGATCGTAGCGCGGCTACTACTATTCTCAATCATCTGGTGGGCTCTCTCCGATGGTTCAGCTGCTTCATGGTTAATTGGCGCGCCAGCGGTGCTCTGCGCGTTGGTAGTCAGCATTACATTGTTACCTCCGGTAAGGCTGGTATGGTGGCGGCTGGCAGCTTTTATACCCTTTTTCTTTTGGCAGTCACTAAAGGGCGGTGCGAAGGTGGCACAGCTAGCGTTTCAACCGAGTATGCCTTTATCTCCAAAGCTTGTTGAATACCACCTGCACCTGTCCTCAGGCCTAGCACGAGTAGCTATGATTAATATAATAAGCATCTTGCCTGGTACTTTAAGCACCAAAATAAACGGAGATACATTAACCATACATGTGCTGGACAGCCAAGGGGATTTTCTAGTCGCTCTACAAGATTTAGAACGGGGTTTGGCGCAAATATTTCCAAACTCTGTTGAACCTGCTTTGATGGAGGATGAATGATTATGCAAAGCATATACCTTGCACTAGCGTTGTTCTTGCTGCTCAATCTGAGTGCTGGTATGTGGCGTGTACTGCGCGGACCCACGGCTGCTGACCGTATGTTAGCGGTGCAGCTATTTGGTACTACCGCTGTCGCTGTTTTATTGCTGCTGGCCGAAGCATCAAGTAGTGCAGCCCTGCGTGATGTGGCGCTGGTGTTTGCGTTGTTGGCTGCAGTGACTGCAGTAGCCTTTGTACGCCGTGCTTGGGACTTTGTGGAGGATAATGATGACCGCAAGTGATTATTTCTCTGCCTTAATGTTGTTCACTGGTAGCGTGTTCTTTCTGGCAGGTACGCTAGGTTTGCTACGCTTCCCAGATGTTTTTACTCGGCTACACGCGCTTACCAAAGCCGATAACTTGGGACTGGGTTTTATAGTGGTTGGCCTAGCGGTACAAGCGGAATCTTGGGCTGTGGTGGTTAAATTAATATTTATATGGCTGCTGGTGTTGCTTGCTAGCGCGAACGTGTCTTATCTGGTCGCACGCGGAGCACTGCAACGGGGGATTCGGCCATGGAGACGCTGATTGGTTCTGTTATTGATTTAGTCATTGTACTGCTGGCGTTAGGGTTGGCTTGGGGTGCACTTGCTAGTGCTAAGCTGTTTAGAGCTATTGTGCGATTTATTGCCTTTGGCTTAGTGATGGCGCTGGCTTGGGTGCGCCTGAATGCACCAGATGTTGCACTGGCAGAAGCCGCTATTGGAGCAGGTTTGACCGGTGCGTTATTCCTGGCAGCCTACGCCAAGCTGCGAGGAAGTACATCGATTATCGATATAGAGCTTGCCAGCCGCTTTAGCGGTATTCGTGTGGTCACGGGTCTGGTGCTTATGCTGTTTGTAGCGGCAGCACTGGGATATGCTGTATGGATGTTACCACCAGAGGCTGCTGGACTCAGCGCTATTGTCGCCGCCGATCTTGATAACAGCGGTGTCAGTAACCCAGTGACGGCGGTACTACTGAATTTCCGTGGTTATGACACCTTGCTTGAGTTATTTGTACTGTTGCTCGCGCTACTGAGCGTATGTTCGCTGGGTTTGCCAACACCACAACGAGAGGCAGCGCCGGGATTGGTTCTGGATACTCTGTCGGGGCTGCTTGCGCCCTTACTGATTCTGGTAGCGGCGTATTTACTATGGGTGGGCGCTTATGCGCCTGGCGGTGCTTTTCAAGCTGGCACTGTACTGGCAGCTGCAGGAGTACTAATGCTCTTGTCGGGTGCGCAGTTACCGGCTGCGCTGGCCAGTTGGCCTCTGCGTTTTGTGCTGGTGCTCGGGCCGACGATATTTTTGCTGCTTGGCATTATCATGGGACTTTTAGAAGGCAAGCTTTTACAGTTTCCACCGGAGTGGGCTGGAGCACTTATCCTGGTTATTGAAACCACCGCTACTATCTCAATCGGGACTACACTTATTGCGCTATTTTTGGGCATACGCCGACAGGAGAAGCTGTAATGAGTACAGTGCTTATATATGGGCTAGCGGGTATAGGGCTTTTTGCAATTGGCTTGCATGGTTTGCTGAGCTATCGCCATCTACTACGCAAGATTTTGGCGTTAAACATAATGGGTAGTGGCGTATTTCTGGTGCTTGCAGCGTTGGCGACGCGCACTGCTACAACCATACCAGACCCAGTGCCTCATGCCATGATCATCACTGGTATTGTGGTGGCAGTGGCCGCTACTGCGCTGGCACTAGTACTCATGCTCAAGTTGACAGCAGTGACCGGTCAGCCGGTACTACCAGACAAGCACAAGGAAACAAACACCTAATGGTTGATGTTTTGTTGAATGTTCCATGGGCGGTTACCCTGATTGTTTTACCGTTTATGACTGCGATGATAGTTTTTATGTGGCCCCGCGCTGCGCGATCACTGGTGCTGCTGTGTAGCTGTTTGATGGTGGTGGCCGTGTCGGGTTTGGCCTTGCAGGTCTGGAATCAAGGCGTGTTTCAGCACTCGATTGGGGGGTGGGGAGCGCCGCTGGGCATCGAATGGTACGCCGATGGCTTTAGTCTTGTGCTACTGGCTGCGACGGCTCTAGTAGGAGCTGGATGCAGTTTTTATGCCTCGGTGTATTTCAGTGCAGAACAGGCGCAACGGTTTTGGCCTATATGGCTGCTTTTGCTAGCCGCTTTAAATGCGTTATTTTTATCAGCCGATTTGTTTAATCTGTACGTTACGCTAGAGTTGATGGGACTTGCCGCTGTGGCCTTAACAGCGTTGTCTGGCAGTCGTGACGCTCTTAGTGGTGCTATGCGTTATCTGTTAGCGACGATGGTAGGGTCTATCACTTATCTGCTGGGCGTGGTGCTACTGTATCACACCTTTGGCAGCGTCGATATTTTCATCTTGGCAGAGCGTATAACCCCAGAGCCCGCAGCTTGGGCGGCATTGGTTTTGATGATCGTTGGGCTTGTGCTTAAAACCGCACTGTTTCCGCTGCATTTTTGGTTGCCACCTGCTCACGCCAGTGCTCCATCTCCGGTCAGTGCTGTGCTCTCATCGTTGCTGGTAAAGGCTTCGTTCTATATTTTAGTGCGTTTATGGGTGTCAATTTTTGACCCTATGTCCGGCGATGTTGTGGCAGAGCTTCTTGGCATGATGGGGGCAGTAGCCATTCTATGGGGGTCTGTTCAGGCCTTGCGCCAAACTCATTTAAAACTGCTGGTCGCTTATTCTACAGTGGCACAGATCGGCTATCTGTTTTTGGTATTTCCACTAGCAGCGTCGCCACGCGCTTGGAGTGCGGTGGCGATACTAATACTATCCCATGCGTTGGCGAAGTCGGCGATGTTTTTGGCAGCGGGTAACCTGTTCCGCTTTGGCGGTCACGATCGCATCTTAGATCTTGATCGTGTTGTGCAGCGCTTGCCTATCAGTGTCTTTGCCTTTGCTTTAGCTGGAGTTGCTATTATGGGTTTGCCGCCAAGTGGTGGGTTTATTAGTAAGTGGTTATTGTTAGAGGTAGCATTGGTACAAGGACGTTGGGATTTGGCGTTAGTGATACTGCTTGGCGGGCTGATTGCCGCACTTTATGTTTTTAAAGTGCTAGGACGCTGCTTTACACAAGCTAAGGTCACCCACGAGCCCAGGGCAGTTCCTGCACGTATGGAATGGGCAGCATTCTTATTGGCATGCGGCGCCATTATTCTGGGGTTTGCGGCAGTACCTTTCATCTCTTTATTGCAGATTGGTACACCTTTTAGCGGGAGCGGATTATGAATTCCAGTGCTCTATTGCCTTGTTTGGTTGTGCTAGGCTCGCTACTACCAGCACTTATCATATTCAAACTATCTGAGAAAAGTGTGACAGTTCGTACTGTGCTCAATTTGGCTGGTGCTATCTTCAAGCTGGGGCTTGTAGGATGGATGCTATGGGGCGTTACTCAGGGTTATAGCTATGAGGTGCAGTTCGTCTTGCTACCAGGTATTGAGCTGGAATTGAAAGCTGATCCACTGGCCTTGTTTTTTATGAGCTTATCGGCATTTTTGTGGCTACTCACCACAATCTACGCAGTGGGTTATTTAGAAACTGAGCCCCACCGAAGTCGCTTTTTTGGTTTCTTCAGCCTATGTGTTACCGCAACCACTGGTGTGGCTTTGGCTGGTAATCTGCTAACCTTCCTGATTTTTTATGAACTACTAACGCTCACAACATATCCGCTGGTAGTGCATCGCGGTAGTGAAGCGGCGCGTAAAGCTGGGCAAACTTATCTGCTGTATACTCTTGGCGGTGGCAGCCTGATGCTGCTGGGGACGGTGTGGCTTTATACTCTGACTGGCAATCTGGAATTTATCGAGGGTGGTTTTCTTAGTAGTTTGAGCGCGCAGCATCATACTTCGTTGGTGGTTGTTTTTATTTTGTTGATGATTGGACTGGGTGTAAAAGCCGCGTTAGTACCGTTACATGGTTGGCTGCCAAAAGCTATGATAGCGCCTGCGCCCGTCAGTGCTTTGTTACATGCTGTTGCAGTGGTGAAAGCCGGCGCTTTCGGTATCGTGCGTGTGGTCTATGAAGTGTTTGGTATAGAGTTTGCGCAGCAGCTTAATCTTTTGAGGCCACTGGCTATTGCAGCGGCTGTGACCATTATATGGGGCAGCCTGCGTGCACTGTTTCAAAACGATCTAAAAAAACGGCTGGCCTATTCTACCGTCAGTCAAGTCTCCTATATTGTTCTAGGCGTTGCCTTATTTGGCCCTATGGGCACTATTGGGGGGCTTGTACATTTAGTGCATCAGGGCATTATGAAGGTTACCCTGTTTTTTTGTGCAGGCAACTACGCTGAGACTCTAGGTGTTCACAAGATTAGCGAGATGAATGGAATTGGACGACGTATGCCGCTCACCACAGTGTCATTTAGCATTGCCGCTCTAGGCATGATGGGCGCGCCCTTAACGGCAGGGGCTGTTAGCAAAGCTTGGCTCATGGAAGGTGCTGCAGCCGCACAAATGCATTGGGTGGTCTGGCTATTATGGACATCAAGCTTGCTGAACGCGACATATTTTCTCCCTATCTTATGGCGCACATGGTTTCGCCCAGCACCTTCTGCATGGCCGAATAAATCCTTGGCCGCGCAGCCTTGGCCAACCACTTCTTGGCTACTGCTGCTACCACCAGCGATAACCGCCGCGACAGTGATTGCCGCTAGCATATTGGCAATGTATGATATTGGACCAATCGCTTGGGCACAGCTTATTGCTGATCGTGAGTATTTTAACACTAAGCTATGACAATAAGACTGCTTCGTAACGGTGTGGCTATTTGCTGACTGCTCCAAATAGTAATACAAGCTTCGGACATAAAAGACCCTATGATCCAAAGCAAAGCATATCGACAAATGGCTCATAATAAACTGACAGTCTGGCAGTGGCATGCTTCATTGAATTTAGAAAAAGACATATATACAGTCAAAGTCAAATCAATATTATACTGTCATTAAATGAGCTGTAACTATTATAATTGTCAAAAAACCTAGGCTGCAATCGATGATACTTAGAGAGTATAATAGCAGTACCTTGCACCGTTTTAATAACCGCAATGACAGAGGCATCAGCATCATAAGCTTTATTGGCAAGCCAAGTTTGGCTCATACTACATCCAAAGCTTAATGCTTGATAAGCAAAAAAACGCTGATGCTATTGCTGTTCGCCAAACCAAAGAACAAGGGGTTATAAATCATGAAAGCTAAAAAAATAATAAAAATGGTAGACGAATATATGGAGGTTGAAAACGTAAAGAGAAGATAAAATACTTAAAGCAAGCCCTCAAAAAGCTGAGCAAGCCTGAAAAAAAGCTGGAACTAAAATTTGTAGAAGAAGATGGCAGTAAAGAGAAAATATCTAATGAGCTTGCCTTGATTCATGCCCATAGAAAAAAGGACTACGCCTATTAAAACAACTTGAAGAGGAGCGTAGAGAAGCAAAAAAGGCGAAAGAAGCCAAAAAACAAGCGAAACCAAAAGGATAAAGAAACATAACCACGAACTAATACAAACCAATATGAAATATGACAACCAAAAAGCCCATCTAGCACTTTATTGATAGCACAAGATGGGCCTGATGTTTTTTATAAACGGTTATTAATTAGCGATTGGGCAAAATGTCTTTAACCATATCGCGTAGATTATGTATAGCAGTGACGGTACTATCCCAATCGAGACAACCATCGGTGATAGATTTACCATACTCAAGCTGACTTAAGTCCGCTGTCAGTTTTTGGTTGCCGCCTTTGAGATGGCTTTCAATCATCATGCCAATGATAGACTTGTTGCCTTTTTGAATTTGCTCTGCGACATTTTGAATGACCATAGGCTGTAAATATGGGTCTTTGCCTGAATTTGCATGACTTGAGTCAATCATAATTTTGCTGTTGGTTTTACCTTTTGCTAGCTCGTTTTCAGCTTGAGCAACTGCCGTCTCATCGTAGTTGGGCTTGCCATTACCGCCACGCAGTACGACGTGTGCATAAGAGTTGCCTTTAGACTTAATGATAGAGACCTGTCCATCTGATGATAAGCCTAGGAAGCTATGACCTTCTTTTACTGCTTGCATAGCATTCACAGCGACTGTCATGCCGCCATCAGTACCGTTTTTGAAGCCTACTGGGCATGATAAGCCTGAGCTCATCTCGCGATGTGTTTGACTCTCTGTCGTACGTGCGCCAATCGCTGACCAGCTGATCAAATCTTGCATGTACTGCGGCGTATTTGGATCCAAAGCTTCAGTGGCACAAGGTAAGCCCTTCTCATTTAAATCAAGCAAGAGTTTACGAGCAGTACGCAGGCCTTTTTCGATATCGAAACTGTCGTTCATATCAGGATCATTAATCATGCCTTTCCAGCCGACAGTGGTACGCGGCTTTTCAAAATAGACACGCATCACGACAAAGATAGTATCTTCGACTTCTTTTGCTAATACGGCTAGACGATCAGCGTATTCGTGTGCCGCTTTAATATCGTGAATAGAGCAAGGTCCGATAACCACAAATAAGCGCTTATCTTTGCCATCTAAGATGTCTTGAATAGTATGACGACCCTTTGAAACAGTTTCATAAGCTTCGTTTGAAAGAGGTAGCTCAGCTTTTAACTCAGCGGGAGTAATCAAGGGGATGAGTTGTTCAATATTCACGTCATCAATATCTGCGTTGTGGGTAGCTGTTATTGTCATAATTCTACTTCATATAGCTAATATATAGGGATATTCATTATGCGGTCAAAATAGCGGGTTGGCAAGGGCAGTCGGCGAGTTAATTGACTGATAACTGGAATGTTAAAACCAAAATTTTGTTATACTTGCCTATTATTATAGGATGTAGGGCATATTTTTGATCTGTATAGCGCAGTTATAGGCTATGTTTTTATGCACTCTATATATAAACGTGCTTAGTAGGTCGATTAACATACATCATGTCTGTCGGATTTTAAGCGTATGATTATTATATGTTTAGCCTAAGCGTCGATATATTTTAAATGGTTCGTCATTTGTCTTTGCGTTGTTAATATTGAGAGTTTGTCATGATTGATTCTGCCTCACCTTTTCAAGGTACCCAAGCGTCTGCCGACCCGTTTGGTATGGTAAAGGATGAACAACATTTACCCCATAAACCGTTGGTGATTGGTATTGTAGCAGGTGAAGTATCTGGCGATAGTTTGGGCGCAGACTTTATGCAGCAAATGAATAATCTGCGTGATGATATCGTATGGGTCGGGGTTGGCGGTGCAAAAATGCAAGCGCAAGGGCTACATAGTATTTTTCCATTAGCGCGTCTAGCAGTGATGGGATTGGTAGAGGTTTTGTCGCAATTATCTGACTTGCTTAAAGCCCGCCGTGAGTTGCTATCTGCCTTTCAAACTGCGCATATAGACTGGTTTGTCGGTATTGATGCGCCTGATTTTAATCTAAGGGTTGCAAAGAAGCTCAAACCAAAAGGGGTGTTCTGCGTGCAGTATGTCAGCCCATCAATTTGGGCATGGCGTGAGTCGCGTATACATGGCATCAAGGCGGCGACCGACTTGGTACTGTGCTTGTTTCCATTTGAGCTGACAGTGTATGAGCGCCACAATCATCCTGCCGTATGCGTCGGTCATCCGCTACTACGAACCTTAAACCAAGACTTGGTAAATACTCCAACCAATCAGCTGCGTAGTGAGCTGGTTTGGCAAAATGATGGTTTACAGCAGTTCTTCGTTGAACGTTTTGATGAGGTAAGTCAGCTGATTTGTGTGATGCCAGGGTCGAGACGCGGCGAGATAACAGCGATTTTGCCACTGATGTTAGAGGGTATTCAAAAGTTATTATTGGTCGATCCTAAGTTGTGTTTTATCATACCGACTGTTGATCAAAACCATCAATATATCGTGCAAGATGTGATTGATCAACGCTCAGAGCAGTTGCGTGCAGCCATCGTCGTAGTCTATGACCAAAGTCAGCCAACCTTTAGTCAACAAGCCATGGCGGCCTCTGATATTATTATGCTAGCGTCAGGTACAGCGACACTTGAAGCCATGCTCCTTGAGCGTCCTATGGTCGTTATCTACCAATTAAACCAGCTGACTTATCAAATTGCCAAACGTTTGGTAAAAGTGCCTTATGTCGCATTGCCCAATATATTGGCAGCAAAAGCCATCGTGCCTGAGCTGATACAAGAGCAAGCAAACGGAGAAAACATTTGCCGAACAGTCACAAAACTATTGCAGCCTCGCGCCTATGCCGAGCAGCTACAGGCTTTGGTCGATACCAAGCGAACATTACAGCAGCAAAGCAACCATGAACCGGCCAATAGTGTCATTATGCAATGGTTTGCTCAAGATAGTCAAAAGCAGCAAAGAGATAGCTATTAATAGCAATCAATAAAAATATATACAAGAAGTAGGCTGTTTATGAGTCACAAAACCAGTTTAGATAATCATATTATCCATATCAAAAGCGATATTGTGCTTATAGATATCAAAGGACAATTTATAGACTTAGTCGCTCCAGTTCGTTTGCATGGTCACGTAAAGCTTACTGACGATTTATGTCAGATGATTGCAACTACAGGTCATGAAACAGAAATAATGCCGCTACAGATTGGTGTTGATGAAGCAGGGCGGGGGCCTTTGCTTGGTAGTGTGAATGTTGCTGGCGCAATTTTGCCGCGCATATGGTCAGATCTGATAGAAAATCAGCCATTGCTAAACACCCCTCTATCGATATTGACGGACTCCAAAAAGTTGAGCGAAAAAAAGCGCGATAAGCTTTATCCGTTGGTGCAGCAACATGCTTTGGGTTATGTTATCGCTGAGATCCCAGCTGCGGTCATTGATCAGCTCAATATACTGCAAGCGACTATGCTCGGTATGCGCTTATGTACAGAAGCCTTACTGACAGCAGTGGCAACGCATTGTGCAGATACTATGAGTAGTGCATCTTGTAAGCTGCAAGCCCAAGTATTATTCGACGGAAACCGCTGTCCAGATCTGGATTATCTGACACTTGCAACGCTTGGTATAGCTGAGTCCAGTATTGATTGCCAAGCTTGGGTAAAGGGAGATGCACGGCACACTAGTATTGCAGCTGCCAGTATCTTAGCAAAGGTGAGCCGCGATCAAGCTATGTATCAGCTAGATTCATTGTATCCACAATACGGTATTGCCAAACATAAAGGTTATCCTACTCGCGCTCATATGAAAGCTGTGGACCTTTATGGCCCATTGCCAGAGCATCGTCGTAGCTTTGCGCCGATAAGAAAAGCATTAAATAATGAAAGATAGAGTAACCATAAAAGGGCTATTTACTTCATTGATTCCTGTGTGTCTTAATTAAGCTAGGCAAAAGAAAATAGCCTAAGCAAAGCATTGTACTATTCCTAAAATGTCCCTTAAAACCATCCTTCAAGTTGTGTCTTTAAGCACTTACAAAATTCACGTTTTATCAAACCGTCTACTACAGACGGTTTTTTTATGGTCATAAACGGTTCTATTTATCTTCAATTGGCATACTTATTGCTCATTCTGATTATGGTCACCCAATATGCTCATTTTACGATATAGGATAAACGATGAATTTTATTACCTCAAAGAAAAGCCTTGTCATGGCTCTCTCCTCAGCGCTTCTTTTAACGGCTTGTGGCGGTGGTGGCGGTAGTGACGGTGGCAGTGACAAGAGCGCTGATACAGGTTCGAGTAGTAGTCCAGACACTTCTAACTCGTCTGAAACTGTAAGCCCAACAGTACCTAACGACACTTATACACCCTCAAAGCCTACCATCTCTCCTGAAACATCAGAACCTACTACTCCAACGCCATCAGATACTAATACGACAAATACAAAGCCTGTATTGAAGACTGAAGTTGATATGAGAGGCGTTGAAAGCAAGAGCCATAAAGGGGCTGCGCAAGTAGGATCAAATCTACTAAGCTCACAAAGACAGGCGTGTGCGCTTGGCGGAATGGCAGATAACGATGAGCTAACCAAAATAGCCACGCAGCATGCACAGTATATCCAGCATGTGTTTTCAAATAGCAGTCCGACGATTTTTAATGCTCATGGCGAAGAAGAGATTTCAGACATAAGGAATTGGACAGGAAAAAATAATCCGTTCTTTACAGGTACTAGCTTTAAAGATCGTCTGCTTAAAGCGAGGTATTCAAATTTGGCTTATGGCGTCGTGGAAAATATCTCGAGAGTTACCTACTACAGCTCAGCTGGTAAAGTTGCCTCACCAGATTATGCAGCACACTCAATGACAAAATCTTTATTGGCGGCCCCTTATCATATGCGTCTACTGGTAACGCCTAACCTTAGCCAAACAGGCTCAGGTATGATAGCTTACAAACCTTATGGCAAAGCTGCTGACAAAAGCCAAGGTTATGTCCTTGTCAACGCATCATCAGCCGATAAAAAAACAGAAAATCGTACGGTTAGTGGACTGTTTACTTATCCTTGTACTGACGTAGTAGATACTAATACAGCGCTTTACAATGAATTTCCAAGCCCAGTCGCAGGGACAGGCCGTAACCTAGGTACTGACCCTATTGGCCAGCCTATCTATATCAATATGCCATCAGCAAAGAGCATTAAAGTGAGCAACATTAAGTTTCGCGACGTCAAACGTAATATAGATGTGCCAGTTGATTTATTGGACTATAGTAACGACCCTCATAAGAGAACCGCTTATGAGTTACCGAAAAATGAAGCCTTTATTTTACCCCTTACCGATAGTTTACAAAGTTGTGAAAAAGGGCGGAGGAAAGGTAAGAACTGCGGGCTTTATGGTGATAGTGAATATCAAGTTAGTTTTGATGTCTTAGTGGACAACAAGACCCAAGAGACTAAGAAAATCACCTTTACTACAGGTGAGGTTAACTACTAGCTAAATAGTTCATATAAGTATTATATATACCTCACAAAAGAAGGGCTGAATCGCATTACTGATTCAGCCCTTCTTTTATAAGGCGAAAAGCTTTAAAACGACGAGTTCGGCTGTTTTAAAAACTCTTCTTCAGCATCAGTGGACTCTCGATCTAATACCCCGTTACGATGGGGAAAACGACCAAACTGGTCGATAATGTCTTTATGACGATGCTCAAAATCCAATGTTTCAGAGTCGTCTAATTGCTCAAACAGTGGCAGATAGCGTTCATGAATCATTGCCGATTCAGAATGCATAAACGGCATGATGATAAATTTGCGCCATGACGTTGGTAGTGTGTCAAAATGTGGTTGTTTAATAGCTTCTTGAGCCAACACCAGCGCCATTCCATCTTGTGCAAAAGCGTCTGCTTGCTTGCGACACAGATTGCGCGAAAACTGATCTAACACGATAATCTCTGCCAATCGTCCTGCCAAAGCAGTGATTGAGCTATTACTGTCTGCTGGCGCGTCTGCAATACGCCATGTTACGCATTCGCCTTGCTGGGCTGCTTGCCAAATATCACCAAACTTCTCTTTTATTTGATTATCAAAGTTATTGTTTTGTTCGAACCAATACTGCTCGTTATCTTTATCGAACCAAAAATCTAAGACCGCACGTGCATCAGCGTCAAGATATTCTAAATTAATATGTTCTAGATCAAGTTGCGATAAATTAGCTGAGCTGGTAGAGGTGGAATAATCAGTTGATAGTGACATAAGATATTCTAATTGTGATGGATTTAGTCTACTATAACGCAAATCTTTATATCTGTCATGATGCCGACAGCCGCTATTAGGTAACCTCTTATGCATTCTAACAATCCCATAAAAACCAGCCATTCGTTAACACCGTCAACGCCTTATTATTTGCTCGATGAAGCGGCAATCGTTACCAATATGCAGATTATTGCACGGCTATGTGAGTTATCAGGGGCAAAGGCATTGCTTGCGCTAAAGTGTTTTGCCACGTGGGGCGTGTTCGATGTGATGACTCCCTTTTTGCATGGCACAACCTCGTCTTCGCTCAATGAAGTACGGTTAGGCTATGAGACTTTTGGTGATAACGCGCCTGATAGTGAGAATAAAAAAGAAACCCATGCTTATAGCGTGGCTTATAGCGCGGACGAAATCGATGAAGTCTTAAGCTACGCCGATAAGATTATTTTTAATTCCATCTCCCAGCTAAACGCTTTTAAGGGTCAAGCAGTGGCAAAAAATGTCCCAGTTGGGCTACGATTAAACCCCAAGACCAGCAACTCGTCGTTTATCATTGCAGATCCGGCACGTCCTTTTAGCCGTTTAGGCGAGCATGACAAAGATAAGATTGCCGCGGTACTTGGTGACATCACAGGGGTGATGATTCATAACAACTGTGAGAATGATAGCTTTGAAGCCTTTAGCGCTAGCTTGGCTGATATCGAAGACAGATTTGGTGATGTTTTAGCGAAACTTGAGTGGGTAAGCTTGGGCGGTGGTATTCACTTTATCGCGCCTGATTATCCACTAGAAAAACTAGCGACACGGTTAAAAGGCTTCAGCGAAAAATATGGGGTACAAGTTTATCTTGAGCCGGGTGAGGCCAGTATTCATGGCGCAGGTACGCTTGTCACGACTGTCTTGGATACCATGCACAATGAAAAAAACCTCGCCGTCGTCGATGCCTCCATCGAAGCGCACATGCTAGATTTGCTGATTTATCGTGAGTCTGCGCCTATTACAGCGCTCAATGCAGAGTCAGTAGAGGTAATGCCTATCAGACAAGAACAACAAGACGCTGCGGACAATACTATTATCTATGGACGCTCTTGCTTGGCAGGGGATATTTTTGGTGAATATCAATTGGCAAAACCGTTAAAAATTGGCGATACCATAAGCTTTGGTAATGCGGCAGGCTATACCATGGTGAAGAAAAACTGGTTCAATGGGGTCAACATGCCAGCGATTATCATTCGTCGTCTAGATGGCAGTATTGATGTGCAGCGCGAATTTGATTATCAAGATTACAAAGCCAGCTTGTCTTAAATTAACCATTCTCTTAACTTATTTAAACTTTTAGAAACAAAGGTTTAGGTCAAGTTGTTAAGATTTTTAAGCAGTCTATTTTTTAAACATTATTTTTACCGTTAACTGAATAAAAATTGTTATAATCGCCTCGGGCAAATCACCATTAGCAAAATGGTGCTTGCTCGACGGGTGCGTGGGTTTTCCTCGGTCTTCCTTTTTAATTCACGCATATCATTCACTCGTTTCTGTTTTGCATAGCCAATATCAATGGTATCGACAGGGATACAAAGGAGGATTGTTCATTGAACACAAACCAACAAGTTAAGCCCAGCAAAAAAGACGTACTCATCATCGGTGCAGGCGGTGTCGCTCAAGTGGTCGCGCATAAGTGTGCGATGCATAATGATGTGCTCGGCGAGATTCATATCGCTTCACGTACTAAAGACAAATGTGATGCCATCGTTCAAAGCGTAAAGGATAAAGGTAGCTTTAAGCAAGCTGCCGTCTTGCATACGCACCAAGTCGATGCTATGGACAGCCAAGCTGTCGTTGATCTTATCAATGATACCGGTATTCAAATCCTAATCAACGTCGGCTCGGCATTTATCAATATGACGGTATTGGAAGCTTGCATTGAGACAGGTGTGGCTTATATCGATACCGCCATTCATGAAGATCCGCGCAAGATTTGTGAGACGCCGCCATGGTATGAAAACTACGAATGGAAACGTAAGCAGCGCTGTGCGGACAATAATGTCACGGCAATCTTGGGTGCAGGCTTTGATCCCGGTATGGTCAACGCTTATGCGCGTCTGGGCTATGACATGATGGATGCCGGTTCAGTGACTGATATTGATATTATCGATATCAATGCGGGTAGCCACGGCAAATATTTTGCCACTAATTTCGATCCTGAGATTAATTTCCGTGAATTCACTGGTACGGTTTATTCTTGGCAGGACAGCCGCTGGCAGTCTAACAAGATGTTTGAAGTCAAGCGTACCGACGATCTGCCTGTGGTCGGCGTGCAAAACAGCTACTTAAGTGGTCATGACGAGATTCATTCACTATCGGCCAATTTGGACGTGCCAAACATTCGCTTTTGGATGGGCTTTGGTGAGCACTATATCAATGTCTTCACCGTGCTACAAAGTTTAGGTTTACTCTCCGAGCAGCCGGTGATGACTGCGGAAGGGCAAGAAGTAATACCATTAAAAGTGGTCAAAGCGGTACTGCCAGATCCAAGCTCGCTTGCACCAAATTATACAGGCAAGACCTGTATCGGTGACAAGGTTAAAGGACAAATAAACGGCGTTGAGACTGAAGTGTTTATCTACAACGTCTCAGATCATAAAGATGCTTACAACGAGGTCGGTAGCCAAGGTATCTCGTATACCGCAGGCGTGCCACCCGTCGCTGCTGCGATGCTGGTTGCGACTGGCGAGTGGGATGCAGGCAAGATGGTCAACGTCGAAGAATTGGATGCCAAGCCATTTATTAATCTATTGAATAAGATTGGTTTGCCAACGCGTATCAAAGATAGCAAAGGTGATAGGGCGCTAGAGTTCGATATTTAAAATTGAATTATTTATGAGCACTGACACCATATCAAGTTAGCGTTTGATATGGTGTTTTTTAGTTTTAATAACTTTAATAGCTCTGCCAATATAATAAAGAGGATTGGTAATGTCCCTTACTCAATACGAAGTTGGTGATTTAATTATCAATGCTGAGAAATTAAAGGTCTTGATGGTTTTAGAGTCGCCATATGTCAATGAAATTATCCATAATCATCCAGCGGCAGGCGAGTCGGCGCTTGATCTGACGCGCTTGTTAACCCGCCAAGGCTACGTACCATCCTTTAACCCAGATGTGCCTGTAGGCTGCAATATCCAAGCCTTAAACTACGCGCCGCTGGGTATTTTAAACTGCTCACACCTGCCCATGAACGCTGATGCTTATCCATGTGGTCTGCCCAATAACGCGCAATCACAAGTCGATAATCTTGCCACTCTCAAGCAGCGTTTGGCACCGCATCATCAACCAGACGTCTCAATAACATTGGCAAATACCGCCGTTTTTACAGACTTTTCGCGGCGTCTCACGTCGGTACTGAGGCAAAACCCTAACGTGGCCATTGTTCCTTGCGGTCAGACGGCATCAGGCTTTATCGATAGCTTTGTCGCTACCACGGATCAGTCACCAAACATCATCGCACGCCTGCCGCATCCCACAGAAGACGCGTGGCAAAATGTAGCCAACACAGATTTGCATGCCATTATTGACCCTGCGATGTTGCCCTAAGCTTGTCAAAATACACTATGATTGCTTTGACAACCAAACATAGCAGTCAAGGACGATAGCCATGAGCGATAACGCGCCGCCTGTCACACCCATATGCTTAGACTCAATCCGCACCTGGCTGATTGCCACCACGCGCCTGTTTGCTAGGTTTTCGGTCATATTGATCGTGCTGGCTGGCGCTTTGATTGCCAGCTTTTTGCTGCACTTGCCGCTCATCATGTCTTATGGGCTAATTCTTAGCATATCAGCTGTCCTCTTTATCATGCTGATTATGATGTCCATTAAAAACATCGTTTATCTGTATCTAAAGTTCAGCGTTTGGGGGCAAATCGTTTTGTATTTGCTCGTCGCGCTCATCAGCGCGCGCTCGTATTTGTGGGCGATTGGGGCCATCAATCGTATATTTTTGGTCGATCCGAGCAACCTTGCGCTGACCACGACGGTATTGACCGCCATTGTCTTTTTTAGATACGCCATTATGATTTTGCTTGCAACTTATCTGTTGGCCCTCGGCCTGTATTTTTATGTGAGGCAAAAGGATGGGGTTCAAAACAACGACCGGCAAAAACTGGCCAAAAAACTATACGCGGGCGCCGCTTTTGTGGTCATCGTCGGCTTGAGTGTCATCGCTGCTGGCAATATCTCAAAATACAGCGATCAGATGATTCAAGCGTTTGCGATCCATATTGATTTTTATACCCATCATGCTTGTATCAATGATGATAAGAGCATGAAGGACAGTGATGGGATTTTGTTTTTATCAGCGCGTGATATTTTAGTGGCCAAAAAGGCGGGGCCCATGCAATGGCAATACCAACACGTCCGCTGTCAGACGCTCCAAAACCCGCTACGCTAACAAATCGCCCACCAGCCAACCCATAGTGAAACCGTGAGGCTGTGCTAAAATTTGCGCCTTTGGCACATTAATATAAACCATCCTAATGAGACCGTTATTATGAGTTCGCATCCTACAGACGACAAGCCTACCCAGGATTCGTCGACGCCCGCCCCATCCGATACAGGTGACAAAACAGCGCAAACCCCCTTTGAGCGCAAGCAATTTGGCGGCTCAGAGCGTCGATCTAAGCCTCATTTGGATGAGGATATGCCCATATCGCGTAGCGATCTAAAAAAGGGCGCCCAAGCGTTGTCACAAGACACCGAAGCGCATGTGAATTGGAGCGTGCTCATCATCTCATCAGTTGTGATTGCAGCTTTCTCCATTTGGGCCATTATCATGCCGATGGCTGCCAGTACCACGATGAAGACCGTCGTCGATTGGATCGCCACCAATCTTGGGTGGTATTACGTGATTACGATGGTGATAGTGATCGGTTTTGTTTTGTGGGTGGCGTTGTCCAAGGCGGGCAGTGTGCGGCTTGGGCCGGATGACTCACGGCCGCAGTATAAGCTGGGTACGTGGGCGGCGATGCTGTTTGCCGCAGGTGTCGGTATTGACCTCTTGTTCTTCTCAGTGACTGGGCCTGTGGTGCAATATCTAACCCCGCCATCCGGTAGCGGCGCGACTGCCGATTCGATGCAAAACGCGGTCGTCTGGACGATGTTTCATTATGGTATTGCTGGCTGGTCCGTTTATGCGCTGCTTGGTATGGCGATGGGCTACTTTGCCTATCGCTGGGGCATGCCACTATCGATTAGGGCGGCGCTATACCCCTTATTCGGCAAGCGTGTCAACGGCCCTATCGGTCATGGTATCAGTATTTTGGCACTGGTAGGTACGGTGTTTGGCGTGGCAACCACGATGGGTATTGGGGTGGTGCTATTAAACGTCGGATTCTCGAAGATTTTTGGCTTAAATGAAGGCTTGAGCTTGCAGATTGCGCTGGTGATCGGCGCGGTTGTCTTAACCATTTTGGCGACCACCTCAGGGGTTGATCGCGGTATCCGCTGGATATCAGAATTAAACCTGTGGAGCGCGGTGGCGATGATGGCGTTTATCTTAATCGCAGGTCAGACGGCGTTTTTGTTAAATGCACTGGTCGAAAACTTAGGACAGTTCTTTGTCACTTTGCCTGCGCGCATGTTCAAAACCCTAGCTTACGTGCCGGGCAGTAGCGAGTGGATGGGCAGCTGGACGCTGTTTTTTTGGGCGTTTTGGCTGGCGTGGGGGCCCTTTGTTGGGGTGTTTTTGGCACGAATATCACGCGGCCGCACGCTACGAGAGTTTGTGATTGCTGCCATCACCGTACCTGTGCTGTGTGACTTTATCATCGTCTCATTCTTTGGTAATTCAGCACTTTATGAGGTATTACAAGGCAATACAGCCTTCGCCCAGCTGGCGATTGAGAGTCCCGAGCGCGGCTGGTATGCCTTGCTTGATATGTTCCCTGGGGCGACCTTTTTAGTGATACTAGCGACGCTCTCAGGCTTGCTGTTTTATATCACCAGTGCCAACTCAGGGGCGATGGTGATGTCCAACTTCTCCGCCTCCATCCCTGATCCTAGCGAGGATGGCCCTAAGTGGCTGCGTATCTTTTGGGCAGTACTGACGGCTATTTTGACCATCTCTATGCTGATCGCAGGCGGCGTGATCACCATGGAATACGCAACGCTCATATTTGCGCTACCTGTGACCGTTATCGTCTATTTGGTGATGTTTTCGTTTTTTAAAGCGCTTAAGATAGAGCAGGCTGAGCGCGAAGGCACCGTACTGCGTCGCCCCTCTATCGCGCCTAGTGGCGGTCACGTTCCGGAGCGCTCATGGACGCAGCGTTTAGGGCAGATGCTTACTTATCCTTCTAGGCGTGAAGCTATCAGGTTCCTTGAGCGTACCGTCCGCCCGGCACTAGATGACGTCGCTGATGAGTTTCGTCGCCAAGGCTATGTCGCTGAGCGCATCAACGCCGACCACAGCCTAACCGCACCTCTTGACGCGATGAGCGGACCCTTGCTGCGCTTATCGACCGCTGCCACCGACGATTTTTATTATCAAGTGTTTATGGTTGAGACCCCAGCGCCCACCTTTAGCGGTAAGCTGGCCTCTGACAGCGACATCTATTATCGGCTTGAGGTGAGCACCCAAACCGGCTCCGGCGGTTATGACCTTATGGGGCTCACTCGCCAGCAAGTCATCGATGATGTACTCGAGCAGTATCAAGCATATCTGACATTTTTGAGCATGCCTGTCTCAAAATAAAAGCCGAGGTTAAACGCTTATTTTGTAGGTTGGGTGTTGCAAGCGCCACCCAACCTACGAGATATTGGTGCACCAAATGTGCTTTATAACCTTATTGTTTTACATGGGTAGGTTGGAGCCGAGGCACAAGACCTAACATTTTGTTGATTTTAATTAACGGTTTAATGTCGTAAGCCACCTAATATAAAGACTAAAAATTCCAACGTACGCTTTTAAACACGCCTTCTGCATTTGCGCCAGTATTTTATTCTTCTTCTGTACAGACCTCTATGAGCAAAAAGGCACCATCAACATTCGATAAGCACTCTAATCACCTAAACTGTAACCCGCCTTTTATCACTCAAATAAATCAAGTACAGCGCCCCTGCCAGCAATCCTAACGCCGCTGTGCGTTTGATATCAAGTGGCAACTGACCATTGCCAAACCAGCCAAAGTGATCAATGATTAGCCCCATCATGACTTGTCCTGCGATGATGCCCACAATCGTCGCTGCCGTACCGATGCGCGGCACGGCAATCACGATCGCCACCATACAAAAATTACCAAACAGCGCGCCGGTATATTGCCAGATAGGCACGCTAAGTATTTTCTGTATATCTAGTGGCTCAAATAGCAGTATAAGCATTAGTAAGATAACAGAGGCTACCACATTAGTCAGCCACGCTGTCGTAACCACATCGGTATGTAGGCTTAGTGACCCATTGATAGTTGACTGCACAGCGATCGCCATACCGCCTAAGAGCAACAATGGAAAAGCAAAGGTGAGTAACATCACCGCCCCTTAATAGATTAGCACCAGTGCTATAAGTATCAATACCAGCGCACCGATACGATAGCCATCAATTTGACGGCGCACGCTACCCAATATGCCAAAATGATCAATAGCAAGACTTGCGGTAATCTGCCCGCATAAGATACCTACCATCGTTGTACCGACGCCCACCAAGGGCGTGGTGATGGTCAATACAATAGTATAAATAAAACCGATAACGCCGCCTGTGAGTAACCATAATGGCTGACGCGTTAGTGCCATAATACGACTACGCTTGCGAATAAGCATGACAAGACTAAACACGATAACGCCGATGATAAATATCGATAGCGATGCGGATAATCGCCCAATCTGCTTACCTAATGGTCCTAATATCGCCGCTTCAATCGCAAGCGACATTCCGCCTAATGCGACGAATAGCAACATCAACATTTGTCTCATAGTTTATCTACTTGGTCTTATTTAGCTTTATTAGCTATTGTTTAACGACACAAAAGCGCCTATTGTATGAACAAATAATTGTAATCACAACCAAGCACATTTTGATGGGTATTATTTAATCTCTAATGCTTGTTTGCTGTCTAAAAAGTTATGTTTTAAGGAGACACTGTTGTCAAGTAACCTAACCGACATTACCAACTATCTATTAGAGCTTGACGCGCTAAAGCTTATCAATCGGCGCACCTATCTTGATGGCGGCTTGCGCGTTGAAAACTCCGCTGAGCACTCATGGCATTTGGCAATGGCATGCTGGACGATTGCTAGAAGCTTAAAGCTTGATGTATCAGAAGAAAAACTGCTAAAGCTGGCTTTAATCCATGATTTGGGCGAAATTGACGCCGGCGACACCTTTTTATATGACACCAGAAGAGGGGACGCGCACAACGCTGAGCGCGAGGGGGTCAAGCGGTTGGAGGCGCATAATGGCAATGCGGTGACTGAATTGTCCACGCTTTGGGAGGAGCAAGAAACAGGCACAAGCCCTGAGACCAAGCTATTAAAAGTGGTCGATAGACTGCTGCCGTTTTTGCATAATATCAATAGCGAGGGCAAAACGTGGCGCGAGTCTGATGTCAAGCGCTCACAAGTGGCTGGTGCACATGCTTTTATTGCCACTGATTTTCCTGAAATTCATGCATGGTTGACGCAGCAATTAAGTTTAGCAGTACAAAAGGGTTGGCTAATTGATGCATGATATTTAATATGCTAACGGTTTATTGAGGGGTGATGATGAAATTTTTAGAGCTAAAAATACCTCCAGTCGCACAAGTGCTTGCAACAGGGGTGGCAATGTACGGCGTGTCGAAAACGCTGCCAATGCTACAAACCGTTATACCAGGCGCAAAGTGGCTGGCAGGCGGGTTGACGCTCACTGGTATCGGCATTGGTATTATGGGTGTAAACGAGCTTAAAAAGGCGCAAACCACGGTCAATCCGCATAAACCAAATAATGCCACAAACCTTGTTACCGGTGGAATTTATCAGTATACACGCAATCCGATGTACTTAGGGTTGACGCTGGTGCTATTGGCTTGGGCGCTGTATTTGGCACATCTTTTGGCTTTTTTTGTCATTCTTATTTTTGTGCTGTATATGACGCGCTTTCAGATTATTCCAGAAGAGCGCGTGATGCAGCAAAAATTTGGCAAAGCATATCAAGCGTATCTAAAGAAGGTACGGCGTTGGATATGAGATATGGTAAGTAGAATGTTTCATTATTAACGAATGGACAAACAAATCAGGGAGATAATGTCATGGAAATGAAGAGCATACCGTTTGGGGTTACCGACTGGACAGAAATAGAAGCAGTAGAAGTTAAAGGCGAGACTGGCACAGGATATTGGAAAACATGTGAATTTAACAATATCAATGTGCATATGGTTGAGTATTCTGCAGGCTATCTTGCTGATCATTGGTGCTATAAAGGGCATATTTTATTCTGTATTGAAGGAGAGCTGAATACCGAACTAAAGGATGGTCGTACCTTTACTTTAACATCAGGAATGACTTATCAGGTGGCGGATGATACGATTGCCCACCGCTCGTCAACGCAGACAGGCGCTAAGTTATTCATCGTCGATTAAACCTACTGTGCATTGTTTAATGGGATTTATCACAGTCGAGGAGTAATAGTTTTGTCTGAATTAAAGACTGTTGGTCTTTTCTTTTTAACCGCACTTGCAGAGATTGTCGGCTGTTATCTGCCTTATTTGTGGTTACGAGAAGGTAGATCGGTTTGGCTTCTTGTCCCTGGAATACTTAGTTTGGCAGCCTTTGTGTGGTTGCTGACGTTGCATCCAACTGCAGTAGGCCGTGTTTATGCCGCTTACGGTGGGGTGTATGTTTCAGTGGCAATTTTATGGTTGTGGACTGTCAACGGTATTCGACCAACTACATGGGATATACTAGGCTCTGCGGTTGCATTACTAGGGATGGCGATTATTATGTTCGCCCCGCGTCAGTAGGTCATGGGTTTTATGAGTAAAGACGTTAATAAGTGCTTACTTACGGATACATATTGATTTGCTATAATAAGCAATAAGCCAACGATTAAGTCAGGCAAACTTCTATATTGTTAATATTTAGCACAACAGTGCCTATTGTTTTGGTCAAAATTATTATGCGTATACGTAAACTATTCAAATTCGAAAACGCTCATATTGTGCGTAACTGTAGCTCTGAGCGCTGCAAGCACTCTATTCATGGCCACAGTTATCAGATTGAGCTCATTCTTGAAGCCAAGCGTTTGGATCATGGGCAGATGGTCTATGATTTTGGACTGCTAAAATCTTCCATCAAAGACATTATTGATAGTTTTGATCATGCCATTTGTTTTTGGAGCAAAGACGATCCTGAATATATCGCTGCTTGCAAAAAATTCAGCGCGCGCTGGATAAGTTTGCCAGTATCACCATCTGCAGAGCAGTTTTCGCGCGTTATCTTTTTTTGGGCCGATGAAATTTTAAAACAAACCCAAATGCAAAACGGTGAGGCGGACGTTAAAGTTTACTCAGTTATAGCCCATGAGACTGCCACAGGCTATGCGCAATGCTTTGCTGATGATGTAAGCAATGAGCAAATGGGCAAGCTTAAGCTAGAAGACTTCGAGTTTAGCGAGCAAGTAAGCGCTGAGTGGCACGATCCTGAGCTGTATGCCAAATTGATTCGCGGCGAGCGTTTTGTCAATCCGTCGGTCACTATGCAGGTTCACGAACAACAAGCGGGTACAGTCTGATGTCTAACCATAATGATACCTCTTTTACTGATAAACAATTGCGAATACTAACCCTATATTCAGAAGCCGATACTGAGCGTTTGGCTGAGCAGCTTGCAGCTTTGCTACCCTCAGGTAGTATCTGGTTGGCGGGTGATTTGGGCGCAGGCAAGACCACATTGACACGCTATTGGTTGCAAGCATTGGGACATAAGGGCGCAGTAAAAAGCCCAACGTATACTTTGGTTGAGCCTTATAGTATTGAGCAGGGGGACGGTACGACTAAGCCGGTCTACCATACTGATTTATACCGTATACAAGATCCTGAAGAGTTGTCTCTTATTGGTTTTGATGAGTATCTTGAGGACGAAAATGCGCTAGTAATCATCGAATGGCCAAGTCGCGCTGATAATTATTTGCCACCGCCTACGCTGTTTATTGACATTACTCAAAGCGTTGATGAGACACGTCAAGTTGAGATACGATTATCAAAGGTAGGGCAAGCGCAAGGGCTAGATTTGTCATTACTAAAAGTTTAGTTTGATAAAGTATGTTTGTGATCCATAAAATATGATACTCATCAATGCCAGATAATTATCCTAATACACGTATCAAAAAACTATCGCCATTGCTCATCAACCAATTGGCAGCGGGTGAGGTCGTAACACGTCCAGCAGCAGTGGTCAAAGAATTACTAGAAAATGCAATTGATGCTGGTGCCTACCATATTGAAGTACATATTACTCAAGGTGGTATGGGTATGATAGAGGTGATGGATGATGGCGTTGGCATTCATCCTGATGATATGGTCATGGCCATTACTCGTCATGCGACCAGTAAAGTTGCGGATGTGGCTAATTTGCATGGTATTACGACGTTGGGTTTTCGCGGGGAGGCGTTGGCTGCGACAGCAGCTGTTTCTCGTCTGACTTTAACCAGTAGTCATGATGATAGCGGTATTGGCCGACAGCTACAGGTTGCAGGCGTATTAGAAGACATTCCAAAATTGATACCAATCGTACATAAACGCGGGACGACGGTCACTGTCAAAGACATATACTTTAACGTACCAGCACGCCGTGGCAACCTAAAGTCTATTGCAACTGAGTTTGGTCATATTGAGACGATTGTGCGTGAAGTCGCTTTGGCACGTGCTGATGTAGCGCTCACATTATTTCATGATAATAAGAAACGACTGTCGCTGTCTGCAAAGTCTATTAATAGCAGTAATGAGAATCCTAATCGTCTGCCATTATCACGCCTTGAACAAGCAACAGGGGCGTTATTAACGCCTAATGCGCTAGAAGTAGTGGTCGATTTATCCAGTCTAGTGCAGCAGCCTATGGGGCCTATTGATAACAATTACTCAGGTCAGCAGGCAAGTATTAGTGGTTGGTTATGGCCTAGTACTGATTCGCAGAATACCTTGCCAAAACTACTATATGTAAATGGACGTTTGGTAAAAGAGCCAATCGTTAATAATCAGTTACGCCAACTTGCGCACAAAGCGGGCGCTATTAGTATCGGTTACGCGCTTTATTTTGATTTGCCAATTCAGTGGCTCAATGTCAATGTCCATCCATCTAAACAGCGTATCAAAATCAGTCCACTTAATAATATTATGGCACATTTAAGCCATGCAGTTCGTTTGAAGCTAAAAACTGTTATCACAACGCAAACAATGGTGCCAGCTGACAGTCATAAGAAGCGAGCGCCAGAGACGAAAACTGCGATAACTAAATCATTTGATGATTTGTCATTTAACACCTCTACTACCAACGATTTAGGACAAGGCAGGCAAGTACAAGCGCCTAAACAACCGTATCAGACATCAAAAAGCAAGCCGTTTTCTATTCGTAAACCGGATTCTCATACAAAAAAGCCTTACATTGATGAGCTTTCAGAGTCGCGTGTCAATGTTTTGAATATGTCTTTAGATGATAGCGTTAAGCACTTAACTAGCTCAAATATAGCAACCAAATTTCTACCAGTTTGCTTAGACATTATTCATAGTATGGATAGCGGGATAAGTAAGTTTTCAAACACTGAAGCCATTAATAATAAGTCGCTGCCTTGGCTATTATTTTATAATCAAAGCCAGTGTCTGTTAATCAGTGCAGAGGGTTGGCAGTCAAAGATGCGAGTATTGTTTGAGTCACATATACTGGATAATGAGGCCTTTAAAAGAAGGCAGTTGCCGGATAGTCCAATATATATTAACCAACAGCTTGCAACTATAAGCACTCAGATGTCTGCGCAAGACTTGGTGGTTTTTATAGCAGATATGGAAGAAATACTGTTTGATGAGGCAATCATAAATATTGACCGCAATCAGTTGGTTTCGTTCATGTTGTCATCTACATCTGAATAAACCACGCTTCAGTTTAATCATAGCTCCACTCTAATTATAAAAGATAGATAACAGGCTTCTAAACAGCTAGTCTCTAGTTCGACTATTTAAATTATCCATAAAGGCAATTTTATGCAGCTTACGTCTAATAGTATCACTCCTAAATTGGCGGATAACAGCGTGGTTTGCCTAATGGCGCCGACCGCCAGTGGCAAGACCGCCTTAGCCTATGAGTTATACGATACTGGTCGTTATGAGCTAATCTCAGTAGATTCAGCACTTATATACCGTGATATGAATATAGGTACGGCCAAACCTACGACTACTGAGCTTACGCGTTACCCGCATCATCTAGTCAATATTATCGATCCTATGCAAAGCTATAGCATGGCTGAATTCGTCAGTGATGTCATTCGTTTAATTGATGACTGTCATAATAATGGCAAAATCCCGCTGTTGGTAGGCGGCACTATGATGTATTACATGGCGCTACTCGACGGGCTATCTCCAGTACCAGATAGTGAGGATGGCGTTCGCGCACACGTAGAGCAGTGGCGACAAACAGAAGGTATTCAGGCACTATTTGACTATCTTGGTAAAGTTGATCCCATCAGTCATCAGCGTCTTCATGCAACTGATACCCAGCGTATTACGCGCGCTATAGAAGTATATCTACAAACCAACATTGCTATAAGCGACTGGCAGCGTAAACCTAAGCAAGCACTAGCAAACAATCCACATCAGCAGTGGCATGCACTTACAGTAATGCCAGATCGTCCCTGGCTGCATACGCGTATCGAGCAGCGTTTAGAGATTATGTGGCGTGAAGGACTGGTAGATGAAGTACTTGGTTTGCTTGAACAATATCCGTTGACACCTAATTTGCCATCTATGCGCTGCGTTGGCTATCGGCAAGTTTTAGAGTACCTGACACATATTAATCATTCAGTATTTGAGCAGCCACATCTTGATAAGACCCAGTTTGAAGATGTTTTTGGTAGATTTGAAGACCCAAGCAAACATAAAATAAAACCACAAAGGGCGCTGCAATCACAGTCGTCAACCCTTGATAGTCAAACCGAGGCGCTTGCTTGTTATCAAATGCAAAATAAGGCATTATATGCTACAAGACAACTGGCTAAACGCCAATATACTTGGCTACGTAAGTTGGCTCAATTATCGAACGTAAATAACGATTTGCATAATAACAACGAAATTGTCATATCATCCTACGAATCTATGACGCAAGCTAGAGAATATCTGATCTGAACAATCATTTGTCATCTATTAATAATGATAGACAAGAAGCTTATGGTATTACGTTCTAATAGATTTTAATAATAGTAAAAACAAGTTATAAATATTTGCAGATTATAAGAACCAATCACAATAAGTTTCAAAATTTGGCTGAGACAGCTGTTATAATTTGTTAATCTAACAGTTACAGTATGCTTTGCCAACTATGATTGTTACTATTGTTATAAAAGCAAATAATCATTTATTTACAATAATATAGTAGTTAAACAAAGTAGAATTAACAAAGAAAAATTGGTGCTCATTTAGATACGTTTTATTAGTAAAACTTACTACTGTATCTTTTTCTAACGATTATAATTAAACAAGCACTTATAATATAATTATATAATATTCGGGAGAGTTTTTATGTCAAAAGGACAAACATTACAAGATCCGTTCCTAAACTCATTACGTAAAGATCGTATTCCAGTGTCTATTTTTTTGGTAAATGGTATTAAATTACAAGGCCAAATTGAATCATTTGACCAATATGTCGTTTTATTAAAGAATACAGTTAGTCAAATGGTTTATAAGCATGCCATCTCAACTGTAGTTCCAGCACGTAATCCACGAGGCGCTAGTACTACTGCATCATCGAGTAGTGGTATGCAGACTCAAGGTACTAACGGCTACCAAGGCGGCAGTAATAACAGCGGGTTTGAAAGAGGTAGTAATACAGGCGCAGGTGGCGGCTTTGAAGAACGTGGCTTTGCCTCTAATCGTAGTGGTTTTAATCGTGGCGGCTTTGGTCAGGGACAAGATCGCGGGTTTGAACGTGGTGGTCTAGGTCAAAGTCAAGATCGTAGTTTTGAGCGCGGTGGTTTTGGTCAAGACCGCGGATTTGAGACACCAGCAGAAAACACGGGATTCAATGAAAAGCCCAGCAATGACTTTGATGACGATAACAACAATAACTAATTGATGCTATTTACGAAGGTATATTGTTGAAGTCTATTTTAATAAAAAGATCTGCTATTGAGTGGGTCTTTTTTTTATCAACAACTTCACTATTGTAAGACTATCAAGCATTTGAACGGGGCAGCTAATAAGATGTCTGAATATTCTTTAAACAATATAGTTGATATGTTTTTTTAATCAAGATTACATTGTACAGTTCTAAGTCATATTATTAAAATGGCTCTTAATATAGTAAAATATATTATTAATGATAATTACCGAGTCAAACCATGAGTAACTGTACAAACAATCTTACTGACGACCAATTTATGACCACTGCCATTGACGCTATTCAAACTGAGATAGCCGCGTTGGCGTTATTAACTGAACAGATAGACGATAGGTTTGTGCAAGCTTGCAAAATCATTTTGGCTTGTAAAGGTCGGGTAGTCGTGACTGGTATGGGTAAGTCAGGTCTGATCGGGCGCAAGATAGCAGCGACGTTTGCTTCTACTGGTACGCCAGCATTTTTTATGCATCCTGGTGAGGCAGGTCATGGCGACTTAGGAATGCTTGTAAAGGGTGATGTGTTACTGGCTATCTCCAACTCTGGAGAGTCGGATGAAATCAAGACCCTATTGCCAGTGGTTAAGCGTTTAGGCATTCCGCTGATAAGTATTAGCCGAGACAAGCGCGGTATGTTGCCACGCGCAGCCGATATTATATTGACCCTTGGCAAGTCACAAGAAGCTTGCCCGCTTAATCTGGCACCTACTTCTAGTACGACGGCAACTTTAGCGTTAGGAGATGCTTTAGCAGTGGCTTTGGTACATGCGCGTAATTTTACTTCAGAAGATTTTGCCTTATCGCATCCAGCAGGTGCGCTTGGTCGACAGCTATTAACACGAGTAGAGGATTTGATGCATAGTAATGTAGATAATTTGCCGCTTGTTAATCAAAAAGCGCCATTACAAGATGCATTATTTACGATGTCTGCAGGCCGTTTGGGCATGACTGTTGTAATCGACGATGAGCAAAAAGTCGTCGGTGTGTTCACAGATGGGGATTTGCGCCGTGGTTTGGAAAAACGCATTGATCTTGCAACACCCATACAAGACGTAATGAGTACTAATCCACGCCAAGTAAGTAAGTCAATGCGTGCATCTGATGCCTTAAGTGTCATGAATGAAAATGCAATCAGTCAACTACTAGTGATAGATGAAAAAGAGCATTTAGAAGCCATCATTACTGTGCATGATTTGCTACAAGCAGGTGTGAAATAAGCGCTTAGACTAAATAGGTTTCACATTTAAATAATAAGACTTTATAAGAGATAAATTATGCAAGACTTAATCGAAAGAGCAGGACAGGTTAAAATGTTGGTCTTGGACGTTGATGGTATCTTGTCAAACGGTCAGATTATCTATGATGCTAATGGTATTGAGACAAAAGCGTTTTCGGTACAAGATGGGGTCGGTATTAAGTCTTTGGCACGCTATGGTATTTTAACTGCTATTATTACTGGCCGTAGTAGCCCTATGGTCAATAAGCGTGCAGCAGAGACTGGCATCGATTATGTGGTGCAAGGTCGTGATGATAAGCTTATCGCTTTAAAAGAGCTACTCTCTACCTTAGATCCAGCGCTTAATATTACGGCTGCCGACTGCGCTTATATGGGTGATGATTTGCCTGATATTAAAGCCATGCAAACCGTCGGCTTTGCAGCGACAGTACCTAATGCGCATGCTGAGGTTGTCAATCGCAGCGATATGGTAACGACGTGCACTGGCGGGATGGGGGCAGTACGTGAAGTGTGTGACCTGATCTTAAAAGGTCATGGACAGTATCAAGACTTTATTTCACACTATACGCTTGATAAAGTGCCAGCGCAGGATGATTTATCGTGAATACTCGTGTCCTAGTTGTTTTGGCCTTAATTATTGCCGGTATTGCTGGTTGGTTTTTTCAACAACAAGGTAAGATCACACCGCCAGTAAACATAGAAGCTTCTGAGGTGGATTATGAAGCGACTGATATAAAAGCGGTACAAACCAATGAAGAGGGTGAGACCGAATACGAGTTAAATGCCGATTCACTTACGCATAATCCAGTGACCAATCAAGATGAGATGTCGGGTATTACCATGAACTGGGAGCCATCTGATGAACAGCGTTATCAAATTCAAGCAGGTAGTGCTACGATCAACCAACAAACAGGGGAGCTGCTTTTGTCTGGTGGTTTTACCTTAGTTAGCGAAGACAAAGCGAGTGGATCATCAGATATTGAACCTATTGAAGTCACAGGTCAAACGCTTAAAGGCAATACCAAGTCTCGTCAAGTCTATAGTGATGAGTCCGTCAAAGTTGTGCAGGGTATGAATCGCTTTGAGGCTTCTAGTATGCAGGCCAATCTTGAAACTGGCGAGTATGAGTTTGGACAAGTGGCTGTGACTTTCACACCTGCTGAGCGTCAGGATCAGGCTTTATTTTAATGTCTTGTATATTACGTATTATTGTCTTAGATAGTTTAAAATAGTTGGTAAAGGTAATAGCAGCAATTGGCTCGCTTATTGCTACTTATCCATTAAATCAATCTAGGTTGCTCGTACTACTTAATAGCTTTTGCTTTTCTACTACTTATTACCTTCTTATCATAAAAGAGTAACTGCTTATGAAATCTAACTTTTTGCCTGCCACTAGTCAAAATTATATGTCGCAAATTTTACGCGTATTGCCAATGGCTATGCTAATAGCATTACCACTATATAGTCATGCATTGCCATCAGATGCCAACCAGCCCATTAAGTTATTAGCAGATAAAGCGACCTATAGCGAGCGTACAGGTATTACCAGTTACTCCGGTAATGTCATTATTACCCAAGGCACATTAAAGCTTACCGCTAATGATATTACGGTAAATCTCTCGCAGCAGCGCAGCATTAATTCAGCAGTGGCAACCGGACGGCCAGCGACCATGCAACAAGTTATCACTCAAGAAAAAGGCCTAGCAAAAGGTCAAGCAAACAAGATTGATTACAATGCAGTGAGCGGTATTATTACTTTAACGGGTAATGCAAAACTGGTGCAAAACGGTGCTAGTTTTGCTGGTAATGTCATCCGTTATAGTCTCAAGGCTGGCGATGTTGAAGCGACAGCTGGTGGTAGCCAGCGTGTTGAGTTGGTATTGCCGCCAAATAATAGTACCAACCAAAATAGTATACGCTAAAATAATATACCAAATAAGCGCTTAAATTTGCCTTAGTACGAGTAACATATGAGTGATAATAGTAGTTTGAATAGCGACTTTGATAATCAAAACATATCTGTGATAAACAGTACGCCTACGCCCAGTGTTGAACGTCTAACAATGCAAAATCTAGGCAAACGTTACGGTAAGCGCTGGGTAGTCAAGGATGTCTCTTTTTCAGTCGAGCAAGGGCAAGTTGTTGGGTTATTAGGGCCCAACGGTGCAGGTAAGACAACCAGTTTTTATATGGTAGTCGGTTTGGTTAATATGGATAAAGGCCGTGTGACCTTAGGTAAAATGGATTTGTCTAAATATGCCATGCATGAGCGTGCTCGAGCTGGCATTGGTTATCTGCCACAAGAAGCTTCTATCTTTCGTAAGCTATCTATCGAAGAAAATATTTTAGCTATTTTACAAACTCGTAAAGAGCTATCAGCTACTCAGCAGAGGCAAGAGCTTGAAAAGCTCATCGGAGAGTTTCATTTAGAGCACGTGCGTCAATCACTAGGCATGAGTGTCTCAGGCGGTGAGCGTCGCCGCTGTGAGATTGCGCGCGCTTTGGCCGCTGATCCCAAGTTTATCTTGTTAGATGAGCCTTTTGCTGGGGTTGATCCTATTTCAGTTGGTGATATCAAGGAAGTTATTTTAACGTTGAAAAACCGAGGCATCGGTGTGCTCATCACCGATCACAATGTACGTGAAACACTCGCTATCTGTGAAAAAGCTTATATTGTCTCAGAGGGGGCCATCATTGCCGAAGGTACGGCAACTGAAGTCTTAGATAACGAACTGGTAAAATCAGTTTACTTAGGTAAGGATTTTCAAGTATAGATAACGGTTTGCGTTATCTTTTTATTGCCTAAAAAACTCTAGAACATATGATTAAGCGTACATCTATGAGGGTCTTAATTAACCTTGATTTCTTGCCTATCAGTACCATTTAATCAAAGTAATTCAACTATTTACTAATGGTCTTGGTCAATGCTCATTGGTAAACATTCAACATACTCAACCTCATTCTTTCTTCTCAAAACTATTATTAATTTACTATAAATTATAATGTCTCTTTTTCTATAAAGAACAGTATTTTGACCTTTTCTTATCTCGCAACTTAAACAGGGTGCATATACGATGGCAAAAAATAAAAGTAGCTACGTCTGTCAGCACTGCGGTGCGCATTTTGGTAAATGGTCAGGACAGTGCTCTGATTGTGGCGAATGGAACAGTTTGGTTGAAGCACCAAATGTCAGCATGCCACATCATAATAAAAATACAGCCAAACCCGCTGCGAATCGAGGAGCACCGCGCGGTGCAAATGGTGGTACTCCAGCAGGAAACTATTCAGGAACGCAAAGTGCGGTGATGCCGCTTAATGCCGTTAGCGTGACTTTAGATACACGATTACCAACAGGTATTAGTGAGTTTGATCGAGTATTAGGCGGCGGTTTGGTAGCGGGTTCTGTGGTATTGATAGGCGGTGATCCAGGCATTGGTAAATCTACTATTTTGCTTCAAACAGCGACCAATATGGCACGTGCCGATTCATTGGCAGGCAGTGCTCTGTATGTCACAGGGGAGGAGTCACTGGCGCAGGTTGCAATGCGAGCCAAACGCCTAGACCTACCAGCCGATCGCTTGCGAGTGTTGGCTGAGACTAACGTAGAAACCATTTGTGCTGCCTTGACCCAAGAGCAGCCTGCGATTGCTATCATTGATTCGATTCAGACCATTTATACCGATGCGATCAATTCAGCGCCCGGCGGCGTCAGTCAAATTAGGGAGTCTGCGGCTATCTTAACGCGCTATGCTAAGCAAACGGGTACGGCTTTATTTTTGGTGGGACATGTGACCAAAGAAGGCACGCTTGCAGGACCACGTGTACTTGAGCATATGGTTGATACGGTTTTGTACTTTGAAGGCCAGTCTGATTCACGATTTAGAATGATCCGTGCGGTCAAAAACCGCTTTGGCGCGGTCAATGAGTTGGGCATCTTTGGGATGACAGATATGGGTCTTAAAGAGGTTGCCAATCCATCTGCTATATTTCTAAGCCGCTATGATAAGCCTGTTGCAGGATCAGTGGTAATGGTCAGCCGCGAAGGTACACGTCCATTATTGGTTGAGGTACAGGCGTTAGTCGATGACTCACAAGGACAGCCAAGACGTATGGCTTTAGGGCTTGATTTTCAGCGTTTATCGATGCTGCTTGCTGTGATGCACCGTCATGGCGGTATCCATACTAGTGGACAAGACGTTTATGTCAATGTAGTTGGCGGCGTCAAAGTAATAGAAACGGGCTCTGATTTGGCAGTACTATTGGCTTGTGCATCCAGTATTAGAGAAAAACCATTACCCTCATCATTGGCGGTGTTTGGTGAGGTAGGTTTGTCAGGAGAGATTCGTCCTGTACCAAACGGACAAGAGCGCTTAAAAGAAGCTATGAAGCATGGTTTTACTCATGCCATTATTCCAAAATCAAATGCACCTGCTAGTGATTCACCGCAGTTTAAAGGTATTGTCGTACATGCTGTAGAGCGCCTAGATGATGCAATAGAAAGGGCGTTTGAAATTTATTAACTACGTCAATAAGACAATGTGTCAATAACATAACTGCTAAAAAAGCAGTCATAAAAAAAGTGTCAAACTTATACAAGCTTGACACTTTTTTGTATTTTAATCACTTTTCACACTGCTAATTTCCATACATCTAAATTCTAAAATCGTTTACAGACCTAATGCAATCTTATAGGTATCGATCTTAAAACTATGGACCTGAAACACGTTCAATTGATACATTACCAACACCTTTACTGGTAATACCCAAACGTTTGGCTGCACCATAAGACAAATCTAAAACGCGATTACCGTGGAATGGACCGCGATCATTTACTTTTACAACCACACTTTTGCCATTGGTTTTGTTTGTCACTTTTACATAGCAATTCAAAGGTAGGGAGCGGTGAGCGGCAGTCAAACCGTTCATATCAAAAGTATCACCGCTGGCTGTTTTGCGACCATGAAACTTACGTCCATACCAAGAAGCAAGACCAGTCTGTTTGAATTTACTGACAGAATTAGAAGCGACAGCAGTCAATCGCTCTAATACATCCTCATCATCAGTAACTTGGCTAGTATCATCGGCGAGCAAAGAGCTGTTAATAGCCAATGACACTGGTTGACGCGCAGATTTAACTAAGCTTGAAGCGTTATCATGTTGACGAGTAAGCTCGCCAAGGACACGATCAATATGAGAGGTGTTGTCTTGAGATAAAGTAGAGAGAGACGTTTTTGCTTCAATCGCATTAGTATTAGAGGCTACTGCAGAGCCAGCAAACAAACATACCGATATTGTAAGTAAACCAGATAGACGCTTATTCATAGGTACCTCTATAACTTATATATTAAGACCTGATATCTAAAACCTTGTATTGAGCGCAAAAAATTCAGCAAATTTATAAATGCGTCAATTTTTTTATCCTTTCCTACAACGTAAAAGCTAATACGTAGGAACAGTAATTAAACAGGCTTTAGGATAGGGATAATTTTTATGTTGGAAGTTTTTAATATAAAACCAATTATTAATCATATAAAAATGCAATTACTTGGATTTGTTATGAGTACGTTAACTTAGGTAGTAGCTTTGAAAGATAATTGCTGACTATACGTAATAGCTACGACTAGAATATAATTAATTGCAATCTTTCTTATTAGAACTGTATTGGTTATGTATCAAGTATTATAAAAAAGAGAGTAACGCAATTTTTTGTAAATCGCAAGTGTTAATACTGACTTACAAATGTTAGTTATTTAAGTAAATACTATAGTGCACTTGAATAATAAAATAAATATTTAGGCAATAATAACAATGTCTTATATATTATAAGCGATGAATTTTTGTCTATCTTTTACTTTAATCGCTTTTATGTTGCACAAAGATACTTTAGAACCTTTACAAAATTCGTTTGTATTCATTTATACGAATTTTATTATTTATAATATGTTTTTCTATATGCTATATATTGAATATATAATTAATCATTTATAAAATTTTTATTATGTATGCCAGGGCTTATTATTTTTTATAGACTTTTTTTGATTTTAAGTTGTACCTTCCCAACAGTTATTTAAAATTGCAGCCGACAACGTATCTTTTTACCTATAATATTTAGGATAAGCTGTATGTACTAGTTGGTTTAAGCAATAAAAATCTGCTACATGATTTTATGAGCAGATTTTGTATCGTATTATAGGATGATGAACTTTGTTTGAGTGTTTATTCAGCTTTGTGGGTATGGATGGACATTAAAAGACCAAATCCTCCCATTAATGTTACGATTGCAGTACCACCATAACTGATAAAGGGTAGAGGGACGCCCACTACCGGCAGAATACCTCCTACCATACCGACGTTGACGAATACATACACGAAAAATGACATGGCGATAGCGCCAGCCAATAGGCGACTATAAATATCAGGTTGCGTAAGAGCAATATAGAGTGCACGTATCAATAAGCACGCATATATTAGCATCAGTAATATGACGCCAAATAGACCAAATTCTTCTGAAAAGGCTGCAATAATAAAATCAGTATGACCTTCAGGCAAGAAATGGAGTTGTGATTGTGTACCTTCTAAGTAGCCTTTACCTGATAACCCGCCAGAACCTATGGCCGTCTTTGACTGAATGATATTCCAGCCGGCTCCTTGAACATCGGCTTCAGGGTTTAGCAATGTTAATACGCGTGTACGCTGATAGTCATGTAATAAAAAATTCCAAGCGATAGCGATGAGAGGTACGGCTAGGATGGCTGCAGCTGAAATCAGTCGCCAAGATAGACCTGCCAAAAATAAAACAAAGAGCCCGCTCGCGGCAACCAGCAAAGAGGTACCAAGGTCTGGCTCTTTTGCAATGAGTATGACTGGCACAATAATAATGCCCAAGGTAATTAAAATACTGGAAAATGATGGTGGCAAATCTCGTTTGGACAAAAACCATGCACACATCATTGGCATACCAAGCTTCATAAACTCTGATGGCTGAACGCTACCAAATCCTGGTAAATTGATCCAGCGCTGTGCTCCCATTCGTACTTCACCAATAATCTCAACCAATACCAGTAGTATCAGTCCCATGACATAAAATACAGGCGTCAATGTACGATAGAGGCTAGGCGGTACTTGAGCCATAATGAACATAACTGTAAAAGCCACGCCATAGCTGACCGTCTGCCTCAAAACCATACCAACGTCTTGAGTTGAAGCACTATATAAGATAGTTAACCCAATACAGCAGATAAGTAGTAACAGTATCGTTAGCCATGGGTCTATATGAATATGTTGCCACAGCGTTCGTTCATGACGTTGACCGAAATGATGGCTTTGGCGAGAAAAGCGGTACTGTGGGTTAAATGACATAGGCGAAAATGACTGTAATCATGGAAGGTGTATGGAAAGGACTGGTTTGTAAGTGCTTATTATATAGCGGTAAAAGAGTAATCTAATCATCAAACATGACAATGGCAGCGGTAAATAGCCAAATTATTCACTATTATTAGGAGCGATAGTTTAGCTTGCTTGCGTAAAATTTGATAGTATCGATAAAATATTTGTTGATGATAACGACCTACATGACTCACGTAAATAATAAGCTTGATAATTTTGTCCATAAATCTGTATGTAAACAGACCGAAATTTTTACTTCTCAAAAAGCCATCCCTCCTACAATACTAAAACCCTATATGACATCAATTATAAAACCCTTAGTTATATTTATTTTTTGTAGTAGCAGTGTTGTTGGCCATGCTGCGATTTTGAATGATAGCGAACGACGTATTCAAGTACGTCATAGCAGCAGTAATGCTTATATTGCACCTTCTGCCAGTACCAGTAGTCGAGCGACTGTACTGGGTGGCGATAGTATGCAGGGTTTAATCGAACAAAAACAACGCGAATATGAGCTTGATACCAAGCTATCGATCGAAGAGAACAAACGGATGAATGTTAATACTCGTCGTCCAAATTATAATACATCAAACATTAGAAAAGTGACTTATAGTCCTAAATACAATACAGCCAGTAATACTTATAATAGTATGATCAATATGGACTTTGATAGCTGGTTAAATAGCAATAGTTTTCGCGCGCAAGAGGTTGCCAATTATCATCGTTACCTGAGCGCACAGATTGGTGCTCAAAACGTACCGCCACTTAAAGAGCTGCTCACTACTGCTCGTAGTTGGGATAAATGTGGCTATGAACCTTATCAGCTACCGCCGCAAGAGCTGTGGTCAAATATCGTTCCTACTTTGAGACTTTATGCCAATCTAAAGAATCAGGGTATCTTACCTGCAAGTAGTAAAATACGCTCGGTATATCGTAGTCCAGGACTTAATGGTTGTGCAGGTGGTGCAAACAGTAGTAAACATATGACCGCAGGTGCTATAGATATTTGGGTGCCTGAATACGAGAATGATCTTTGGCAGTTAAGTAGTTTACAAGACAATTTATGCCAGTATTGGCAATATCAAGGTCAATCACACAACTTTGGACTGGGGTTATATTCAACCGGTGCAATTCATTTAGATACGCAAGGTTATCGAAAGTGGGGCTTTAATCATACTAGTAGTAGCTCATCATGTCGCTATTAAACACAAACAATATTGTGACTTAAAGGATAAAATACGGTAAAACTTACAATCTTAAATGTTTTAAGTATGATGACCCTGTCAAACAGGATTCGAGCGCGAGATAAGTGTCATATTATCGTGTGATTGAACCTTTAATCACTAAAAGCTGGTAACTTAGTCTCAAATAATGCTTTAATATTGATAAATAATTGTCCATATTTTATACAGTTTCTTGTTAAAAGACAGAAAACTCAGGTTTGACACAAGCAGGTTTTATGAAGTGTTTCCGGTCTATAATATCAAATGCCTACCGTACTCAATCAAATATGTCATATCTAGCCCTGATTGTTGTTACAGTATCAATTGTACTCTTTAGTTATTCTTGTAGTCCAAAACTATCTGTCGATAGTCAAGCTAATACTGCAACAAACACGCAAAAACAGCTTGAAGCAGCAAACATCGAAGATAACATTACCAACTCTTATGCAAGGCTGGCGGCTCAGCGTGCAGATATCTGCCCCAAACTGCTACAAAAAGACATGAATAGTAATGATATCGAGCGCGTAGCCGAAGTGATGGTCAATGATTACTGCGACTATTTTTTATATCTAAATACGGGGCAGCGTCTCGATGTCAATGTCGACAATAGACAAATAGAGGCACTACTGATTGTACCTACTTTACATAATTTTGCTAATGGGGAGTATGAAGTGGCATCTTATGATAAGCATGTGATTCGGTTAGCTTATAATGGCGCTACCTATAAGCCTAAACACTTGAGCTATGATGTGGCGATAACGGTTACGGACTAAATATCCGTAACACGGTTTCTGATCTTCTATTAATAATTTTTGCTAAAAACGCTACTCAGCATGCATTTCTTTGTTCTTCCAAGGATCATCCTGCCCAACTGTCACGATTAAGAATTTGTCTGGTTCAAGAGTATTGCGCAAAGTCTGGTTAACCCCTGATAGCTTTACATTGTCAATACGCGTTATATAGTCTGTCAGATAGTTATCTGGCAGTTGATAAAAATTCATCATTCCTAGCAAGCCATTAATCCCCGCATTACTTGCAAAGCCCATTGGGAAGCTATTCTTCATATTGTCCGTGGTCAGACGCATCTCATTACTAGTAATCCCACTATCTAACGTATCATCAATGACTGCTAGGCTTGCATCAATGGCGTCACGAGCCTTGTCATTGCGTGTTGAAAAACCTATCTGATAAGGACCACGAGCCAGCATTGGATTCATAGAGCCAGATATACCATAGGTATAACCGAGGTTTTGACGAATCTCTGTCATTAAGCGCGCATTAAAATTACCACCTGCTAATACTTCGTTGCCTACTGCAAAGTTGGTTTGTTGTTGCTGCGCTTGTGAATCGGTAGCGCGCTTATTACCTAATTGGCCCATCAATACTGTGGTTTGGGTGCTAGGAAAAGGGATATGGATATGCTGTGCTTGGGTGAGGGGTTTTGGCTCGGCTAAAGTGTCCGCTGCCACACCTTTAGGTAAATTAGCAGTAATGTCTTCAGCGAGTTTTTTAGCTTGAGCAAGCGTCAAGTTACCAGTCATTGCTAAGGATGCATTGGCAGCGACAAGGTAGCGGTTTTGAAAATCAGTCAGATCTTTTTTCTCGATGTTGGGCACAGTCTCAAGTGTACCCGATGAAGGATGGGCATACGGATGGCTGCCATATAAAGCTTCATCAAAAGCAAGACTGGCAAGGCTATTAGGATCTTGTTTTTGTTGTTGCAGACCGACGAGTAAGCGTGCTTTGTTACGCGCTAAAATTGACTGATCAAAATTTGGCTTGGTTAGTATTTGCGTCATCAGATCAACGGCTGGTAAAAGATGATCGTCATCAGAGAGGCTACGTAATGAGACGATAAACATATCTTTATAAGCACTACTATTTAACTGAACCCCTAATGTCTCAACCGCTCGCGTAAAGTCATCTTCATTCAAGCTCTCAGTGCCTTGTGTGAGCATGGTAGCGGTCATATTGGCAATGCCAAAACCGTTCGGGCGTATATTAGCATCGCGTGCGCTACCTGCGTTAAAACGCAAATCAATATCGACGATAGGTAGCGTGGTTGCGCGTACAAATGATACGGGTACGCCAGCTGTCGTTGTAAAGTGTTCGATAGTGGGTACAGTCACTTGTAACGGTTTGACGTTGTTAAGACTAGTCAGCTTAGACAGAGCAGCAATGGGCGCGTTTGCATCGACCGCAGCCGCAGGCTCACGATATTCTTCAGCAACGACTGCATCTGCATAAGCTGGAGCAATAAGCATCGTAAACCCTAACACGATGCTGGCATTGAGATAGGACTTACGAGTAGGTTTAGACTGTTTTATATCTTTATATTGAAGCGTTTTTTTTATAATGGGTATCGAGGTTTTCTGAGTCATATTTGTCTTCTTATAATGTTCTTAAATAACGAGTTTCTTAAAAATGGAGTGGAGTACAATCTTGTTCCCCGCACTGAGTTTTAATTATTGATGATCAATTATTTGCTTGAGCCTTACTTATCTTAGCTTTATCCATTTTTTCTTCAGGTGGCACGATATGCATGACAGTCAAATTATCTTTTACAAGATACTTTTTGCTAGCAGCCTGAATATCAGCGACGCTCACGCCATCAAGCTTGGTAGGTAAGCTTGCAAGCAGTCTGTCGTCAAGACCGATAGATTGTAGCGAACCTATCATGCGTGCTTGGCCTTGCATACTGTCTTGCGCATAAACTAAGCCCGTAACGGTGTTGGTTTTGGCACGACTTATTTCATCAGTATTGATAGGATCAGTGGCGAGTTTATTAATTTCAGCTGTAATAGCATCCTGTGCTTGCGTTAAGGTCACGCCCTCACGCGGAGTCGCCTGTATTAAAAACAGTCCATCACCGCGATCAAGCAGGTCATAAGAAGTTCCGACGCTGGTGAGTAAACCTTGCTCACGTATGAGTCGGCTTTCTAAACGCGCCGATAGACCACCATCTAAGACATCTTGGGCAAGTGATAGCGCATAAGCTTGCTTTTCATTATCCGCGCCAACGGTTGTTAGGCTAGGGACGTTGTAACCCATTAATAATACGGGCACTTGTACTGCCTGCTCAGAGTCAACTTTTTTATAACCACGGAAGCCTTGCTGCTTTACCGCTGGGCGTGTTGGTAATTTGCTGGAAGGTAAGTCACCAAAGTAGCGTTTGACTTGTGTTAAGACCTCCTTTGGCTTAACGTCACCCACGATAACTAAGGTTGCATTATTAGGGGCATACCAAGTCTGATACCAATCTTTTAATTCTGCCAGCTCAATCGATTCAAGCTCATTCATAGGTCCGATGACAGATTCGCCTTTAGGACTATCCGGTAAGGCTAATAGTCGAAACGATTCGTAAGCTTTGGCAAGTGGATTGTCATCAGTACGCTGGCGGCGCTCTTCCATGACCACTTGATGCTCTTTAACAAAAGCTTTTTCATCAAAGACTAAGTTGGTCATCCGATCTGCCTCTAATTCTAAGGCTAAAGGCATTCTATTAGCAGGGAATAGCTCATAGTAGCCCGTATAATCGTAGCTGGTAAACGCATTGTTAACGCCACCAAATTTAGCAATCAAGCGTTCATAATCGTCACTTGATACGTCAGCTGTGCCTTTGAACATCATGTGTTCGAGCAAATGCGAGATACCACCTTTGTTTAACGGCTCATCTGCTGAGCCAACCCGATACCAAATCTGCGTCATCGCGACTGGCGCTCGATGATCTTCTTTGATAATGATTTTTAGCCCATTTTCTAACTGATATTCATGCCGACCTGACATATCGATAGCCAAATCTGAGCTCGCGGCTGGCTTAGCAATTACTGTGTCAGACGTAGCTGTTTGCTGGAAGTTACTGGTTTGACATGCAGTCAAGGTAGTAGCAAGCGCTAAGGAACAGGCAATACGCAACGAGATAGCAGATAACGATGAAGACAAGGACATAGGGTTTTCTACTTATAAAACAGTGAATGATAGATTTGGAATAAAAATGAAGAAAAAGTATAAACGATCAAAAGCCAAGCATTAGGTACTGTGTACTATAGTGTTTTGTGTCCACCAACGATAACGCTGGCGGTTGGTTTAAATGCTTGCGTCGTACTACAACCTACGGCTGATAACAGTAGTATAGAGATAATTAATGCATATCCCATGTTGACAATAAGTGCCAAATGAAAAGGTTTTTTAGCAGAATTATTTTTAGTTTTATGAGTTGGTATGAATGTTACTGTTGATGACATAAGTATTCCTAATATTCTAAAACCCAGTTTGTATAAAGAATGCTCTTGTAAATTTATCTTTAATCTTAGTATAGCGTTACGAATTTACAAAATCTTCTTTAGATCATTAATCAAGTCAGCCGTTGGCTCTAATGCTTGCAAAGATGCGCAGCCGACTGTTGAGAAAGATAGTATTGCGACCAAAGATAGAGCTGGCCAATTGGCTTTTTTATTGTCGAAAGCATGTTTAGAGTCAGACTCTAATAAATATTTGCGCTGCGGCAAAGATGCATATTGTGAGATGCCAGTTTGCTTTAAAGGTGGCATAGCAGCTCCTATTCAATAAATAAAGAGATTGGATGAGTAAAAAATAGCTCAAAACAGATAAGTATAAGCTTGACTGTAGCGAAACCTACGTTTGGTAAAGTCAGATTTATGTGTCTAAACCTTAACCAAATTTTATAATAACTCTACTATTACTGTATCATTCGCTATCATGCTCCGCGCTAAGCGCTACTTGAATTATGCTAAACTAGCACAAGAATGAAGCTTTCGTTTTGATGATATTAGATATACTGATGTCAATTTACACCATTATTCATTACAAAATAAATATATTACTGACATTATTAACCTTTAGGGCAAGCTTATGAATAATCCAAATAATGCCAATCGCGTGGTCATCAACCTTGATGGTAGCCTTGATGATTTAGATGACGATGATATTACCTTACCAAGTCTGCCGACGCAATCAGTCCCCATTATTGATGAGCCTGACGGCGTTATTGAAGCTGATAGTCAAAACCACAAAGGCAGTCAGACGTCAAGTGCAGACACAGTAGGTGTAGAGGCAGCAGAACAAATAGCGTTAGGTGCACCGATTATAATGCCTGAGGCGCAGCATACGGGTGATGATGCATTAGTTAGCAATGACCAAATCGAAAACAAGATTAATCCTACTGCTATACCAAAGATGCCGCTACAAGAGCAGTGGACGGATACTGCTAGCCAGCATCTACCAGCTGACACTAAACAAACCAACACTGACGATGCTGTAAGACAAGCTGCACCAAGTACTTCTCAGGCACTGGCTGACGATGATGCAAACCAAATGGATCAGCTACAAGAAGACGAGACGCAAGGTCGCCAAAAAGGAAGCTGGTTTAACCGCATGAAGTCGGGACTTAGTAAATCACGTAAAAACCTTGCAGAAGGTATGGTGAGCATACTTATTGGTGGCAAAGAGATCGATGATGAGCTGTTGGAAGAGGTAGAGGACCAGCTATTAGTCGCCGATATTGGTGTCAATGCGACTAACCGTATTATCAAGAGTTTAACTGAGCAAACAACGCGTGGCGATTTGATTTATGCGCATTCATTATATAAAGCACTGCAAAGTGAGCTCGTTGATATCTTAACGCCAAAAGTTGCGCCATTGGTTGTCGATACGAGCAAAAAACCATTTGTTATTTTGGTTGTGGGTGTTAATGGTGTGGGGAAAACAACCACTATTGGTAAGCTTGCCAAGCGCTTACAAGGCGAGGGTAAGTCAGTTATGTTGGCGGCTGGTGACACTTTCCGCGCTGCCGCCACTGAACAGCTACAAATCTGGGGTGAGCGTAACAGCATTCCGGTTGTGGCTCAAGGCCATGGTTCTGACAGCGCTTCTGTTATCTTTGATGCCATGCAATCTGCAAAAGCCAAAAACATTGATGTATTGATAGCTGACACTGCCGGACGTTTGCAAAACAAAACGCATCTGATGGCAGAGCTTGAAAAAGTAGTACGTGTCATGCGTAAAGCGGATCCAAGTGCGCCCCATGAGGGAATGATCGTTCTTGATGCGGGTACAGGTCAAAACGCCATTAACCAAGTGGAGCTGTTTAATAAGGTAGTGCCGCTGACAGGCATCACTATTACTAAGTTAGATGGTACTGCTAAAGGTGGCGTGGTGTTTAACATTGCCGAAACCACTGATGTACCGATTCGTTATATTGGGGTTGGCGAATCAATCGATGATTTGCGTGCCTTTAGTCCAAAGCAGTTTGTCGCAGCACTTTTTGATACAAATGACAGCTAAGCCTTTTTGCAGTTTTGGTATTATTTTACTGGCACTAAGCTGGAGACAGTTATGATAGTCACTACAGCACGACTTGATCAATATCAACTCATTCTAATGGCTGGTGCCAGTAAAGATAATACGCCCAAGCTTACTGAAGTTAATTGGCTTATGGATGGTCAATCGTGGCGTCACTCCAAATCATCTGCCAAGCTTAAAAAACATTACCAGCTTAACGATGATGACTTTATATTTATAGACAAAAATGACTTGAGCAGTAGTGATGCTACTCAAGCTTTATTACTAGCAGCTATCGACCAGCTTTATGAGTATGCCAATGGCAAACGCCACACTTTTGACTTGCCATTAGACATCTCTTTGGGTACTCAGTTTCAGCAAAAAGTATGGCATGCATTACAAGGTATCAATCATGGCGAAACCATCAGCTATGCCGCACTGGCAAAGCGCGTTGGTAATCCTAAGGGCTTTCGTGCGGTCGCTAATGCTAATGGTAAAAACCCTTTTAGTATTATTGTTCCTTGTCACCGAGTGATTGCTAGTGATGGCAAGTTAGGTGGGTATACTGGTGGAGTAGATAAGAAGCGATATCTACTTGAGCTTGAAGAATTGACAGGTAAAGTTTAGTTTTGACACTCATGATAGAAGGTGGCTAAATGCAAAGAAGCCAAACGTTCTACAACGTTTGGCTTCTTTGTGTTAGATATGCCGTCCTAAAGGTAGGTTTAGATGACGAATAAAAACTATTGCTCTAGCTGAGCCATGACATCAGCAGAGAAGTTTACGTTGCTATAAACCTCTTGTACATCATCTATATCTTCTAACATATCAATCATTTTCATGACTTTTTCGGCATCATCGACATTGTCTATTTCAGCAATGGTGGATGGCGACATGGTCACCTCAGCATTGTCAGAGACCAATCCAGCTGCATTAAGGGCATCTTTGACTTGGCCGAAATTGTCTACATCGGTAATAACGAGTAGTGATGTTCCGTCATTTTCAATATCAAGAGCGCCTGCATCTAGTGCAGTGAGCATGACTTCATCTTCTAAGCTTACGTCATTAAAAGTGATTTCACCGCGCTTAGTAAATAAATAAGCAACTGAACCTGAAGTACCCAAATTACCATCGAATTTGGTAAAGGCATGACGTACTTCACTGACGGTACGATTGACATTGTCAGTCATCGTCTCGACCAATACAGCGACACCGCCCACACCATAGCCTTCATAGCTAATCTCATCCATATTTTCGGTATCGCCGCCACCTGTGCCGCGATCAACCGCGCGATTAATGGTATCGCGGGTCATATTGACCGATAAGCCTTTTTCTATAGCGGCGCGAAGACGTGGGTTTTTGTCAGGATCAGGATCTCCTTGCTTAGCGGCGGAAACGATTTCACGAATAACTTTGGTAAATACTTTACCTCTTACTGCATCCTGACGGGCCTTGCGATGTTTGATGTTTGCCCATTTTGAATGACCTGCCATAGTATGTCCTTAAGTGCTATATGCTTTTTAGTATGATATCAATGTGAGTCATACCTATTATATATACTGCGTTATAACCAAGTTTACATGTTTTAGTACATACCAATCTCAGCATAACTAAGCGCTGCATTTACTGTTGTGATGTTATAAGCTTACGCTGACATTAGCAATTTGTATGTTGTTGAGCGCTATTTTTTGCTACACTGTGGCATCTTACACGTTGCAACAATGGCTATAAGCGATCAATATTATAGACCAATTTTGCGTATTTTGACTAATTTGCGCTTATTCATCACACTTTAAATCATGAAGTGCTACCCAGCCATTGATTTTATGAAGCCACTGACTCTATGAAGCAACCAACCGCTGAAGCTATTACTCATTTGCGTAACCGCATTCACATTATTATTGAAGGCACAGATACTCGTTTGGGTAAGCTCTTTGATATTGTATTGTTGATTGCAATTTTGGCCAGTGTCGCCGTAGTAATGCTTGATAGTGTGTTATATATGCGCTTGCAGTATGGCACACTGTTTTTTTATGCAGAATGGTTTTTTACCATTTTATTTACGATTGAGTATAGTCTCAGGCTATTTTCGGCCCCCAATCGACTTCGGTATGTTTTTAGTTTCTTTGGTATAGTAGATTTATTGTCTGTACTGCCAAGCTATCTAAGTTTAATTTTTGTAGGGGTACAATACCTGCTGGTAATACGCATCTTACGTATTTTGCGTATTTTTCGTGTGCTTAAGCTCAAAGCCTACATGCAGCAGGCAGGTTTTTTGGCCTCTGCACTCAAAACCAGCCAGCAAAAAATCACCGTGTTTTTCTTGTCACTTGTCCTGCTAGTGACCATCTTTGGTTCGGTTATTTATGTGGTAGAAGGACCGGAGAATGGCTTTACAAGCATTCCATTATCTATCTATTGGGCAGTTGTTACCATGACCACAGTAGGTTACGGGGACATCTCGCCAAAGACACCGCTGGGTCAAGCAATTGCGACCATGGTCATGATTACAGGTTATTCGATCATCGCAGTACCAACGGGTATCTTTACATCAGAGCTGGCACGTAACATGCGACCACAGCTTAATCCTATTACTTGCCCTAATTGTGGAAAGTTTGGTCATGCCGTTGGCGCCACATTTTGCGATCGTTGTGGGCATGCGCTGCATGTCTAAACGTCTTTGATGCTACTATTGTATTTTTTATAGTTCAATGTATTCATCAACCAAAGATGAGAGATCGATTTCAACACCAAGGTTCACCAAATTCCAATATTGTCCTGACACAGTACGATCAAGCATCATTGTCGTTGCAGAAGGCTGAAACTGACCAAAGTATTTTAGGGACGTGCGCATTTGAGTGATGGCTTCATGATGCACCTGACTACTAGAAAAATCAAAAGCGTCTTGTTGATAAGGCAAAATAGATAAAGGTTTAAGACCAATAGCAAGCCACTCTTGGTAGAATTCGCCAGGAATGTCCGTATCATCAGTCCGGCGTATGCCTAGCGCAACCAAGTCCTGTTCAAGAGCAGTCACATCGGCTTTTATAGCATGCTTGGCAAACCGTCGAAATAACTGTACTTCGTTATCGCTATAGCTGCGAATACCACCAAAATCATAAGCGACTACGCTACCATCAGTCCGAAAAGCAAAATTACCTGGATGAGGATCACAGTGCATTCGGTATAAACCAAATAGCTGACCGGCGGTAAAATGAAACAATCTTTCTGCTATTTTTTGCTTGATATCATTATCCCAGGTCGCAGCTACCGTCAAATTTTCTCCGATCTCTTCTGTCAAGGTCAAAATTCGTTTGGAAGAATGGCTGCCTATGACTTTGGGTATTATAAGACCTTTATCTTCGGCGTGAAATGCACCAAATACCCGTAAGTTATGCGCTTCTTTATTATAGTCAAGCTCATCATAGAGGCTTTGCCGTATCTCATTAAATAGCTTATCTTGTAGCTCGCGGCTCATATTAAGCACACCAGCAATTTTTAGCGCCACACGTACTTGTTTTAGGTCACTGTCACAATTTTCATCCACATCGGGATATTGAACTTTTACCACGACCTTTTGGCCAGAGGGTAGAGTGGCTTTATGTACTTGACCGATAGAAGCAGCTGCAAAAGGGGTTTCTTCAAATTCATCAAACAGCTCATCAATGGGCGCTTTAAGCTCGCGCTCTACTTGTGCGCGTATCTGTGCATACTGCATGGGCGGCGCATCTTTTTGTAGTTTTTCAAGCGCAGTTGCCACTTCTGGTGGAAATACATCTTTGTATTGCGAAGCGATTTGTCCCACTTTCATGACAGCGCCTTTCATCTCGCCAAGGGTCTCAGCGATTTGAACACCCACATCTTGCATCAGTGCCGAGCGTGCCTCCAAACGTTTTTCTTCGTCACTAGAGAGATGCTTTAGTGAGTTTTTAGCGGCCTTTCCTGCAATACTTGCAGTCATACCAGCAAGCTTCATAAAGCGTTTTCCGGACGATTTTGCCATTCATATCACCGTATATTATTTCTTTGGTTTTTGTCCAAAAATTAAGAGTTGTTCTAAGAACAAGCCATGTTTGATGCAATTTTCCTACCAATAAAACATTTCATACCAAAACCAAGTTGGCGTTTTTTGACAATGTGTCTCACGAATTCTTATTTGCAGTAGGTAATAGTGCAGTATTATTCAGATCAATACCGTATAAATTTATCAACCAGTAATCGAGTGCCATCTGATAACCTAAGTGACCTAAACCACATATTACTCCCATTGCCACATCGCTCAAGTAAGAATGATGCCGAAAAGATTCACGAGTATGAACGTTTGAAAGATGCACTTCTATGAACGGCTTTTGGGTAGCCAGTAAGGCGTCGCGGATAGCAACTGATGTATGAGTGAATGCAGCTGGATTAATAATAATAGCATCTACTTGTAAGCTTACATCTGTCAATAATCCGTGTTGTTGAATAGCATCAACGAGCTGACCCTCATGATTGGACTGAACGCAAATAAGTTCAACGTCATGACATGCTGCTCGCGCCGCCAGACATTTTTCGATATCGATAAGTGTGGTATGGCCATAAATTTCAGGTTCACGTTTACCTAGTAGATTTAGGTTCACCCCATTGAGAAGTAGTATTCTACGTGTTTGTAAACTGTCCGTTTTTGCGCTCGTAGCTGATAAAGAGGGGGCACTCATAAGTTTCTCTGTGGATTAAAATGAATGTAGTGTTGGGCACTTGTAGTACAAATAAAAAAACTGCTATGTTAGATATGGGACTTTATCACAATAGCTCAATCATAAGTTTATAAAAAATTACATAGAAAGCTTACCTAAATAGCAAAAACCATGTTAAATGACTTTGTGTTGCTAAAAACACATGCTATGATATTTTTAAGTAGTAAGTCTTACAACTTTGTTGCTCTCGTCTTTAAAGCAGTTCTAAAGATCAATTATCTATAGACGATGACGCAGTATCGTTACTAGGCATATTAGGATATAACAATTTCATCTGAGAAAACGTTTTTATTATTTAATAAAAATAAGTGTCCTGATATATTTTAAGTGTAATTTTTAAATAACCTTATTTAAATTGTTGTTAGTTAAATAAGTGATTTCATAATCTTAGACCCCGTTTACATGCAATGCTGCAAAGGAAGTTGGGGCTAGGTGTAATTTTAGGAAGCAATATTATGTCAGATCGTGAGCAAGGTGTCGTTAAGTGGTTTAATGATTCAAAAGGCTTTGGTTTTATTCAACGCAATAGTGGTGAAGATATTTTTGTTCATTTTCGAGCGATTCAAGGGGATGGTTATCGCTCTTTAAAAGATGGCGAAAAAGTCGAATTCAATGTGGTTGAAGGCCAAAAAGGCCTACAAGCTGAAGAAGTTAGAAAAGTGGAAGACTGATCCGTCTATTATATCAGTTTAGGTTTAATAGTTTTATTGACTACTGATATACTACTGAGTCAAGCCTGTCTAGATTATCGATATTGCAATATTGATATATAGACCTTGGGCTTGGCTTTTTTACGTTAAAGCTTTACCAAAGTTTATGGTAGGCTTGTTATCATGCGAGTCTGTCATTACTACTATATAAGGATAATTTTTTGAGTCACTTTACAACATTTACTGATCTACCACTTTTGGCGCCAACATTGCGGGCAATCAGTGATTTGGGCTTTACTGAATTAACGCCTATCCAAGCTCAAATATTACCCCATACTTTGGCACATCAAGATGCAATTGGACAAGCGCAAACGGGAACAGGAAAGACGGCAACTTTTTTGATTACCATCATGGAGGCCTTGCTTAAGCGTCCTTTTCAGGAAGAAGAAGAGCGTCACTTGGGAGAGCCGCGCGCAGTAATAATGGCACCGACACGTGAGCTTGCCCAGCAGATTTTTGACGATTGTATTGCTTTGACCAAATATACAGAATTACACAGCGTATGTATTATGGGTGGCACCAATTATGAGACTCAGCAGCACGAGCTCGAACGTCAGTATGTCGATATCTTGGTTGCAACACCGGGGCGTTTGATAGATCTTATGCATAAAGGCATGCTTTATTTGGATCGAGTAGAGGTGCTGGTATTAGACGAAGCGGATCGTATGCTTGATATGGGTTTTATCCCTGATATCAAGCGCTTAGTAGGTCGAATGCCAGCCAATACGGATCGTCAAAGCTTACTATTCTCAGCGACATTTAACCAAGATGTTATGAATCTTGCTTATCGATGGTTGCATGAGCCAGAGTTTGTCGAAATCGAGCCTGAGCACAAGACCAGTGAGCTAGTAGACCAACACTTTTACTTATTAACAGAAGATCAAAAGCTAGAAGCGTTGCAGCGTATTATTACCGATAAGTCAGTAGAAAAAGTCATTGTCTTTGCCAATCGAAAGGATCAAGTAAAACGTTTGTATCATAAACTGCGTCAATCTCACAAAATCGTTATGTTATCAGGCGATGTGATTCAGCAAAAGCGTGAAAAATATTTGCAGCGTTTTAAAGATGGTAATGCCTCAATCTTAGTTGCAACCGATGTGGCAGGGCGCGGCATTCATGTTGATGATATTAGCCATGTGATTAACTATACTTTACCAGATCAGCCCGATGATTATGTACATCGTATTGGCCGTACTGGGCGCGCTGGCCAAACAGGTATTAGCATCAGCTTTGTAAGTGAAGACGATGCTTTTAATTTGCCAGCGTTAGAGAAGCATTTAGATACCAAGTTTAGCCTTGAGCAATGGCAGCAGTAATTGTATCAATATTAAAAAGTTAGTACTGACAGAAAAAAGCCTGCAGCGATATTAACGTTGCGGGCTTTTTTCGACATGCTTATATTTTCTTACAAGCTCATAGGAGATTGGTTTTTTATGAGCGTAACTATTGAGAGTGGTTCATAGTGTCTGCGTCAGTATCCATATTATGCATACTATGGTCCATCTGACTCATATCATGATGATTAGAGCCGCCTGCTTCAGATGTTATAGCAGCAGGGTTGCCATGACTCATGTGTGTATCGCCACCATGTCCGCCGTGCATATTAGCCATGATAATGGGCACAAACATAACAGCCATTCCTGATAGTACCATCACTACACCATTTAGCTGGCGCAAGCGAAAGCGCCCAATTTTATCACGCATCCAACTAACTGTTTCATGAGTGGCAACTAACATCGGTACTGTACCTAGACCGAATACAAACATCAGTGCTGCGCCTCCTAAAGGGTTATGAGCGACGACTGCGATGAGTAGAGCGCCATACACGAGTCCACAAGGTAAAAATCCCCATAACAGACCAGCGGTCAATGCGCGTGGAAAAGTAGTGAGTGGAAATACCTTTTGGCGTAGCGGCCCAAGAAATTGCCAAAAGCGCATACCAAAACGCTCAAGCTTGGTCAAAAATGGCGCGCCCAGCATAGTGACACCAACCAGCACTAAAACCGCGCCCAGTAAAAGACGCGGCATGCTATTGCCCATCATCAGAGGCTCAAGTACGGTTGTACCGATCAATCCTGCCAGCAAACCCAAAAACGAGTAGCTAAGTAGACGCCCAAGATGATAAGTGGCGACCAAACCTCGGCGCTTGGCCGGGCTTACGTCCTTCATCGACAATCCAAAGGCAGTAACCAGTCCGCCACACATGCCTAAGCAGTGCGGTGAACCAAAAAACCCCATCAATAATGCTGCAACTAATAATGCTGTGGTCATAAGCAGCACCTCTTAAAATATGTAGTAAACGAAAATAGTATTTTATTAAAAGTCAAAATAATAACGCACTGATAAAATCAAAGTTTTTAAAAATCTAATGCTATTCTTTAGTATCGAGATCAGTATTGCTATCAGTATTTAGTGGTTTACGAGCATCCAAATCCAAGCTTTCGGCATCAGCGGCAGTAGACATAGTATCCGTTTGCTCAGAAGAATCAGCTGATTTATGCGACTGGATAACTTGACGACGCTCTTGACGATCATCTAAGATAATGCGCTGTGAGGCATTATCTAAGTCCTCAAATTGATTGGATTTTACGGCGTAACGAACAGCCCAAATAGCTACCACGAACAGCATCAAGCTTAGTGGAATCAATAAAAATATACTGAGCATGGCAAACCTCTTGAATAGCCGCTTATTCTATTATTATACACTTATCGCAAGTGTAATAAATTTAACTTTATGATTGAAATTTATGCAATGAAATCTGCATAGCTTTGAGATACCTAAATCATTAATCAAAGGTTTTAACCGCATTACCTCGAGGCGTTAATAATTGTTGAATACTAACGTCTTCTGCAAGCCGGCAGTCTAATTGCGGGCGCAAGATATCACGTAGGTAGGCAGCTATTTCATAAACAGCACGTCTTGAATGGCTCAAGTTTTGTGCAGGCTCCATCCAATCAAGTGACACAGGTAATGGCGCGTTTATAGGCGTACTATTGACCCCATTTAAAGCAAATTGTCTGCGAGCTCGCGCCATATGGTAATTATCGGTAATAAGGTACACATGGTATAAAGGCACACGCTTGGCAGTAAACCGAGCGTTTTCACAGGTGTTCATACTGGCATTTTCGCTAATGGGTTCATCGATACCATGCTCTATAAGCCATTGACTCATCCAAGGTGCCTCAGCGCCACTGATGATAATAGGTAGGGGCAAGTCATGATAGGCAATGGCAGCAGTACGGATACGGTTGAGACTATAACCATTGAGAATGATTTGGTTACTATTGTCGTTAGTGAGACCGCCGCCAAGGACAACGTAGGCAGAGGGTGGTGAGCTCATAGCATCAGCTGGTATGGCAGGTAGCGTTAGATGATCGAACACATAAATGACTGCGCGAGAAAATAGCGGCGTGAACAGACTAACGAGTATTAATATGATGGCCGTCGAACCCAATAAGAAAGTTATATTGATAATACGGAACAACTTAATCATGCGTTCAGCGGAACGTAAGTAGTGGCGAGATAGCCTATGAGACCATGAACGCTTAGACCTCATGCTCACCATATCCAACTGTACCATCAGCATTAACCCAAACCGGCTCACGAGCTAAAGTGATAGCAAACTTTTCATAGATATAGTTTATGATATGGTTTTGGGCAGCTAACACATCAGCTTGAGTGGCTTGATAGGGACTATGATTGGTAAGGACTAACGCTTGTTTTTTATGAGTAATGATGGGTTCAATACCACCACCTTTTAAGCCTGCTTGCTCTATTAACCAGCCTGCTGCAACTTTAACTGTCGCATCTGGCATCGGGTAGCCGATGATATTAGGGTAGATGCTCTGTAATGATGTAAACAGGCTTAGATTGATTATAGGGTTTTGAAAAAAACTACCACAATTGGGAAGCTGCGCCGGGTTAGGAAGTTTTTGTTGACGAATATCGATGATAGCATGCATTACATCGACAGGCGTCAATTGTCCGCGTCCTTGCAGCTTGGCATAGTGTTGAGCCACTGTCTGTACATCACCATAGCTTGCCAAAACCTTTGTCGCATCAGTATGCAAACGAAAGCCCACCCGGCTAATCAGCCAAGTATTTGGTGTGCGCTTAAAAACACTATCGCGATAACCAAACTTACAATCAGTAGCAGTAAGATGATGCCAAGTTTTGGTCGGTAAATGATAAGCGCGAACATACTGCAGGGAGTCCTCTAACTGCACGCCATAAGCACCGATATTTTGCACAGGAGCTGCCCCAGTGAGGCCTGGTATCAACGCTAAATTTTCTAGCCCGTACCAGCCTTGATTGACGGTATGAATAACCAGATCATGCCAGTTTTCACCTGCCATCACTTCAATATCGACATGATCTTGGGTCTGATCGATAAGGATAATACCACGCATGTGTGGTCGTAATACAGTCGCTTGCAGTTGCGTGGGCAATAAGACGTTGCTACCACCAGATAGCACAAACAATGAGGAATTAAGTTCACTATCGTCTGTATAACTTGCCATAAAATGGTCTAACTGTGCCTCGCTTGTCAAAGTCACTACAGTGTCAGCGATGCAAGCGAGCGCCATTGTGTTGGCGTAAGACAGATCATGCAAGCAATCGTACTGAGCATTAGGAGCATGGTGCAAATCTGTAGTCATAACACGACCTATTAGACAAATAAATAAAAAACATCAAAGCAGTAGCCAGGTATAAGCTAGACTTTAATACGCTGGCTATTATAAGGGATATACGGTATAAAAGCAGATAAAATGCTTAAGTTTTAGTGCTTGGTATCGTGATGCTGAGAAATCTAAATCTCCCTTACATGGCTTTCCAGCTTTCAATCCATGCTTTGGCGCTCGATTCAACACGTTCAATGACGTCTTCAAAATCATCTCCATCACCCTTATAAGGATCTGGAACGTCGTCGCCGCCATAAGTAGGATCTTCTTCGCTAAATAATGCCAATTTAGCTAGAGGCGCTTGCGATGTATTATTAATACTATCTTTTAATGCTTGCAGGTCAGCCAAGTTCTGAGCATCCATTGCTAGAATCAAATCAAATTCGCGAAAATCATCAGCATTTATCTGCCGTGCAACTAGCTTACTAATATTATAACCGTGACCTTTAGCGTGACGCTGAGATCGGACATCAGGAGCATTACCAATGTTCCAATCACCTGTACCTGCTGAGTCTACCTTGATAGAGAGTCCTGCAATGGCAATCTGTTGACGAAAAATTTCCTCAGCAGTTGGTGAACGACAAATATTACCTAGGCAAACCAATAGAACAGAAGATGGAGCGGAAGCTTTTACCAGCATAACATGACCTTTTATGACAAAAATGCTCTATAAGACCCATATGAAATGTATGGCTTATTAGCATGTCAATAAATAAATAAGTGAGGGCTAATTTATAACAATAACCGGCGGTACTCTTGCAAATTTTAACGATTTTACTTGAAGACTATTATTATTTAGCGTGGCTTGATAAGCGTAACGATTAACGTCACAAATAACAAGCACACAGAGTCATCAACAAGCTTTGTTAATCTTGTTGATGTTTAAAGCGTTGTAAATCACGGCGCTGCTTTTTGTTGGGTTTATTATCAGGACGTGCAAGGTTGGCAAGTTTGCGCTGTTCAGCGTAGTAGGCACGGCGCTCTTCGCTCTCTTCAGTCTCTGAATACAACACTTGGGCAGCAGTTGCGTTGCCACGTTGCGCAGTTAATGCCTCGACGATGACGGTCTTTTCAGTCATAGCAGTGGCCGAGCCTTGCCTGATACTCAGCTCATCTCCAACCGTAATCTCCTTGCTCGTTTTGACACGGCTACCTGCATAATGCACACGCCCACTTTCGATCGCTTCTTTGGCAAGCGTACGAGTGCGATAAAACCGCGCTGCCCACAACCATTTATCGAGCCGCATACGCACAGTATCAGGTTTGCTGTGACTGGGCTGATTATGGTTTTTATTATGTTTACTCATCAAAACCTCATAGATATCAACTAAGTAAGATAATAATGGTGTTTTTTTTACAAATTAAAAGAGTAATGGTCTAAGTTAACATCAGTTACACCATTGTTTTTCACATGGTATACCATCGTGGTTACCGTCCATTTTTGTATTTGGGCAGTTATTTGTAAAGTATGTAGCTTCTGCACATGAGGTCATCTGAGAGCAATGCTTTCTGCCATCGCATGAGAAGCTTGGTGCTGCTGGCTGCGACGTTAATACTGGACTTGCTGCCAAGATTGATGATGAAGTTGAATCCAAATCAACGTACGTTGGTGGTATATTATCAAGGTCATCAGACGTGGAAGCCACGCCAGTTGATGTATTAGTCGCAGTATTAGATATAGGATCACTCGTGACATTTTTGGGTTGAAGGACTCTGTAGCCTACCATTGCTAATGTCAGCAATACACCGATCATCAATATTTTCTTTATCACTGCTCAATACCTATTAATAATATTTACCATAAATGAACGCTATAAGTTCATCAATGGTAGTTTTTCAATTGATTATAAAACCACCATTGATAATGATAACTTATGTCTATTTTACTACTTTAAAAACAACTGATAGCCGATATTGTCGTTTAGCATCGTACAGTCATAACCGATATCGAGTAGGGCGTCTTGTAATTGACGAGAGTTGCTCTCAGAAGCTTGTAAGCCGACCAACACGCGACCTTCGGCGGCGCCATGATTACGGTAATGGAAAAGCGTAATATTAAAGTCGTCGCCCAGCTTTTCTAAAAATGTCAATAAAGCCCCCGGACGTTCAGGAAAGGTGATTTTTAGCAACTGCTCGTTTTCAACATGAGCATGACCGCCAATCAGATGACGAATATGCGATTTGGCGATATCGTCATCTGTCAAATCATGTGCTGTATAGCCGTCAGCCGTCAGTTGATTGTTAATCGTTTGACGTTCTCTCTCACCTTCTTTTAAGGCAATACCAACAAAGATTGAGGCAGGCTCCATTGAGTCTGGTGATTTTTTGCTATCAGCGCGGTAATTAAACTCAGTAATATTTCGTCCATGCAGACTACGGCAGAAGTTTAAGAAAGCACCAGTCTGCTCAGGGATAGTGACACCAAAGATGGCTTCTTTTTTCTCCCCGATCTCAGTACGTTCAGCGATATAACGTAGGCGATCAAAATTCATATTGGCACCGCAAATGATACCAACGCAGTTTTTACCTTGTAAATCATTGGCTTCAATATACTTTTTCATACCAGCGACTGATAATGCGCCAGCAGGCTCAACAATACTACGGTTTTCTTCAAAAATATCCTTAATGGCAGCGCAGACTTCATCGTTGGTACAGGTCACAACTTCAGGCTCGACAATCGGTCCTGAACGATCGATTTTTTGCGTACGTACGACGTCAAAAGGCAACTCACCAATTTGAGCAACTGCCACCCCATCGACGAACAAGCCAACTTGCTCAAGTCTGACTCGCTCGTCTGCTTCAAGCGCCGCTTTGAGAGATGCTGATTGTTCCGCTTCTACGGCGATGACTTTGACATGGGGAGCCACTTCACCCAAAAATGCTGCAACGCCAGAAATCAAACCGCCACCGCCTACCGCAACGAAAACATAATCCATATTGCGCCACTGCTGCGTCAGCTCAAGTCCGATAGTACCTTGGCCGGCAATGACCAATTCATCATCGTAAGGTGGGATAAAAGTTAAGCCTTCACGCTCAGCACGATCAATTGCATAACGGTTGGCTTGATCGAAGCTGTCGCCGTGCAAGTCGACATTACCGCCAAGCGCTTTCACCGCATCGACTTTGATATCCGGTGTGGTCGTTGGCATAACGATGATGTTGTTCAACGCTAATTTGCGTGCAGAGTAAGCAACGCCTTGCGCATGGTTGCCTGCTGAAGCGCAAATGACGCCGCGCGCTTTTTGCTCATCGCTTAATTGACTAATGCGGTTATAAGCCCCGCGCAATTTAAAGGATTTAACCGGTTGTAAGTCTTCACGTTTAAGTCGAATATCATTGGTAAAACGCTGGGTCAGCTTGGGTGCAGCCTCAAGTGGCGTTTGAATAGCAACGTCATAAACCGTGGCTTGCAAGATGGCTCGTACCCAATGAGATAGCATAATATTCCCTAAACAAGTAATGAATGAAGATAAAAACGAAATAGATTAGCCTATGCTGATTTTGGCTATCTTGCAAGACTCAATTGCAAGTTTTACTCAGAAATTGACGCTATATTCATGTCAAATAATGAATCATTCCGAATAGTGCAATAAAGCAAGGACTCAATGAGAATTGGTATTACGCTAACATCGATTAAAATCATCGGTTATAATAGCCGCGCATTTTACCTTTTTATAGTGTTAAGTTTATTTTGCCAAGGATTTATGATGAGTGATCAGCAAGCACAAAAGCAAGCCGCAGCCAAAGCTGCTCTAGGTTATATTGAAGATGACATGATACTTGGAGTAGGAACGGGCAGTACGGTCAACTGTTTGATTGAATTATTGCCTGCCTTAAAACTTGCTGGTGCTGTTGCCAGCTCACAAGTGACCGAAGATAAACTTCGCGCTTTGGGTATCGAGATTGTCGATCTAAACTTTGTCGGAACGCTTGATGTCTATATCGATGGTGCTGATGAAGTTAATGAACATCTACAGTTGATCAAGGGTGGTGGTGGAGCACTCACACGTGAAAAAATCGTCGCCGCAGCGTCTAATAAGTTTATCTGTATGGTCGATGAAAGCAAACGTGTAGATATATTGGGCCGAGATTTTCCAGTGCCGATCGAAGTGCTGCCGCAAGCACGTTCGTATGTTGCGCGTCAACTAGCAGCTTTGGGCGGTGAGCCTGTTTATCGTGAGGACTTTGTCACAGATTATGGCAATGTGATTTTAGATACTTATGATTTGGATGTTAGCAATCCAATCGCTCTTGAGAAAGAGTTGAATAATATCGTAGGCGTGGTGTGTAATGGTATTTTTGCGGCCAACCAAGCAGATGTATTGCTAAAAGCGGGTAGTGATGGCGTGACGACATTGACTCGTTAAAAAAGGCTCGTTGAATACTCAACGAGTTACTAATGGTAGACCAAATACTAAAAAGGCAGAACACTATAAATGTGCTCTGCCTTTTTTATGGATAATATCTGATTAATAGTTTGCTTAGTTATCTATGTTAGTCGTCTATGAAGGCAACTTGATTTTATCTTTTAATAAAAATTCCATCAAAGCTTTTTGTGCATGTAGGCGATTTTCTGCTTCATCCCATACTACTGAGCGTGGATCATCGAGCATATCGTGAGAAATTTCTTCGCCGCGATGGGCAGGTAAGCAGTGCATAAACACCACTTCAGGATCGGCCTTATCCAATAGCGACGGTGTCACTTGATAAGGAGCAAAACGACGCGCGCGAGTATTTTGCTCGGACTCTTGCCCCATACTTGCCCAAACATCAGTGACGATTAGGTTAGAATCTTTTGCGGCATCTTGAACATTTTCAACCAAGCTGACACAGTGAGAAAAGCGCTCCATTAATTTAGGATCTGGCTCAAAACCGTACGGCGCTGCGACACGTAGCTCAAAACCAAATTGATTAGCGGCTTGCATAAATGATGAGCACATGTTGTTACCGTCACCGACCCAGGTGACGATTTTATTTTCAATACTGCCGCGATGCTCATAGTAAGTTTGCATATCAGCGAGCAGTTGACAGGGATGAAACTCATCGGTTAGAGCGTTGATAATTGGGACGCCTGAGTACTTGGCAAAGGTTTCAACCTTTTCATGACCAAAGGTGCGAATCATTATAATATCGACCATACTTGAGATTACGCGAGCTGAGTCTTCTAACGGTTCGCCGCGACCAAGCTGCGTATCGTTTGGCGACAAAAAAATAGCGCTACCGCCAAACTGCCCCATACCCGTCTCAAAGGAGATACGCGTGCGAGTTGATGACTTCTCAAATATCATACCAAGCGTACGTCCGACAAAGGGCTGATATATCTCGCCTGCATGCTGCATCTTACGCAGCTCGCTTGCACGTTTGATCAGGTTTTCTAGCTCTTGTTTGGTTAAATCAGATAAGGTCAAAAAATGGCGCAAACTCATAGCAGTCCTAGCAGTCGATCACAGTCAATGAAACGTTATCAGCCGTCAATGGCGACAGTCAGCTTTAAGCTGTAGTGACAACAAACTTTTAGTATAGCGTAATTACTTTCAATGTAAACGCCAAATTTCGATAACCGTTGGCAGTCAGGTAGTGGGCCTGTAGCAGTAGGTTAAGCAAGAATACAGCTGCCCTATGCCCGCTTAGGACGAGCACTCAATCTACATAGTAGCTCGTAGCCAATCGTGCCTGCATGACTGGCCACTTCATCAACATGTGGCATGGTACCCCATAACACAACTTTGCTATCAAGCGCGATATCTACAGGAGCTGCACTCAAATCAACCACAATCATATCCATAGCAACTCGTCCACGGATAGGACAGTGGTAGCTTATATTACTATTGGCATCGACAATACAAACATAAGCATCGTCGCTAATGACACGTGGATAGCCGTCTCCATAGCCGATACTGACGAGAGCCGTCCTGGTGTCTTGCTCTGCAGTCCAGCGGCTGCCATAGCCAATGGCCTCACCAGTATTGACTATATGCATCGCCATAATCCGAGCGCTAAACTCCATTGCAGGTCGTAGGTTTAAATCATCAGCTGATTGATCAATGACAGGAGAGCTACCGTACAGCATGATACCTGGACGTACCCAATCATGATGGTGTTCAGAGAAGTTTACTATGCCTGCTGAGTTACACAACGAGCCTTCGACATTTGGGGTTATATGCTGTTGCAGATACTTCAACATGTCAGAAAAGCGCTGTATTTGAGTGGCGTTTAGCGGATGGTCACGATTATCAGCATTGGCAAAATGTGTCGTAAGAATAAGATGATAACCTGCATCGTGTAAACGCTGTGCCGCTTCTATCACTGTCTTTTCATCAAAACCTAAGCGATTCATACCCGTATTGTATTTTAGCCAGACCTGCAGCGCTGGGCTATCCGCTGCTGGAACGTTCTCTAACGCCCAGTTTAACTGAGGTGCGTGGTGAATCACGCAGCTACAAGCCTGATCGATAGCCTGCTGCCATTCATCAGCGCTAAATACCCCTTCGACTAGGCCAATTGCTTTATCCCAGCCCAATTGCCGTGCCTCCAATGCCTCAGTAAACGTTGCCACACCAATACCATCTGCTTGCTTTAATGCTGGCAATACAGCGGCCACGCCGTGCCCATAAGCATTGGCTTTTACCATCGCCAGTACTTTAGCGTTAGGCGCACGTTTTTTGACTTGAGTTAAATTATGGGTAAGAGCAGCAGGGTCAATAGTAATGTTAGCGGTGCGCATAGTTCGTTTCTTTATTAGTGTTTGGACGTTAGATAGTAGTGATAAATAGCAGTTGTAGTCAATTCGCTATAAAAACGATATAGCGAGACTGGTATAAGTTTTTCGCAGCCGCTGTCAGCGTAGACACAGCAAGCAAGAAAATTTATACCAGTTGCGCATCACGTTACAACGTAACGATTTTATAATAAATTAATAGTTATTAATTGGGTATTATTCATCGTCAAAAGTCACCCCTTGATAGTACTCAGGGGTCAGGTTGATAAATCGAGTAAATTGACCTTCAAAGCCTAGTCGTATGGTACCGATAGGTCCATTACGCTGCTTACCAATGATGACTTCAGCCACACCTTTATGGTCTGAGTTTTCATTGTAAACTTCATCGCGATAAATGAACATAATCAAATCGGCATCCTGCTCGATCGCGCCAGACTCGCGTAGATCTGACATGATTGGACGTTTGTTAGGCCGATTTTCTAGGCTTCGGTTCAGCTGCGATAGGGCAATGACTGGGCATTCAAGCTCACGTGCTAGCGCTTTTAGGCTACGAGAGATTTCCGATATTTCTCCAACACGGTTACCATCAAGACTGGGGACTTTCATCAATTGTAGATAATCGACAATGATAGCGCCAATCTTACCATCGTGGTTTTTTGCAATACGGCGGCAACGTGAGCGTAGCTCTGATGGCGGCAGGGCAGTACTGTCGTCAATATACAAATGCTTAGATTGCAGATGCTGAATGGCATTCATCATCTTTGCCCATTCATCTTCGTTCATTTGTCCTGAGCGTAGGTTGGTTTGATTAATCGCGCCCCACGAAGACAACAGACGCATGACGATAGACTCTGCGGGCATCTCCATAGAAAATACCACAACAGGCAGGTTTTCGTTAAACAACACGCCTTCTGCCAAGTTCATTGCAAAAGTGGTCTTACCCATAGACGGGCGTGCGGCGACAATGACCAAATCGCCCGCTTGCAGGCCTTGAGTTTTGTTATTTAGCTCAGCGAATGGGGTTTGCAGTCCAATCATACCGTCGGGATTGGATTTGAGCTCTTGAATTTTATCAATTACGTTAGTCAATACTGAGGTGATACCCACCGGTCCGCGCTGCTCAGCACGTTTGTTATGCTGCTCATTGATACTAAAAATTTTACCTTCAACACTATCTAAAATATCACTAACGCTTTGATCTTTTGGGTTATATGCTAGAGTCAACATGTCGTTGCCAGTGGTAATAAGTTGGCGTAGGGTTGATAACTCTCGTACACGCTGAGCGTAGGCGGTCAGATTAAATAAGGTCGCTGGACTTTGGCTTAAAATATCAGCCAAATAGCTGTCACCACCAGCAGTTTTGAGCAGCTTTTGAGCCTCCAGCCAGTCATGTACCATAACAGTATCATAAGGCTCATTTACCGCTGCTAAGTGAGCAATGGCATCAAAAATATGCTGATGACGCCCTGCATAGAAGTCATCCTTGGTGACGATATCGGCAATCTTGTCATAGGCCTCTTCAATACTCATCAAAGAAGCCAGCAACGCTTTTTCAATATCTATGTTGTGCGGAGGCTGCTGATTGAGTAAGTCGTCGGTTTTACTGGTGTCTGCCATGTGTACCTAAGTGTATATATGAGTTGATGTATTAATAAGTTAATGCCGCTAAAAAAGACACAGACATTGTGCTTGCTATGGACGTCGCATTAGACGCTATATCATAAAATGGCGCATCCAGCATTAAGAGTAAGTACCATAAAATAAGCTTCAAATAATGCTACAATCAAAAGCGAAATTCTAGCACATTATGATTACCATAAGGCTGTTTATAGATACTTTTCTCTATCTTTGTCAGGCATATAACGGGTATATTTGGTAGGTATTACCATTATCCAAATGATTAACAGATATATATAAAATACGGTAAAATCAAATAGTTAAATAAAAATAAGAGGTGGATGTATGAGTCAAAAACAACCCTTATTAATCACCACAGGTGAGCCTGCTGGTATCGGGATGGACGTGGTTTTGTTACTTGCGCAAGAAGGTAAGCTACAAAATTTTAATCGACCAATCTGGATCACAGCTGATGCCAATGCTATGCAGGCACGTGCAGAGCAACTACTAACTACTGGCGCACTAAAAAGCTGTCCAACTTGGCAAAGTATTACAGTGACTCCATCATCAATGACTGATGTAAATAATGCGGATTTTAATGTAGCAAATAATGCATTCTTATTGTTGGATGTACCTTGCCCTGCACCTGTGCGGGCAGGTCATATTAACACCAAGAATGCAGCAATGGTCGCCAAGCAATTAGAAATCGCTCATCAACTTGCAACAAATGAAACGGTAGCCGCTATCGTTACTGGACCGTTACAAAAATCTGCGTTAATTGACGCCGACATTAAACTTTTAGATGGCATGATGTTTAGTGGGCATACCGAGTTTTTTATGCAGCAAAGTGGTTGCAAAAAAGTAGTCATGATGCTGGCCAATCAGGCAATGAAAGTTGCGCTGGTGACCACTCACTTAGCGCTAAGAGATGTCCCTGCCGCTATCACCGCAGACAATGTCCGCCAGACAGTGCAAATTGTACTTGATGATATGCAATCGAAATTTGGTATGGCGAGTCCACGTATATTAGTTTGCGGGCTCAATCCACATGCGGGTGAAGGTGGACATCTAGGCATGGAAGAGATTGAAATTATCAATCCAGTATTACAAGAATTTATTGCCGCTGGCGTAGATATCTCTGAGGCCATGCCCGCCGACACGTTGTTTACCACTAGACATCTGAATAATTGTGATGTGGTGATTGCTATGTATCATGACCAAGGACTGCCTGTGTTAAAGTCGCATGGTTTTGGCGATACGGTTAACTTAACACTAGGATTGCCTTATATTCGCACCTCAGTCGATCATGGTACAGCGCTGGACTTGGCAGGTCGCGGCGAGGCAAGTGCCACAAGCTTGTATCAAGCATTAATCATGGCGAATGAAATGGCTGATAAATCATTGACTACATCATAAATGCGTAATTTAGCTCAGTGCTAAAATACAGCCGGATTATAAGCTATGGTATAATTTTGCACCAAGCACCAATAACAAAGCTATAAAAGTCACCTTTTTCATCGTATTATATTGTCGATGTTCAAGACCAAGCTATTGTGTTGCTCTGTACCCTCATTTTTATTTTATTATTTTACTAATTAAGAATCTTTTATGTCCACAAACTCGTTTGATGCCAAGACATTAGCAGCTAGCTTACGAACTGCCAAACACCAACCGCGAAAACGCTTTGGTCAGAATTTCTTGCATGACAGCAGTATTATTCGCCAGATTGTTGATAGTATCCGTTTGGATCGTAATGACAACTTAATAGAAATTGGTCCTGGTATGGGCGCGTTAACTGAGCCTTTATTGGCAGAAGTGGATGCGATGACTGTGGTCGAGCTTGACCGTGACTTGGCTGATAGTTTACGTATACGCATTGGCGCAAACAGTCATCCTAATTTTACCATCGTAAAAGAAAACGCGATGAACGTGGACTACCGTGAATTTTATAGCACCGATCGTGGCAAGTTACGTGTGGTGGGTAACTTGCCTTATAACATCTCAACACCGATACTTTTTCATCTACTTAGCTATTCTGATGTCATTCAAGACATGCATTTTATGCTACAAAAAGAAGTGGTCGAACGTATCACCGCCGATGTCGGTAGCAAAACTTACGGCCGTCTGTCAGTCATTATGCAATATTACTGTGAAACGGATTATTTGCTGACCGTCCCTAAAGGCGCATTTAACCCACCACCAAAAGTGACCAGTGCTGTGTTTCGTTTGACGCCTCATATCGAAAAGCCCATTGTTGCAGAAGATGAGCAATATTTTGCTATCGTAGTACGTGAGACCTTTAACCATCGCCGCAAAACGCTACGCGCTATTTTCAAAAAATCCACTCTACTGCCAACATTGAGTGAAGAGGACTTTGCCGCTTGTGGTATCGATCCACAATCCCGTCCAGAAACTCTGAGTGTCAGTGACTTTGTAGCTTTGAGTAATCAGGCAAAAGTACAGAAGAATAAGACAACCATCGAGGAATTATGAGTTTTCGCCATCAATATGTTATCGGTGACTTGCAAGGCTGCTATGCAGCGTATCAAAAACTACTTGAAACTTTAAAGTTTGATCCTACACAAGATAAATTGTGGTTTGCAGGTGACTTGGTTGCACGCGGAGAGGATTCGCTAAGTACTTTGCGTCACGTAAAGATGCTATGCGAGCAAGGAGCAGCCGCAACCGTCTTAGGAAATCACGATTTAAACTTGCTGGCAGTATGGCGGGGCGCAGCTAAGATTAAGAAAAAAGATAAAACGGCGCCGATTTTTGCGGCAGAAGATGGTGAGGAATTATTGCAATGGTTACGGTGTCAGCCAATTTTGGCGTATCCTGATAAGCATACTGTATTGGTACATGCTGGAATACCACCGCACTGGAGCATTGATGCCGCTGCACAATATGCGCAGCAATTAGAAGCGCAATTAAAGGGTAGCTTAGATCAACTTGATCGTTTGCTACCGCATTTGTATAGTAAGAGCGCCGATGAGTGGCATGATGGTATTAATGGCTTTACTAAGATGCGGGCGATATCCAATTACTTTACCCGGATGCGGCTGTGCAAACAAGACGGAACACTAGAGTTTAGCTTTACGTCCAGCTTAGATCAGCACATGCCCGATGATTTTATGCCTTGGTTTGAATGGCAAGTACCGCGGACGCGTAAGATATTATTTGGTCATTGGGCAGCTCTAAAGGGTGAAGTGGACTTACCGCATGCTCGCGCGCTCGATGGTGGCTGCGTTTGGGGTAACTCTCTACTGGCTTACCGACTTAGCGATGGTAAAGTCATTAGCTCAAGCGCCCACTGTCCAAGCCCGTAACGAGGACTATAGCTAACCGCTGACCTTGATATATAAGGCTAAATAAGCAGTCTGTTTTAGATGGTCTATTAATAGGTTTAAGTAACTGGCTTTGCTAGGGTATAGTCAGGCCAGATTGGCGAGTCACCAATCCTCTCTATTAAGAAGTCGATAAAAACCCTAACTTTTACCGTCAGAACATTCGATTTTGGATAGATGAGCCACAGGCCCGTCTGGTCATCAATCGTGTAGTCGGGTAGGACATGGATCAGCGAGCCGTCAGCCAGTTCGCGGTGAACACTCCATAGTGAGTTCATTGAAATGCCTGCTCCAGCAATGGTTGCGACTTTCTGACTCAAGCCATCGTCAACGATAAGCCGGCTCTCGGTCAGTCGTGGATCGAACTCCTCAGTACTGCCATCATACCCAACAAACTTAATCGGTGACGGCTCTTTGAATACAATGAATTGATGCGTCGCAAGGTCATCTGGTTGCGTGGGCGTGCCCTGCTGTTTCAAATATTCGGGTGAAGCGCAAAGGATTCGCATATCGTTAGCCAATTTTCGCCCTTTTAAGCTGCTATCTGATAGTGTTGAATTGCGCAATGCAAGATCAAAACTGCCTTGGATAAGATCAAACTCCATATCCGTAAGCCGCAGGTCAAGAGTGATACCTGAGTACAACTGTAGGAACTCAGGCAGGATAGGCGCGATGTAGAGCTGGGCAAAGGTGCTTGGAGCCGTGAACCTTAGGGTACCTGTCACAGTTGCATTGCCATGACCTAAAGCTGCGCGTGCAGCATCTTCTTGAGCTAAAATTTCCTTAGCATAAGGCAAAAATTCCGCCCCTTCCAAAGACAAAGCCACCTTGCGCGTGGAACGATGCAAAAGATCCGCACCTAACAACTTCTCTAGTTTTGCTAATTTGGCACTGGCCATAGATGGCGCCATACCCAGTTCCCGACCAGCGGCACTGATATTGAGTTTGTCGGCCGCCAAAACAAATAGACGAACGCTTTCTGTATCCATTAGATTATATCCAAATTACGAATTCTGTAATTCATAATAGCCAGTTTATTTCATTTTTACAAAATATTATACTGATTCTAACAATTAATCTTTAGGAGAAGCCCAATGAAAGCAATGATACTTAATGAATATGGTGACAATGCTAAATTTCAATTAGATGAGCTACCTCAACCTGATGCAAAAGCTGGACATGTAGTAGTGCGAGTGGCTGCAACTAGTGTAAATACAGTTGATACCATGATCCACCACATGGGTAATGATCTACCGTTTTCACCCGATCTGCCGGCAGTACTCGGTATGGACTTTGCAGGCACTATTGAAACTGTTGGTGAGGACGTGACCGACTTTGCTCCAGGCGACGAAGTATATGGCTGCGCTGGAGGACTCGCAGACTTGCAAGGTACGCTGGCAGAATTCATGCTAGCTGATGCCAAATTGATTGCTCAAAAACCAAAAAGCCTGTCAATGCGTGAGGCTGCGGCATTACCATTGGTTGGTATTACTGCCTTTGAAGGTTTGCAGAGAGCGGGTACTGGTGCAGGACATAAGGTACTAGTTCACGGCGGCGCAGGTGGCGTAGGACACGTTGCTGTACAATTGGCCAAACATTTCGGTGCTGACGTCTATTCAACTGTCTCCAATGAAAAGCAGATGGCAGTCATTGAAGGTTATGGTGCCACGGCCATTAATTATAAGACTGAAGACGTGGTAGATTATGTCGAAAAATATACCGACGGTGCGGGTTTTGATATTGTGTTTGATTCTGTTGGCGGGGAAAATCTAACCAAGTCTTTTGAAGCGGCTGTACTGAACGGACAGGTTGTAACGACGGTTTCTATGCTGGAACTGGATTTAACGCCGGTGCATTTTAAAGGCTTATCGTTGCACGTTGTCTTTATGCTTATTCCAATGCTGCAAAACTATAAGCGAGAAGATCATGGCGCTGCTTTAGCGAAATTAGCCAAGATTGTGGATATGGGTGCACTTAAACCATTACTTGATGAAACGCAGTTTGATCTCAAAGAAGTTGGCAAAGCATACGACCGGCTAACCAGTGGACAAGCAATCGGTAAAGTGGTTGTAGAAGTCTGAAGCATTGCTAAAACTGACTTGTCGCTTTAGCACATATTAAGCTGAATAAGTCTTTGACGACTAAACCGCCAAAACAGCCGTATTAACTTGGCAGCTTGGGCGGTTTTTTAGGCTATAGCTATTACAAACTAATCAACCAACAACTAAGTTTTCAACAAACCATTCCCATACCGCGTCTACAGCAGGTCGTGATACTGATGTGCGTTTACGAATAAGGTAGTAATCAGGCTCAACGGTTAGATCTAACTCACTGACTTGTAGCAAACGCCCCGCAGATAAATCCGCTTTTACAAACGCCTGACAAGCAATCGCAATCCCTTGTCCTGCTAAAGCCGCATCTAAAGCCAGCGCGGTTTGGTTAAATACGGCACCTGGCAGCTTATCTGTCGTATTAAGAAAACGTGGCCAATGGTTGTGTGAGTCATGCAGCAGTGGCATTCCTTTTAATTGCTTGAGTGACATAGGAAGCGTGATGTCAGCGACAAAATAAGGATTAGCAACGGCGACCAGCTTTTGTTTGAACAATAACTGCGTATCGAAAGAGGATGGAAATGGTGGACGTGTGAGCCGTACCGCGATATCTACCTGATCACGGTCGAAATCTGCAATAGACTCAGTAGCGACAGTACGTAAGTCAACGTCAGGAACAGCGGTAGATAGGGCTGAAAGATTGGGCAGTAACAGCTTAGTAGCAAACGTCGGTGTCACACTAATAGTGACCGTCTTAGGTTCTTTGAGTATTTGAGTGGTAGCCTTTTTTAAAATCTCAAAAGCTCGCGTGACTTCTGCAAAGTAGATTGCGCCTTGACTAGTAAGAGCCACCCCCTTTGGTAGCCTTTGAAAAAGAGCAAACCCCATGTATTCTTCTAATATACGCACCTGCTGAGCGACAGCTCCTTGGGTTACAAAAAGTTCATCGGCTGCGGCTCGAAAATTCAAGTGACGCCCCGCTGCTTCAAATGCACGTAAGGCATTTAAAGAGGGTAAAGTGCGATAAGCGTTTGTCATAGTCATTCCTTAGACAATATATTTGACGATAGATTTTCTACAGTCTATCACCTTTTAATATCATGCGAGATATCTGCAGCCATTAGTTATGATAGATAAATCAATCACTAATGGAGAAAATCATGACTATAGAAAAAGTAGCGCTTATTATGGCAGGTGGCTCAGGTATGGGTGCAGCGGCAGCGCGTAAGCTCGCTCAAGATGGTTATAAGGTCGCTATCTTATCGTCCTCAGGTAAAGGAGAAGCCTTAGCAAAAGAGCTCGGCGGAGTCGGTGTCACCGGTTCTAACTTGGTAGATGCCGATGTACAGCGCTTAGTTGACTTAGCAATGGAAAAATGGGGCCGTATTGATGCGTTGGTAAACTCTGCCGGCCACGGTCCACGTGCGCCTATTTTAGAGATTACCGATGACGACTGGCATCAAGGGATGGAGGTTTATTTTCTTAGTGCGGTGCGTCCGATTCGCCTAGTGACACCGATCATGGTGGCACAAGGCGGCGGCGCTATTGTCAATATTTCCACGACTTGGGTAACAGAGCCGACAGCCACCTTCCCAACCTCGACAGCGTTTCGAGCCAGTCTTGGTGCGTTTACTAAGATTTTCTCTGATGATTATGCGCCGCAAGGTATTCGCATTAATAATGTCTTACCTGGTTGGATCGATAGCTTACCGGAGGTTGATGAGCGCCGTGAAAATGTTCCGATGGAACGTTATGGTAAAGCTGAGGAAATCGCTGCAACGATTGCCTTTTTATTATCAGAGGCGGCTGGATATATTACGGGCCAAAGCATACGCGTTGATGGCGGTGTGACGCACTCTGTCTGATAAAGGCCAATACTATGTTTAGAGCCTATACAGCGCTAGTATTACTTGGTGTGATTTGGGGGTCTAACTTTATTTTTATGAAGTGGGCCACCGCTGTGATAACGCCTTCTCAAACTGTCTTTCTGCGAGTGCTGTTTGGGTTTATACCTTTAGTACTTATCGCATGGCGTCATAAAGCCATTACTCGGGAGCAGCTTGCGTATTTGCCGCATTTTATCGTCATGTCTGTGCTTGCAACCTCCTTTTACTATTATGGGTTTATTGCTGGTACGGCGTTGTTACCCAGTAGTATTGCAGGGTTATTGAGTGGTTCGATACCGATATTTACTTTTTTAGGGGCGGCGCTTTTCTTACCAGAGGAGAGGTCTACTAAACAGATGGCGCTAGGGGTTGCCTTAGGATTTGCGGGTATTGCATTAAGTGCACGTCCATGGCAAGGCGGCATGAATATATCTTTCATAGGTGTTTTATGGATGCTCGCTGGTTCTTTGAGTGTTGGCGCGTCATTCGTTTATGCGCGGCGTTTTTTATCGCATCTAAAACTATCACCATTGGCATTAGCCACATGGCAGATTGGACTTGCAGTGATAACGCTTGCCTTGCTCATTGATTTCGACGGAATCACTGATATAGCGACAGATGCCCAAGCACTGTGGGGCACTGTATTAGGACTTGGTGTTTTAGGAACAGGCGCCGCTTTTTTAATTTACTATTTTATCATCGAGACATTAGGCTCTGTGCGTGCCGCTGGTGCGACGTATATTGCGCCTATCGTTGCTGTAATAATTGGTGCGATTATAGGAGAGGCTATCACTTATGTAGAAATTATCGCCTTGCTACTTATTCTGGGTGGTGTACTGCTCATTCAGACAGGCAGAAAGTAGGATGAGCCAGCGTGACTTTGAAGGTTTAGGTGGCAAATATCAATGAAGTATCAAGAAAACATTGTTAGACCTCTTATCAGCAGTAATATCAGCAGATGACCAAGTATAAAGCTACCAAAACTGCCCTATTAATTAGGCAGTTTGGGCGGTTTTTTAGGTTTCGGCAAGGGCGTTTTTGCATCCCCTGTAGCCTTGTTATCAGCGTTTTTATCATGATTGCTGGTTTTGTTACTATTAACGTCCCCTAGTGTTTTGGTGGTCTTATCATATTGAATATCACTATAGTAAGGCACGCTATTTAGCTCTTCGTCTACTAATCCATCATCAAGGTCGACAACCTTTTTAGCCACGTTCTTATCTACAGCACCCTCCTGTCCATGATCTTGAGACTGATTTTCATAATATATGTCTGTGGTTGTTCGTTCACCTTTTGCGTCAACAGAGACTGAGTTAGGTATGATTTTGACATCAGATAAGCGCCGTATCACATAATTACTGGGTAATGGTTTACCGCCTTTTTGTCCGGCAGTATCATCAAATATCATATGACCTTGACTATCAATACGGGCATACTTCATCGGTTTGTCACGCGGCCAAAAAAAGTCAGATGGATGACTGACAATATGTCCAAAAACAAGCTTGGATAGTCTACGCCACTCAAAAAAGCGGACTTCTTTTGATCGTAAGGCGACTAGAAGTGCCAAGGAAAAACTGACCATTAAGTTGACGATACCGATAAGTGCGACGCCAAAAATAGAGATCAAAACCACATCCCAACTTATCTGAGCCGCTGACATATTGAACAGTCCATGAGCCAAATTGGCAGACGCAAATGCAATATGACGAATATCAATCGGTAAACCAAATAAATAACCAATGGTCGCCGTGCTACCTAAAAATACGCCGAATAAAAAATTGCCCATGATAGCGCCAAGATTGGCCTCTATAAAGCCGCTCAAGCGTCGAAGCCATCTTTTGGGTAATAAACGCTGAAGTAGCCAATGCCTATTAATGCGAGCGCCAATTTTATTGTAAACCGCCAAATTGTCATAGTAGCCTGCAATAAGACCGGATAAAAACAGATATACCCCAGCGATGGCCGCATGAGGCAGTGCTAGCGATCGAAAAGGGTCTAGATCATGAAGTAGGTGCCCCGCTTTTTCGGTATCAATCATCGGCGCACCTGTATATTGTAACCATGCAAAAGAGATGATCAATGCAACAGGAATCGCTAGCATGATATTACCCATGATAGCGATAAACTGGGTGCGCAAGATATCGACTACTAGCTCCGATAACTTCGTCAGCTGGTGTGATTTTTTACCTGAGCCCTCTGATATGGTTGAGGCAATAGCGGCAGCAGTCATCGCTGGCTGCTTAGTTGCCACAGTACCATGAACAATATGAATAAAAACAAAACCTAAGCCATAGATCATGCTGTTTATAAAGGCTCGGCCCATTGGTGCAAGGGCCAAATGATAGGCTAAGATTTTAATAGTAGCCATAAAGGCAATAAAAAACCCACCAATGGACGCTTTTTTGAACATTTTTTGATAACCAGCTTTGTCTGTGCTGATATAGTGCTCACCCACGCGGCTGGCGTTTTCAGTGACTTTACGTGATAACAGCTTAGTATTGTTATCGATTAGGTAGCCGATACTATAACGACGATTGGCAGTGGTAATGAGAGTTTGAATCAGGTTGATTACCGCTTTGTCGCGATTCTGACCGCTATCAGCCACCAGCTCCGTTAAAATACGCATGCGTTGTAAGCTTTGATCAAGTCGTAACATCATATTGGTCAAGCGAATGGAGATACCAGTTTTATAGATGCGTTTGCGTACCGTTGCAACGATATCTTCACATTGCTCAAGCATGACCAGTAGCGGAGCAGGATTGACCGCATGTTCAGGCGTAATGTCCGTTAAAGTGTCAAGCTCATGCGCTTGTCGATACTGATTGACAAACAATACGGCTTCTTGGTTTTGAGCAACAAAAGATGCAGAATAGTTCAAAATCTGCGGATAAGCTTCCATTAAGTTAGGATGCAGACCAATACCGCTAATACGGTAGGATAAAATGACTATCGCATTTAAAATACTGTTTTTGGCGGTCGCTACTAAGTATAAATGCTCTTCTTTAACATTAAGTAGATCAACCAACGCTTCCCATTTGTCTTTTTCGATGTTAGCAAGCCAACGTTCATCTTGACGTTTATAGAACAGATAACCGACCAATTCAACGACAGAATCATCTTGGGGCAGGAGCGGTAAGAACCGATGACCAAGCAAGCGGCGTAAGCTACTAAAAAACCCCTCATCTGACATGATACCAGTATCAGTATATAAGGAAATTTGACGATATTGGATAATGAGTTTTAGTACAAAGCTTGCAAGACCATCACTATATTCTGGATGCTGACGCAAGACATCGATAAGGGCTTGGATGTTTTGATTGGCAAGTGCAGGCTCGTTTTCAGTGACCCGTAGCTCATCGATTAAACGCCGAAGTACAGATGGCTCTGGCACGTCACTTAAGGCGGTAATTTGTTGTAAAATGCGTTTTATCTCTGACACAGCGTACTCTTTATCGTTATTGTTCTGTTGGTTAATGTGCTACTGTTTTGACAGTTGTGATAGGGATTGTGAGGTACTATTTTTAGTGGTTATACAGAGAGTTTGTATTGATATATTTGTTGAGTGTTAGATACAAATATCGGTGTTAAGTTGATAGCTAATGCAGGTTATTTTAATCGGAAGTGCAAGGTCATGTTTAGTTATTTTGTTAGCAGTTGTTTTAAATATAGTTTTGGCAAAAAAAGGACAGTAATTATACTGTCCTTTCTCATTAATGAATATATCGATAATTAAATAACTATCAATTCTATAAACTTTGTTTAGCTGGCAGGTACGTTAAAATAGTCTAAATCAAAGTTCATCATCGGATCACTACCAGCTTTGACCATCTGTGCATGGGCATCGATGCGCGGTAAAACGCGACCAACAAAGTAATCAGCAAGCTTGGCTTTATTGGTATAAAACTCGCCATCTTTACCGTTAGACGCTTCAACCATCAAGGCAAACATGTATGAGTAGCATAGGTAGCCGACCGCATGCATGTAATCAACCGCGCAGCCATTAATCTCATTTTTACGAGAGCCAATATTGGTTAATACTGTTTTAGTCAGCTCTTCAACGGTATCAGCAGCATCTAATGTCGCTTGCTTGATGCCATGATCAACTTGCATCGTACTAACATAATCACGGATTTCGCCTAAAAAATGAGCAATATATTTACCATCATTACGAGCGACTTTACGGCCTAACAGATCAAGTGCTTGAATACCGTTTGCACCCTCATAAATCTGGGCGATACGCGTATCACGTACGATTTGCTCCATGCCCCATTCGCGGACATAACCATGACCACCAAAGACTTGCTGGCAATCGATAGTAGCTTCTAATGCTTTATCAGTTAAGAAGGCTTTTGCGATCGGCGTTAGTAAGGCCACACGTGCAGCAGCGGCTTGAGCTGCTTCAGGATCTGTGCTGAATTTTTCAGTATCGAGTTGTTTTGCAACATACATCGCAAAACAGCGTGATGCCTCACTATTGGCTTTAGCATTCAATAGCATACGGCGCACATCGGCATGATGAACGATAGCATCGGCTGGTTTTTCTGGACTTTGTAGTTGAGTATCACTACGACCTTGAGCGCGTTCAAACGCATAAAGCGCTGCATTTTGATAAGCAAGCTCAGTACCGCCAAGTCCTTGCAGACCCATCGTTACGCGCTCATAGTTCATCATAATGAACATTGACGATAAACCAGTATTCTCAGCACCAACCATCCAGCCCTTGGCATCGTCAAAGTTCATGACACAAGTGGCTGAAGCTTTGATACCCATTTTATGCTCGATTGAGCCAGCTGATAAGGTATTACGTTCGCCTAAGCTGCCATCATCATTGACTAAAAATTTTGGTACAACGAATAAAGAGATACCTTTTGAGCCTTCTGGCGCATTTGGGGTTTTAGCCAATACTAGATGAACGATATTCTCAGTTAAGTCGTGTTCACCGCCAGTGATAAAGATTTTGGTACCAGAGATATTATAGCTACCGTCGTCATTTGGTATGGCTTTGGTTTTGATAATACCTAAATCAGTACCTGCATGCGGTTCGGTTAAACACATAGTACCTGACCATTCACCTGAATACATTTTTTCTAAATATGTCTGCTTTTGCTCTTCTGAGCCCGCCGCGTTAAGACACAAGGTTGCACCAACTGTTAGGTTGGGGTAGAGCGTAAATGACTGGTTGGTGGTAAAAAGCATCTCTTCGGTAAGCATAGTAACCATTTTTGGAAAACCTTGGCCACCGTACTCAGGATTACCGCCAAGTCCGACCCAACCTGACTCAGCATATTGCTGATAAGCTTCTTTAAAGCCTTTAGGGGTAGTGACGACGCCATCACCATGATAAGTCGCGCCTTCTTCGTCGCCAGTACGATTGATAGGCAACAGAACGTTTTTACTTAATTTGGCCATTTCTTCTAAAATCATATCGACTGTTTCCATGTCGACATGAGATAAGTTGTCATTGTTTTGCCAAAACTCAGGCGCCTTAAAGACATCGGTTAAGATAAAACGCATGTCAGTTAGAGGGGCATTATAAACAGCCATAAACATTCCTTTGGTTTAAGATTAATAAAGTTATATACATATTTGCTTATATTTATCATGATGTTCTTTAACTATCATGGCAAATAACGCAATGATTTTTATTGATTTGAGTCTGTGATAATCAGTAAAGTTTAGCAAATTAATGGCTAAGCTTGTGTATCTCTTAGTGAATAGTGCGTACACTAAAAGTTGACTACTGCTATTGTAGTGCTCAACTAAGAAGTTGCTACGTTATGTGAAGCTTCTCGACTGGTATTAATTTTCTTTCCTGCTGTGTCTACACTGACAAAGGCTACAAAAAGTTCATACCAGTCTGGTGCAATGTTTGTATATTAAACCAATTATAATTATTGATTAAAGAAAAACCGCAGCATCTCTTTTGATGCATCTGGTCCTTTAGGGTCAGTGTAAGACCCGGCGCTATTGCCGCCCGCCCAGCTATGCCCAGCACCGTGGATTTTCCAATATTCTAACTGGCTAACTCCTTTACTGTCACGAATCTCTAACTGAGTACTACGACAGTTTTGCTCAGAACATTGCTTATGTTGGTGAGTGGTTAAACCAGTTTCTTGCGCTTGTAAGCGCTGCTTTGCTTGCTCAAAGACCTGCTCGCCATTACGAATACTTACCGTATGATCCTGATCACCATGAAACACAATCATTGGAACGAATTTATTATTACTTGCAGGTTTTAAAGGAGCAGAACCGCCTTGTCGCATCGTCATCATTGCAGACGGCAAATCGGTGGCACTGCGATAAGCCAACCCTGAATGAACGCCAACTGCAGCATACATCTTAGGATAGTTCTCTGCCATAATCACAGCCATTGCAGCGCCTGCAGATAGCCCTGCAATATACACCCGTGATGAGTCCACTGCGTAATCCTCAATAATGGATGTAGTCAAGGCTGCAAGCCATGCAGGCTCGCCTTTACCTTGTTGTTGATCAGAAGGTTTAAACCAGTTCCAACAGCGATTGGGGTTAGCAGAAGCTGGCTGAGAAGGGTAGACGATCAGGCAACGATGCTTTTCTGCCAATTCATTCATACGTGTACCTACTGCAAAATCTTCTGGTGATTGCGTACAGCCGTGGAGCATGACTATTAAAGGTAAGCGTAGGCCGTCTTCCACCGCTTGCGCATAGTTTGAGGGAATATATAGCCGGTAGTCGTGACTGCCTTGAGACGACTTCAGGTTGCCTTTGAGAAACTGTGCATTGTCAGGAATGAACGGCTCACTATGTGTACTGACCCCAGTACGTAAGGCACTTATATCCATAACTGATGGCAAGTCCAGCTTAAAATGCTTCATTTTATCTGTAAAATCTTGCAATTTATCAGGCAGCTTACTAAATAGCTCATCAGTGCCTGTTGGCTTGTCTGTCGGGGACGTGCGATCTTGTGACATTGGCACATCAGATGTTACATCAGGCGCCACATCCTTGATAGGCGTCACATCTTTAATAGGGTTTTTGTCGGTATGGCTGGCTGGTGCTGCCCCACTTAAGTTCTTTTGAATGGCAATGGTGGCTTCTTTTAGCTGACCAGATTTCATAAGTTCCATTGCTTCTTTGAGATGCGGCGGTGTCATATTAAATTTTGAAAAATTCATTGGCTATTTTCCTTGATATATCTATAAAATTTGGGGGAGATAGTAAAAGCAGATGCTTAAACCATTTTGTTAGCCAAAACTGCTTTTATCTCTGGGCTTGCCTGCAGGACGCCTAATACGGTAATGCTTTCAATAGTGGCTTCCACCAGTTCTGGAGTTACATCGGCGGCGATGGTCGCCAGACCCAATACTTGAATATGTAATTTTTCATTACGCTCTTGAACGGCTTCAAGATCGGCGCGTGTGTAATGACGTAGTCCTAACTCTAAGGTTTTACGAGCAACGGTTTGCTGTACCACATCAGCATGTATGGTTAGCTGATTACGTATCGCAGTTCGAATAAAATCCGTGCGATTAGAATAGAAACCCTCCTGTACCATCAAATCTACTTGCCCAAGATCTACGTAGCCTAGGTTGATTGTGACCTTTTCTGTCTCGCCTGCGCGAGCGCGAATAGGCGTTGTATTTTTGCTTGCCATCATATGATCCTTAGAATAAAACTACTTGATATAGCCATAATACTCTATTTATACTCCAATTAGAATCTAATTAGAGTATAAATAAGATATTTTGTAAAAATGATATCTTGCTTAGTCTGTAATCTTAGATAGTTGAGGGTAAAGTAATAGTATAAATTTGCACAGAATGAACAAGTCAATACCAAAAAAATCGACAACACACCGAAGTATGTTGCCGATAGTAGTACCGCGTCTAAATCCTCAGTCGATCAAAAGTAGTAGTATTTAATCGTAATATAATCTATTACAGCTCGATTCTAAAAAGCAAATTGATCAACGTTCATAGTCATGTATGGCTCAACACCTGTACTGATGCGCTGTACGTGCGTCGTAGTACGCGGTAACAACTTAGCAAAATAGAATTGTGCTGTCTTCACCTTGGCATCATAGAAGGCATGTTCACTGTTGCCATTTTTAATTTCAGTTTGAGCAATAAGTGCCATACGTGCCCATAAGTAGGCAAGGGTAACATAGCCACTAAAATACATGTAATCAACGGCAGCACCGCCAACGGCGTCTGGGTTTTCAGTGGCTTGCATACCAATACGTGAAGTCAAGTCACCCCATTCTTTTAGATGCCTGGCAAGTGGACGGATGAACTGTCCCATCTCATCATTGTCTTTATTTTCTTCACAGAACTTCTGAATAATATCGACAAAGTTTGCCAGCAACTTACCTTGTGAGCCTAAGACTTTACGACCAAGTAAATCAAGCGCTTGAATCTCAGTGGTACCTTCGTACAGGCAAGCGATACGGGTGTCACGGACGTTTTGCTCCATACCCCATTCACTGATAAAGCCATGACCACCATAGACTTGTACGCCATGATTGGCGGCCTCTAGACCCGTTTCGGTTAAGAACGCTTTAGCAATCGGCGTCAACAGTGACAGCATTTGGTCAGCAAATTTTAGGTCATCGCCTTCACCTTTTGCGACCGTATCGGCAAAATGAGAGAGATAATATACTAGCGCACGGCCACCTTCAGCAAAGGCTTTTTCAGTCAATAGCATGTTGCGAACAGCTGGATGTACAATGATAGGATCAGCGACTTTGTCTGGTGCTTTTACACCTGATAATGAACGCATTGCTAAACGATCTTTGGCATAAGTCAATGAACCTTGGAACGCATATTCTGCAGCAGTTAAGCCTTGAACAGCAGTACCAATACGTGCCACGTTCATAAAGGTAAACATGCACTGTAGGCCACGGTTTTCAGGACCAATCAAGTAGCCTTTGGCACTATCAAAGTTCATTACACAAGTGGCAGAGGCTTTGATACCCATTTTATGTTCGATAGAGCCGCAAACAACGTTGTTGTTTTCGCCTAAGCTATTGTCTTCATTAACTATCATCTTTGGCACGATAAACAGTGAGATGCCTTTAGTGCCAGCAGGCGCACCTGGCAGACGAGCTAAAACGATATGAATGATGTTTTCAGCCAAGTCATGCTCGCCAGCTGAAATAAAAATCTTTTGACCAGTAATGCTATAGCTACCGTCATCATTCGGCTGCGCTTTGGTACGAATAATACCCAAGTCAGAACCTGCATGTGCTTCAGTAAGACACATAGTACCTGACCATTCGCCAGTGACCATTTTTTCTAAATATGTTTCTTTTTGGCTATCAGTACCGTGGTGCTCAATGGTTTGGATAGCACCATGTGATAAGCCTGGGTACATAGAGAATGACCAGTTAGCCGTACCTACCATCTCGTTGATGACCGTAGATAATGAAAAAGGCATGTTTTGACCGCCAAATTCTTCTTCAGCAGAAAGTGCAGGGAAACCAAGCTCACAGTACTGTTTATAAGCTTCTTTAAAGCCTTTAGGTGTGGTGACCTTGCCATTATCAAAATGACAGCCTTCAGCATCGCCGCTTTGATTCAGTGGTGACAACTCATTTTCAGCAAAGCTTGCAGCCATCTCAAACAGACTGTCCATTAACTCGCGATCAGCTTCTTGAAATTTTGGTAAGCGTTTATAGTGGCTTTCGCTATCAAGTAGCTCATGCATGACGAATTGAATATCACGTAATGGGGCTTTGTACTGCATAACTTCCTGTCCTTTTTTTTGGTATGACCGACAGCAAACAAACGACTTGGTTTGTGGTTATTTTGACTGTTAGTATGTTACTGATATCAGATTTGCCTACACAAAAGACTTAGGGCTACGATATCGGTCATATAATATAACGTTGAAAAATGCTAAAAGAATTATGACTGTATTAGTAAATTCACCTCAAAAGATAGGCGTTCACTAGAAATTATACAAGTTTGGTTATAATACTGATAAGTCATCAACCTAACTTGCATCCTTTATATAATCAGCGTTGAAGGACAAAAAATAGTGCTAAATACGGTACACAGAAAAGCTATATACACAGAAAAGCTATATAAGCCAATCACTATAGTAGTGGTGATAGATTAAATTAATTGAGTCATGCGTCTGGAAGAGACGCATGACTCAACATTTTAGTTGCTATGTCAGCTGAGACAGGGCGACCAAACCAGTAACCTTGCCCATAATCGCAGCCCATTTGTAATAACAAATCACGTTGCTGCTCAGTCTCGATACCTTCGGCGACGGCACTCATATCCAAAGCAGTAGCCAAGTCTAAAATAGCTTTAACAATGGCAGACTGTGTCCGATTATTCACTATTTTATCGATAAAGCTCTTGTCAATTTTAATAAAGTCGAAGGGGTACTCTTGTAAGTAACTAAGAGAGGCGTAACCCGTACCAAAATCATCTAATGACAAACAGACTCCCAGCGCTTTTAGCGCAATAAGCTGTTGCTTAACACTTGCATGCCGCAGCATTAAAGATGACTCAGTAACTTCAATATGTAACTGATGAGGTTGAATAGAATGGTGCGTGAATAGATTGGTTACAAAGTCAAAAAATTCAATATGGCTAAATTCTGCAGCATCGGCATTGATGCAGACATGTTGCGTAAAATTCATCGACTCCCAAATACGAAGCTGCTCAGCGATTTGAACAGCCATCTGACAAAATAAATCAAATGACAGTTTGTGCTTAATAATAGCTTCAATAAAATCTTTTGGTTGTAGCAATCCACGCGTAGGATGCTGCCAACGTACGAGTGCTTCAAAACCAGCGATAGCGCCCGATTCTAAAGTGACTTTAGGCTGATAATAGGGCACGAACTGCTTGGCCGATATGGCTTCACGTAGCTCAGTCTCTAACTGCAAACTGTCGATTGATTCGTGGTTTATCTCGTCGTTATACCAGCAGACATCATCTCCGCCATGCTCTTTGGCATAATGTAACGCTTTTTCAGCTTTATTTAGCAAACTGCTTAACTGGTTACCGTCTTTAGGATAATAACTGACCCCAACCGATATCTGTAAATAAATACTGGTATTTTTTAATACAAATGGTCGCTCGCACATATGCATCAAGCTATCAAGCTCGTGGCGTACTAGATGAGCATCACTAAACTCGAACAATAGCCCAAAATCATCACCGCCTAAGTGTGAAAAACATAGTAGCTGGTTGAGCTCAAGGGCGTTTACTCTAGCAACAAACTCTTTTATAAGCTCATCAACATTGTCTTGTCCAAGGTTATTGACCAAAATACGATAACGATCAATATTTGCTCGAATAATCACTACTTCTTGGAAGCTATCCATTAAGACATCATTGGTCTGACTCAAAAATACTTTACGATTGGGTAGTCCTGTTAACTGATTATGATTGAGTAGATGCGCAACTTGTTGTTGGTCTTCGACGACAGAGGAGATATCGCGTACCATTCCAATATAATAGACAGTTTTGTCTACATAAATCCTGCGATAAGATATATGACAATTGAGTGTGCGTCCATAACGGTTTAGTAGAGCAAAGTTATTTTCATAAAAACCCTCACCATCTAGTCGATTGGAGATATCTTTTAAGATAGACTGCTCTTTTTTTGATAAGAACTCAGCAGCGTAGATACCAAGAGGTCGTCCAATCATGTATGGCTCTTCAAAACCAATCATTATCTCATAAGCAGGATTGATGGACAGGTAGCGTAAATTGGCGTCTAAAATAAATACAGCGTCTTCGAGACGCTCGCACAGCTCCGACATTAGTTGCTGCTTAACTGATGGTGAAAGGGGCGCAAAGGTAGTCATAATTGAGACTCAATAGTCAAGCAAGGATATTAATATTATATTAAAGTCATAAGATAGCGATGGTATATAGAATATAGACAATTGTCTACTAAAGATTATTTTTGATGAGGACTCATGTTTTTCGTTGGTGCAAATAATGAAGCGCATGTAATGTGGCTAGAGCGACAACAGGGGCGGTTTCGGTACGTAAGACTCTGGTCCCAATTTGCCAAGGTGCAAATCCAAAATTGGCGGCTTGCTGGCGTTCATTCTCGCTAAGACCACCCTCAGGGCCAATCAACAGTTCAATATAAGGTGAAGCTTGTGTCAGTACTGTTGGCAACGACTCAGGCATGACAGGTTGATCTGGCGCCGGTACGCTAAGCTGCATACGTAGATCAGCTGGTTGTCGCAATATCTGATAGTAAGGGTCTTGGCTAAGCGTGGAGACAATAGAGCTAACAATCACTTGTAAGTCTGTATCGTTGGTGTCCAAGCCTTGCAGCCAGTCGTCAATAGAAATCGGAGCAAAAATAAGGGGTGGCCGATTTAGTCCGCACTGTTCGCTTGCGGCAATAGCTACTTGCTGCCAGTGTAGTAGCTTTTTATCTACTTGCGCTGGTTTGAGATTCACCTCACCATGATGACTGCTTAACAATTGAATACCAGTCACACCCAGCTCAGTAGCCTTTTGAATCGCATAATCCATCCGATCTCCACGACTCATGACCAAGCCTATTTTGGTATGGATAGGAGCATTGCGATCTTTGTCTGTATGAGCCAACAACGTCACCGTAGCGTTTTTTTTGCCGATGTTTTGCAGCTTTACATGATACTCGCCGCCAAAGCCATCAAATAAAATACCTTCATCTCCGACATTTGCACGCAGTACGCGGCCCCAATGATGTACGATGCTTTCTGTTAAGGCAATATCTGTACCAATGGAGAAAGTACTTAATTTAGGGTAGTTGGCATCAATATCACTGCTAGTAGCATAAAAAAAACGTCTCAAAATGACTGAATCCTATATTTAAACGACAATATTTCTTATATATTTTAGCAAAATATTGTTTAGATAAAAGTATCTCTATAGTAAATAGAGCTTAATATAAAAGTAATTTTTTTATAAAGTTATAACGGTTTGAATGTTTTATATTTAGCATAAAAAAACTGGCACTCCGAAGAACGCCAGTTATGATAAATAATCTGTTATAAGAACTAAGAGACAAGGCCTAAGGCTTCTACTAAGCGCTTGTTTGGCTCAACTTTATTCATGCTATAAAAATGCATGGCTGGCACGCCCTCACTGATAAGACGCTCGCACAAACGATAAACCACCTCAAAACCAAACTCGCGAATAGCGGTGCGGTCATCGCCAAAGTCAGCCAACCGTTTACGCACATAACGTGGAATATCAGCGCCACAACTATCGGCAAAGCGAACGAGGTTACTTGAGTTGGTAATCGGCATGATACCTGCAACCAGCGGCTGAACAGCAGTATCGATACCACGTTTTTCTAAGGTATCTCGCAGATATAAATAGCTATCAGCATTGTAAAAAAACTGCGTAATAGAAGCATTTGCACCAGCTTGGTACTTATTGACCAAATTATCAACATCGAACTCGAAGCTTCGCGCTTGCGGATGCATCTCAGGATACGCAGCCACTTCGATGTGAAAATGCTCGCCTGAGTGCTCACGAATAAACTTAACCAAATCTAGCGCAAACGGTAGCTCACCCATACCGACCTGACCTGACGGTAAATCACCGCGTAGGGCGACCAGCCGCGTGATACCTAGACTCTTATAATGCGTTAGAAGCTCAGCAATCTCGGCCTTGTCGTCACCGATACAAGACATATGCGGTGCAATATCAGTCTCACCGCGCGCGCACAATGCTTGGACAATATTTAAGGTACGGCTACGAGTCGAGCCACCTGCACCATAAGTCACCGAAAAGTAGCTCGGCGACAGTTTATTGAGCTCATCATAAGTACTAAGTAGCTTTTCGTGTCCCAGCTCAGTTTTGGCTGGGAAAAACTCAAAAGAAAAAGCAGGCTTACTCACAATCGCGCTCCTTAGTATTTATAAGCATCAGGCTTAAACGGACCTTCAGCTGGAACACCTAAGTACTCAGCCTGTTTCTCAGTCAGCTTAGTCAATGTACCGTTAAAGCCTGCAACCATCGCAGCAGCGACTTCTTCGTCAAGCTTTTTCGGCAATACTTTGACATATAAATTATCGAAGCGCTCATCAACAGGAAGCTCAGCAAATCTTTCTTCGAACAGATACATTTGGGCTAATACTTGGTTGGCAAATGAGCCGTCCATCACGCGTGATGGGTGTCCTGTGGCATTACCTAAGTTGACTAGGCGACCTTCGGCAAGCAAAATCAGATAATCGTTTTCATCATCTGAGCGGAAAATTTGATGCACTTGTGGTTTGATCTCAACCCAGCGCCAGTTGTCACGCATAAACTGAGTATCGATTTCGGTGTCAAAGTGACCGATGTTACAGACGACGGCACCAGGCTTTAGCGCCGCTAGCATATGTTTATCGCAAACATGATAGTTACCAGTCGTGGTAACAATCAGATCAGTATCTTCTAACAGGCGAGTGTTGATGTTATCCGCGCCGCCAGTGTTGTCACCATTGATATACGGAGACAATACTTCGTAGCCATCCATACAGGCTTGCATAGCACAGATAGGATCGACTTCTGATACTCGTACGATCATGCCTTCTTGGCGTAAGCTTTGGGTTGAGCCTTTACCCACATCGCCATAACCGATAACTAATGCGCGGCGACCAGCAAGGAACATGTCAGTAGCACGTTTGATAGCGTCATTTAAGCTATGACGGCAGCCATATTTGTTGTCGTTTTTAGACTTGGTAACCGCATCGTTGACGTTGATTGCAGGTACTTTTAGCGTGCCTTTACCCAGCATCTCAACCAAGCGATGCACGCCAGTGGTGGTCTCTTCTGAGATACCGTGGATGTTATCAAGCATCTGGGCATAATCGTTATGAATTAACGCGGTTAAATCGCCGCCATCATCCAAGATTAAGTTAGCATCCCAAAGCTGACCTGATTCTTCGCCGCCAACGTGGATTTGTTGACGCAAGCACCATTCGTACTCTTCTTCTGTTTCGCCTTTCCAAGCAAATACAGGCACACCCGCAGCAGCAATAGCTGCAGCAGCATGGTCTTGAGTTGAGAAGATGTTACATGAAGTCCAGCGTACTTCAGCACCTAGCGCGACTAATGTCTCGATAAGAACGGCAGTCTGAATCGTCATGTGGATACAGCCAGCGATTTTGGCGCCTTTAAGCGGTTGCTCATCTTGGTAGCGACGACGCAGACCCATAAGGGCAGGCATTTCGGCTTCGGCTAGCGTGATTTCACGGCGACCATAATCAGCAAGGCTGATGTCAGCAACTTTATAGTCGGTGAAAGAGGGGTTGATCGTATGGGCAGATGGTATGTTAGACACTGCGTCCATAATATGCTCCTATCAGTTAATAGATAAAAAGAATAAAAACGCAGGTGCCGTTATTTGCGCTGTTCATAACCAAAAATGGTAATGAACAGTTAACCGAGCCTAACATAACAAATGATTTGCAAAGCAATTTAGCTCAAATGCAGTAATCGATAATTATGGCGCAACACCTCTCGGAGGTCGTTATTGTAATTGATGAATCCGTGATTGTCACCTATTGGATAACATAAATATTAGACAGTAAAGGTATGAGTAATCTTGTTTTTTTGATCAGCACAAAAAAAGACCATCATTGGATGGCCTCTCTTATTCTTAATAAATGCTTTTTAATTTGCCAGCAGTTTAGTACCAATCATAAGTTAAAGAGCCGAAATAGCTGGTGCCTTCTGTGGCATATTCATTACCGAATTGGCTGGCAAGGGTATAGTCCTCGTCAGTAATATTATCCACACGCAAGTTAGCGCGAAGATTAGGATTGATATAAACAGCGCCGCTCAAATTAAGCAACGTGTAACTATCAAGCTTATTGTTTTCGGCCGTGACTCTATTATCAGTATGTTTGGCTTCAAGGCGAACATCGAACGTAGGTTGCTGATAACCCACATAAACCATACCGCTGTTTTTAGGACGATAGGCAAGCTGTTGATTATAGCTGGCGCTATTTGCCGTTTTGTCCTTTGCGTCTAAGTAGTCATAACCGAGACCAAATATGAAGGCATTCATATTCCAGTCTGAGGTCAAGCTCAATCCTTTGATTTTCGCTTCACTGATATTTGTCGCATTAGAAATCAGGTCTTCTGCATCGGTATAATAGCCTGTCAGTCGTGACGTTTGAGCTTCATTAGCGTATTCAACGAATACCTCTGTGTTCTCCGTTTTTTCGGGCTTTAGATTGGGGTTGCTAAAACCAGGCCAGTATAAGTCATTAAACGTTGGTGCACGAAATCCAGTGGCATAGTTGGCACCAATTCGCATGCCAGCCAACGGGCGTATAGCTGCGCCTAAATTGTAGGTGCTCTCATTACCATACTGTGAGTTGTCATCTAAGCGATAGTTGGCTTGCAGGTCATAATAATACTCTGACAATTGATAACCAACAAAAGCACTTTTGACCGTTCTATCGTCAGGGTTGTAAGTGGTTTGCACGGCAGGATCAGGGAAGCCTGAAAAATCCAAAACATCTGATGCGTCTAGTTTCTGTGACAACCATTCTGCGCCAACAATCACAGTACCAGGTCGCGCGTTAATACTGGTCTCTAAGCGTGCTTGCTCTTGCGTGGTATCGTACTGACTGCCTTCTTGATAATTAATAGAGTTGGCATCATGAGAAGTGGACTTGTCAATACTTTGACCATAGCTAAGCTTACTGACCGTCAAAGGCGTTTTGTATTGAAGATAAGCATTTGCACTGCCGTTTTTTTGATCTGAATAGGCATTTGGAAACGCGTTTCCTGCTGAGTCAATATCAGTGGTAGAGTCGGTATACAAGGCACTTATTCCCGCGCTTAGCGAGTCTGATAGCTTATGCTGCAATGCCAAACTGGCATTGGTAGATTTAAAGCCATCATCGTCTGCGTTGAAATCATAGGAGTCAGAGTTGGCAATAGCGTTAAACCCATCTGTTTCATTGCGACTGACACCCAAGCTTAATGAGGAAGTGTCATTTTTAAGCTGACCTGTTATACCGACTTGGTAATGATTGTTACTACCATAACCAACAGTCGTAGAAACATTGGATTGTTCTACATTATTGCCCTTGGTGAAAATTTGAATAACACCGCCCATGGCGTCAGAACCGTAAATACTAGAACCAGAGGCACCGTATAAAATTTCGATGCGATCAATTTGGTCTGCGGATAACAAGTTCAGAGAAGGGCTGCCTAAGGAGATAGAGCCATATCGTATACCATCGATAATCACCAATACTTGCTTACTATCAAAGCCACGCATATAAAAATTACTGGCTGTACCCATGCCGCCACTTTGGGTAATATTGATACCAGGCTGATTTTTTAGTACATCAGTGACAGTTTGACCTCGATAACGCTGCAACTCTTCGCTATTAATCACCCGAGTCTGAGCAATAACGTTACTGGTTTTAGTAGGCGTACGCGTGGCGGTGACGACGATTTTATCAAGCTCAACTTGTGGCAGCTCATTATTATCAGTGACAGTATCTAGTTCAGGGCTGACAGGTGTGACAGCCATTGCTGTATTTATAGAAAGTAAGCCCAATACGCTTAAAATACTACAACGTAGATAAGTAGATGAAGAAGAGCGTGATAATAACATAATGATTTCCAAGGTTACGAAAGCAAAGATTGAGAAAGAAGTGTTACAAAAAGTAGTGGACAGCTTATACAACGCTTATTATCTATAAAAACGATTACTTTATAAACCATTTAAACCTAATGTTTCCTCATGGTAAGTTGAATGTTTTTCACCATACACTGCGAGAAGTTCATGCAAATACTTCGGCAATATTTTTATAACTCTTTAATAGATGAGGATGACATAGTATAAATAAGAATTAAAAATATAAATTACTATGAAAACGTGCAATCAAAGCCACTAATTTTATGAATAATTGTTATGATAGCGGCAGATATTATCCATTATCACCAGTTGTGCTACTACTAAAGTTAAGAGGTTGGTTTTGTTCATTAAGCGTGATCTGAGTTTTAACACTATATTACCCCTATTGATGTCATCAATTAAAATGCCATTGGCAATGATTGTACTTTTGGCCTTGATGATATTGAGCGCGATAATGCCTCATAGCGTCATGGCTGCTGAACCTGGTGCGCTTGGTGTAAGTACTGGTAGTGAAGAGAGCGTACGCCAGACATTGCCTGACTCGTTTGGACGCGATACTCCGCGCCATACAGTACAAGGGTTTATCAGTGCGCTGGGCGAAAATGATTACCTACTGGCGAGTAATTACCTGAATCTAACCAAATCTGATAATCCGACGACGGCGGTACGCGAGTTTAAGCAAGCGCTTGATGCTGGTGGACGCTTTCAGCCTGACTTGCAAATCAATAATACCCCTGAAGGTAACCTAACCGATCAGCTACCACCAAGCCAAGAAAACGTAGGTAATATCAGTATTGGCGAAAAAAGTGTGCCGTTATTACTTGAAAGAGTCGTGTCCAGGCAAGGCGAGCAGTACTGGCAGTTTTCTACTGAGACGCTAAGCTCTATACCAGAAGTATTAGAAAACACCAAGCCCACTTTGGTGTCTCGTTATACATTTGAGTCACTAGAAGATAAAAAGCTCTTTGGCTATCAATTGGCTGATCTGGTCGCTGCGCTTGCTATGGTTGTTAGTAGCTTTGTACTGACTTATATCATGGTCTGGCTACTGTATCATTTACTAAAAATTGTTTACCCGCGAGTACGCAACACCCCGTTACCTGTACCGGACAAAGTTATCTTGCCACTGGCTGTTGTTATCATGGCATTGATCTTGTCAGAGGTGATGGTCTATGCAGGCGTGTCAGTAACGCTACGGGAACCCGTTAACCGTTTTACTGAAATCGCTTCTTGGCTTGCAATAACATGGTTGCTGCTACGAGTCATCGATGCGATCTTTACTCGTGCGGTTAACCTAAGCTATAAGAAAAACTATACTGAACGCGTCTCTATCTTAGGTCTATTGCGAAAAGTCGTCAAAGCCTTGCTGCTTATCTTTGCTGTCATTGTTATCTTTGGCAATCTAGGGTTTGATTTGACCACCGGTATTGCCGCATTGGGGGTTGGTGGTTTAGCATTAGCACTTGGTGCGCAAAAGACCATCGAAAATCTGGTTGGTAGTGTGGTCGTAGTGGCAGATTCGCCAGTGCGGATAGGTGACTATTGTAAGTTTGGCACGTATGAAGGCACAGTGGTTGATATCGGTATTCGCTCATCACGCGTACGTACACTATCACGAACCATTGTGACCGTGCCTAATGGCGATTTTTCGTCTATGCAAATTGAGAACTTTACCTCTCGTGATATGTTCCGCTTTTACCATCAGTTATATCTTAAGCGTACTGCTGATATCGAAGTGGTCTTTAAAATGGTCAAAGACTTAGACGAGTTTTTAAATGAGCATTATTTGACCAACCAAGAATGGAATCAGGTCAATATTTTAGAGCTGCGTCAAGACTGTTACGTTATTCAATTACAAGCCTATATCAATGCTAACGATGTGATGGAATTTTACGACAAACAAAACGTTGTGTTCGTCGATGTGCTTAACCAAGTCGCAAAATACAAAGTCGAGCATGCACTACCAACGCAGCAGCTGATTGTCAATCAAGCTGAGCTTGAACATCATCGAGAAAACAACCATGACACTGATGGTCAAGAAAATGATAGTGAGCGTCGTGCAAACAACTCTGAAGAAGATACGACAAAGGATAACACCAGTGAAGTTGATACCAGTGCTGATAATGACAAGCAAGAAGAGGGCATTGATTTAGACAAAAGTGTCAACCGTACTAAAAGTGCCGAAGCAGCGGCAAAACAAAAAAGAAAAGCTAAAAAGGCTGAGGCCAAAAAAGCGCATAAAAGCAGGAACTATGCTTTAGCAAAGCGTAAATTTAAGCGTGCTAAAAAGAACTTTAGTCTTTCTATATGGAATCAGCCCTAAAGTAGAGGTTTATGCTACTACTTATAGTGCTATAAACATTTGTTACTATTAATGCTATGAAGACAAGGCGTCAGTTTTATAAAGGGATAGCGGTTTTGTTACGCAGCGAGCCATAGTACGACCAAAGCAGGAGACTGGCAGCGCTACGATGCGGTGACCAGTCTTGCGTCAGATTGTTTAATTGTTTTGGCGTGGGGCGCTCAGGTAAATCCAGTAGTGTCATCGCGGCAACTTTAATCGCCAAATCATCGATAGCAAGCACATCAGCGCGTTTTAAAGAAAACAATAAATACATCTCGGCTGTCCAACGTCCGATGCCAGTAACAACGGTTAAGGTTTTTATTACTGTCTCATTTGACATGGTTTCTAGTACTGCAAAGTCTATATCGTGCTCTACTAAGGATCGGACATAGCGGGTCTTTTGTTTAGATAAACCTTGCTCTCGTAACGCCTCGTCTGTTGCTTTAGTAATCTTTTGCGGAGTTGTCAAATTGGCATCAACCAATCGTTGCCAAATACTGGCTGCGGCAGTGACTGACAACTGTTGCCCAACCATCGCTCTCATTAATTGCTTAAACCCACCTGCATTGTGCCTAAGGTTTGGCACGCCAACTTGCTCATAGGCGGCCGCGAACCTTGGTTCGATAACTATCAAAGCGCTAATGTGGTTTTTTAGCTCCTCAGAATTTTCAATGGTTTGTATATTCATAATTGATTTACTTTATTTATTACTGTACTGAAATTACTGTACTAAAATTCAGCAGATATGCAACACAAGAAATACTCATTTGTATAAAAAAAGACTGCTTATTGGCAGTCTTTTTTTACTTTACCCTAAGGTTTATTCACCATCGACTTTAGGCTTTTTGAGCAATACTAGCACTGCGCCATTGCCGCCATCTTTGGGCGGGGCAGAGCAAAAGGCCAATACTTCTGGTAGCTGTCGTAGCCAGCCATTTACGCAAGTTTTTAGAATGGCCTCAGAACCTTTGCCATGGACGATTTTTACCATGGTTTCATTTTTTTGCTTGGCTTGGCTAAGTAGCTGAGTCATCGCCTCACGTGCTTCTTCTATAGTGCAGCCATGAATATCTACTGCATCATACCAACGTAATTTGCCTTTTTTAAGCTGATCAAATATCTTATTTTGTAGAGTCGGCTGTTTGTAAGATAAATAAGCTTCGCTAGCGACAGGATTGAGTAGTGCTTGCATATCTGATAAGCCTGCACCTAAATCACTGGCTTCGCCACCTTGAGCAGCCGCACGTTTTGACAGAGTGGCTGCATCAGGTTTGCGCGCCTTTGCTGTACTGGCAGGAGAACGGACGTTTTTGTCTTCAAGCTGGCTTACACCGTGCATCGCTTGCATAAACAGAACTTTATCATCATCGACATGTTCACTGTCTAACTGTTTAACTGTTTTTTTGACTTGCTTTTGCGTTGGCAGTGACACAGGTTCTGTCGGTTTTTGGTTTTCACCTTCAGGCGAGTTGGTATCGCGTCCTTTACTCAATTGGCCTTTTAGCTCTTTGAGTTGATCCTGCATTTCTTTTGAAAATAGAGAGTTTGACATAAAAGTTAGTGTACGTTGGTTGATGGAGAAATGATTAGATAATTTATATGAGGGTCATTTTTAGTTACTTTACTCGTCTGTAGCGACGCCTGCAAGTAAGGATTGTAACGCTTGTCCAGGATGATAGGTTTTCATAAACTGCTCACCGATTAAAAAGTGCTGGATATTGTTATCTAACATCAAGCGAATATCAGTGCTGCTATGAATGCCGCTTTCAGTGACGATAAGCGGTTTATACGTGCTATCAATATCAGCTGCTAATGCGTCGATTAAAATATTTTTCAAATTAAGCGTGGTTTGCAAATCGACATCGAAAGTATTCAAATCACGATTATTAATACCATAGATATTGTGCTCGGAGCGTGGCAGTTTTAATGCGCGCTCAAGCTCAGCCTTGGTATGTACTTCAATCAATACATCCATACCAAGCTCAATACTGAGCGCATGCAGCTCATATGCTTGCTCATCATCAAGGCAGGCCATAATGAGTAGTATGCAGTCAGCACCCAACAAGTAGGATTGATAAATTTGGTACACATCGATCATAAAGTCTTTACGTAGTATCGGCAGGCTTGCAGCATTAGCAGCGGCGATAAGGTAGCTATCATGGCCTTGAAAGTAATCACGATCGGTGAGAACAGACAGACAACTGGCACCTGCATGCTCATATTGCTGGGCAAATAAAGCCGGGGCAAAGTTGTGATTGATGATGCCTTTAGAAGGAGAGGCTTTTTTGATTTCAGCGATGATGCCGATACCACTCTCGCTAGTGCTGGCCGCGCGCAATGCCTGAGCAAAGCCGCGACGCGGACGCGTATCAGCCGCTACTTGTGCTTGCAGCTCTGTAAGCGATAGTTCCTCACGAGCCGTTTTTACTTCTTCTACTTTGGTTGCGACAATTCGCTGTAATACTGAAGGTATGTCTGAGTGGGTCATGCTCGTATCCAGTTATCGTTAAAGGTAAATAAGCAGCAGTGGCTGATTGACTATTTTAGATAAAGAGTCTTGCATTGGTTACGCGTTGGCTGCCAGCTGCTGAGTATATTGTGCTAAAGACTCAAGCTTGGTTAAGGCGTCACCATTTTGTATCACCTTTTGCGCGCGGCTGACACCATTTGGGTAGTTGCTGGCAAGTCCCGCCGTATATATCGCTGCCCCTGCGTTTAGTGCAATCATATCACGCGCTTTGAGTACTGCACGGTCGTGGGTATCGGTGCCTGATAGGGCCGCGCGTATCAGCTCAAGACTCTGCGCAGGAGAGTCGACATCGAGACCGATAAGGGTTTGTGACTCGACACCGGCATCTTCTGGCATCATCTCATAAACTGATATTTCACCGTCTTTTAACTCAGCAACCGTGGTCGAGGTCGCAAGGCTGATTTCATCTAGGCCGTCCTTTGCACCGACCACCATGACATGACGCGCGCCTAAGTTTCTCATCACCTTAGCGATAGGCTCACACAGCTCAGCGGTAAAGACGCCAATCACCAGATTGGGTACGCTGGCAGGATTGGTTAATGGGCCTAAAATATTAAATATCGTCCGTGCTTTTAGCTCACGACGTACTGGGTTGGCATTACGCATGGCACTATGGTGATTGGGCGCAAACAAAAAGCCTATCCCTTCATTTTCTATACATTGTTTGGCTTGCTCAGGACTAAGTGCCAAGCTGATACCTGCTTGTTCTAATAAGTCTGAGCTACCAGATTTGGTAGACACACCGCGGTTACCGTGTTTAGCCACTTGCGCGCCAGCTGCCGCAGCCACGAGGGCTGAGGCGGTAGAGACGTTGAATAAGTTGGCACCATCACCGCCAGTACCGACGATATCGACCAAATAGTCGCAGTTTTTTGGGTCTATATTGGCAGCCAAAGCACGCATAGCGCTGGCCGAGGCGGTAATCTCATCAATAGATTCACCCTTCATGCGCAGACCAGTCAATATAGCCCCCATCATGGCATCGCTACATCTGCCTTGCATGATAATCAGCATGACTTTGTACATCTCATTAAACGTTAGATCAATGTGCTGAAAGATTCTACCTAATGCTGTTGTTAATAGTTTATGCGTCTCTTCGTCAGATAATTGAATAATATCATCTGGCATATCGGCGGCTAGTTTATAGTCTTCCTGTAACTGATCAATGGTCATTAAAGTCTCACTTTTTTATATTTATATTCGTTTTAATTGGCTTTTTGGGCGTGTCAATTTATGTTTTTCAAAAGTGCTCCGTACATGAGCTTAGACAACATTTATCCCACTTGTGGCAACTCATCTACAGACAATACGGCCAAATTATGAGCCTGTAAAAAGTTATTAAGCAGCTGATATCCTGCTTCACTTAAGATAGATTCAGGATGAAATTGAACGCCTTCAATGGCAAAGATATTGTGACGTATACCCATGATCTCCTCAATGCTACCATCCGGATTTTGTGTCCATGCAGTTACTTCTAAACAATTCGGTAAGCTTGCTTTATCAATGACAAGAGAGTGATAGCGCGTAACTTGCGAGGGGTTAGGCAAATCAGTAAAAATACCTTTATGGGTATGATGAACAGCGGATAAACGTCCGTGCATCACTTCGCCAGCTTTGACTACTTGGCCGCCGAATGCTTGGCCAATGGCCTGATGTCCTAGGCATATACCCAAAATAGGAATAACACCTTTAAAAGTATCAATAACGTCTAAAGAGATACCAGCACGATCTGGATCACACGGACCAGGGCCGATGACGATAACATCAGGAGCTAGGGTTTTGATTTGTTCAATAGTGGCCTGATCGTTACGCCAGACGGTGATGTCCTGCTGTAGTTCACCGAAGTACTGTACAATGTTATATGTAAAGCTGTCGTAATTATCGATCATTAGAATCATTCTGATTTTAACCTATTGATAAGATGTTTTATAAGAGCTCTATTATTAGACCTTTCATTATTATATATACAGACACAAAGTAAGTTTTATAGAGGCTGAATATCTTACCACTATTTTGCTGGGTATCAAATGACACATGTAACAGTCGGCTGTTTTTACAAGTCTTATGTTCTATGATAAAAGTGTCTTTTACATCATCCATACTTCATATGAAAATAAATTTATTGCGCACTACTTTGCGTCAACAAGAGAGCTTAAGCACTAACTTGGTGCGTAATTTACGCTGTCTCTTCTCATTGTTGTGCAGATGGTAAGGGTGTTCTATCAAAAATGGCTTTTACTGTTTATATGGTATTTGTAGATCTATCCTACATATATCACGGTTTGAGAGCCAAAAATAATTTTAGACTATCATTACAAAATAAGTTTGGCATAGGCTTTGCACCCTTATATTTGTAACTTGGTACTGGTATAAATTTATATCCTATCATTCATTATTGTAAATTTAAGGTTAAAATCTAGCGGATAAGCTACTTAAGATGTTATAACTGTTCAGCATTATTGAATAGATACTGCTAAAATAGCGCTAGCATTGTATGAGCTTATGAGTGATAGAGCAAATGGTTGAATATTACTGCCATTATAAATCTAAGCCAACACTTAAATATAATAGTAAATGTCGTATCTTAGAATTGAACAATAAACGTAACAACATGACCATCATAAGGGAGACTATTCATGTCCAATAAATTACTGGATCTTATCAAATCGTCTAGTGCAAAGTGGGTTGATTTTCGTTTTACCGATACCCGCGGTAAAGAGCAACACATCAGCTTTCCGGCGCATAGCGTTGATGAAGAGGTGATGGAAGATGGTAAAATGTTTGATGGCTCGTCTATCGCTGGCTGGAAAGGCATTGAAGCTTCAGATATGATACTGCGCCCTGATCCAGAGACTGCGTTTGTTGACCCGTTCTTCGACGCCGTTACTGTGGTAGTTACCTGTGACATCATTGAGCCATCAACGCTACAAGGCTACGACCGCGACCCACGCTCTATCGCTCGCCGTGCAGAAGAGTATTTGAAATCTACCGGTATCGGTGACACTGCTTACTTTGGTCCTGAGCCTGAGTTTTTTGTCTTTGACGATGTAAAATGGTCGATTGAGATGTCAGGTGTGAGCCATAAGATTACTGCTGAAGAAGCAGCATGGTCGACGAATAACGACTATGAGTGGGGTAACATGGGGCACCGTCCACGAGTAAAGGGCGCCTATTTTCCTGTACCGCCGATTGATAGCTCTCAAGACATGCGTTCTGTCATGTGTGAGCGCCTAGAAGAAATTATTGGGGAGGGCTGCATTGAAGTCCATCACCATGAAGTAGCGCCTTGTCAGTCTGAGATTGGAGTGGCGTTTAATACGCTAGTGCGTAAAGCTGATGAAGTACAGCAACTAAAATATGTCGTACATAACGTTGCGCATCAGTTTGGTAAAACCGCAACCTTTATGCCAAAGCCTGTAGTCGGTGATAATGGGTCTGGTATGCACGTCCATATGTCTATCTCAAAGGACGGTGTCAACACTTTTTCAGGAGATGAGTACGCTGGTCTGTCTGAAACGGCGCTCTATTTTATCGGTGGTATCATCCATCATGCCCGCGCGTTAAACGCGATTACCAACCCATCGACCAACAGCTACAGACGCTTAGTACCACATTACGAAGCGCCTATCAAACTGGCATATTCTGCTTCTAATCGCTCAGCATCTATCCGTATTCCGCATGTGAGCAGTCCAAAGGCGGTACGTGTCGAAGCACGCTTCCCTGATCCAGCGGCCAACCCGTATCTAACTTTTGCCGCGCTACTAATGGCTGGTCTTGACGGTATTCAAAACAAGATGCACCCAGGCGATGCTGCTGACAAAAACTTGTATGATTTGCCGCCAGAAGAAGAAGCACAAATCCCAACAGTTGCAGAAAACTTAGAAATCGCCCTACAAGCATTGCGTGATGATCACGAGTTCTTATTAAAAGGCGATGTGTTCACTGAAGATATGCTTGAAGCGTTCATCGCGCTCAAAGAAGAAGAAGTGCAACGCGTCAATGTCACTGTGCATCCGGTAGAGTTTGACCTATATTATAGCTGCTAATTTATCCTCAATACTTTATGCTAGTTTTTATAAAAGAGTCGGTCAAGTCAATCTTGACCGGCTTTTTTGGTTTGTTTAAACGGCGTTTCCCATTAAAGAGCAGTAAGAGCAGCAATGCGAACTGTGACGCTACTATTAAATCATTGCTGATTTAATAGTAAAAATCCCGCATAATGATTTTATTGATATACTAATAATAGACACATAGTAGGTTGCCTCATTATGACGTTATTAACAAAACAAGTTTTCTCAAACGTTAGTTTTTCTAAAAGCAGTTTTGGCTTAAGAATGCTGTATGGTGTGGCTGTGCTTGCGGTCAGTTTGCCTGTAGCTATTGCAAATGCTGCACCTATCTATAAAGTAGTCGACGAGCAAACAGGTCATGTGACTTTTACAGACCGCCCTCAAAGCTATGAGCAAAAAAGCAACAAACAAGTTAGTCAAACTGATGTCGTGACCACGGTTACGACTAATAACAATACTAATAACCGCTCAGATACAAACTTCAAAGGCACGTCTGCAACATCTTCTCAGACAGCTGCTTCCTTAGTCTTGCAGCAAGCGGCTTCTAATAATGCAACATCTGCACAAGTTAATTATCAATTAACGATGTTAGAGCCTAATGAGGCGCGTGCCTATAGGCGTCCTGCACAAAGTATCAATGTTAAACTAGAGCTTAGACCTGCACTACAAGATGGCGATAGCGTCAGTATTTATTTGGATGGTAATGAAGTGGCGCAAGGGCTTAGCGCTTCTATTGCAACAGTAGATATTTTACCAGGGACGCATAGTATCCAAGCTATTATCAAAAATAAAACAGGACAGACGCTCAGCCAAGTCGAACGCACAGTATATGTCATTCAGAATACGGTGATTTTGCAAAACAAAAAGAAGATTGCTGCGCAAATGCTGGCCTATAACCGTTTGCCATGGCATCAAAAGGTGTTATTAAGGTTGCGCCAAAAGGACAGTTTTCTGCAAAAAATAGAAAGCAGTCGACCTGTCACTGATGATGCTTTTATTAAGTAAACATAAAGAGCAGCTACCACAGCAGGTAACGGCTCTTCATGTTTTGACTTAGTCATAATATAATGCGGACAGATTGTACCAATTTAGGTAGCCTAGCTACTTAGTCAGCTCAATAGTACCATTGGCTGTCACAGATATAGTGCTATTACCTGACTCAAAGTTTTGGTTAGGTACTGAGGCATCTGCTGCTTCTGCTCTCATACTCATGCTACTATACATTGGGCGCGGATAATTGCTACCAGTATTTAGATTGACGTTCACCACGCGATAACCACTAGCATCCCAAGCACGTGTTAGGTTTTTAGCCTGCTGTTGAAAAGCGCGAGAAGCATCGGTCATCAGCTTTTGCTCTAGCGCGTCTTTTTTATTATCTGACACTCCAAAATTTAAATTTTCCATCACCAGCGTTTCTTGCAAATCTGCAATAAGCTGGCTAGTCGCTGTAAAGTCAGTACTTTTTAGATCTATAGTCGCTTGTCCCGTCCATCCCGTAATTTTGTTGTCTTTGTCGTAGCGAGGGTAGGTGCGCTGCTGACCAGTACTGACTGTCACGCTAGGGTAGCGTTTAGCGATTTTCATAGCGTTATTGATAGTGGTATTGAGCATTGTAGCCAGAGCTTTAGCGTTGGTTGCTTGCGCTTTTTTGTACATACTAGCGCGTACTTCATCATTTTGTATCTCTTCTTTAACTTCTGTTTGAAAAGTAAGCTGATCATAGCCTGTCGGTTCTGCATGTGCGCTGCTCATCATTGCAGTCAACAGGCATGTGGTACCAGTGGCTAATATCGCTTTGTTAAGTAAAGTGCTTTTCATAATAATCTCCTAAATGCAATTAATATTGATATAAATCAGCCTTAAAAAGACAGTCCTTTCTAGGTTTGAAGCGATAGGCTCTCATTTTATTTTATTAGGAAATACCTAGTAAACTGAGCTTCATTCATTAAAATAGCAAAATCTAGACGAGTCCTTGTAAAGGTTTTGTCACCAAATCTCGCTGCTATCGGTGTTATGTCATTGGTAGTTTTGAAAAAGGGGTTGTAATAATGAAAAATTCTTGTATAATTTGCAACTGGTGGCTCCATTGGTAGCCTCGCAACATTGTTCTATGAATCCCGCCAGGACCGGAAGGTAGCAACGGTAATAGTTATAATGTGTGCCGAGGATGTGCTTTTGGAGTCGCTTTTTTTTGCTTAAAATTTGATAACTGCTTCGATAAACCCTTTCAAAAAGTTTATATGATGTATTAAGCCCTTCATTGCAAAGGGCTTTTTTTGTGCCTGCATTTCGTCTGATTGTGTCTTTTCATTGATTAAGATAGGTTAAAATAATATGTATTAAGTTTTATTTACGCTGATGTTAATACTGAAAGATTTGAGGCTTATTTATGAAAACGTGCGTTTGGCTATTTATCATTGTTGTTGTGCTAGTTGTTGTTTTTGGGGTGTCGATATTTAACAAACTAGTAAGGGCACGCAACCAAGCGAAAAATGGCTTTGCACAGATAGATGTGCAGCTAAAGCGCCGTCATGATTTGATTCCAAACTTGGTAGAGACTGCCAAACGTTATTTGACCCATGAAGAAGAAACGCTGACCCGCGTGATTAGTGTGCGTAATCATGCCCAAAGCTTGCAGGACTCTAATAAACATCAGCCAGACTCGCTTGAGCATATGGCGCTATTTGCCAAAGCAGAAAGCATGTTGTCTAAAGCATTGGGGCAATTCTCAGCTGTGGTGGAAGCGTATCCTGAGCTAAAAGCAGACAGTATGATTAAAGAGTTGATGGACGAGCTGACCAATACGGAAAATCGTATAGGCTTTGCGCGTCAGCATTATAACGATAGCGTGATGTTTTATAACAATGACCGCGAAGTGTTCCCAAATAACCTTGTCAGCAGCACTTTTAGTTTTCGTCCGCTCAGTCCGTTAGTGTTTGAAGACAGAAAGGCCATTGCTCAAGCACCTGTCGTCAATATGGGTTAAAACTTGAACAGATTGGGTTAACTTGAGATAAGCTGATGGATTTTTTTGCTGAACAGCGGATACGGACGCGGCGCAGCCTGTTACTTTACGGGTTGTTTTTTTTGATTGTACTTGCACATGTGATGCTGGCGCTTGGGGTTATGGCACTGCTGCTAACGTTATTTACCGATGGTATTTATTATTGGGCATTGATACTGACGGTTATGTGGACGATAGGCAGCTTTGTTGTTGGTAGCTTTTTAGAATACAGACGTTTAAAATCTGGTGGCCGTGCTGTTGCCCAGCGTGTGGGTGCTGTGCGTTTGTTTATTGATAACAGTCAGGACGCTTGGGAACATAGCCGCGGAGTCGCTCATCAATATGAGCCTGACTCGAAAGTTCGTTTTAGCGCTCGTCATATAGCGGTACGTGATGAGCGTGATTTTCCGCCAGTTTATCGCCGTTACTATGAGATCGCTCAGCAGTTAGCTATTGCTTCAGGCTTACGTATGCCAATTCTCTATGTGCTGCCTGATGAGCAAGGCATCAATGGTTTCGTGGCTGGTCGCGATAGCCAAGATATGGTGCTTGTCGTTACCCAAGGCGCGCTAGATAAATTGTCTGATGAAGCACTATACGGACTTATTGGTCATGAATATGGTCATATCCTGCATGGCGATGCGACATTCAATTTGCAGCTAATGGTGGTATTGGCAGGCTTGCAGATAGTCTATGACTGGAGTGATCCAATATCCAGTCATCGTTATTTTAATAGCGATAGTATTTCCCATAAGTCTTTATCACAGAGGCAAGTTGATACGCTGGGACGTAACATAGAAGCACAAACCGCCAATTTCACCACGCATAGTGAGTGGGTCGCTTACTGGCAGCAGCAATCGCAACAACAGCAGTCCTCAGCCAAGCGTCAGTCTAAGTGGGTACAAACGCCACCTATAATCAATCGGCAAGCTCCGCGCAGTGTTTGGACTTTGCTGCTACATGGATTGAGCTTTTCGAGTATGGCCAGTGCGCAGTTGATTAAGCATAGCTTTAACCGTCAGCGTGAATTGCTCGCCGATGCGACCAGCGTGCAGCTGACTCGCTCGCCTGCGATTATCGAAACTTTAAAAGCCATTCATCAAGATTCACTTGGTTCACGCTTATCAAATATCGCTGACATTAACGGGCTGAGTCATTTCTTTTTTGCCAGCAGTGGGGCGGATCTGGGGGATGTCTCGTGGTTTGCGACCCATCCTAGCTTAAGCGAGCGCATGAGGGCCATCAATGCAAATGCCTATCATGACTTTGCCGTTCAGGTCGCAAGAGAGAAGCGCATAAATCAGCAAAAAATAAAAGAGATATATGAGCAGCGTCGCCTTGGTGATTGGGGAGCAATAAAAGAAAATAGCCTAAGCAATAATAAAAACGCGCACCAATCTTATACATCTAAAGCTCAATCAATATCTGTCAATCATGCTGTTGATAATATTTTCATCGAAAATCCTAGTGATATTACTCACAATAAAGCTTCAGCTTTTTCTACTGATGAACCTAGCAGCAAATGTGAAACAGAAGCGGGACTTGAGTTGGTCGTAGAGGAAGATGTGGTCGTTGATGGGCGTTTGCAGGCAGCAGAAGATATTGGTACTTATCAGCTGTTAAAACCATGGATGGCAAAACCTAACAGCGATTTGCCATCAGCAGATTTGATTAGTATTGACGATATAAAGAAAGTCACGCTACCACAGCATGTGCTCAATCACAGTCATCATCCATTAGGGGCGCAAGGATTAATAGAAGCCGTCATGCTGTGCCATCAAGGACAGACACTATCTACGACTCGCATGTGTGATTTAAAAGATATTTGGATTGGGCTTCCAAACGATAGAGCATGTGCTGCTGACACCGATGCTCATACTAATAATAAGATTAAGACTGATACTTTCAATAACCCTCAACTTTTAGCACATACGCTAGACCATACATTATTAAAAATAATTGCAAATCTTGACCGACGTTTAGACAGTGCTTTGATTGCATTCGCTATGAAGCAACTTAGCCAGCATGATTTATCAGAAAGCAGCATTAATCAACTACGTCTAAAAAGCGAAACCAGTCGTAGTAACCAAGCCCATCAGCATTATGTGCAGCAAAAAAAGTGTCGTACGATGCTGTCGCGCTATCAACAAGGCTTAATTAAGTTGTTTGGGAAGCAGCTATCAGCCGATCTGACCAACAGCTTTTCTGATAACCTATCAGATGGAAAAGATTTAATGATTGATGAACAATCAATACCGACTCATTTAAAAAGCGCATCAATTTCAACTCCAGCGCAGCAAGTCTCACCAATTCTATCGTTATGGCAAGCGCTGCATTTACAGCAATTACTGCCAATATTTTCCGAAGTTTTAAACGATAATGATGGAGACATTCAGGCTGAATGGCAACCGCTATTACAGAGGGGTATGAATGAGATATGTGTTCAGCTCGATCCTTCAGGACAAGTGTTTAACAGTCTTGATGTGGCTAAGAGAGCCATATTGATATTGCTTACATATCGGCTATCGAAAGATGTCAAAGGTCAAGTGATATTGACGTTAGATAGCTCAGTACATGTGTCAGGGCTTGGCTATAATAGTGACAGCGTTGCGCACTATATCGTCGATCTACGCCGCCATGCGCGCTTGATTGATATTGATTTAACCATGATCAGTGATGCCAATTTGCAGTGGTTATTATTAACTGCTCAAAGTCTAAATAGCGTTCAGCTATTGGCTGTCATTAGTACTGTGCCTGTCTACCCCGCGTCTATTGCTACGGACTCTATAATAGAGACTCAGGGGAAAGAGAATTATCCAGAGACACAACAAGAAAGCCGTCAAATAGACTATAATGAGTATCGACAATGGCTAAGTACATTGCATACCGTCATGTTACACGATACGATAATCAGTCAGGATGAGTACGACTGCTTGATGGCACTCGCAGAGCACTGGCTAGGCGTTCGTAAGCTTTTTTGATTGCAGCTTAGTTGACACCTCAGAAGTCATTCAACAGCTATGATGGATACTTTGGTTAAGCTGTCAAACTAATCGGCCCATCTACAAATGATTTAAACAAGATAAGTAGGACAATAAAGAGACATGAGTGATATCCAAGATCCGCTAATAGTATTGCAGCGCCGCGTGCAGCAACGCCAAATTCTAGCGATGATGGGTATCGATCAATGGGTACAGTCGAATTCAGCAACGTTAAATATTGCAGATATTTCTGCGGCTCCTGAAAATCAGCAAAGCCTACCTAGTCAAAGCGCTTCGAACCAAAATGCTGCACAACCAAGCGTTGAAGCAGAAGTCGTTGAGCGTTTAAATCATAACTTTTTAGACAATGAATCAGCAGACGCTATATTGGATACAGAAAATACATCTGCTAGCGATTATGAGGTTATTCATGATAGTGAAGAAACTCAAGATATCAGCTCACAAGCCAATGAGCAAAGCCCAGTAAGCTACAGTTTTGACAGTACGACAAGCCATGCAGCGCACTCTCCAAGCGCCAGCGACTCTGAAGATAGTTTACAACAAATATCACAAAACGTTGAGCAAGCGGTTGCCCCTTTAATAGAAACAGTTACGACAACTTCCATTACGTCTATCAATCAAAATAATATTGCCGAAACCAATAATGATAATAGCCTTAAAAAGGTAGCACCATTTGACTTGCAAGGTGGTCGCTATGGCGATTGGGTAATTTTGGTTGATATTCAAGCACTCAACAATGACAGCGAAAAGCTATGGCAAAATATCACGCAAGCATTGTCAATCACTTGTGAAACAACGTCGTTTCCGATATGTGAAGGTATGGAGACTGCCGAGCTTGCCAATGCTAGTTTTGCGGGATATGTGTTTAAGATTGGCCGTAGTGAAGAGATAAAAATTATCTCATTAACCACACTGCCTGAAGGCCTTGAGCATCCTAATCTTACCGCTTTAGCTACCTTGGATGAGATGCTCGCTGATAGTAACCTTAAGCGTCAGCTTTGGGAACAGTTATCAAGTCAGAGTTAAGTGTTTACCGCAATGGCTATTAAAAATAGAGATAAGACTAAAGGGGTTTTAAAGCTGACGTTTAAAAAACTAGCTGTTAAAACTATATAATAACGATGATATAACAACGATGATTTCATCATATCAAGGATATGGATTATGACCAGTAAAGCCGCTTCTAACCGTGTACCTAACTTTTCAGCTGGACCCGCCACTATACCGACCGCAGTGCTAGAGCGTGCGCAAAGTGAGCTGCTTGATTGGCAAGGCCGCGGTATGTCAGTCATGGAGGTGAGCCACCGTAGCAAAGAATATGTCGCGATTACCGAAAAAGCAGAGGCGAAATTGCGCGCATTGATGGATATTCCAGATAACTATAAGGTGCTATTTTTGCAAGGTGGTGCCAGCTTACAGTTTTCAGCGATTCCATTGAACCTATTGAATGGAGGACGCGGTGACTATCTGACTACCGGTGCATGGTCAGGCAAAGCCATCAAAGAGGCGCAGCGTTATGCGAATCTAGGCCTCGGTAAGGTTAATTTGGTCGCAACTGGCAAAGACAGTAACTTTACCGATGTGCCAACCCAAAGCGATTGGAATCTGAGCAAAGATGCGGCTTATTTTCATTACTGTGCTAATGAAACCATTCACGGTCTACAGATATTTGAGCCGCCACAAATTGATGCGCCACTCATTGCTGATATGTCTTCTTGCATTTTGTCACAGCCAATCGATGTAGCTAAGTTTGGGATGATTTATGCGGGTGCACAAAAAAACATCGGTCCAGCAGGACTGATCATTGTGATTATTCGTGACGATTTATTGGGGCAGGCAAGTGAGTGGTGCCCACTGCTCATGAACTATGAGCATCAAGCTGAAAAAGAATCCATGTCAAACACACCAGCGACGTACTCTTGGTACTTGGCAGGATTGGTGTTTGATTGGTTAGAAGAGCAGGGCGGCGTTGCTGCTATCGGTAAAATCAATCAGCAAAAAGCAGATTTACTCTATAAAACCATTGATGACAGCAGTTTTTATAACAATCCAGTTGCGCCTGAATATCGCTCTATCATGAATGTGCCGTTTACGTTAGCAGACGATAGCCTTGATAAAGTGTTCTTAGAAGAATCAGAAGCCGCAGGCTTAATGAACTTAAAAGGTCACCGTGATGTGGGCGGTATGCGTGCCAGCATCTATAATGCAGTGTCGCTAGATTGGGTGCAGCAATTGGTTGACTTTATGATTGCATTTGAAAAAAAGCACGCTTAACCAAGCTAACAAACTATAGGTCTTAAGTTTTTGATACTAGGTTAATACTAAAAGAAGAGCGCAACTGATAACGGTTGCGTTTTTTTGTTATATACCCCACTCTAAACACTTTAAATATGTTGGCATAGGCTGGGTTGAAAACCCAGCCTATGAAAGTTCATGCTAAGTTGAGAGTCAGATGTTATCTATAGGCTTTATGGATTTAATAATAAGCCAGTTGTCATACTTAACACTGCAAACCATTAGGTTAAAAAACTGAAGTTTGTTATGATAAAATTTTGTGGCATGCTTGTTTTGTAGTCAGGGCTTAAATTTTTGTTAGTCAAATTGATTGAGTTTAGAGGGTAGTTACAAAGTCATGATGATAAAAAATGCCATGCTAAAAGCCGTCTTACTTACTATCACTATCAGCTGGATACCAGCCAGTATCGCGGTACCCATCACCACTACCGCGCTTGGTCATAATAGCCCTACAGAGTATATTGACGCACCATACATGCCTTATGCCAATCCAGATGCGCCGACAGGGGGGGTATTGTCGCTTGATGCGCGTGGCACCTTTAATGCCGCCAATAAATGGATGACCACGGGTGTAGCAATGATTGGCACCGACTACTTATATGATACTTTGATGACGGGCTCATTAAATGAAGCCTTTACCATGTATCCGCAGCTGGCAAGCAAGGTGACTTATGACCCTGATGACACCAGTTGGATTATCTATCATATAAATCCTGCCGCGCGCTTTTGGGATGGCTCGCCTGTGACCAGTCAAGATGTCAAAGCCACTTATGATGCGATATTGAATAAAGGGCCGATGTATATCCGCAGCTATTTGGGAGATATCAAAGACATTGAAATTATTGATAAGCGGCGAGTAAAGTTTATATTTGCCTCCGATGATAACAAAGAGATTTTATTAACAGTCGGGCAGTTTCCAATTTTTGCTAAATCCTCTATCGATGCTGACTTTGAAAAAATTAGCCTAACGCCATTGATGGGTAGTGGACCTTACAAGCTTGGCCGCGTCGATGCAGGGCGTTCGGTCAGCTATATACGTGATCCCAATTATTGGGGTCGTGATTTGATGGTCAATCGCGGTCGTTATAACTTTGATATGATTAAGTTTGTCTATTATCAAAGTGATGAGATTGCTTTTGAGGGTTTTAAGTCAGGGCAATATCGTTTCCGTCCGGAAAATAAAGCGTCGAACTGGGCAACCGGTTACAATTTCCCAGCGGTAAAAGCCGGCCTTATTCATAAAGAAAGCATCAGCAGTCAGAATCCCGTACCGATGCAAGCACTGGTTATGAATATGCGCCGGCCACTTTTTCAAGACATTCGCGTGCGTCAAGCATTAACTGCAGCTTATGACTTTGAGTGGATGAATAAGACCTTATTTCATGGACAGTATGAACGATTGCAAAGCTTTTTTCATGGCTCAGAGCTTGCCGCCACTGGTACGCCATCTGCGGCTGAGATGCAGGTACTAACACCTCTATTATCTAAGCTTGAGCCAATTCAACGTCAAGCAGTATTAGCAGAATGGCAACTGCCCACCAGTGATGGTAGTGGCTTTAATCGTAAAGGACTATTAAAAGCGCGTAAGCTGTTGCTAGATGCAGGGTTTTATTATGACGATATGCAGCTATATCAGCCCGGTGGCAAGCAGGCTCAGATTGAGATTTTGATGACAGGCGAAACCATGGGCCGTGTATTACTGCCTTATATTCGTAATTTAAAACGCTTAGGATTTGATGCGACTCTTCGCCAAGTGGATGGGCCGCAGTATTACGAGCGAATGCGCCGCTTTGATTATGATATGGTGGTCGATGTATTTGCTCAAAGCTTATCACCTGGCGCTGAGCAAGCAGCGTTTTGGGGGAGCGCAGCGGCTGATCAACCTGGTAATAGAAATACAGTCGGTATTAAAAACACAGTCATAGATGAGATGACTGTCGCCCTTGCAAACGCTGAAAATCGTGACGAGATTATTTTATATACTCAGGTGCTCGATCGTCTGCTGCGTGCAGGTCATTATTTAGTACCGTTATATGGCAAGTCTGGCACCAATGTGGCCTATTGGGATCAGTATCGCCACACTAAACAACTCCCAACCAATGCTGTCGGTATCGATTATTGGTGGGTTGATAAAGAAGCAGAGACACGTGTGAATCAATATTTAAAACAATAAATGATAGTGATTTTTAAGTTTTATTTCATATCAAAATTTTGATAAAAAACATTAGTAATAAAGATACCTACAGGTAAGGATTCAATATGAGTATTCGTATTCACCCAATTAAAGCGTTTAACGATAATTATATCTGGACATTAATTAATGAAAATAACAAACAAGCAATTGTCATTGATCCAGGTCAAGCTGAGCCTGTCATTGCCTATCTGGATGATAATCAGCTAGAGCTAACGTCAATTTGGACGACGCATCATCACCATGATCATATTGGCGGTGTCGCAGAGCTACAAGAGTCCTATCCGATGACGCACCTGGTCGCACATAGTGAGCATACGGTAGATGAAGATCAGACTATCAAAGATGGCAGTACGGTAAGTGCCTGGGGCTGCTCTGCACAAGTTTGGGATATCTCAGGTCATACCGCCAGCCACATGGCTTATATACTAGATGTCGATGGCAACAAGCATTGCTTTTGCGGTGACACCTTATTTAGTGCAGGCTGCGGACGCGTGTTTACTGGGACGATTGAGCAGTTGCATGACAGCTTTAAGCGTTTAAATGGCTTGTCAGCTGAGACGTTATTATATCCAGCACACGAATATACCGCCAACAACTTGCGCTTTGGTCTCTCTATCGAGCCTGACAATGAAGCGATGCAGCAAGCGTTAGTACAAGCAGAAGAGAAAACCGCACAAGGCATCCCGACGTTGCCAGTCACTTTGGAGCACGAGCGCGCAATTAATGTGTTTTTACGCACGCAAGAGCCGAGTGTGATTACGGGTGTGAAGTCTAAAGTAACTATCGAAGATGACAAGTCTTTGACTGTATTTGCCGCGTTACGTGAGCTTAAAAATAACTTCTAAACGCTAAATTGTCATACCTGTTTATTCTAGGAAGCTGCCATTATGGGTCGTTATATCTTAAAAAGGTTGCTATTGATATTACCGACGCTATTTTTGATATTGCTGGCGAATTTTGTGATTGTACAAGCAGCGCCTGGCGGTCCTGTTGAGCAGCAACTGGCACTGATAGAGCAAGGTGCAAAAGACAGTGCGCTTGGTGGTAATATCGGCGCGAGCAGTGCAGGCGGCAACGGTAGTAGTACCTATCAAGGCACGCGCGGCCTATCTGAGGAAATGGTAGCGGCGATAAATGCGCAGTACGGTTTTGATAAATCGGCACCCGAGCGCTTTTGGCTAATGCTAAAGAATTACGCCCAGTTAGATTTTGGTGAGTCGTTTTTTAAAGGCCAGACAGTGACCGACCTCATTATAGAAAAACTGCCAGTATCGATCTCGCTTGGGCTTTGGAGTACATTGCTCATTTATATGATAGCCATTCCACTTGGCGTCTACAAAGCCATGCATCATGGTTCGGGTATCGATAAATTCACTGCTATGCTGCTTGCCATTGGGCATGCGATTCCTGTGTTTGTGTTTGCCGTCATATTGTTGGTGTTCTTCGCCGGTGGTAGCTACTGGAATATCTTTCCACTGCAAGGATTAACTTCCGAGAACTTTGATCAATTAAGCGCACTTGGTAAAGTAAAAGATTACTTTTGGCATCTGGCGCTGCCGCTGCTGGCAAGTACCGTTGGTGGTTTTGCAGGTTTAACCTATTTGACCAAGTTTAGCTTTTTAGAGGAGCTGGGTAAGCAATATGTGCTAACCGCGCGAGCAAAAGGCTTGGGCGCACGTCAAGTGCTATATGGTCATGTCTTTCGTAATGCGATGCTGATTATCATTGCCGGTATTCCAGCGGCTATCGTTGGAATTTTCTTTGCTGGTAATTTCCTTATTGAGATTATCTTTAAGCTTGATGGTCTAGGGTTGCTTGGTTTTGAAGCCATTCAGCAGCGCGATTATCCAGTGATATTTGGTACTTTATTTATTTTTACTTTGGTGGGGCTGTTATTACAGTTAATAAGTGATTTAAGCTATCACTTAATCGATCCCCGTATTGATTTTGAGGGGCGTTAATGTCAAGTCATCCATTGCCTTCAACATCCTCAACCGCATCTTCTATTCCTATAGAAAAAAAACGCCGCCTAAATCCTATTTGGCAGGCACGCCTAAACCGCTTTCGCCATAATCGTCTTGGGGTCATATCGCTGTTTATTTTTGCGCTGATATTTGTCATTTGTATGGCAGCCAATGTGATTGCCAATGACAAGCCCCTGTTGGTGCAATATCAAGGCGATTACTACTTCCCCGTACTAAAAGCCTATCCTGAGACGACTTTTGGCGGTGTATTTGAGACCGAAACCAATTACAAAGACCCGGCGGTGCAAACGCTGATTAACAGTCAGGGTTATTACGTGATGCCGCCCATTCCCTTTGCCGACCAGACGCCAAACGTTGAACTGGGCATTCCATATCCGGCCGCACCCAATAGCCAGAACTGGCTTGGTACTGATGATATGGGTCGTGATGTGCTAGCGCGGATACTTTATGGCATGCGAGTGTCGCTGTTGTTTGGTCTGGCTCTGACGCTGGCGGGTGCGTTAATTGGCATTATCGTCGGTGCGATACAAGGCTATTATGGTGGCTGGGTAGATCTGGCAGGGCAGCGCTTTATGGAGGTGTGGGGCGGTATGCCTCAGCTGTTTATGATTATTATTTTGGTCAGCTTATTTAGCCCCAGTATCTTGATGCTGTTTGCAATGATGCTGCTGTTTGGTTGGATGGGGCTGGTCGGTTTGGTGCGTGCAGAGTTTTTACGCGCGCGTAATTTTGATTATGTCCGTGCTGCTCGTAATCTTGGCGTGTCAGACCGTCACATTATGATGAGACACATCTTACCCAATGCGTTAGCCTCAAGCTTATCGCAGCTGCCATTTATATTAACGGCTAATATTATTGCTTTAACAGCGCTAGATTTTTTAGGGTACGGTTTACCGCCTGGTTCACCGTCACTTGGTGAGCTGATGGTACAAGGCAAAAACAACCTCAATGCGCCTTGGCTGGCCTTATCTGGGTTTTTTAGTCTGACTTTTATCTTGTCATTGCTCATCTTCGTTGGCGAAGCGCTGCGTGATGCCTTTGATCCGAGGCACTCCTGATATGACAACTGATAAGGTGATAAACGCTAACATGATAACTGCTACTAAGCAAAATAACCTTATAGGTAACAATCATAGCAATACACAAAATAAGCTCATGCTGATAGTAGATGAGCTTAGCATTGTGACGACTTCAGGTAATGCGGCAAGTGTGCCTTTAGTTGATAAACTATCGTATGAGCTTAGGCAAGGACAAACGCTAGCCATCGTTGGTGAGTCAGGCTCTGGTAAGTCGATCGCCAGTCTTGGGCTGTTGGGCTTGTTACCAGATAGCTTGAGCGTCATGGGTGAGGTGCAGTTAGCAGATGCAACAGGAATGGCTACATTGCCGATAAGCAACCATAAAACACGTGATGCAGCGCTGCGCTCCATTCGTGGTCAACGCATCGGCATGGTGTTTCAAGAGCCAATGACGGCGCTCAATCCATTACATACCGTCGCTAAGCAAATCGCAGAGTCTCTGCGTCTCAGCGGTGTAGCCAAAAAGCAATGGCGCGAAAGAAGCATCGCTTTGCTAGACGATGTCAATATTAACGAGCCTGCTGACAAGCTAAATCGTTATCCGCATGAGTTATCGGGTGGTCAACGTCAGCGGGTAATGATTGCTATGGCATTAGCGCAGCAGCCAGATATCTTAATCGCTGATGAGCCAACCACTGCGCTTGATGTCACCTTGCAACATGAGATTCTCGCCCTATTAGATGATCTCAAGCGTCAGCATAATATGGCGATGATATTAATTAGTCATGATCTTAATTTAGTTAGACGCTATAGCAACGACGTCATCGTCATGCGCCAAGGGCAGACTATCGAGCAGGGGCCAACTGCAGCGGTATTTAGTCAGCCTAAAGCCGACTATACTCGCTCGCTTATTAAGCAAGATTTTGGGCAAGCATTGGAGTTATTGGTTGATAACAATGAGCAGCAACCAATAGTATTGCAAGTCAGTAACCTACAAGTACAGTTTCCGATTGAAAAAAGCTTGTTCGGAAGTACTAAACGCTGGTTCGATGCGGTAAAAAATGTCGATATGAACCTGCAAAAAGGGCAGGCACTCGGTATCGTTGGTGAGTCAGGCTCTGGAAAAACCACAATTGCACTCGCGTTAAGTCAATTACTCAGCAATCAAGCGCGAGTCGGTGGCCAGACAATAGTTAATGGACAAAACATCGCAGCATTATCAAAACGCGATCTACGCCGCTTTCGCTCGCAGATTCAAATGGTATTTCAAGACCCCTTTGCCAGTATTAACCCTCGCATGACGGTCATGCAGATAGTGGAGGAAGGACTTTTAGTACAAGGCATTGATAAAATATCCCGTCAGCAGGCAGTGATGGAGAGCTTAGCAACGGTACATCTGCCAACTGAGTTTGCGCAGCGTTATCCACATGAGCTATCTGGTGGGCAGCGTCAGCGGGTGGCACTTGCACGCGCACTCATTATGCAGCCAAGTCTATTGATACTGGATGAGCCTACTTCGGCACTTGATAGCACTACACAAGTCACGGTAGTCAGCTTGCTACGAGAGATTCAAGAAAAACTGCAAATTAGTTATATATTTATCAGCCATGACTTAAAAGTCGTACGTGCATTGTGTCAGTATATTATGGTGCTAAAAGCAGGCATGTGCATTGAGTCTGGATCTACCGAAGATGTTTTTGATAATCCAAAGCATCCGTATGCACAGCAGCTATTGCAGGCGAGCATGCTATAGCTAAGCAGTCAGCACTGCACAAATATACTAATCTTAGAACAATTGGAACATCTTACATGATTGACAGGCTCAAAATAAAACCTATCCAAGCACGAGATACTAATGAGCCAAATAGACCTTCAACCACGCTTGAGCTGCTGTTTGATTTAGTCTATGTCATTGCCGTTGCTGCCGCTGCAAATGGTTTTTATAATCGCTTAGGCGAGCATGACTTTTCAGGATTTTTAACCTTTATCGTGGCATTTTTTATCCTGTGGAATGCATGGACTAGCTTTACGTGGTTTGCCTCAGGATATGATCCTGATGATTGGTTTTATCGCATATCAGTCATGTTTCAAATGTTTGGCTCATTGATGATAGCCGCTAATATCCACCAGTTTTATGAGCAAGGGCTGACATGGATTGGGGTAATGGGCTATGCCATTATGCGACTGGCGAGTTGTAGTCAGTGGTGGCGCGTTTATCGACAAGTACTAGGTCATAAAAAGGTTGCTGCACGCAGTATGGTGGGCTTATTAACCCTCCAAGCACTTTGGATAACTTGGCTGTTTTTACCCACGTCTCTACAGACACCTGCATTATTTCTGTTTATCGCAGCAGAGTTACTTATGCCTGTATGGGCACGCTCAGAGCAGTTCAATAATTGGCATCCTGGACACATTGCCGAGCGTTATGGTCTATTGACTATTATCGTATTGGGCGAGGGTGTGGTGGGAGTTAGTAATACGATTCAATATTTTTTAGCCAACTCTTCTTCTGCTGCCAGCTCTATTATGTTCCTAGGTTCAAGCTTAGTGGCATTGGTTTTCTCTTTATGGTGGTTATATTTTATCGTCCCTTTTGATACGATTTTAAATAAAGAACGACGCCGTCATGACTTGTTTTTATTTGGTTATGGTCATTTTTTTATCTTTGCCTCAATCGCAGGTCTAGGCAGTATGCTCAATTTGGTCACTGAGTCCGTAGCGGGTGACACAAGTGATGGCGCAAATCAAGTCATCTCACAGACGTACGCGATGGGCATGTTGATGGGTATGTTGAGCGTATTTTTATTAACGCTCACTATCTTGCGAGAGTTAATGTGCCGTAAATCGAGCCATAATGTCATTGCAATGGTCATTGCTTTAACCATTATTGGGCTAAGTTATACTGCTGTGGCGCAAGGTTTAAATATTACTTATGGTATTTGGATGAGTATTTTAGCGCCTGTAATGATGATTTGGTATTTTGGTCAAGATAATAAGCATTGGTTGACCAAAAGGAGCGATTAATAGCTAACTTGCTGTAATAGAGCGATTGTTTGTCTTGAAAGATGTGTCAGATAAGTAAGAACATATCAGTTCACAATAATAGCTACATTTAAAGAAATACACTGTCACAATGGGACTAGACAGTAGTTAATTATAATATGATTAAAAAGGATTTTTTCATGTCCACAAAAAAACAAAGCTTTATTGCTAAGTTGTTACATACCAATGGTTTACAGCATGCAGGCTATTTGACGGTTGCTAAGACTCGCGCTAAGGCGTTAAAAGCCTTTTCTTATGTGGTATCTATCAGAAGACCAATGTTATTCGTTGGCGAGACCTCTTGTGAGGAGCTGTGCGACATGCTCATCAATGAAGGGAGTACTAACGTATTTATCGTTACTGATGCAGTGCTCAATGAGCTTAGTATCCCTGCCAAAGTCACTGACTACTTAGAAAGTAAGCATATCAGCTATCATGTCTACGATGGAATTACGCCAGATCCTACTTTTGAAGTCGTTGAAGAAGGATTGCAAAAGTCTATCGATACTAAATGCGATGCAATCATTGCTATCGGTGGGGGCTCAGTCATTGATGCGGCTAAAATGATTGCCATGTCACAAGGCAATAACTGCAAACCGCAGCAGCTTATCGGTCTTTTTAAAGCAAAAAAACCTTCTATGCCGCTGTACTGTGTGCCGACGACAGCTGGTACGGGTTCAGAAGCGACGTTGGGAGCAGTCGTATCCGATGATAAAACCCATCAAAAAGCCTTGTCTATCGACCCAAAGATGGTGCCATTAGCAGCGGCTATTGATCCAACTATTATGCAAGGTATGCCAGCACATATTACTGCCGATACCGGTATCGATGTGTTGACACATGCGCTAGAGTCTTGGATGAGTGCCAATGCCAGCGTCGAGACCGACTATTATGCCGCCTCTGCCGTTAAGTCTGTCATGCACAATCTACCAGTGGTGTATGAAGACGGTAGCAATCTAAAAGCCCGTGAACAGATGGGCGTAGCAGCGCATTATGGCGGTATCGCCTTTAATAAAGCAGGACTTGGCTATGTTCATGCCATCGCTCACCAGTTAGGAGCATATTATGGTATTCCTCATGGTCGTGCCAATGCCATCGTCCTACCTTATGTACTCGACGTCAATCGTAAGGCGTGCCAAAAAAGACTGGCAGAGCTGGCCAAAAAAACAGGCATGGTGAAGGACGAGCAAACTGCCAATAGCGATGCTAAAATTGCAGAACATCTTATTGCGGAAGTACGAAAATTGATTGCTACCTTAAACATCAATCCAATAGTTAAAGGCATGCAAAGTAGTGACTTTGAGAGTATTGCGAAAGCTGCGGCCAAAGAAGTCAGGGACACCTATGCAGTACCTATTTATCTATCAAAGTCTGAGATCAAAGACCTGTTAACAAAGATTAAGCAGGCAAGTGAGGATTGTACAAACAAGGATAAAAGTAATGATAAAGCTGCATAGTTAATTCGTTCTGAGTAGGACAAGGCATTGCCAGTTTTGTATATGGGATATTTTTAATTGGTTGAAAAATCATTAAAAGTTCTCCATATACAACGATAAGGAAATCTTTTGGTATTGCCTATTTTGGGTGTTTTTTAAAGGTTTTACTGTTTTATCACCTTACTACTAGGAATTCTTATGAATCGTAAATTAAAAGCCAGCGCTGCGATGATGGCTATTGCAGCAAGCAGTACTCTTTATGCCGGCTGTGCTTCTACCGAGAATCCTGCCACCGTAAAAAGTACGCCTGTTGATAACCCTTATGCACCTATTGATTCAAATTTGGCAGTGGCTACTGTAGCTGGCGGCTGTTTTTGGTGTGTGGAAGCAGGCTATGAAAAGATACCAGGTGTGGTCGAGGTGGTGTCTGGTTATGCAGGTGGTCAGTCTACTAATCCAACTTACAGTACAGTGTCAGCAGGCGGTACAGGCCATACCGAAGCGGCGCAAGTGTACTATGATCCAACGAAAATTACTTACAACGGTATCGTAAATGCCCTTTGGCGAATCGCTGATCCTACTGATAGTAAAGGTCAATTCGTCGATCGCGGTACTCAGTATCGTCCAGCTATTTTTTATCAAAATGAGCAAGAAAAACAGATAGCCGAGTCGGCTAAGCAGTCGCTACAAGCTTCAGGTGTCTATGACAAACCTGTCGTGATTGAAATCGTTCCTGCCAGCGAATTTTATCCAGCAGAAGAGTATCATCAAGATTACTATAAAAAGAATCCGTTACGTTACAAAGCCTATACTTTTAACTCAGGTCGCTATCAGTTTATCGAAAGTGTATATGGCAAAGACTATGAACTGGACTTTAGTCAGTTTAAGCCCACTTCTACTAGTGCAGAATCAGGAGTAGTAGCTCAAGAGTCGACAGCGAACGCTTTGGCAGAGACAACAAGCTTGGGTTTTAATCCGAATAATTTTGTTAAACCTGCACAAGATGAGCTAAAAAAATCGCTGAGTAACATTCAATATAAAGTCACGCAAAAAGATGATACAGAGCGCGCTTTTGATAATGCTTATTGGGACAATAAAGAGCCTGGATTGTATGTAGATGTGGTGTCTGGCGAGCCATTGTACTCTTCACGTGATAAATACAAATCTGGTACAGGCTGGCCAAGCTTTACTCGACCGCTTGATACAAGCCTTGTCGTAGAAAAAGCAGATCGAGGTATATTTGGCACTCGTACCGAAATTCGTAGTCGCTATGCTGACTCGCATGTGGGTCACGTCTTTGATGATGGCCCAGCACCTACTGGCAAACGCTATTGCATGAACTCAGCGGCGTTGCGTTTTATTCCATTAGCGCAAATGGAAAAAGAAGGCTATAGCCAATGGATTGATGACGTCAAACCTGTTAGTTAACCCTATTTTATTAGAATTTAAAATCGCTCACTACTGTTTAAATAACATAGTGGGCGATTTTTTTGTTTACTATAATTATATTAAGGATAGGAAAATATTAATCACCAAGCATGAAATGTCGCGGTGTTTGATTATATGAGTTATTAGGAAAGAAAAAGTACGCTATGTTAGAGCAGCTACAAATAAAAAAGACGCATAAGCGCCCTTTTTATTTATCTTAACCATAGTGATTAGAAAACTAGAATGCAGGTTGACGTTTAGGCACTGCCCCTAAGAACTCATTACGGGCTTGATTATCGTGTACATATTCACCAAGCATCGCTGTGCTACGGGTGGTGGAATGCTGCTTATTAACACCACGCATCATCATACACATGTGTGATGCATCCATCACTACTGCCACACCGCGACAACCAGTTACATCCATAATGGTTTGTGCCACTTGCTCACTTAAGTTTTCTTGGATTTGCAAGCGACGTGCAAACATATCGACAATACGGGCAAATTTTGACAATCCTAAAACATGTCCATTGGGCAAATATCCAATGTGAGCGATACCATGAAAAGGCAACATATGATGCTCACATAGCGAATAAAATTCAATGTTTTGTACCAATACTAGCTCACGATTGGTCGATGGAAATACGGCATCATTGACGACTTCATCTAAGCTTTGATGATAGCCTTGGGTTAAATGAGCAAAAGCTTTTGCCGCACGTTCAGGAGTATCCTCAAGGCCAGGGCGAGACAAATCCTCGCCTGTTGAGCCAATCAACTGACGATAAGATTCGATACTTTCTTGATATTTTGAAGTTATTGTTGGGGTGTTACTCATAGGTTTGGCAGCCATCCAAAATGTAGGTGTAGCTTAACGCTAAATCCTTGGTCATAAACAACCGTTATAAAGGATTTTTATAAAAATGTGCAAGCTGGGAAGGGCTACGATTATACTTGAAATCGGTGCAACTTCATACCGCTATAGACGATGCTAAACCGCCTGATATATGAGAGTAAATATAAATCGATATTAGTTTACGACTGTTTACTTAATTTGAATCGTGTATAATAAGCTATCTTTTTATGATGACATTTGCTACTTTTCTTATTGTAGCGTCATTGATCAACTGAATCACTTTACCTCAACTTTCATTACTTTAATGTATTCACAAGGAAATATTATGCTACTGCAAGGACAACGTTTCGTCGTAACTGGGATTGCAAGCAAGTTATCTATCGCATGGGCTATTGCAGAAGCGTTACATCGTGAGGGCGCATCATTGATCCTCACTTATCCAAACGATAAGATTAAAAAGCGTGTCGACATGGCAGCTGAGAAGTTTGAAGCTGACTTAGTGTTAGAGTGCGATGTGGCTTCAGATGACTCTATTGCAGCTTGTTTTGAACAAGTCAGTAATCATTGGGGTGATGGTATAAATGGCGTGGTCCATGCGATCGGTTTTGCACCAATGGACCAGCTAGATGGTGATTTTGTTAGCGCCACTACTCGTGAAGGCAGTCATATCGCTCATGATATCTCAAGCTATAGCTTTGTGGCATTGGCTAAAGCTGCTCGCGAATTACTGGCTATGCGTCATGGTTCTATGCTGACGTTGACTTACGAAGGTAGTATTTCAGTACTTCCAAATTACAATGTCATGGGCATGGCTAAGGCCAGCTTAGAGGCCAGTGTGCGTTATTTAGCGACTTCGATGGGCGGTGAGGGTATTCGTGTCAACGCCATCTCAGCAGGACCTATTCGTACTCTTGCAGCCAGTGGTATCAAATCTTTTCGTAAAATGCTTGATATTAGTGAAAAAATAGCACCACTACAGCGCAATATCAATCAGATGGAAGTCGGTAATGCGGCGTTATTTTTACTTTCACCATGGGCATCTGGTATTACTGGTGAAATCATGTTTGTTGATGCAGGATTCAATACGGTCGCTATTAGTGAGCAATTGATGATGCTTGATGAAGAGCCAAAATAATAGTGTTTATGTATAGATTCTATCTTTTTTAATATATCAAAGGCAGCCAATTGGCTGTCTTTTTTGATTATACTATTACCTTTTTTATGACAAGCCTTTAAGCGATAGAGATGATAACCAAACTACCAAAGTGGATATTATGGGGCGGGGCAGTACTAGCGTTTAGCGCTGGTTGTGTCAATACTGCAGCACTTATGGGCTTTGCTAGATTATCTGTGTCACACGTCACAGGCAACGTGAGTTTGTTTGCAGCAGCAATCGCCTATCTAGACGTACGTAGTATCTTATATATCGGGGCTCTATTATTGTCTTTTTTAGCAGGCGCGATAATGAGCGGCTTTGTCATTGGACAAACCTCTTTAAAATTAGGGAGACGTTATGGGCGTGCGCTGTATATTGAAGCAGCTTTACTATTGCTTAGTTACTGGCTTTATCAACAGCACGATTATCTAGGACAGTTGACTGCGGCAATGGCCTGTGGATTACAGAATGCGATGGTAGCGACTTATAGCGGCGCGGTAATTCGTACCACACATTTGACAGGCTTGACATCAGATATGGGGGCAGCGATTGGTAATTGGCTGGCAGGACGACCAATCAGTAAGCCAACGCTTGGCTTTCAGGCCATTATTTGGTATTGCTTTTGTGGCGGCAGCGTTGTAGGAGCATTCTTATACGCTAGCGTCGGCTATGGCGCACTCTTATTGCCAGTAAGTATTGTCTTGATAGCTGCAATTGTCTATAACCGTGCTTCGGATCGTTTGCCAGAAACGAGAGATCCGATACGACAAGGGCGTCTACCGAAACGATAGACGCTCTTATTTATATTGATAAATCAAACAAGACCTGTATGTAAGCTATAGATACAGCTTTTACTTTTCCTTGTCTTCTTCATGATCTTCATGCTCATGCAAACCTTGCATCATATCAAGCACGCAATCATCAGTACGCTGTTGATCTTCTTTATCAAGACCATCTTGATTAATATCTTTCGGTGCCATTTTAGTGGTTGCGTCGGCTTTTTCACGATTAGCCATGGGATACTCCTTTTTATCTTAATGTCTTATAGCACAGCTACAACATTCTATAAAAGTTACTCATATCACTGAATTAATATTATTCATATGAGTCATATTAATCTACTCAGTTAGTATGAGTAATCTTTGAGTGCTTGTATAGCGTTGGACTGAACCAATTTGGTGACGATGTGTAACGCTGAATAAGTAGAGAATACAAGGAGTATTAGTAGTCAAAAAATAATTAATGTATTTTAAAAACAACGCTTTTTGTAATTATAACAAAAATACTGTCAGACCAAACTCTGTTATTATAGCCACGTATTTTTAACAGTGCTACAAAAGTATAACTAGTTATCAAAGTACGTTTTCATTTTTATGACTTTCAATAATGTCTCTGGGCGCAATAAGGATACTTTATGTCAGAGCAAAAACTAGATAGCCATCTTCCTGATGATGGCAATGAGTATTTATTTACCGATACCTTTCCAAAAGGTACGGGTAAAGGGCTGATAGTGGTCGCCGTTGCTGCGATTATTAGTATGGTTATATACAACGTATTATCGTTTGATATAAATGCTAATAAAGGCCTCGCTATGCTGTTTTTTATCGGCGTATTATGGCTAACTGAAGCGGTACACGTAACGATTACTGCTCTTTTAGTAGTGGTGGTAGGCGCACTAATCGGTATACCTGAATTTGATGCAAAAATAGGGTTACAAAGCTTTGCAAGTCCGATTATCTATCTGTTTTTTGGTGGTTTTGCCTTGGCGGCAGCTCTACATGTCCAGCAGTTGGACAAAAAAATTGCCCTCAAGATACTATCGATGTCTGGTGGTAATCTTGGCACAGCGGTCTTTTTAATATTCGGCGTGACCGCATTTTTATCAATGTGGATATCGAATACAGCGACTGCTGCAATGATGTTGCCATTGGCCCTTGGTATTTTAACGCAGGTCGATCGTGAAAAAGATCGTGGTACCTTTGTGTTTGTATTATTAGGTATCGCTTATTCTGCCAGCCTGGGTGGTCTGGGTACTATCGTCGGCTCACCGCCTAACGCTATCGCTGCAAAAGCCTTGGACATTGCTTTTGTCGATTGGATGAAGTTTGGCGTGCCGATGATGTTGGTGCTATTGCCATTATTGTTAGGTGCTATGTACTTTGTGCTCAAACCCAATCTAAACCGTAAAGTTACGGTTGCACAAGAAGCACCTATCAAATGGAACAAACCACGTGTATTGACTATTATTGTCTTTATCATAACAGCACTTAGCTGGATATTTTCCAAAAAAATTGGTGCCGCACTCGATATTGCCGACACTGATGCTATTATTGCCTTGTCCGCAGCGGCAGCGGTGGTTAGCTTGGGCTTGGTATCTTGGAAACAAGTATCAGATAATACTGACTGGGGCGTACTCATGCTATTCGGTGGCGGTATTGCGTTATCGACAGTGTTAAAAGTCTCTGGTGCATCGTTAGTGCTTGGTGAAACAGTCGCTAACGCTTTATCCTCGGCGCCTATTATTTTGGTGATGATTGCAATTTCAGCATTTATTATCTTTTTAACAGAGTTTGCATCTAATACAGCATCCGCAGCGCTATTGGTGCCAGTATTCGCTGCTATCGCTGAACAGATGGGCTTGCCACATGAGGTGCTAGTGTTGGTCATCGGTATTGGTGCATCGTGCGCCTTTATGCTACCGGTAGCGACGCCGCCGAACGCAATTGTCTTCGGTACTGGTCTGATAAAACAGTCAGAGATGATTCGTACAGGTGTGGTATTGAATATTATTGCCACCTTTATAATCGGTCTTTGGGCGTACTTTTTTCTGATTTAACCATATGTTAGATAACAAAAAACCGATATCTGAAGGCTCAGTTATCGGTTTTTTTATGTAATGCTGATTTCGTATCAGTCAGCTGTTTGTACAGCCTCATTAAAGGCTACTCAGAATAATCCAGCCACACCCAGCCATTCTCAAGCCATTCGCTTAACTCGTCTGGATCGACATCTGCAACATCTTGATAACGCAGATGCTCGCCATTTGCCAATCGTATTAGTATGGCCGCTGTTGTCTTATCGATACCATCAAGGCGTTGACCATTGGCATATAGCGTGATGTCATTGTCATTTTGGCTATAGAGTAGGCGATTACTATAATCTGCCTGCAGTGTTGCCCCATCAGATAACGCTTGCATCAGCTCGTCAGTCTCCAATGTCTCCTCTGGAACCAGCGCATCGTATTGACGTTTGCTCACCACTTCAGACACGGTTTGACGAATGATGTCGTCACCGCGCTCAGACTGCAGCATTTGTAATAGCTGTTTTTTAATCGCACCAATGCTATCTGCTTGTAGTTCACCTGATGCTTGTAGCGCTTGCGGCAGTAGCATTGGGACAAATAAATCGCTGTCGTTGGTCGCGATATCGGCCATGCTGTCGATGATTTGCATAAGGTTTGGACGACGACAGCCAAATGAAAACGTCAGGCAGTCGTCTTGTGCTACCCCAAAATGCGAGAGTTTTGGTGGTACATAAAGTACGTCACCCGCTTCTAATATCTCATCAAAGATAATCTCGCCCATATCATCAAAAAGTCGAATCGGCTCATCTGCGACAAACTCAGTGTCTTTGTCACAAAACTTACCGAGCTGCCAACGGCGCGACCCAAACCCTTGTGCCAAAAACACATCATAATCATCATAGTGCTTGCCGACTGAGCCGCCTGCAGGCGCGTACGAGACCATAATATCGTCGCGTTGCCACTGCGGAATAAAGTCAAATGCTTGCCAAAGCTTTCCAAGCTCAGGAGACCACTGTTCCATATTCTGTACTAACACGGTCCACTGTTTTGGCAAATTAGCAAAATCTGTTTCGATTAGCGGACTCTTTTTGAGTTGCCATTGCGCTTCGCCTTCTTGCTTAGTCGTAGCTTGAGTCAATAGGCGCGCTGAAGCATCTTCTTCCAAAGCAAGATCGAGCATATCTTCTGGCTCAAACATATCGATCAGTTGCGGTAAACCTTGCTTAATAAGTAACGGTTTTTTTTGCCAATACTCGTTCAAGAACTGCTCGGGAGTAATAGAGTCGGGTAAACAAAGAGGAATTGTGGTCATTGGTAAATCCATATTTAAAAATGGGTATAAGATTAATAGTAAGGAGTGCTTTATAGGACGGTTTTAATAGTTTATGATTATCGCCTATCTGATACAGAGTATGACAGTCGCTAGTATTACAGTACTAGTGACTACTAACAAAACATCCCATATCAGAACATCCCATTAATCGTAGGACATTTATGAAAAAATTACAATTTATCGTCATTATCGCAAGCGTATTCTTCCTTCAAGCTTGTGTACATAAGATAGTAACGGTACCTGCTAAAGTTGCCTATAAAACCACCAAAGGCGTGGTCAAAGGTACGGTTGCGGTCGGCAAAGCCATCATACCAGGTGACAGTGACGACGATGATAAAAAGGATAAAAAGTAAAACCTTACTTATCGACTATGGAGTTTGAATTAAAATCAATCATAGTTTTCAAAGTAAGGTTATCACTTATTAAGATAAAAACTTAGTAAGACAGTACTATTATCGAAATAGGAGCGTGTAAATCATTTTGCACGCTCCTATTTTTTAGTATTAGCTTAACTGCTACTAAAGCTTGGCAATCCAGTCTTTAATAGCGCGTGCTTGCTCAGCGGCATTACCAGTATAGGTCGCTGGTGTGAGCTCACGTAGACGTGCTTTATCAGCATCGCTAACGGCTGCCAACTCGTCACTGTCAACGAACGTTAGCATCGCTTCGCGAGTCATGGCATTGCCACGAGTTAGGGCTTTGAGTTTCTCATAAGGGTTCTCAACGCGGTAGCGACGCATGACCGTTTGAATCGGCTCTGCCAATACTTCTTGTGCTTGGTCAAGGTCATCATTCAAACGCTGCGCATTTAATTCAAGTTTGCCTACGCCTTTTAGGCAAGCATCAAATGCAATCATGCTTTGCGCCAGACCAACACCGATATTACGTAGTACGGTCGAGTCTGATAGATCGCGCTGCATACGTGAGATCGGCAGTTTTTCGCCCAAATGTGCGAGCATGGCATTGGCAACGCCCAAGTTGCCTTCTGAATTTTCAAAATCAATGGGATTGACTTTATGCGGCATGGTAGATGAGCCAACTTCACCGTCCTTTAGACGCTGCTTAAAATAGCCTAAGCTAATATATTGCCAAATATCACGGTTAAAATCGATCAATACCGTATTAAAACGCTTTACAGCATCAAACAACTCGGCGATATAGTCATGTGGCTCGATTTGCGTCGTATAAGGGTTAAAGGTCAGCTCAAGGCGCTCATTAATAAATTGCTCTGCATGCATAGCCCAGTCTACATCAGGATAGGCTGATAAATGCGCGTTATAGTTACCGACTGCGCCATTGATTTTACCAAGTAGCTCAACCTGACCAATTTGCTTGATTTGGCGGGCGAGGCGATAAGCCACGTTTGCCATCTCTTTACCTAGTGTCGTTGGGCTGGCAGTTTGACCGTGAGTACGTGAGAGCATTGGCTGATCGGCGTGCGCAATGGCTAGGTCGGCGATACTGTCGGTCACTTGCTGCATTTTTGCAACCACAAGCTCGCGGCTATCTTTTAGCATCAATGCGTACGATAAGTTGTTAATGTCCTCACTAGTACAGGCAAAGTGAATGAACTCAAGTGAGTCAATTAAGGCATCCTGACCACGAAATTTGTCTTTGATAAAGTACTCAACCGCTTTTACATCGTGATTGGTCGTTGCTTCGATGTCTTTGATTGCTTGTGCATCCGCTTCACTAAAGTCATCAACAATGCTATTTAAAAAGGCATTGGTATCTGTATCAAATGCTGATAATTCACCGATTGCGCTATTATCCGCCAATGACTGTAACCAGCGAATCTCAACGGTGACGCGTGCTTTGATCAAGCCAAATTCAGACAAATAAGGACGTAAGCTGTCGGCTTTGGATGCGTAACGACCGTCGATTGGGGAGAGTGCGGTAAGTGGAGTCATAGTGATGCCTCGATAGTTATGAGATAAAAAATTGCAAAGGTGTAGCTACTAAAAATTGCTATATAAGCACGGGGTAAAAATAGTTGCGCGTAATATAGCAGAAATGTGAATGTAAAAAACCCGTCTATTCATATAACTTTATATTTAAGGTGTATTGACAGTATCTGATTGCGTTGTCCCATACTGAGTATTAAAGTAAAAACTACGATGAGTTTTGGCACTTAAGTTTAAAGGTACTGTTTTCACTGTTCCGTTTTCTCCGATTGGCACACTATCGTTCGCATAATCGCTTGCCTGATAACTAGGATCAGCGAGTTTCGACGTTACTGCGGCGTTGTTGTCGCCTTTTTTTTGCAGAATGTCGTGCATGATGAAATTGTTAATATCGATATTGGCACGGTTGGTCGCAGTAATCTTATAAGCAATGCAATTCCCAGGCTTAATATCTGCGCCTGCGCCAGTCTCTGAGCTAGAAAGGGGGTCTTTGCTATAAGTGAGACTGGTAATATCAGTCACTTTGCAGTCATTAGCAGCCTGTTCTTTTTCTAGCACTAAAGCTACGTTTTGATCAATAACTCTACCAAAGTTATTGTTTTGATACTCATATTTCGCATTCTCTAACGTAATAGCCTTTTTATTAGTCGTCGTACGAATAGGATAAATAGTGTCGCTTCTTTCTTCTAAAAGGCAAACATTACCTTGGCCATTTAAGTTAGTAATAGGTATTTTAATTTGATATTTGCCAATAGCGTTGCCGGACTTTTCTACAGATTGTGTGGCGTAAGTTATGGTTGGGTTATCACAGTTATTGACTATTTTGACTATGCTACCAGCAATACCAGATTCAGAAGCGCTGTTAAATAGACCATTGAAATAATTAGGTTTGTTGCTGTAGGCACCGCTTGTTATGTTTGCGTTACTAGCATCTGCCTCTGCAGCAGTAATACCGCCATTGTCACCAAATACTATACCAGAAAAAACATAGTAATATGGTTCGCTCTCTACTCCAAAGCTAATCCACTCATTATAACTTTCACCAACTACATCGGCCTCAATAGCACTATTGCCTTTCATGATACCTTCGTACGTTAAAGTTACAGACTCTGCATTCCTAACTGCGACTACATAATTGCTTTTTGAGTTTTCAATCCCATAGCTGACGTAGCTACCGTTATTAGGGATAACGGTGCTGGTATTGAGAGAAGCATACGTGTTTTGGTTATTGGGGTTGGTAGAGGTTTCTTTTAGAATATTGGTAAAGGTAGGCGTAGGGGGCAAGGTACCTCTTTTTTGACCAGATGCAAAAGATACTTGTCCATTAGCATTGGTAGTAAGCGTAAACGAGCTGCTATTGCCGCTACCGTTAAGTGCAGTGATTCCATAATAATACAAACCACTATCCCCACCATTTGAGCTATCAACACGCAATTGTGGTCGACTTATCGTATTATTGGAACTAAAACTATTTCCTGCCAGTTTTTTGCCCATAAAGTAATCACCCATGGCACCAAAAAAGTAGCCAACATCGGGATTTTCTCTAACCGCCGCTTGTACAGGCAGGTTGATCTGAGTGTTTTCAGTAAAACTTAGTGTTTGGCGGGCAATCTCAGAGTTACCACCTGTGGTATAGCTGGTTTGACCAATTTTTATAGTATGTAAAGAGGTGATGTCATCAGGCGTAATAGTTATCGTATAGGTAAATTTATCTCTGTCGCTACCAGCGTTGGACTCATTTTTAATTTCAACACCGTTGTCTCCAACTGTAACACTAGAGCCGTTATAACCGTTTGACGGTCCTGCAGTAACCTTAAACTTACCAGTAGCATTTGCTGCTGTTCTGTAAGTACCTGAAGCAATACTACCTGCGATCGTATTTGTGTCGCGAGTAAATGTGCCAAAACCTGTAGGGTTAGCTTGTGCAATTAAAGGTGTAGTAATAACGACAAAAGCAATGACATGTTTTTTCCAGGTTGGATAAGGGTTTGCGATGTTAAAAACAGGAATGAAACGGCCAGTCATGAAATATCCTACAAACACATCTAAAAAATATTAATTGATAACGAGCACTGATAAATAATGAGTAGTCTTAAAATCCACAAGGTGCATCAATAGAGGCAATCACCCCGCCGCCCAAACAAACCTCATCGATATAAAACACTGCTGACTGACCAGGCGTCACAGCGCGCTGTGGTTCATCAAATACGGCTCGTACTTCACTGCCATCCGAGTTTGTGGCAAATACATGACAAGCCTGATCTGGTTGACGATAGCGCGATTTTGCCATACAGCGCAAACCTTCGGCGCTAAATATATCTAAAGGAGGTAGACCATCAATCCAGTCAAGCTTATAAGCTTGCAGCTCATTACTCATGAGCATCGGATGCGCGTGGCCTTGACCAACGATCAAACGGTTTTTGTCCAAGTCTTTTGCCAGTACAAACCATGGCGCCTCTACACGGTCTTTGACGCCGCCGATACCGATACCGCCGCGCTGACCTAACGTGTAATACATCAACCCATCATGAGTGCCAATCACTTTATTATCGTCAGTGATAATATCGCCTTTTTGGGCAGGCAAGTACTGCTGCAAGAAGTCTTTAAAACGACGCTCACCAATAAAGCAAATGCCCGTCGAGTCTTTCTTTTTAGCGGTAGCTAGATCATGCTCTTCAGCGATCTGACGTACGACGGGTTTTTCAAGCTCACCCACTGGAAACAGGGTCTTGGCAATTTTGTCGCCGCCGACGGCATGTAAGAAGTAACTTTGGTCTTTATTGTTGTCAAGGCCGCGCAGTAGCTGTGCAACGAGTGTACCATCGGCATTGGTATAATTGACACTACGACGTGTATAGTGACCGGTGGCAATATAGTCAGCGCCAAGGGTTAGAGCATAATCTAAGAATGCCTTAAATTTAATCTCTTTATTACATAAAATGTCAGGATTAGGCGTGCGGCCAGCTTTGTATTCCGCTAAAAAATGCTCAAATACGCGATCCCAGTATTCCATGGCAAAGTTGGCTGTATGCAATTTAATACCGATTTTGTCACACACTGCTTGCGCGTCGGCTAAGTCGTCCATAGCCGTACAGTATTCGGTGCCATCATCCTCTTCCCAGTTTTTCATAAACAGCCCTTCCACCTTAAAGCCTGCTTGCTGGAGTAGGACGGCTGATACAGAAGAATCGACACCACCTGACATGCCAACGATCACATGCTTGGTGCTTGGATTGTCGATATCAGCGAGCGTCAGAGGGCGCTGAACGTTAAAAGAATCAGAATCTGATAGGGTTGATGTATTTGACATAACAGACATAGAACGGCTCAACTATTTATACTTTATTCAACGTCTAAGATAACGCAACGTCATCTTATCTTTTGGATTCAGTTTATCTTTAAAGTAGATATGATGATAAAATAAGGGCTATATTATACCAGCTAATTGAAACTGATGGCGACCTATGGCATCTTACTGCTTGTAAAATTCAGATAGTAGTTTTAAATTATTTTAATCACGCTTATTTTGGGATAACAATGATAAAAATTGGTCAGGGTATTGATGTCCATGCGTTTCATAATAATGGTCAGCAGCAGCAATATGTCATACTAGCGGGCGTGCCTATTGAGCACAGTCATAGCTTACTGGCACATTCAGATGGTGATGTGGTGCTACATGCACTTGCAGACGCGCTATTAGGTGCATTGGCGCTTGGCGATATAGGTCAGCACTTTCCAGATACGGATGCAGCCCATGCAGGTCTGGATTCAAGGGTGTTACTACGCTATGTCTATAGCAAAGTTCAAGAAGCAGGTTACACGTTAGGTAATGCTGATATTACGGTGATGTGTGAGCGCCCAAAACTTGCTCCTCATAGCTTGGCTATGCGCGAAAATATCGCCAGTGATTTGCAAACGGTCATTAGCAATGTCAGCATTAAAGCCACGACCACAGAAAAACTCGGCTTTACCGGTCGACAAGAAGGGATTATGGCCAGTGCCGTGGTATTATTGGTTCCCACTGTTGTCGAACCCAGTTAATTTTATTCGTACAAAAATTGGCCAAACTGAAAAGTACGCGACTTGCAATACTGTAATGGTTGCCCCATGTATGAAGCAACTCTTCATCCAATTATTTTGTATTGATGTCTATTTTAATGAACCGCTTTAATCAATAGGAGCTTTTATGAGTGAACAAACCCCGAATACCGCTGCAAACGATGTTGAACAATTGATTCGTGATCAAATTAAAGACAATAAAGTTATCTTATATATGAAAGGCACACCGCAATTTCCGCAGTGTGGTTTTTCAGCACGTTCTATTGAAGTGTTGACCCAAATTGGTCGTCCATTCGCGTTTGTTAACATTTTGGAAAATCCAGAAATCCGTGCGACGTTACCGAAAGTTGGTAACTGGCCAACGTTTCCACAGTTATGGATTGATGGTGAGTTGATGGGCGGATCAGATATCATTCTTGAGATGTATCAATCAGGTGAGCTTAAGCCGTTGGTTGAAGCAAACAGCCCTGCTGCTTAATGATCTACATTTTTTTGGACCACTTTGTTGTCCAAAACTACTTTATTGTTTAAATAAGTGATTTGTATTTTTTGGCATTGCAAACCCGAGTAACTGATATAGTTGCTCGGGTTTTTGTTGTCTATGTACTTTGTTGTTTTTATCGGTTTTAGCCCCATATAGTGGTTAAGATACATACAATTTAGATAATAAGAGATACTTATGAATGACCAATCAAAACAAGATGCCTCAGCTAAGCAGCAAGAAGCGACAGAACAAACTGCCATTGAGAAGCGCCGTGAACATCTAAAAGCTGAGTCTCTACGCCTTATTGAGATGGCAGGCAATGAGCCAAACTCTGCACTTAGATGTATTCATCAACTGAGTGTGGCAGGCGGTGCTACAGAAGCGACTTATGTTGCCATTGAGCAGCGAGTGGTAGCTGATCAAGACACAGCGGGCGCTTATCATTTGGCATTGCTGGCGCAAAATACGCCAGATTTACCCATTGATGCGCGCCAGCTTATTGAGCTGGTCGTCAATAAAGGCGACAACGATCAGCGTTTGGCCCTACTCAAAAACTTACCATTACCACCTGTTGATATGATAAAAGAGTATATTTTAGCCAGTAACGATGGTGATGCTATTGGCCAGATGAATGCTTATTTGCAGATCAATCCAGAAGGCTATGGCAGCCATCATATGCTAGCTAGCAATCAAGCAGATCGTATTGTACCGTTAAGTCCTGGCAACAATGCAAACTAAAATGATGAGGGTCACTAATCGTTAACTGGTTGGTAAGTTACTGGCTCTTATAGCCTAAATTTTACAACGATAAGTTAATTTTAATCGTTTTTGACGTAACGTTTTTTAAGTGCGCAAAAATTGTTATAATTAGCAGCTGTTTTTTAGTATCTTTATTTAGATAACTGTTTTTAAAGATACCAGTTTTTAACAATACTCCCATCTGTTCTTAAAATACGATTGACGACCATTCATTGTGCGATAAATGATTGTTGAAATCAGTTATTTATCACCAAAAACTTTGTCATTCAAGCGAGGCTTACATGCAATACCCAAAACATTACGACGTGATAGTGATCGGTGGCGGTCATGCTGGTACAGAAGCTGCTTTAGCATCTGCACGTATGGGCGCGCAGACCCTGCTGTTGACGCATAATATTGAGACGTTGGGTCAAATGAGCTGTAATCCAGCGATTGGCGGTATCGGGAAGTCGCATTTGGTGCGTGAGATTGATGCGCTCGGCGGTGCTATGGCACTAGCGACAGACAAGGCAGGTATCCAGTTTCGCGTATTGAATAGCCGCAAAGGCGCAGCAGTACGAGCCACCCGTGCCCAAGCGGATCGTATTTTATATAAAGCTGCCGTACGCGCGACGCTTGAAAATCAGCCCAATCTTGATTTATTTCAACAGGGTGCTGATGATATTTTGGTAGAAAACGGCCGTGCGACGGCGGTTGTCACCTCCACTGGTATTATCTTTAAGACTGAAACCGTTGTTTTGACCTCGGGAACGTTTTTAGGCGGGGTCATTCATATTGGTCTTGAGAACTCTAAAGGCGGACGTGCAGGGGATCAGCCTTCTATTAAGTTGGCAGATCGTTTGCGTGAGCTAAAACTGCCAGTTGGGCGCTTAAAGACAGGTACACCTGCACGTATCGATGCGCGTAGCGTAGACTTTAGTGTAATGACGGTGCAGCCGGGTGATACGCCATTGCCAGTGATGAGCTATATGGGTGATGTGTCTATGCACCCTGAGCAAGTCAATTGTTATATTACGCATACCAATGCACGCACCCATGACATCATCCGTGAAAACCTCGAGCGCTCACCGATGTTCTCTGGCAAAATTGAAGGTGTGGGCCCGCGCTATTGTCCATCCATTGAAGATAAGATTCACCGCTTTGCTGACAAAGATAGTCATCAAATTTTTATTGAGCCCGAAGGTTTGACCACGCATGAGTTGTATCCAAACGGTATCTCAACCAGCTTGCCATTTGATGTGCAGCTTGAATTTATTCATAGTATGAAAGGGCTTGAGAATGCCCATATCACTCGCCCAGGTTATGCGATTGAATACGATTATTTTGATCCACAAAATCTAAAACCAACCCTTGAGACCAAATCTATTGATCGCTTATATTTTGCGGGTCAAATCAATGGTACGACGGGTTATGAAGAAGCTGGCGTGCAAGGTTTGCTTGCAGGCACCAATGCGGCATTAGTTACTACTAATAATAGCGAGTTTGAGACATGGACACCGCGCCGTGATGAGGCCTACCTTGGCGTGCTGGTCGATGACTTGATTACGCACGGTACTACCGAGCCGTATCGCATGTTTACTAGCCGTGCTGAGTATCGTTTGCTACTGCGTGAAGACAATGCGGATCAGCGTCTGACGGAGACTGGTCGTAAACTTGGCTTAGTTGATGATGAGCGCTGGCAAGCGTATCAAGAAAAGATGGAAGCCATTGCGACAGAATCCTCACGTCTAAAGGATATGTGGGCAACCCCTGCTAATGCTTTGGGACAAAAAGTTACTGAGCAAACAGGCGAGGTACTTAGCAAAGAGGCGACCGCTTTTGACTTGATGAAACGTCCACAAATCCACTTTGCTGATATCGCTGCTATTACTGATTCACAAGTCGATGCGCAAGTAGGTGAGCAGATTGAGATTTCTGTCAAATACGCAGGCTACATTGATCGTCAGTCTGATGAGATTGAACAAATGAAGCGCTTAGAGAATACTAAATTGCCTGAGGATTTTGACTATAGTATTGTGTCAGGGTTATCAAATGAGATCGTGCAAAAGCTTACACAAGTGCGTCCTTCGACCTTAGCTCAAGCTGGGCGCGTAAGCGGTGTGACTCCTGCTGCCGTTCAACTGTTGGCGATGACTGTCAAAAAGCAGAAAAAAGCAAAAGCGGCATTAGGTTCTTAATAATAGTACATGACTGATAATAGTGCGTTAACACTTAGATAGCGCATCAACATTTGCAGTCTGTAGAAAAACCCACAATAATCTTTTATTGTGGGTTTTTTCTGTTTATATGTTTAACAATTTAAAAACAGCTTGGTACTGTTATACTTTGGTTTAGTAAGAAATAATACTAGTCAAATATAAATAAGGAGTAACGTTATGCCTTATGATAATTTATCAGACTTACCAGATGCGGTAAAAGACAATTTACCCAAACATGCACAAGAAATTTTTCGTGCAGCCTTCAATAGTGCAAGTGAGCAGTACGATGATGAGTCTCGCTGGTTTGCGACGGCATGGGCAGCCGTCGAAAATGTCTACGAAAAAAATGCTGATGGTAAGTGGGTAAAAAAACCAGATCATAAATAAAGATGTAGTACACTCTATAATATTTTACTCCACTATTATTTAATCTGACCTATAATAAGTATGTGCTCATGCCTTCAATGACATCGCTTTGAGCACATGACTAATCTGAGCTTATCTATGATCGAAGCTATTGTTTTTGCGATTACTATTGTACTGCCCAACCTTGCCTTGATGTGGTTGGGTTTTTTTATGCAAAGACGCGGCGAGGCGAGTCAGGCTTTTATTGATCAATCCTCAAACTTTGTCTTTAATTACTGTTTGCCCTGTTTGCTATTTTTTAGCGTGGTCGATAGTGAGGTTGATTATGGCAAACAAATCACGCTGATAGTGGCGGGTATTTTGGTGACCTTTATCTTGTTTATTGGTGCAGAGGTTTATGCCAAGCGTTTTGTGAGTCGTCCAGCGGATCAAGGGGTGTTTGTACAAGGTATATTTCGTAGTAATATGGCGATTATCGGGCTGGCAACAGTTGCTAATGCTTACGGAGAGCGAGGATTAAGTATTGGTGCGGTCTATATGGGCGTGGTGACGATATTGTTTAACATCTTAGCTGTCATCACTCTTAGCCGTGTGTCCAAAAGCGTCGATGATACATGGATCAGCCGCAGCACCATGATTGTCAAAAAACTATTTACCAATCCATTAATCATCGCTTTATTGGCCGCTTTTGCTTATAAGGCTCTTATGCTGCCGCCACTTACTGGCGTTATCCATACGACTGGCGATTTATTAGCAGCGGTGGCATTGCCATTGGCCTTAATTTGCGCTGGGGCCAGTATTGATTTAAAGTCGATGCTGCATCCTTCAGGATTATCCATGCAAGCCAGTATCGGTCGTATTGTTATTGCACCAATAGTCGCTATCGCGGTAGGATTAGGTTTTGGACTGACGGGTGTACATATGGGTGTGTTGTTTCTGATGGCTGCATCACCGACCGCCGCTGCCAGTTATGTAATGGCAAAGGCAATGGGAGGCAATGATGTGCTCGCCGCCAATATTCTTGCTTTTACCACGGTAGTAGGAATGCTTGGGATGGCAATTGGCGCGGCGATGTTACGGGCGTTAGGATTGATATAGCAGTCATGTTTTATGACAAGATAGAGAAAATACGTTCACTCAAGCAAGTAACTAAGTATTCAAGCAAGTAATTAAGTAACTAAGTATCCAATAAATGAAAGTAGCAACAACGCCATAATAAATACGATTATAAATTCAACCAGCAAGGAGTGCTCATAGTGCAATTATTAAATCAAGCGGTAGTGACCGAACATCTCAATATGCAAGCAGCTATTGATGCTATCGAAGAGCTATTACATCAGCAAGCGGCTCATCCTAATTGGGTAAAGGCGCCTGAACGTTTAGTCATTGAGACTTTTGGCGAGGATAAGAAGCATAGCTCAGGCTCGCACTTATCAATGCCAGCAACTATCTATGATGGTGAAAAAGAGTATACTGCCGTAAAGCTTGTCACCATTTGTCCTGATAATCCTAGCCGTGATATGCCAACGACCACTGCCATTATTACTGTATCAAATAATGACACTGGTGAGATATTGGCCATTATGGATGGCATTTATATCACTCAAGTGCGCACCGCTGCATTATCAGGTATCGCTACTAAGTATATGACAAAGCCTGATTGTCAAAGTGTCGCTGTCGTCGGTTGTGGCGGTATGGCTTATGAACAACTAAATGCTGTGTTGACAGTACGCCCTGACATTAAAACAGTATATCTATGGAACAGAAACCATGAGGGTGCAGCGCAATTTAAAACCCGTTTTGCCCGTGATTATGCTCAATGGGATATTGAAATCAGCGTCTGCGAAGAGGTAGGTGATGCGATCCGTGATGCTGATATTATTAATGTTGCCACCCGTGCGACGGAAGGTTTATTTAGTATTGATCAAATTAAAACAGATGCACATATCAATGCAGTAGGGGCTTATCAAGCGACAATGAAAGAGATCGGTAACGATGTCGTTGCAAATAGTAGCATGGTCGTCGTTGATGATTTGGCCGGTAGCCGTCACGAAGCAGGTGATTTGATTCAAGCACATGATAATTCTGATTGTACCTGGACATGGGATGATCTCAGTGGTGATCTACAAGCGTTGGTAACTGGAGCGCTAAAAAAAGAGGTGACTAAGTCTGCTGGGGTAACACTATTTAAGTCTGTGGGTGCAGCCAGTTTTGATGCAGCAGTTGCTTTATATGTTGCAAAGCAAGCAGAACAAAATAGTCTCGGATCGTCAATTGATTGGTAATACTGTGTTTGTTTTATAGTGGAACGACTATATGACAGCCATTAAAAAAGCCGTTTTCTCGTATAAGAGAAAACGGCTTTTTTGGTATAAAATTGGGCTACATCAATTTAAGTTGTCTCTATCTCGCTTGTCTTTACGATGCTGCTTTCTTTTTGCACTTGTATGATACGTCAGATAACCTCCAACGGCCATTACTGCAAGAAATGCAACGATATATAGAAATATTGATGAACCAATAAAAGCAGATGATTCCATGACCGTTATCTCATTAAAGTTCATCTTTGATTATGCAAGCGTCTCCTCTTGTTGTAAAGTAAACAAGTTTAGCTCAGGTGTAAGTTCAAGTGAACGCAGGCGTGTGGCCTGATCATAAACGTTCGCTGTCACGATTAATTCATCTGGCTGATACGTGGCTAAAAACGCAGTAAGTTTTGGCTTGACCGTCTCAACAGAGCCAATAAAGGATACCGATAAAGCGTTGTCTACCATCATTTTCTCGCTTGAGCTCCAGATGCTGTCCATATCGTGAGTGGGTTTTGGCATTTGGCCTGTTTCCCCGCGGCGCAAGCGTACAAAGCTTTGCTGTGCTGAGGTGAAGTGATAATGCGCGGTGGCGTCATCATCAGCGAGTAACAGGTTCGCCGCTATCATGACGTAAGGTTTGTCAAGATAGGCGGACGGCTTGAATTGCTCGCGATAGGTCGTGATGGCCTGCTCAAGCATCGCGGGGGCAAAGTGAGAGGCAAACACATAAGGCAAGCCCAGATGCGCCGCTAGGGTAGCCCCAAATAGTGATGAACCTAAGATCCAAATAGGCACGTTTGATTGAGCACCAGGAAACGCCTGTACAGGGCTGTTATCTGTACCATTACCCAAAAAATACATCAGCTCTTGCACATCTTGCGGAAAGCGCTCAGCATCTTTCATTTGCCGACGTAAGGCCTGAAAGGTCGCACCATCTGTACCAGGGGCACGTCCCAAGCCCAAATCGATACGATCACCATACAGTGCCTGCAAGGTGCCAAATTGCTCAGCGATGACCAATGGAGCGTGGTTTGGCAGCATGACACCGCCAGCACCGATACGAATACGCTTGGTTTGACTGCCGATATGTGACAGCAGCACAGAGGTGGCTGCACTAGCGATACCTGGCATATTGTGGTGTTCTGCCATCCAGTAACGGTTTAAGCCAACCTCTTCTGCGCGTTGAGCGGTCTCAACCGTCTGTGCAATGCCTTCAGCGATGGTGCTACCTTCAGGGACGGGCGCTAGGTCTAAAAAAGATAAAGGGATTTGTGTGCTCATAAATTATCCAGTCGTTTGTCAGTTATTTTCTATTGATATGCTTATAGTCGGGGTTAGTTTCAAGTGCCCCCAGTCACTGTTAATAAATCCTAACAAAGGAGGCCAACCCTATTTTTAAACTCGCTTAACCGTTATCCAGACACGGTGATAATGGTCGTTAGGTCTTATAATTAAGTCAGAAGTAGGGTGATAATGGCTTATTTTGGCATTATGTGAGGGCACTAAAAAAAGCAGGCAACCTAAGTCACCTGCTTCTCAATTGGCTCATAATAAAAAGACAATAAATCAAATTATTAGTGCTCTAATGCGCCAATATTACTTATTTTGTATTATTTATCTTGGACACCAAGCTTATAGGCTAAGACATAGTCTCCAATGGTTGTACCCACTGAACCATGACCACCAGCGACCAAGAGTACCATCTGCTCGCCTTTGGAGTTTAAGTAAGTCATGGGTGTCGCTTGACCTCCTGCTGGAATACGAACATTCCACAGCACGTCGCCATTTTTTAGATCATACGCTCGAAAGTTATTTTCTGTCGCAGCTGACAAAAACGCTACGCCGCCCTTAGTGATGATAGGTCCACCAATACCAGGCACGCCCAATTCCAACTTTATAGGAATAGGAGATAGGTCTTGTACCGTACCGTTTTTACGTTGATACGCGATATCACCTGTGGCCAAATCCGCACCAGCGACCGTGCCCCAAGGTGGCTGCTGGCAGGGTACACCTAGCGGTGATAAAAAGGGCCCCATTTCTACTGCATAATCTGCCCCTTTGTTTTCATTGACCCCTTGCTCGCCTTTATTGGTCTCTGCATCACCCAATGTGTCTCTAGGGATGAGCTTGGATGTAAATGCCAAGTATGTGGGCATACCGAACATCACGCCGTTTTCAGGATCGACTGCAATACCGCCCCAATTGAAGGTACCAAAGTTACCAGGATAGATCAGACTACCCTTGGTTGATGGTGGGGTATAGCGGCCATCGTAATTGAGCTTGTTAAACTCAATACGGCACATCATTTGATCCACAAGGCTTGCACCCCACATATCTTTTTCAGTGAGTGGTTCAGGCTCAAAGCTCAAGCCAGAATAAGGCTGAGTCGGTGCAGCGTGCTCGCCTGCCACAAGGTAACCTTGCGGTGCAGGGCGCTCTTTGATCGGTACAATAGGCTCGCCCGTCGCTCGGTTTAGCACATACACATCACCTTGTTTGGTTGGCACCACTAACGCAGGCTGTACGCCATCAGCGGTATCTAGATCAAGTAAGGTTGGCTGCGCTGGGGTATCCATATCCCAAAGATCATGATGGACAAATTGCTGGACCCAGCGTGCTTTACCCGTCTCGATATCTAGTGCGACCACAGATGTTGCGTATTTTTCTTCAGCAGCGTTGCGATAGCTACCAAGCTGGTCGGGCGTACGATTGCCCATTGGGAAATACGCCAATCCAAGCTCTTCATCAGCGCTAGCAATCGCCCATGAATTGGGCGAGCTGGTTTTGTAAGTTTGGGCCGGATCGTTGACATCAAAAGGCGCAGTGTTTTCAGGGTCACCTGAATCCCAGTTCCAAAGAAGCTCACCGGTATTGACGTCATAAGCACGTATCACACCAGAAGGCGAGTTTACATCGTAGTTATCGTTGACCGCGCCAGCTACGATGATGGTATCACCCGCGACTACTGGTGGCGACGTCGAATAATAATACCCTGCTTGATTGAACGGCATGTTGTGCATCAAATCTAGCGCGCCATCATCACCGAAGTCTTGGCAGCGCTGCCCAGTATTTGGGTCAAGTGCGTATAACTTTGCATCAGAGGTGGGGATAAATATCTTGGCATCGCACTGCTTAGATGCGTTTTTAAAGGTATTACCAGCAATTTTTTGCACTTGCACAGTGCTGGTTGTCACAGCTTTATCAGTAATGGCGCTGTCGTTGGTTGTCTCGTCATTGGCAAGGGCAGGCGCCGGATCAGAGACTGCTTGACCCGCGTAATAGGACACGCCGCGACATGTTTGGTGCTGACGTTGTAGGTTTTTTCCTACTTTTGGATCAAATGTCCACAGCGTTTCACCAGAGTCAGCATCTAATGCCATGACCCAGTTGTGAGGCGTACATAGGTATAGTGCATTGCCAATTTTTAAGGGCGTTGCTTGATAAGTGGTCTCACCAATATCGTCAGGACCTTTAACGTCACCCGTTTGGATTTGCCATGCCAGCTCAAGGTCTTTGACGTTGCTGGTATTGATTTTATCTAAAGGTGAATAGCGTTGGCCGTAGTCGGTACGGCCATAGGCGCTCCACTCGCCATCTGGCGTGTGTTCACCGTTTGATAATGGGTCACCAAGATTGGCTGACGTCTCATCTGAGCTGTCATTTTGCTCGCTTTTATCTGTAGCAGATAAATCAAGCTCGCCTAGTTTATCAGTGGCGTTATTTGCCAGACTACCAAAAGAGAGCAGGGCACCTACGCCCACGCTTGCAAGCAGACCCCAATAGTACACAGGGCTTTTTTTAGTGGTGTCTGTGGTTAGTGTGCTGTTTGTGGCGTTTGGCGTGACTTCAGGTTTGGGTCCTCGCATTTTGCTCGAGACCCATGGTAGGAGCATCAGCAAACCAAATATGAGTGGAAAGCCAACGCGAGGGGCTAGCGCCCACCAATCAAAGCCAGACTCCCAAAGTGCCCATACCATGGTTGCTACTATAAAGATGGCGTAGAGCCCGTAAGCACTCCAATGTTTTTTGAGCAATAAAAAAGCGGTCGTTAGTATGATAACGCCAGCGAAGAGATAGTAAGGACTACCGCCTAAAAATAGCAGATAAGCGCCGCCAATCAGTAAAGGGGCGGCAAAAATTGCCATAATGATCGCTACGAATTTTTCCATGAGCGGTATCACCTGATTATAGAAGAACAAATGGACATACATTGCTGGATACCTAGACATTATTAAATGTCTAGGTATCCAGCAATACATGCATAAATAAAAAATGAATCAAACGTTGAATAACGTTTTAGATTCTATTTTATCATCCATAAGCAAATCTAGTAAGTTTGAGATACTTTATTTAACAACTGCTCATTAATTGGCAAACTGCTGTTGGCACAGCTCCATAAAGGCGCGACCATATTGGCGAATCTCAGCGTCATCTCGTACCGCCATCCAGCTGGTAAAGCGGCCAAAATGATCGACTGGAATAGCCGTCAGGTTTTGATAGTGACTGGGCTCAAACGCCATCTCAGCAATGATACCGATGCCAAGCCCCAGACCGACATAGGTGCTTATCACATCAGCATCAAGTGCTGCCAGTACAATGTCCGGCTCAAGGCCTGCCTCGCTAAAGGTTTTATCGATGGCGCCGCGTCCGGTAAAACCACCGTGATAGGTGACAACCGGATAGCTGGCGAGAGTAGGTAGGTCAATGGATTCTTGTCCAGCCAATTCATGGTCGCTTGGTACGATGACGCGATGTGTCCAGTCATAATAGCGATAGCAGCGTAGATAGTCGTTATGGAGTAACGATTCGGTGGCAATGCCGATATCAGCTTGCCCGCGAATTACCATCTGTGCAATGGTCTCAGGGTCAGCCTGTTGCAAAATTAGATTAACTTTGGGGAAGCGCTCTTTGAACTCTTTAACCACGTGCGGCAAAACATATCGCGCTTGTGTGTGAGTGGTAGCGATCGTCAACGTACCAATATTGGGATTATTAAAATCGAGACTGAGGTTCTCAATCGTACGAATTTCAGCAAAGATAGACTCAATATGAGGCATAAGCGCTGTTCCCATAGTCGTAAGACCCGTTAGGCGTTTGCCTTGTCGGACGAACACTTCGGTTTTGAGTTGGTTTTCAAGCGCTGCTATATGCTTTGATAAGCTTGATTGACTGGTATGTAATACTGTCGCTGCTTGACTTAGGTTGTAACCATTGATTACCGTATGCCATACCGTCTCTAGCTGTTTGAGCTGGATTTGTAGATGCCGCTGATTGACCACTACGTCGATTGCCATTAGTTAATCCTATTGTATAAATACACAAACGCTGTCTGTATATAAAAATAAAAGTGTACAGATATGCAGTAGGTAACCAGTTTAAATCAAATCTATTATTCTTGTATATAAGAAATAGCTATCAGTTTATGATAATTAGGAATATACAAAAGCTGCTAAGTCTGAAAAGTACGGCAAATATAATCACTCTTAGTTTTTAGTAGCCTTCGTCTTATTTTTATTACAACACTTGAATGTGATAAAGATGATTGTAGGCAGTAAATACGTGAGCAATGATTGTGTAAACGATATTATGTAGACAACACATGTGTGTTAATAATTCTGTGAGCTGATAATACATAAGTTTACTGCAATAAGGTATTCAGGGTCATTAAGCTAAGTTATCAAACTTTAATGCAGAAATTTCGATAGAATGTCTAGTCAATATAAACGTTCTGAAGTACCATAATTCAATTTTGCTATAAGTATGGCTTTCTTTGTACAAATTTAATCAGCTTTTATCAATTTTTGATGCAAATAATTGATACTAACGACTGATAAGAATTGTACGTGGTTGTGTTTTTTGTTTTAATTTTTGGTGAATAGTTATGTCTGCTGTCCAACCTGTGCCTCCAAACCCCCCAGTTGCCAAAAAGTCATGGGGAGAGGCGGCAAAAGCCTATCTCGATCGACGCGCCATTATCATGTTGTTCTTAGGGTTTGTCGCTGGTATTCCCATCTTGCTTATTTTTTCAAGCCTGTCACTGTGGCTGCGTGAGGCTGGTATTGATCGCAGTGTAGTAACGATGTTTAGTTGGGCGGCGCTTGGGTATTCGTTCAAGTTTATTTGGGCGCCATTGGTCGATGCCGTGCCACTTCCTATATTGACTAAACTATTGGGCCGTCGTCGTAGCTGGATATTGATTGCTCAATTGATGATTATTGTGGCGATTTGTCTGATGGCAAGTATCAATCCAACCAATGAAGGTAGCCTTATTTATATGGCAGTTGGGGCGGTTTTACTTGGTTTTTCTTCCGCTACTCAAGATATTGTCATCGATGCTTATCGCATTGAGCTTGCTCCCCCAAGTCTACAGTCGGTATTGTCTGCCATGTATACTGCAGGCTACCGTTTGGGTATGATTGTCGCTGGGGCAGGCGCGCTATATTTGGCGGATTATTTTGGTTCAACTGAAGCGTTTTATAGTTATGAAGCGTGGCGCAATACTTACTGGGTTATGGCAGGGGTCATGGGAATTGGGGTCGCGACCACTTTGATTATTCATGAGCCAGTCAGCAATCAGGTACGCGTTGAACGTAAAACATCAGACTATTCACGTCTAGTCTTGGTATTTGCGTTATCAGTCATAGGTTTTGTGTTCATATTCGCAAATTTAGGATCATTATTACCTGCGACAGAAAGTGCGCTTTTAGGGTTTTTGTATGAATTGGTGCGTATGGCATTGAGTCTGACAGTAGCTTTGGCTATCGGTTATGGGTTGGTAAAAGCGAACCTTGTAGAAGCAGAAGTTGCCAAGACAACATGGGTTGAGCCTATCGCTGATTTCTTTCGTCGTTATGGCAAAAAAGCCTTGTTGCTTCTAGCGCTTATTGGTTTATATCGTATTTCAGATATTGTGGCTGGGGTAATATCCAATGTTTTTTATCAAGATATGGGTTTTACCAAGACTGATATTGCCAATGCAGTAAAATTAGTCGGCGTCATTATGGTGATCGCTGGAGGATTTTTGGGCGGGTTGTTGGCGCAAAAGCTACGTATGATGCAAGCCATGATGGTTGGGGCAATATTGGCTTGTGCGACTAACCTGTTGTTTGTATTGTTGACATATCATCCTGGTAGTTTGCCGTATATGTACTTAGCAGTAATATTTGACAACCTTGCTGCAGGTCTTGCAAGTGCCGTATTTATTGCCTTTTTGTCTGCTTTGACTTCTATTCGCTTTACTGCAGTACAATATGCGATATTCTCGTCGCTTATGACGTTGTTACCCAAAGTGCTGGGTGGTTATTCGGGTACTATCGTCGATAACACCAGCTATCCGTTCTTTTTTATTTTTACCTTTGCGATCGGTATACCCATTTTGGCACTGATTTATCTTGTCGATAAACATATTATTATCGGTGACAATGATGATATTTATAGTGACAACGATGATAATGGTAGCGGCGGTAATACTGTGACTGGTTTAACTAAAACCAATCCAAACCTAACCGATACTAAAGAGCCGCCACGCGCTACAGACTAGCGACAACGATTAGCTGTGTTTTGTCCCAAATTGTTAGACAGTATTTTTATGAGTAATCTATGACAGCGTTCACCATTTATCAAATAAAGCAGCAAATCTGGCAACTAACAAATGGTGATACAGGAGGGACGCTGCCATCATTCTGGCTAACGGATTGGTTGCTATATATCATCGATAAGCCAAGCTCATTTTTAATCACTGATGAGAACTACGAGCTATCTGATAGTGAGCTTGAGAGATATAATAATGGCATTGCCAAAATGCAGGCTGGCACACCGCTCGCGTATTTAACGGGACAGCAAGAGTTCTGGTCGCTTAGTTTTACTGTCAATAAGCACACTTTAATCCCTCGACCTGACACTGAAGTGTTGGTTGAACAAGTATTAAAGTGGATACAGTCTCAGCCAAAGAGCTTAGATAATATTAATAAGCCAAAGCGGCTGTTAGACTTAGGAACAGGTTCAGGCTGTATCGCTATCAGCTTAACGCATGAGTTAAAATATCAATTGAAACAGGATAGTTGGCAAACGGTCGCAGTTGATTTATCAGCAGAGGCATTGAAAGTTGCTAGACACAATGCCGCTGTTAATGATGTTGCCGATATTGAGTTTGTACAGAGCAGCTGGTATGGCAAGTTGTCTACTCAGGACGAAAGTTTATTTGATGTGATTGCCTCCAATCCGCCTTATATTGACGAGTCTGACGAGCATTTAGCACGTTTAGTAGCTGAACCGATTAGTGCGTTAAGTGCACCTAATCATGGATTAGCCGATATAGAGCATATTGTGCAGTATGCACCGAAATATTTACGTACAGGTGGACTGTTAGCGCTTGAGCATGGTTTTGATCAGGGCGCAACTGTCCGGCAAATATTGGCAGATAATGGCTTTATAGTCGTACAAACGGTGCAGGACTTTGGTGGTAATGATCGGGTGACGCTTGGACAAATTTGAAGATTGGCTTCAGTGTACAGTTTCTTAAGTAATAACTTTGGTAGTAAATATGACTCATACAGTAGAAACAGTGGTGCTATCAGATGATGAGCTAATGCGTTACGCACGGCAGGTGTTGCTTGACGGTTGGGATGTCGATGCGCAGCTACGCTTGAAATCGTCTCGTGTGGTAATGATAGGCGCGGGCGGTTTAGGTTGTCCAGCTTCTGAGACTTTGGTACGTGCAGGACTTGGGCAAATTCATCTGATTGATGATGATGAGATTGAGGCAAGTAACTTACAGCGGCAAACGCTATTTTTACCTGAAGATATCGGTCGGCCTAAAGCGTTGACCGCTGCCGAAATGCTTGAAAAGATTAATCCCTTGATATCTGCTCGCGGTACGGTTGCACGCTTGAATGAAGACAATGCTTATGATTTGCTTGATATGACAGCAGGTAAGCCCAGTCTTTTACTAGATTGTACCGACAACTTTGCCACACGTGACATCATTAATCGCATTAGTGTGCGCTTTCAGATACCATTATTGACTGCATCAGCAATTGGCATGCAAGGTCAATTGGCATTGTTTGAGCCGCAGTTAAATACTGGTTGTTACTACTGCGTCTTTGGCTCAGTCACGCATAATGCAGAAATTGATGAACGTACCTGTGCCAATTCTGGAGTGCTTGCCAGTACCACGGCTATTATGGGTAACCTGCAAGCCAATGCTGCTTTACAGTATCTAGGATTAACCAAAAATCCACTGATTAATAAGCTGCTTTTGTGGGATGGTAGCCGGATGCAGCAGCGACTGATGGGCTATCGGCAAGACAAACATTGTCCTGTGTGCGCTGCTTAGTTATTTTACTATTTATTTAGTGTCACATATTAAATGACACAATATATTTTATTATCCAATTTTGTTTCTTAATTATAGTTGTCTTCTATGAAAATTCATCGTCCTCATTTACTCAAGCATTCGTTCAATGTGGTCAATCGTATGCGTCAGACGGTCAGTGTCGCGGGCTTATCTGCCTTTAGAGTTGCAAAAGGCGAGAAGCCTGATGCAAGACTATTAAAAGATACTTTTGAGCAGCTTGGCACGACTTATATCAAAATTGGTCAGTTTATAGCCAGTACACCTTCGTTGTTTCCGCGTGAATATGTAGAAGCCTTTCAAGACTGTTTGGATCAAACAACGCCATTATCTTATACCTACATCGAGCAGGTACTGACAGCTGAGCTGGCAGTCGATGGGCAAACACTGGCGGATAAGTTTGCGTTCATTAACGAAAAACCATTAGCATCCGCCTCTATCGCTCAAGTACATGCCGCGCGTTTGCATAATGGCGACGAAGTGGTATTAAAGGTACAAAAGCCTGAAGTCGAAACCATTATGCAAACGGATTTGGGCGTGTTGCACGGCGTGACTAAAATTGTTGAGCTGCTTATGCCATCAATGAGGTTTGCCAGTATTGCACCGATTATCGATGAGATTCGTCTGCGCATGTTGGCTGAAACTGACTTTATTAGCGAGGCACAAAATATTCGCGATTTTCAGCAGTTTTTGAGCGTATCGGGGAACACAAAAGTAGTAGCGCCAGAGGTCTATGATGATTTGACGACCAAACGCGTCCTGACTATGAGCCAATTACACGGCGTTTCTATGATTGATGAGACGGCTATGCGTCAGTATTGTGACGATCCAGCGCAAGTGATGGCAGATACGTTAAATACGTGGTTTGCAAGCCTTATGTTTTGTAATAGTTTCCACGCTGACTTGCATGCTGGCAACTTGATGCTGTTAACCGATGGTCGAATTGGGTTTTTGGATTTTGGCATTGTGGGTAAGTTAAAGGCTGAAAGCTGGCGTGCTTGTATGGGGATGATGCAGGCATTGCAAGATAATAACTATCAAGCGATGGCGCAGCATATGATCGATATGGAGATGACCCATGGCCGCAGTAATGTCGATGCCCAGAGCTTAGCAAATGATCTAGAGCGCATGATGAAAACCATCATGGCAGAAGACATTACGTTTACAAGTGGGGTGCCTTTTAATAGTAAAGAGCAGGCCGATGAGCTTAACCAGATGATGCTCGAAATTGTCGAAGTCGGCAAACGTCATGGTATTCATTTCCCCCGTGATTTTGCTTTATTGACTAAGCAGTTGTTGTATTTTGATCGGTTCATGCGTACGCTTGCCCCTGATATGGATATGTTTAGCGACCAACGAGTACAGATACTGGGGCAGACTGATACTAGCCAGCATTCAGCGCCTGCACTTAATATGTCATAGTTTTAAGCTTCATCGCTGCTTTTAAGCGCTATCTATAGGTTTTTAACACAAAGGATTGTGTGCTGATAACCACAAATTGGCTGCGTCATGATGACTACCTCCAAAAGCCGTATTGTCCCTATTATTACTCATGAAACCACTATCGCTTGGATTGGACTTTACTGTCTGGCGGTAGTGATGGGTTATGGGCGCTTTTTATTTACAGCGACCTTACCTGATATTATGGTTCAAATGTCGCTGTCGACCGCTACTGCTGGATGGCTCGCCTCAATTAACTATATTGGCTATTTTATTGGCGCGCTCATTGCCATATTTGTGACACAGCGACACACGTGGCAAATGCTGATGCTATGGACGATGGTTAGTGTTATTACGACGATGATGCTTGTCGTACCAAAAATGTCATTAAGTCTATGGTACTTTATCCGTTTACTAGCAGGTGTCGCAAGCGGAGTGGCGATGATTTTAAGCTCGTCATTAGTGATTCAAAGCTTCAGCGATGAGCGTCGCTCTATACTTTCTACGCTGCACTATGCTGGGATAGGAGTGGGTATTAGCCTGTCAGCCGTATTGACTTGGTGGTTGTTATTGCTCGGCTATCATTTTGATATTATTTGGCTGGTAGCGGGCGTGAGTAGTTTGCCGTTACTCTGGCTACTTTACGGTCTACGTCCGACAAATAGCGATGCTGCCGTATCTAGCGAGTCAACGATAGCAGATGCGCCGACCAGTCTTACTCATCGATCTATACGCCAAACCTATATTAATTTTAAACGCTCATTATATAACGCTGTTATCGGTCATACCAAAGCCATAGGGTTGTTATCAGCAAGCTATGTATTAGCAGGATTTGGTTATATTACTTCAGCGACTTTTTTACCAGTTATGGCAGCACAGCGGCTTACTATCCAGAGCTATGCTGGGCTACTTATCTGGTTGCTGGTTGGTATTTTTGCGATGCTGTCGAATCCTCTGTGGGGTGCGCTTGCGAAGCGTATTGGTGAGACCAAAACCTTAATGGGTTTAACTCTATTACAAGCGCTAGGGATGCTTTTACCTTTGTGGTTTAAAGGGGCGTTTGGCTTATATGCGAATGCCGTTATTTTAGGACTAACCTTTGTCGGTATGGTGTCAATGACCTTAAATATCATCAAAAATATCAATCCCGCTTACTCTAATTTGCTTATAGGATTGGCAACTTTAGCCTATGCGCTTGGGCAGTTTATCGGACCATTGGTAACGGTTGCTTTGGCTGGACAAAGCGATAATTTTAATGCAGGTCTATTGGTTGCAGCTATCGGTTTACTCGTTGGACTGGCTTTAATAGTGCTATTTTATCGGCTGCATAACAACCCACTCAAGCGAGTATTGTAAAGATGCCATAATGCCTTAAACGATGCTGCGGCTAAAGACCTCTCGTAACTCAAAGCTAGTATGGACTTGTGCAACGCCCTCGATACGATTTAGCCGATGTAATAAAAACTCTTCATAATGTGCCATATCGCGTACCCGTACTTTGATCAAGTAGTCCTCAGAGCGGCCTGTCACGATGCTACAACTGATCACTTCGTCGAAGCTTTGCACCTTTTTTTCAAACTGCTCAAAACGCTCAGCTGTGTGGCGATCCATACTAATGGCGATAAATATAGCAAGTGGGTAGCCAAGCTTTTCTGCATCTGTTTGAGTATGATAACCTGTGATAATACCTGTATCTTCTAGGCGCTTAACCCGGCGTGCGCAAGGAGTCGCTGACAAATTGACGTTTTCAGCCAACTCGGTAATACTCATACGGGCATCTGTCTGTAATAGACGTAAAATACGCTTATCAGTATCATCAAGAGAGTGTGTGGTTTGAGAGGCTGGTTGGCTATCAGTCATATCTTTTGTTCATCGTTAGTGATTTGTGCCGATAATATATATGATATTAGTGATAAACACTACTTACATGTGACAATTTATTTAATAAAGCTGTTTTTCACTTTAAAAACTTTGCTATTATAATGTTGTAACCACCATCTCTTGTGATAAAGCGATTTAGTTAGATACGTATTTAGCTCATTATATCGTCTAAAAGGATTCATTATGTCTAACCAAGACCCACGCAATGCGACCACACATACGGCAAAGATTACCCCTAAAAATGCCGCTTTTGATTTTCGTAAATATCGTCCATTTGCGTTTGCACCTTCACTACCGGATCGCACATGGCCAAGTAAAACTATTGAGGCATCGCCAATATGGGCGAGTGTCGATCTACGTGACGGTAATCAAGCTCTCATTGATCCAATGACTATCGAACAAAAAATGCGCTTTTTTAAAACTTTGGTGGATGTGGGTTTTAAAGACATTGAGATTGGGTTTCCATCGGCGGCGCAAGTTGAGTTTGATTTTGCTCGCAAACTTATCGAAGAAAACCATGTACCAGATGATGTGACCTTGCAAGTATTGGTGCAAGCACGTGAGCATCTGATTGCTCGAACCTTTGAATCTTTAAAGGGGGCCAAACGAGCCATTGTTCATGTTTACAACTCAACTTGCCGCGTACAGCGTGAAAAGGTTTATGGCAAAGATAAGTCTGAAATTAAAGAAATTGCAATCACTGGTGCCAAGCTATTGCAGCAGTATGCTGCCAAATATCCAGAGACAGAATGGGTATTCCAGTACTCACCTGAGAGCTTTAGCCAAACTGAAACTGAATACGCTGTGGAAGTCTGCAACGCCGTCTGCGACGTATGGCAACCGCAACAAGGACAAGAGGTTATTCTTAACTTACCAGCAACCGTTGAAGCCTCAATGCCTAATATTTTTGCCGATCAGGTTGAATATTTCTGCCGCAATCTTGCCCAGCGTGAGCATGTGATTATTAGTCTTCATACTCATAATGATAGAGGTTGTGCAGTTGCCGCGGCTGAGCTTGGTGTGCTTGCTGGTGCCGATCGTATCGAGGGTACGTTGCTTGGGAACGGAGAGCGTACTGGTAATATGGATATCATGGTGATGGCGATGAACTTATTCAGCCAAGGTATCGATCCTGAGCTTGATTTTAGTAATATGAGTGAAATCGTGCAAGTGGTGAGCGAGTGTAACAATCTACCGCTGCATCCACGTCATCCATATGTGGGCGAGCTCGTCTTTACTGCCTTTAGCGGCTCACACCAAGACGCCATCAAAAAGTCTCTTGATTATAATGAAAAGCATCAGGATGAGACTGACACTGTGTGGGACGTGGCTTATTTGCCGATCGATCCGGCGCATATCGGTCGTAGCTACCAAGACGTGGTTCGTATCAATAGTCAATCTGGAAAAGGCGGCGTTGCTTACATCTTGCAGCGCAACTATGGGTTTAATTTGCCACGCTGGATGCAAATTGACTTTAGCGGTGTGGTGCAAAAGCAGGCTGAGACAGCGGCACGCGAGCTACAAAATGATGAGATATTACAGACCTTTGAAGACACATATTTGCAAAAAGGCAATTTAGAGCTATTAGATTATAGTGTTAATAATAAGGGCGGAGCCGTTTATTTTAATGGTCAAGTACAAATGAATGACGATACTATTACGATTGACGGTACGGGTAATGGCCCATTATCATCATTTATTGATGGACTTGCACAGCACACTGGTAAATCCATCCATGTTATTAATTACGCTGAGCATGCTATCAATCCGCAGCACAATAGTGGTGATGGTATCGACGACGGCAACAACAGCGATAATAAGACCAATGCCAATGCGGCCGCTTATATTCAGCTTAACGTCGATGGCGAGGTTTATTCTGGTATTGGTACTTGTAGCAGTACGGTATCGGCGATGCTAAAAGGGGCACTCTCTGCATTTGCTCAAGCGCCAAGTACGGTAGCCGCTTAGTTTTAGTCACAGTTAAGCAGCATAAAACTAAAAACCGCCATATCTTTTATAGAGTATGGCGGTTTTTTTTATAGAATATAAGCTCTGCTAAATGCACATCTGTTCATCTATAGCATAAAGTTACTTGTGTGTTCGACAGCGAGGACTTACACTAAGACAGACAATCTATATTATAAGTATAAGGTTAATTATGGAACCAATCTCGTTTGCGTCATTTACGTTAGCTGCTGTTCTAGCTTCACTACCTGGTAATAGCGAACCTGTTAGTCAGTCAGTGATTACAACGCATATTAGTCCTGCTATTGCTGGGCAATGGGAAATAGATTTGGATAGTGGCATCACTATGACCAAAGAGGCTATAGCGAAGCAAATGGTAACAGGTAGTGCTCATGATATAGAGACCAATGAACCTGAGATAACTGTTAAAGCAGATGGTGTGTTGAATCAAAGCGAACGCCGTGTTTTTAAAGTCATACCCAATATAGCGCCTAGTACAATAACTGATGATAATATAAAGACGAAAAGTGCTACGCAGTGCCGAGAGTTATACAATTTTGGTGCAGATAACGAGATGTGGGCAGTAAGCGGCAAAGAATGGACTTATGGACGTTATTTGGTCACGCACCGTGAAGAAGGTTTGCCTATTATCGCCATCAAAACTATTTATGATAACAATGAAGTAGACTGTTCAGGCAATCAGATTGACCAGACTGACGAGGCGCTGATTGCTTATTTAAATCATGATGGCAATGAGATGCAGTGGTGTGCTGATCCTGAAGGCAAACAGTGCTTTATGAATTTTCATAGAGTCCTACCATAAGCAATAGGCTTTAGTGTCTTAATCATAACAATCAAAAAACCGCTCCTTTATAAGAGAGCGGTTTTTATTTAAAGCATCAATATTCTCATTATTTTGCAGTTTTAGTCTTTTGTGATTTAAGCATTTCTTCTTCAAGATAATGGATATTCTGAGCTTCATTAACGAAGTTTTCATCTGCCAAAATGACATCACGATGCATAGGAATGTTGGTTTTTATACCTTCGATAATAAGCTCATCAAGCGCATGTACTGTTTTTGCAATAGCTTGCTGGCGAGTCTGGCCATGGCAAATGAGCTTACCAATCAATGAGTCATAATAGCTAGGGATCTCATAGCCGGGATATAAATGCGAATCAAAGCGTACGCCAGCTCCACTAGGTGCGTATAGCTGTGTAATTTTGCCAGGCGAGGGCATAAAAGTTACTGGGTCTTCAGCATTAATACGACATTCAATTGCATGACCTTGAATTTCAATCTCATCTTGACGATAAGATAAGCCGTAACCTGCAGCGATTTTGAGTTGTTCAACCACCACGTCGATACCAGTGATCATTTCAGTCACAGGGTGCTCAACCTGTACCCGCGTATTCATCTCAATAAAGAAAAATTCGTTATTTTCAAACAAAAACTCAAACGTACCAGCGCCGCGATATTCAACCAGCTCACATGCTTTAACACAAGCTTGTAGTATTGGTTCACGGACATCATCCGGAATATCAGGAGCAGGTGCTTCTTCTAACACCTTTTGGTGACGACGTTGTAGTGAGCAGTCACGATCATAAAGATGAATGGCATTACCATTACCATCGCCCAGTACTTGGATCTCAACGTGGCGCGGGTTTTGTAAGTAACGCTCCATATAGACAGTATCATCGCCAAACCACAGCTCAGCTTCTTGTCTTGCCGCTTGTACTTGACCGACCAACTCATCAAAACGTTCAACGACACGCATACCACGACCACCACCACCAGAAGCGGCTTTAATGATCAACGGGAAGCCAATATTACGAGCTTGTTCTTCCGCATTGTGCATCGTTACAGCACCGACTGAGCCGGGAACAGTTGGTACGCCAGCTTTTTTCATGGCATTAATGGCAGATACCTTATTACCCATAAGTCGAATATGATCAGCATTGGGGCCTACAAAAGTTAAACCAGCTTCTTCGATACGTTCAGCGAATTCAGCATTTTCGGCCAAAAAACCATAACCAGGATGAATGGCATCAGCACCAGAGATCTCAGCAGCTGTTAAAATAGTACTGATATTCAAATAACTTTCACTGGCATTTGGTTTACCGATACAAATAGCTTCATCAACGAAGCGTAGATGCATGAGGTTTTCATCAGCAGTGGAGTAAATACCGACAGTCTCTATACCAAGTGCTTTACACGCACGTACGATACGTAGAGCAATCTCACCTCGGTTGGCGATGAGCAGTTTTTTTATCATAGGGTCATCCTCGTCAAAGCGGCGTTGATCAATCCAATCGTTACACATCACTCATATAATATGAGTATGAACGAGGTATTGAACGTAACAAAGTAAGGTGTAGCGAGTACAATTAGGCTTTATAACGTATAACAGGCTGGCCAAACTGTACAACCTCAGAGTTGTCCACTAAGATTTCGTCAATGACACCACTTTGAGTTGCTTCAAGTGGATTCATGATTTTCATCGCTTCAATAATACCAAGTGTGTCGCCAGCCTGTACGGTTTGACCAACTTTTACAAACGGTGGGTCATTAGGACTAGGAGCAGCATAGAACACACCAACCATCGGTGAGGTTTCAACGCTTCCAGCTTTGACAGATGCTTTGGCTTCAGTAGCAGCTATAGGTGCTGCACCCATAGCAGGCGCTGCCATCATGGTTGGAGCTGGTGCATCATAGTGACGAGTTAAACTGATATGCTCATCATCTGAACTCACTTCTAAATTGACCAGTTCATTTTCTTCCATGAGAGCGATTAGTGTGCGTATTTTTTCAATATCCATAGTTTTAATGACGCCTTTTTTTTAAATTGAAGAAAGAAATAGTGTAACAAAATATTGTTTGATTGACTGCTAATGATACCTATATTCAACGCAATGAGCAATCAATGTACAGTTGTTAACTGGAATTTTTTACATATTTTTGACGCTAAGGCGAATAATAGTAACATGCGTCCCATATTTGTTGAGTTTTTCTTAACATTGATTAAGTCCATATGGCCGTCAGGCGCCTTTGTTGGTAACGTAATCGTAAAGTCAAAAGGATTGAGGATAAAAACAAACCAGTAATGAGCGCCATCCAAAACCCCTGTGCACCAATGCCTGTAAAACGTACTAGATAGACACCAAGCGGCAAGGCGACCATCCAATAACAAAAAAGCGTCACCCACATCGGTATGGTGGTATCCTGCATCCCGCGTAATATCCCAGCAACATTGACCTGCCAGCCATCAAAGAGCTGATAAGCCAGCGCGAAGATTAACAGATGCATAGCCTGTGCTCGTAACTCAGGATTGTCGGTAAATGCTGCGGCAAGCTGTGGTCTAAACATCCAAATACCCAGCATGCAGACAAGCGCAATGAGCACTGTCCAAATAAGTCCAGTTGCTTGTACGTGTCGTAAGGCGAGCAGATTCTTTTCGCCAAAACGATTAGATACCATGATAGTCAGCGCCATCGCGACTGATATCGGAATCATAAACAACTGAGAAGTAACTGCTAGGGCGACTTGATGTGACGCCGTTGCGATCTCACCTAATGGGCTAATGACCAATGCGCCTAAGCTAAATAAGCTGGCTTCAAAAAAAATAGACAAACCAATGGGAATGCCAAGTTTAAGGAGCTTGGTTATTTGCTCTCGGTTGGGAGCAGTAAAGCTGTAGAAAAAACGAGTACTGGCAAATTGTTGACGCTTAGAGAAGGTAGTATAAGCGCCCAAAATCAATACGTTAATCCATAGCACTAGTGCTGTTGCCACACCGCAGCCAGCACCGCCCATCTCGGGCATGCCAAATAATCCGTGGATAAAAATATAGTTGAGCGGTATATCTGCTAATAGACCAATAATACTAACGACTGTGACTGGCTCAGGTCGACTCAGTGCTTCACAATAACTACGTAATACTGCATAAATGGCGAGCGCTGGGAAACCAAAAGAAACACCATGTAGGTACTGTGCAGCGATAGGCTGAATGTTCTCTGGCACACCCATTAAGCCAAGCACATTTGGCATCAAATTGACAATAATAAAACCGCAAATACCGATCACGCTGGCGGTCCATATAGACTGCTGAGTGATGTGTGGAACTTGGCTGTGTTTGTTTTGCCCTATTGCTTCCCCAATTAGGGGCGTGGTAGCGATTAAAATACCTGTTGCCAATAAAAACAGCGGTAGCCAAATACCAGAGCCAACAGCCACGGCAGCCAAGTCAAGTGCTGAGACACGTCCCGCCATAATGGAGTCAACAACTCCTAACGCTGCTTGGCAAAATTGGGTAATTAAAATAGGTAGCGCAAGCACGCCTAAACGTAAGCTGTAGCTTTTAAAGTCTGTAAAGGATAATGGCAAAACCATAGTTAGCAACTTTTCATTATTCACGTTGGTTATTGATGTTTAAACACTGCCATCAGCAAATCGTTGGTAAGGCAGTAACATAGAAACTGTGCTGACGATAATACTCCGATAAATAATATGAGCAAGTCCATATAGCCAAAGTTTGAAAATAAAAATGACGTCAATAAAACAAAAGCAACCCGCCAATTCAAATGATGAACTGACAGGTATCCTTGTATTAAATGGCTAAGAAGCCAGACTGTAATTTTAATGCTTAAAAAACGTTTAAAACTTTTTCAGAGTCGTCTGGAGTTAATCATCATATGTATACTTATAAAAGCTCATATATTCAAAGATCATAATGATTCAGGCAAATCTTGTACGATTGCTTGATAGCCAATCAGTTTATTATTCGCATCAAATGCCTGCACGACAATAGCGTAGTTCGTCGAGACATTTGGAATAACAGGCGTGAATTGTGTTTCGCTATTAGCCAATACAGCATTCTGTACATAACCGTTGGCGCCAGACTCAGCTTTATTGACATCGATTTGGCTGACTAATACTTGTTTTGTGTTAGTTGGATTCTTCCAAGTGACGGTTTTTTGGTTACCATTACCAGTGATGTCGAGCATCATGGCACCTAGTGTATAATCGAGTGCATAAGTGGTAAAGTTAGAACGATCACTCAGAGTATAGGTAACCTTACAATTGTCTTTGGCAGCTGAAAGGGTGGTGCCACCTAGACTGTCTTGATATTCAAAACTGCCTCTCCATGGTGAGCCTACTTGGTTTTCCTTAAAGCTACCTGCAAAGGTAGTCATTAAGTTTGGCGTTTCAAGATCTAGATCATTGATATATTTGATGTCTAAAAATTCTGCTGTATCAAGGCTACCTGTTACCTTGCCCGTAATATAATTGTCTACTTTAAAGCCCGTATTGACATCGAGTGTGCGGTTTTCTTGACAAATCTGCTGTTGGTAACTGATACGCCCATCAACGCTACCAGCGCCGTCATCACTGATATCAAAATATATCGCTCCGATATCAATGTCGCTATTATCGCCATCATCAAGCTCGGTGAAGTGACCAACATAGAGACCGCCGCGCCCACCCTCTGGCGTCAATTTGTCTAAGAAATTATCTAATGACTCTTCTGGTAAAAATACAGACTCCAAAATCTCAGCCATGCTTTTTTCGTCATCAGTCAGCTTATCTTCGACTTCTTTATACTTATCTTTGACTTTATCTTCTACACGATCATACTCGTCTTTCACTTGGTCTTCGATGCGATCGTATTCTTTTTTAACTTTATCACCATCGCTGCCGCAAGCGCTTAGTGTCAGTCCTAATACACTGACTGTTAATACAGATAGTACAAGTTTGGGTGCGCTCATAAATGAGTCCTAGAATATGGAAATAGTGTAATAGTGTAGATAAAAATCAAGGCGTCAATATAGCAAACTTTGGTAAGGTAGTGCTACAAAAACCTTTGACCCATTACTTATGAGCTCATACTAGCTCCAGCATCTCTGCCATATCCATGATAGCCTGCCAATGCTTAGGCTCAAGTGGTATTACGGTCAGTTGCTGGCAGCCCTTTCTAAGTAGTAATGAATCCTCAAGTGCAGGGATAAATTTTAGCTCAGATAGGGGTAGGGTTTCTTTAAAAGCTCGCTCAAATGTTACATCGACCATATACCATCGCGGTTCCTCAATAGTTGCAATGGGGTCGTAATGCCGATGTTCAGGATGAAACTGGGTTGGATCAGGGTAACCGGCTTGGCTTATTGTCATAATGCCAGCGACGCCAGAGGGTTTTGCACTCGAATGATAAAAAAACACTTTGTCATCTACTTGCATATCATCGCGCATAAAGTTACGCGCACGGTAGTTACGTACGCCGTCCCAACATTCTGTACCCAACCGTTGTAGGTCTTCAATACCAAAAAATTTTGGATTAGATTTCATTAGCCAATATGCCATATTCGTTATCCTCATATTTGTCGTATGATATTTGATATACGTTTTATCTAGCTTGCCTGTTAGATGGCATTGATGATAGTCGTGTTTGTTTAAGTATGGTTTTACAGCTGTTCGTTAAACGTCTCTTTAATAAATGCAATTGATGAATACAATGCTTTTCTTTCAGTGACGTAGCCGTTATCCTAGCCGTATTTTTTGCGGTTTATCGCCGCTTTTTATTGAATAAGTTTATGTTATGTCGATATCTAAAAGTGAGAATATTACCATGCGAGCTGATATTAACGGTGCTTCTTGTATAGACGCGACCATTATACCGTTGGCGCTGTATATTCATGTTCCATGGTGCGTAAAAAAATGCCCTTATTGCGATTTTAACTCGCACGAGCTAGGCGCTGATGTACAGCTATCAATGTATGATGAGTACGTAGATGCACTCTTGCTAGATGCGCAGATGCAAGAGCCTCTGACTCAAGGACGCCAGATTGGCTCAATATTTATAGGCGGTGGTACGCCGTCATTATTACCGATTATTCAATACCAGCGTTTATTTAAAGGTTTACAAGACTGCTTTGAATTTGCCAATGATATTGAAATTACCATGGAAGCAAATCCTGGAACGTTAGAACATGCACCATTTGCTGAGTATTTAAAAGTGGGTATTAATCGCTTATCTATCGGGGTACAGAGCTTCGCTGCTGATAAGTTGCAAACACTTGGGCGTATTCATAATCCTGATCAGGCAACAGCCGCCATTCAGGCGGCTCGCGCTGCTGGCTTTGAGCGGGTCAATGTAGACTTAATGCATGGGTTACCGCAGCAGTCGCTTAGCGAAGCGTTATACGATATTCAAACGGCACATGACGCTGGCGCAACGCACATCTCTTGGTATCAGCTGACGATTGAGCCCAACACCGTATTCTATCGCAGTCAGCCTATCTTACCTGATGAGGACAGCTTGGCTGATATTGAGGAAGCAGGGCAGGCTCTGCTACAGCGTCTAGGCTATGATAATTATGAAGTATCGGCATGGGCAGGCGCGTCAGATAAACCGTGTCGACATAATGTCAATTACTGGCAGTTTGGCGATTATTTGGCCATTGGGGCTGGCGCACACGGTAAAGTGACCTTGAACAGTAATGACTTAATAAGTAAAGATTTGCAAAACGATGAACTACTATCAAAGACAGGTATCTACCGTTTTAGTAAGTCACGCTCTCCAAAAGACTATATGACTTATCAAGATGCACCAAAAATGGTCAATTGGCAGCCAATCGCTGATGATGAGTTGGTCAGTGAATTTATGCTCAATGCGCTGCGTTTGCACGAAGGGGTAGCATGGACATTGTTTGAGTCGCGAACAGGGCTAAAATATGAGCGTGTAGCGCCACAAGTGAATGAGCTAGTTGAGCAAGGTCTCTTGATAGATGATCCTAATCTGTTGCGACCAACTTTATTAGGTCATCGGTATTTAAACCAGATATTGCGTGCTTTTTTATGATGTTTGTAGGCTCAAGCTGTTATGCATTTGCATAGATGACCATTATCTATAAATTACCACTTTTAAAAACCAAAAAAAGGACTTACCAAAAGGTAAGCCCTTTAAATACAGAATCTAAAAATTTAGCAATTAGATTTTGTTTTGTACGTCTTGTGCACCACCACTTACTGCTTCGCCAGCACTTGATACGTCTTGGCCTAGGCCTTTAAAAGTGTTGCAACCAGTCAATACAAACATAGCAGTCAAAGATGCGATAATTACTTTTTTCATAATAATGTTCCCAAAATGGATAGGTTTATTCGAGTAATAATAAGCATGTTGCTTAGGTATTACCAACGATGTGCAGGATAAATGGCAATATCATGATATCAGTTAGGCATAAATAAATAGGCTGTTCTGATATCATCAAACTGTCTTGATATCCATTGAAGCCATGATAATCAAAGTTAAAATCTGTGCCCAGTATCAAAATGTAATTATTGACAATAAACTGTAACTTTTAATTACGGTTAGTAGTTAGCTGGTTTACATAGCTGTCAGTTGACGATAGTGCATAAGAACAACATTGGACCAGTATGTCGCAAATAACATCAATCTTTTTAATCCTATTATGGAAATTTTATGACCATTCATATCGTGCTAGTGGCACCCAAAATGCCTAGCAATACTGGCAATATTATTCGTTTATGTGCCAATAGTGGCGCGCAGCTACATTTGGTGCAGCCACTAGGCTTTGAGCTGGATGATAAAAAGTTACGCCGTGCTGGATTGGATTATCATGAATACGCACACTTGCAAGTGCATGCTGACTGGTCAGCAGCGAAGAAAGCATTATTTGAGGCAGATTGCCAGACAATCACAGCGCTGACGACCAAGCTTAGTAAACCGTTTTATGATTATGATTTTATGGTGCAATTAGATACTAGTACCGACAACATACCAGCGGTAGCGCCTAGCGTAGCACTGGTTTTTGGTTCTGAAACCGCAGGTCTAGCGGATGATATACGTGAAGATATTGGCGCTAATAATTGGTTAAGACTGCCAATGTTACCTGATTCTCGCAGTCTTAACTTATCTAATAGCGTGGCAATATGTCTCTATGAAGTATGGCGCCAGCAGGGATTTTACGGTGATACAGGTCGCAGCACCGGTTATGAGACTCTCACTGTTTATGACCCAAAATAGCAGCCTATAAAAAAGCGGTTTTTATAAGCAGTTAGGCGGCTTTGGGAGGCCTGACAAACGATTGACATGACGGGCAACTAAGCCAGTATTAAACAGTTGCTGCAACTTTTGGTTGCTGATATCGTATTCAGGCAAAGTCTGCTGTAGCCATTTAATCAATGGGCGAGTAGCTGGCGCGTGATTAAACCTAGCAAAAAAAGCCCGGACTTGATGCAGGATGGCTAGGTGCTCGTCATTTAGCTTGACATCTAATGTATCTGCCAGTTGTTGGGCGATAGCAGGTGTCCATATATTATGGTCACAAAGATGACCGTCTTGGTCTAAAGCAATGTTAGACATAGTGATATTAGATACAGTCATAAGGATATGGTCACTACTTTGTCAAACTGTGGGTCTTGGGTCATAGTAACCCATTCATCATCAGTTAAAACACCAGCCAGCTTGGCGTTTAGGTTTAATTTGGCAGTCGTATTATTACTGAGATTTGCGACATCATCCGCTAGAGCATAGATTGCTGTGATACCTTCTATATCACTATCACTCAAATAAGCATTTAGCCATTCAACAAAAGCGACAGTTGCGCCTAACAAAATAATACTGTCACCAGCCCGCCACGTTAGCGCCATCTCTTCTGTGCTTCGTCTGAGCTTATCCACTGTACTGTGTAATTGATATAAAGTTGCCATATTAAGTTTCCGAATGTTTACAAATAGCAAGGTAATATCTAAAAATATATACCATCAAAAAGCTAAGATCTGCTCAAAATCTTGTGAGTTAACGACTTCTGGTATTAGCGTAAGCTGCGCGGCTAAATCGCTTGGTACCATGCCTGTAAGCCATCCGCTAAATACATCCTCAGGTAGCCAAGCGGGCGGCATATCATATAGTTCAAGAGATTGAATCATACCGTGCAAACGCGACTTCGGCTGCATTAATAGTCCAAAAACAGGAGCGTCTAAATAAAGCTGCACCTCATGACCGAAAGTTGCAAGCGTCAAGGCGAGGGCACAACCTTCATAACTTGCCATCTCCGTTGGAGTGCGCAGCTGAATGAGTAATTTCATAGGTTATTTCTTATTATCCATGATGAATATTCGTACTTAATTGGCACTTAAAACTGTAGCAGACGGCAGTTGCCTTGCATCATTATAGCAAGCTCACTAAGTCCAACTAAATGAAAGCCATCGGCAATATTTTCACCATTTAGCTGATGGCGTGTGCTGTTATCACTATCACTGATACCGCGGCTAAGCGCAGTGCTGACGCATACAGGTAGCGAGAGCTGGTATTGCTTAGCAAGCGCTTGCCATTCTTGAGTTAAGTCAGTCTGATCCGCTGACTGCCAGCGTAGGCGATTGGCTGTATGCGCAGCGTCAGCGTAAAAAAAGACATTTAAAGGTTGCGTATCGTTTTCAATGATTCCTCGCTCATGCCTCTCATCAGCAAGTTGCGTCTGTTGCAACTTCATTTGTTTTAAAAAGGTACGAGCATAACGCAGCGCCAAATGCGCAAGCGGCTGGGTTGGGTCGGTCGTAATCAGGAGTAGCGGGGTAGCGTTCATAGTTATAAGCCATCATAAAAGTTCAGAATTCAAAGTATTATATTTTAGTTAGGTTTTAGTTTTGATCGTTATTGTACCACTCTGTAATCTGTTTTTTGAGATTATCAAACTCATTGGTCACGTCGACTGCGACGGACTTCTCTTTTTTTATCATTGCTTGCATATTGTCGATGTGCTTACAGTTAATACCTTTATATCTTCTAAGAGTTGAACGTTTTTTCCACGCAAAACATTTATGGATATTATCAGCGGCTCGTCATAACCTATATCCACAAAACCGTGCATTAAATGTTTGATAAAGGCATAGGTACTAGTTATTGAAAAATCACCTTACCTTTATAGTAAACCGCTTCGCGTCTTGGTAGGCGGGCTACTGCCTCCGCAGAACAAGAGGCATTGACCAGTATAAAGTCAGCGTCAGCGCCTATGAACGGCCAGACTTGCTTGCCTTGGTCGTCCAAAGGTAACGTATGATTGGCAATCATTTTTAACGCCCGATTCAAACGATATTCGTCAGTCCAATTATAGAGTTGCGCGCATAAATTTGCTTTTTGTAGCATATCGCCCGTTCCGAATGGCGAAAAGTTATCCATAAGATTGTCAGTACCAGTTAGGACATTGACGTTGTGTTTTTTTAAGGTGGGAACAGGCATTACTTGGCTGACAATTGGGACGCTGGAAACGATGCCGATACCATATTCTGCAAATTGCTCAGCGATAAATTCCAGCTCTTTTTGCGGCATCATAGCCAATGCGTAAGCATGGGTAATAAAGGTTTTACCTTGCAGTACCTTGTTTTCTTTAACCTTTTTTATCATATAATCCATCGCCGCTTTGCCAGAAGGCAGGTCTTCATGGAGATGAATATCGACACCTTTGTCATAATCTAACGCGATATCAAACATAATATCTAAAGATTTTTTCATATCGCCATCGACAACTGTGGGATCAAGTCCGCCAATGAAATCAATATCCATTTGAGCCGCTTCTCTCAACAAGCCCTCGGACTGCGAATAAAGAATACCGTGTTGAGGAAAGGCGGCTATTTCCCAATCAAAGCTGTCTTTGTAATTATCCAACGCTAACAGCAGATGTTCTAAGCTTTTTAACCCGCTAACGGGATCAATATTGCAGTGGCAACGAGCAAAAGTAGAGCCATAGCTTTGCATGAGCTGTATGCATTCTTCAGCTTTTCGCTGAGAGTCAGGAAGGAGTTTTGGAATTAATTTTTCCTCTAGACGAATCATATCTTTGATACTGCCCGTCCAAGGTGCTGCTTGCCAACCTGAACCGTAGTAAGTTTTATCGATATGAATATGCATATCTTGAAAAGTTGGCAGCATTAAGAATTCATTAGCATCAACTGTTTTTACATTAAGGTTCGTTTGACTCTCATTTGTCAGTTCTTTTTTAGTGATTGATTCGATTTTGCCATTAGAGATAAAAATATCAAAAAGCGACGTCTCTGTCGCAACAACTTCATTGTACTTATTGCGCACAAAACCGGTTTCTAATCGAATATTGCTAAGTAAAAATCCTTCATCGTCGGTCTTATTCTTAGGGCTGTCACTCTCTATATTTTGCTCAGTCAGCTTCATAGAGCTTCTCCACTATTTTTGGATAGATAATCTGTAACTTTACGGACGATACTATCTAGCAGAATGTATGCATCATCATTAGCTGCTGTAAGTTTGTGATTATTGATACTTCAGCTAACCATGCTACCATAAAGTTAACTTGGTCAAATACTGTATATATTGTAAGCAGTAGACTGGTAATACATAGACCACATTATTCAATATGACTCTCTCGTTAGAAAAAACTATGAACAAAACAGCTAGGTTCAGGTAGTCTTATTAATCCATGCTGTACGGAGCACTTATTATGTCATCGGCGATGTCATTTACTACAATCAATAACCAAAGCCATCAGCCCACAGCTGAACAGATCCAAGTTTTAAGTATTGCTAGTGCTTTTGCATATCAGATTTGGGAGAGCCGAACGACTTCTTGTCAGACGTTTTTGCGTAGCTATCCACTCGATCAAACATTAACTCGCCAGCGAATAGATGACCTTATTCAAGATTATACGTTAGATGATAACTACCAGTTGGGCGATGAGACGACAGTCATGAGAGGGCTGCGAAATTTGCGCAATCTATTGATGATGCGCTGGATTTGGCAAGATGCTTTAAGAATGATAGAGCTTGAACAATTGACGGATGAGCTCTCTGAATTTGCTGATGGCTGTATAGACTTTGCCAAAGACTATACTTATCGGCAACTGGTTACTCAATATGGCAAGCCAACTTTTATAGATGATAAAGGGGTGAAGCGTATTGACGACATGGCAATTATGGCCATGGGTAAACTTGGCGCTCATGAGCTGAATTTGTCGAGTGATATCGATCTGATATTTGTCCATCAAGCGCGCGGTGAGACTGATGGGGATAAGGCACAAGGCACGCGATGCATTGATAACAAGCGTTTTATGACGCGCCTTGGTCAAGGTATTATTAAATTATTGGATAATTGTACTGCGGACGGGTTTGTATTTCGGGTAGATATGCGCTTGCGACCATGGGGAGATGGTAGCGATTTGGCCATTCATCTGTCAGCATTACAAAAGTATTTTGCCAATCATGGACGAGCATGGGAACGTTTTGCTTGGTTAAAAGCACGCGTAGTCGGTCAGATTACACCGCCATTTTATGACGAGCTACAAGCGCTGATTAAGCCATTCGTTTTTCGGTATTACGTTGATTACAGTGCCTTTTCAGCATTGCGTGAGATGAAGTCACTCATTCAAAATCAAGTCGCACAGCGAGAGGACTTAGACAATATCAAGCTAGGTGCTGGCGGTATTCGTGATATTGAGTTTATTGTACAAGCTTTTCAGCTCATCTACGGTGGCCGTCATCCGCAGTTACAAGTCAAGTCGTGTCTACAAGCAATGATGGCTTTATGTGAACTTGAATATCTTGAATACTCAACCTATGAGCAATTACAAGCCGCTTACCGGTTTTTGCGTCGACTTGAGCACGGCATCCAAGCGATTAACGATCAGCAGACTCAGCGGTTGCCTAATGACGAACATTGGCAGTACAATTTGGCTCGCACTTTAGGCTTTGAGACTTGGGATGCGCTACTAACAATGCTCAATTTGCATCGCGAAAATGTCAATGTTCCATTTGAGCGTATGGTGACTGAACGACAAGTACCCGATCAAGAAGATACTGAGCTTGACCATGCCAACCTTGATGAGCAAATTGCGCAGCTTGACACCGTATTAACAGAACAAAACCGCGCCCAATTACAGACATTTTGGCAATCAAAAATGGTCTCCAACTTAAGCGAGGAAGCCAGAACCCGTTTAGATGATGCTTACCCAGTAATCGTGCATGCGTTGCTTGCGCATCAAGAACAGCAGCAGCTGGCCAATAGCGCATTGCCGCGTCTAATCAATTTACTTGAGGCAATTTGTCGGCGCTCAATCTACTTAGTCATGATCGCAGAAAACCCAAATGCAACGGTTGAGCTGATTCCGATGTTGTCTGCCAGTCCTTGGATTGCCAATGAGCTGGCACGGTATCCCGTGCTACTCGATACCTTTTTACAGCAGCGTTATCGTCATCTGCCAGATAAACTAGAGCTACACGACATTTTGCGTCAGCGTCTATTGCGTGTAGAGCCTGATGACGAAGAAGAGCTACTGAGTGTGCTGCGATTGTTTAAAAAGAACCAAGTACTGGCCGTTGCTGCTAGCGACGTCTTGGCTGAACGGCCCATTATGAAGGTATCAGATTCCTTGACCTATATTGCAGCTGTGGTGTTAGAGGCTGCACTGGAACGGGCTTTTGCAGAATTGGTCAAGCGCTATGGCTATCCTATCGCCCAAAATGGTGATCCAGTGACTGAAGCGGATTGTGGTTTTGCTATTATCGGTTATGGTAAGCTTGGTGGCCTTGAGCTGTCTTATTCCTCCGATTTAGATTTGGTGTTTTTACACAAAATAAAAGAGCAGGGCATGACGACTGGTGAGAAGTCAGTCAGTGGCATGAAGTTTGCGGCTCGTTTAGCTCAAAAGCTTATGACTTATCTCAATACGCAAACGCGTGATGGGCGAGCGTATGAAATCGATATGCGTCTGCGCCCATCGGGAAATGCAGGTATGATGGTGGTTTCTTGTCATGCTTTTGAGACTTATCAGCGCGAAAAAGCGTGGGCTTGGGAGCATCAGGCACTGGTTCGGGCACGGGCAGTATGCGGCGACAAACGTGTAACAGCGCTATTTTGCGATATTCGCCGTACGATATTGGCCTTGCCACGTACGCTTGATGAAGTACGTACGGAAGTGACAAGTATGCGCATCAAGATGCAAAAGCATCTGGGCACCAGTCAATGGCAACAACAAGCGGGCAAGTTTCATCTTAAGCAAGACGCTGGCGGTATCATTGATATTGAGTTTCTGGCACAATTTGTCGTGTTGGCCTATTCGCATAAGTACCCAAGCCTCACTAAGTGGAGCGACAACGTACGCATCTTTGAAGAGGTGGCGTTGCTTGGCATTTGGGAGGAGCAAGTCTGTCAAGATTTAACTGATGCTTACTTACGTATTCGCGCCGCCACCCATCAGTTAGCATTGTCTGAGCAATCACTACTGGTAGATGAGCTGCTATGGACAGAGACACGCGCACTGGTACAAGCTCAGTGGCAACATCTTATGGGTGTGTCCTCGAGAGAAGAAGAATAAGCGTTTATACGGCAAAGGCTATAAATAAAAGCCATGTTAGGATAAACTAAAATGTTTCATTTGTTTGGCTTGCCGATGATATAATCATTTACGCACTAATACGGACTCGGTATAAGCATACAATTTTAATTAAAACACTTACTTAAAACTCAATAAAAAGTTAGTCGATAGTACTAACATAAGGATTCTTACATGAATATGGCAACACAGGAAGGCAAGCTTTGGATGAACGGCACAATGGTTGAACAACCTGATGCCAAAGTTCATGTACTTACCCATAGTTTGCATTATGGTATGGCTGTGTTTGAGGGCGTACGTGCCTACCAAACCGCTGATAAGCGCACGGCGATTTTTCGTCTAAAAGACCATACCGACCGTCTGTTAGGGTCTGCAAAGATATTTCAAATGGATGTGCCTTTTGATGCAGCTACGCTTGAACAAGCGCATAAAGATGTGGTTAAACAAAATGAGTTAGCAGAAGCTTATATTCGTCCACTTATTTGGGTTGGCGCAGAAAAGCTAGGCCTATCCTCACATGGTAACAGTATCAACGCGATGGTTGCGGCTTGGCATTGGGGCGCATATCTTGGTGACGAGGGCATCCAAAACGGTATCCGCGTCAAAACATCTTCTTATACACACCACATGCCAAACGTCACGATGTGTAAAGCCAAGGCTTCAAGTAACTATCCAGTATCTATTATGGCTAACCAAGAAGTTACCCGTAACGGGTATGACGAAGCCATCCTAATGGACCCACAAGGCTTTGTGTGTCAAGGTGCAGGTGAGAATTTATTCTTAGTTAAGAACGGTGAACTACATACCCCAGATTTATCTGGCGGCGCACTAGATGGTATTACTCGTCGCACTATTTTACAGTTTGCCGCTGACTTGGGCATTAACGTCATTGAGCGCCGTATCACTCGAGATGAGTTCTATCTGGCCGATGAAATCTTCATGACAGGTACTGCTGCTGAAGTGACGCCTATTCGTGAGTATGACGATCGCACTATCGGCAATGGTGGTCGTGGTCCATTGACTGAGAAGCTACAAACCTTGTACTTCGATGTGGTACATGGTCGCAACGAGAAGTACATGGATTGGTTAAGCTTTATTGATTAATTATAAGCTTAGATTAACTGAATATTTCTATGTAAAAAAGCTAAGACTTATACAGGTCTTAGCTTTTTTTATGACTACTTGTATAAAGTATAGCTACTTAAACTTTTCTCGCCATTTTATTTTTTTATTTGTTTTATAAGGATTAGGGTAGTCACTATTAAGCCCGATACTATTTTCATAATAATGGTACATTTCTTTGATATTATCTAATTTATATTCAATCAAAGTCTCATAAAACAAATGCCAAAGAAACTCATCTTTTTCAAATGGACGTGAAAGGGTAACTGCAAAGTAAGCAAGCTTATGATAAAGAGATTCTAAAGCTTGATTGTCTATAAAAGTTATTTTTTTATACAGCTCAATGTATTTATCCCAATTATCGATAGAAAGCTCATGTTTTAATTTTTGATAGAGGCGTTGACTATTCTCAGGAGTGTGACGTTCGAGCTGTTTGGATAGCTCTTGATTGTCAATTGCTACAAGTCCTTTGCCAGTGAAATTGTAATTTTTAAGACGTGTAAAGTTATATGTAGTCACTAAGCCGATTAAACTGCCTTCAGGAGAAATAATACACACTGGCTTTTGACAAGCTAAGCCTTCTATAGCGACACGGCCCATTCCAGCAACACCTAAATACCCTGGTATCAGTTCCGCTATATCTCTAACTTCACCTAAAAACCTTACTTGAGTTTTGATATCAAGAGCATTGATACGTTTGCGTAGTTCTAATGGATCACCGCCGCCTGCGATGTCAATATTAGCTATATTACAACTATTTGCTGCCTGCAAAAACCGTAAAATCGATTCGTACTTTTCAGCACTTATACGACTTATTAATAGCCAAGCTGGTGTGATTTCACTTGTTTGATGTCGATATTCATTTAAATTAATTAAGTTGGGAATTATAGCCTTATTGGCGTTTCTAGCTGGCATAATGCTTTCTAGTAACTTAGAAACATAGATAGACAAACTAAAACTTTCACCTGTTAGCATTTGAATAAATAAACGATTAAATGGTTTGCGATATATATCTAAAGGTCCATGAACAGTAGAGATGACAGGGATACGACAAAGTTGAGCGGCCATTACAGCTGCACAGGCAAACAAATCAAGCATATGTATGCTTAGTAATTTAATATCATGACTCTCGATAGTGTTAACAACATGATCGACCAGTTTTATGAAGTCAGTCGCTAAAGACACGCTCTCTATATCAACTGTAGTAAAATGACAGGTATTGAATAGCTTAGCAATATTCGGATCAAAAGCTCTCTTGTTAGTTAGCAAGTAGACCTGGTAATTGTGTTTATTTAAATATTTAAATTCATCTATCCAGCGGGTCTCAATACCACCGATGCCGTCAAGGCGATGATAAATGAAAAGAATGTTGGTGGTTTTATTAGAATCATTAATAGACAATTCAGATGACATAAATTATTTCCTATCTATAAATTTTATCACAGAGATTATAAGCGCTTGGTAAGTACATGAGCTTAAAATATAAAACAGTAAACGCAACAACTGATTATCTTATTGCCTACTACTTAACCAACCTCACATTCTTGCACTCCACTGACTCTGAAAATGAATGATTCAATAGTCAGTTGTATTCAGTAACCATGTCTCCTATAGCGTGCTAGCTCTTGGTAATAAAGTCAAGAATGTGGTTACCGATAAACTTATCTTTGGTAGCAATAGGATGACAGCTGCACAATTTGCGCCAACTATAACCGCCTGATCTATAAATAATCTAGGATTTAAGAGCATTAATCAGCAATTTAGTAACACTCGAACTTATGTTGGTTTGAAAGTTATTAACACCATAAAATCTCATGATAAAGGTTAGTGAGAAAGGAGTGGTATTTGTCCAAGTGAGGGTAATAGTCGTAATTCTTAAGATGCTAATTGATGTTAAAAAAATACCAAAGGGGCACAATCATCAACAATTAAAAACTAAAATGTTTGCTGGGAGACTGTTGTTTTACACGGGCAATTAAGAGTATTAGCTTATGCAACAGAATGTCGGTTAATAATAATGGAGTATTTACTGATGGTCACCTCATCAACCAGTGCAGATGCGGCGCGAATATTGCAAGTATAATAAATGCTACCATCCATAGCTGTAAATTTTTAGTAGTGCCCATTGCTTTGATAAACATAGATACATTGCAATTGGTAAGTATGGCAATCTCACTAAGCACCCTACACATTGACCAAACTCTTAAATGGTTTTAGGCCAGCGCCTATGATTAGGTCAGACGTAATGCTTTTAAGATAGGTTGATAAAAGCTGTATAATACCCATGATGATAAAGGGGAAGTCATGCTTTTAATAGCTCAATTGCTACTCGCTACCCTAACTAAGACTTTCATTAACGTCGAGCGGTACGGCTTCTAGGAATGAAGGTTGGTATTATAGAATCAATTAAGAAGCAAATGTATTCAAGCTTGTTTCATACTAACGCCAGTGTACAATTTTTAATTGCTGGCTCAAAAACTGACTCTAAAGATTTGCTATAAGAGCTCGCTATATAAAACCAAACTGCGATACAATTCAACTATTTATTGTTTTTACACTATTGATTTATGAGGACGTTATATGGATAGCAATACTATTAAGGTGTTTGTTGGATGTGATCCTAATAATTGTGATCTAGAACAGATGATGGTACTAGATTATAGTATTCATAAATATACAAGCTTGCCTGTTGAGATTGTATGGATGCAATTATCACGTGATCCACAAAGTTTCTGGTATTCGAATCCTGAGACAGGTGAAGGGTGGAACACCACTAAATGGCCAACTCCTTTTTCAGGGTTTCGCTGGGCGATACCTGAATATTGTAATTATTCAGGACGAGCAATCTATATGGATGCAGATATGATTGTACTGTCTGATCTAGCCGAATTATGGGCACATCCTATAAATGGTAAATCCATTGTAGCAGCTAAGACAAAAGCTGATATGACGCGTCTTTGTACTTGTGTTTGGGATTGTGATCTTGCAAAAAATACTATTCCATCAGTAACCAAACTGAGAAAAGATCCTAAAGGTCATCGTAAAATGATGAAGCTAATCAAAAAAGATCCTGCGCTTGTCGAACCTTATCAAGATAGCTTCAACTGTGTGGATGGAGAAGGTTTAGCGATTGAAGATATTAGGATATTACATTACTCAGATATGGGTACTCAGTTTAGCCATAAACATTCATTAAATAGGTTGAGTGAAGAAGGTCGCGAGCATTGGTTTGATGGAGAGATAATGTCACATCCAAGACAGGATTTGGCTGATCTATTCGATAAGTACTATGATGAAGCGATAACTAATGGTTATCAATTAGATAGTTATCGCATTAAGCCTTTCGGAGATTTTCCAAAAAAGACCCAGCAACGTTATACCGGGAATAAGGTTACACGCCCAGAAGCTTCTAAATCTTTTTTTTCGAGAGTTTTTAAACGTTAAATAGAAGTCTCTAGTTAAGACTTTATAGCACTTTACAAATGCTTGCGTATATTTATTAGTGATACATTAGAAATGTGAAATTAAGGTTACTCCTTGATCATTGATAAAGTAGATGCCACTTTACGAATAGGTCATTATTTATGAATAAACGTACCAAAATAGCGGTACTTGTTATTAACTGCCTACAAGGCGGTGGTGCAGAGCGTTCTGTACTCACACTAGGGCAAGGCTTTTATGATTTAGGCTATGATGTACATGTTTTGAGGTTTAAGCCGCTTGTAGAGTATGATCTAAACTCGAACTTAAACTATCACTTACTCAGGTTTAAGCCTTATAAGTTGATTCCAGGCGTAGCGCGACGTCATAAGATTTTTGCGCGTGCTGTTGATAATTATATTTTAAATAAAATTGGCCAACCTGATATTGTACTATCGAACCTAGAACGCCCAGATAATATTTTTCGCTATAGTCAGCTACCAAACGTAGCTTATGTAATTCATAGTACATTGTCGTTATATTATAAATTTAGCCAAGTAAATGACATTGATAAGCTTAAATCTAAACTGAAAGACATCTACTCTCAACATCCATGCGTATGCGTTAGTGATGGAGTCAGAGATGACTTTATTCATCATCTTGGTGACATCATGCCTATAAAGACTATTAACAACCCTATCGATAGAGATGGTATTCAAGAATTAGCCAAAGCATTTGTTCCTGAATATCAAAATTATATTATCCATGTTGGTAGTTTTAAAGAGGCTAAACGCCATGATATTTTATTGAAGGCTTATGCTAAAACTGACCAATCCTTACCATTGTTACTTCTAGGGCAGGGTAAGCTCAAAAGTGATATAGAGCAGTTGATTATCGATCTTGACTTAACAGATAAAGTAGAACTTTTAGGATTCCATAAAAACTCATACCCTTACGTCAAACATGCCCAGTTTGAAGTAATGACTTCTAATAGAGAAGGGTTTCCGATGGTTCTTGCAGAAGCACTAGCACTAGAAACACCAATTATAAGTACTGATTGTCAGTCTGGCCCTAAAGAGATGCTTCCTGAACAAAACCTTATGCCAGTAGATGATATCGATGCTATTGCTGATAAGTTAAGCCAAGCTATGAAAAATCCAAACAAATTTTACGCAACTTTTGACGAATCACTTCTCCCTAAAGAAATTGCTAAGCAATACCTTTCTTTTTTGAGAGAAGTTTCTAGTTAATAGTATATTTCTTAATCATATACCTTGGCTCATTTTCAATAAATAGTAATATTATATTGATGAAAACATAAATAAATTTACTGATAGTACCAGCAAAAAAAGAGAAAACTTAGGATGAAAAAAGCAGTTGTAGTTAGCCTTATCAATGAACATGAACGTCGTAAGCATATTGATGACTTGTTCAATGAGCATAGTATTAATTTTAGCTATTTTGATGCTATCAATAAAGATCAAGTTGAAAATACCCTGAAGAAGTATGGTCTTGCTGTTACGTCAGAAAGAATATCGAAAGGAGAGGTTGCTTGCTATTTAAGTCACTATTGTTTGTGGGAGCAAGTCGTAAAACATGAAATGCCATATTTAATGGTGTTTGAGGATGACGTTTATTTTTCAAAAGAAGCCAATGATTTATTAAACAGCTCCGAATGGCTTCCAAGTGAATTTGATGTTATTAAACTTGAAACTATGCATGGAAGAGTATTGGTTAATAAAGGTACTAATCTAACATCAGATCATAAGTTATGTCGAATGAAAAGCAGTCATATGGGCATGGCGGGATATATTGTTAGCCGAAAAGGTGCTCAAAAACTAGTTAAAATGACACGAGAGCTAGGGGTGGATAGACCTGTTGATCACATAATGTTCGATAAACTGATTGAGCAGAAAACAAGCAATGTATATCAAGTATCCCCAGCATTATGTATTCAAGATAAAATATATAATGAACAATCTACGCGCTTTGAAAGCTGTCTTGAAGAAGAAAGGCAGTCACGACCCGTTGTCAAAGTCAAACTCTCTGCACAGCAAAAAATTAATAGAGAGTTAACTAGACTATGGACACAGATGAATTTAGCTAATCTATCACGCTCATTACTATTGACTATTAACGGCTATAAAAGGCAAGAAATAGAATATAAAGAGTAGTGCTGATATATTAGCCAACAAATAGGATTATTTCAGTCAATAAGCTCTAAGTATTTGGCAGCAGCATAATCAGGATAAAACTTCTCATCTAAAGCCACTGCAAAAATTTCAGGCCTACCTATAACCTCTATCATTTTTTGTGCTAAAGCCTCAGTATCACCTACAGGGACCAAGTTTTTGGAAGGTAATACTTCAGGAGGACCTGATGGACAAGCAGTACTAATGACCGGAGTTCCTAAAAAAATGGCTTCAAGCATGGCAATATTCAAGCCTTCATAGTCTGACGATATCACCATCGCAGTAGCATTTTTAATGTAAGGATAGGGGTTGGAGGTCAATCCTATAAAATGAACACGATCAGCGACACCCAACTGCTTAGCCAGCGCTTCCGATGCTGGACGTTCTACTCCATCACCAACCAATACTAAATCAACGTCTAAGTTGCTTTTTGCATAAGCTTCGATTAATACGTCATGTCTTTTTGCCATTTTAAAAGTACTGACGTTTATTAAGTAGTCTTGATACGGAGGTGTAAATAGCGCTGATAGCTCATCGGCCTTTTGTACATCAACAGGATCATAAATGGTCGTTATATTAATAGTTTGCTCTAATAGAGTAGGTAAGTCTGCGGTTACACCTTCGCTTACACCTATGCATGGCTTTGATAAGTAAATATCTTTCAATTGCTTCAACGATCTGGGTGACATACTGTGAAGCTTAGACAATGTATTGTGAACTACCAGATAGACGTTGTCTAACTGACTGTATGCCAAAAACTGATCGATAGATTTCAAGTTAGATAGTAATAAGTCTGGAGCGCCTATATTCTTTATAACAAACGCATCCATTGCTTTTGCTATGATTTTCTTTCGCATGAATCTTGGTATCTTGCGATAATTAGCATATGGAAATATATGTATAGGTATATTGCTAGGAACAGGTAATGCAACTTCTTCTCGTAGTAGTAAAATATGTACGTTATGTTGTGATTTTTCCAAAGATTTGGCTAAGGTAATTACAAATTGCTCGGCACCTCCAATACTTAGAGAAGGTATGGCTAAAATAATAGTCTTTGGATTGTTGTTTAGATTGGCGGGTATTGTCATAATTTTTGTCTATAATTAAATATGAAAAATAGTCAGAATCAGTATCATAAATGTCAAAGATGATGTACTTAATCAAAATCAAATAGCTTTTTAGATACCGAAGAATGATTGATCAAGGGGACACCCAGTTTGCTATACACTCTACCCATTAAATTGAAAGAAGGCACAATGCGATCAGCGACTGCTTTATCGAGTTTAGATGGAGCATTGTTGCTATTATCTTCATAAAAACGTGGTTTACTACTGTTTAATAGATCAATACCATACAAATGGATAGCCCCAGCTTGCCGTGAAAATGCTAATTGAGCTGCGATATAAGCAACCGTTCCTGCTTCAATAAATCCATCAGTGATATCTAATGATACTCCAATAGTCTCTGGCTCGTGAGAAGAGTTGATAACAAAGCTAGAATGATTAGCAAATTTACTAAGCTCTATCTTTTTACTCACGATTTTTTTAATGATAGGTAAGGAAGTTAGCCAGCGCGTATTAGTTTTATCACTTAGCGGTCTATCAGCAGGAAATATTACCCTCATGTTTTCGTGATACTGAGAGATTAAATTAGGTAAATCGGCTCTGATTGCTTCATAAACAGCGACGGTAGCATATAAAGGTTGTCCTTTGTAATATTGACTCAGAACCTCAGGGTTATTTTTAATGAATCTAGCATCACTGATTACATAACCTACAATATTAGAAAAAGAATGCTCTCTAGTTAAGCTCAAGCTACCATTGACGAATATACTTGGTTCAGAAATTAAGGACTCATGGAAAACTAAATCTGCAATAGAAGGGCCAGATGCAAAAATATTTACCATTTGTTTATTTAAGTTTTGATTAGCCTCATTTGCGTTAAATGCTTTGATGACAATAGTTTTTTCATCAACACTTAGATCTATGGTGTTGGGGAGGTTCACGGCTTTTTTTATATTATCATCCAATATAATACTTCCTATATGAGGTTGGGAATTAGCCATCGCCTAGTACTTATAATTAGATACTTGGTTACAGCCAATGCTCTTTTAACCAAGGGCTTGGTTTGACATGACGATACCATTTGCCGCCGCCACCTTTGATAGCATCGGGCGGATTGATTTCACCGTGGAAGATAACAATCTTTGCGCCATCAGGTAGCGTTGGGGTACGTACTAGATTGAATGGAATAGGGGCAATGCATTGATATTTGAAGCTGACACACCAGTCTTTATCCCAATACTCTAAATAGTGATGTTCACGTAAATAGTTTGATAGATAAGCCTGTTCGTGGCGTACCTCCGAGCTGATTGTCTCAAAGTTTTTCTCAAAGTTATTTAGCAAATTAGGATAGGTATTTTGACCGATTTTAAATCGATACACTGAGCTGTTACCCACCATACGCCATGGCTTTTTCCAATCACGGATAATGACGACACTATCATCATGCTCGGCTTCATAAGTGAAAAAAGCATCTATATTATCGACGATAACAATATCAATATCTAAAAAAAGTGCCACCCCTTTTAGACCATACAATTCAGGTTTAAAGGTAGTAAGCTTTTTCCAGCCGCGTTCAGGTAGCCCAGCTGGTAGATTAAGCTCAGGAATAGGGTAGCAGTTTACTGCAGCGTCGATACCCGTACTATCATCAGTTAAGCAAACCATTTGAAAGTCTAAAGTCAAATGTCTGCTGACCATATTATACAACCGATTGACGTATTCAGGACCGTACTTGTCACCCCACTTCATACAGATGATATAACGCTGTTCAGGCTTACTATCGTTCATATGAATTTGAGCGGTAGATAGAGATTCAGTTGTGTCAGTTGCCATAATAGACTCGTATGGATATCAAGGAAGGGCTAAGAATGCTGCTAATCTTAGCACAAATATGATTATCTGTACCTTAGCAAGCTTAAGTACAAGTATTAGGTGTCTGTATTATCGCTAAGATACCTATCTTGATGAGTATGAATAAAATTGGCTAGATCAGTCTCACTAGCGCGATAAGGGTTGCCTAAGACAGGTAAATTTTTAAAACGTCGATAACCCCACATATAGTGGTTGAAGTTATCAGTAATCATGTTTTCCATAGCTTGATTGAGCGCATGAGCTGCTGTTTTTGCATCGCGATCATACAGCGCTGGGTCATCAAGCTTATAGCAATAAATATCAAATCCGCGCCCATCATCACGGCGAATACAAGATAAGCCGACCAGTGCGCATTTGGTTTTACTGGCAAGTTTGGAAGCTAGAGTACTGGTCAACGTCTCAACACCAAAAAAAGGCACAACCACGCCGCCTGACGGATCAGGGACATGATCGGGCAGTACAATGCTAAATCCGCCTTGTTTTAGGGTTTTAAAGATGGCTTTGACCCCGCTACCATCGGTAGGTACTAGCGTTGCATTTAACCGCGAACGACCTTGCAGGACAAAGTCGTTAGTGATGTCGCCTTTGACAGGCTTATACATGATCGTTGGGGCGCCAAACTGATTGAGCCACGCGTTCATCATCTCCCATGTACCAAGGTGTGGGACGATGGCTAGCATACCGTTATGGCTTGCCAATCCTTCTAGTAAAATATCTTTATCATGCACATCACGTATCTGATTGATGCTCCACTCAGGCGGCATCGCCCAGCTTTTGATCGACTCAATACTAGTCAAACATTGATGATTGATAATGTCTTTGGTTAGGGCTTTTTTTTGCTGATTTGATAAATCATTAGCAATCAGCGCTATATTGATATTGATAGTGCTCATGATGCTCAGACTGGGTATCTTGACGATTATCCAAGCAACAAAACGTGCCATTATCTGCAATACAGATAATGGCACGTACTTAAAAATATGATATGGATTCATGACCACTCACAAGGTGATAAATCATGTAATCTATCAGCTAAAAAATAGCTAAACATAATCCGATGTCCTACTGCGCAGGTCTATTACTGTCAGCCTGTGCTCTTTCTCGCACACGAATACCAAGGTCACGTAGCTGCTTGCTATCGACTTCAGCAGGTGCTTGCGTTAGTGGACATTCAGCAGTTTTAGTTTTTGGGAAAGCGATGACATCACGAATAGAGTCTGCACCTACCATCAGCATAATCAGACGATCTAAACCGAAAGCCAAACCACCATGCGGCGGTGCACCAAATTTTAGGGCATCAAGTAAGAAACCAAACTTGTCTTCAGCCTCTTGCTCACCGATACCAAGCGCTTCGAGTACGGCTTGCTGCATATCATAGGTATTGATACGTAAGCTACCACCACCAACTTCTGTACCGTTTAGTACCATATCATAAGCGATAGATAACGCAGTTTCTGGACTATCTTTTAGCTCCTGTACTGATCCTTTAGGTTTAGTAAACGGATGGTGCATTGACGTCCATTTGCCATCGTCAGTCTCTTCAAACATTGGGAAGTCAGTCACCCAAAGCGGTGCCCACTCACACGTCGTCATCTCTAAGTCTAGACCGATTTTTTGACGTAATGCGCCCATCGCATCGTTTACCACACTGGCTTTATCTGCACCAAAGAAGATAATGTCGCCATCTTCTGCATCAGTACGTTCAATGAGGCTTACCAATACATCATCAGTCATATTTTTAATAATGGGTGACTGTAAGCCAGATTCTTGGTCTACGCCATTGTTGATTGTGCTAGCATCATTGACTTTAATGTATGCCAAACCGCGCGCACCATAAATGCCAACGAACTTAGTATAAGCATCGATTTGTTTACGGCTTAATGAAGCGCCGCCAGGGATACGTAGGGCAGCGACGCGACCTTTAGGGTCATTCGCAGGCCCGGCAAATACTTTAAAATCAACGTCTTTCATTAGGTCTGCAACGTCAACCAGCTTTAATGGAATACGTAAGTCAGGCTTGTCTGACGCGTAGTCACGCATCGCCTCGGCATAAGTCATACGTGGGAACTGGTCAAACTCAACGTCCATCATGGTCTTAAATAAATGCTTAATTAGACCTTCGTTGATGTTCATGATCTCTTCTTCATTTAAGAAAGAAGTCTCGATATCTACTTGGGTAAATTCAGGCTGACGGTCAGCACGTAAGTCTTCATCACGAAAGCATTTGGCGATTTGATAATAGCGGTCAAAGCCTGACACCATGAGCAACTGCTTAAATAACTGTGGCGACTGCGGTAGGGCAAAGAAATTACCAGGACGGGTACGTGAAGGCACTAGATAGTCACGTGCACCTTCAGGGGTTGCACGAGTCAAGATAGGCGTTTCAACGTCCAAGAAACCATGATCGTCAAGGTAGCGGCGAATCGCTGAGGTGGCTTTAGCGCGGAATACCATACGCTCTTGCATTTGCGGGCGACGCATATCAAGATAACGATACTTAAGACGTAAATCTTCTGATACGGTGGTGTTTTCGTCATTCAATGGGAATGGCGGGGTCTCAGATTTTGCTAATACTTCAATCTCTTTGCCCAATAGCTCAATCTGACCACTGGTCATATTGTTGTTTTCTGTGCCTTCATAACGGCGGCGTACGCGGCCAGTAATTTTTAGCACGTATTCAGGACGTACTGCATCGGCAGTAGCGAACGCTTCTGGAGTGTCAGGATCGACTACCACCTGTAAGATACCCGCGCGGTCACGCATGTCTAAAAAAATCACGCCACCATGATCGCGACGACGATGTACCCAGCCTACGATGCTGATAGTTTGTTCTAACAGGCTCTCAGTGACAGCGCCACAATATTCGTCTCGGTATTTGCTATGCACCGCCATTTCGCTCTCTGTTGTAATGCTCTGCGTCATAATATTAGTTATCCAGTTATCAGCCCAATTCAAAGTACAATAATGCAGCCATCGCTATATGATTTCAACCATTGGTTATTCTTACTTAGCCCAGCACAAACTATGATGACTGTTATAGCCACATAGTAAGACTGTCATGGTTTATCGATTAAAATTATTGGTTCAGGCGCTGCTATCTCAATACATGTTGGATTCATGTCATCAAAAAATAGCAAATAAAACGCGATCAAGACAAATCCTCATCGCGTTGGCTGCATAAAATAGATATAAGCGCATATTATGCCTAAAGTGCTTTTGTTATACAACTGTCCTTGCGCAATCCTAGTGCAATCAGTCTTTACTAATAACATAGCGTACCAATGTATAAAGCACTGTTATACTCGCAGCTTATAAAGTAACCATTAAAATCGTCGCCCTGCTTGAAAACCGTCTATAAAGTGCGCATATCAAGCTAACGCTAACCCTATTATCTTCATACTCTAGCCTCTTATTTAAGGAAAACGCTTCATGTTATTTCATCCTTCCAAAAACCCAGTAGAACTCAGAGTTATTCATCTAAATAAAAACCAAGAACAACGTCGCCAAGATTTGATGGAAGCGACACAAGGCAAAGCTGCATTAAAACAGCTTAAAAAGCGTATGGCCAAAAAAGCCAAGCAAGCTCTAAAGGATAAAGCCAAAGGTAAAAATAAAGGCCAACAGGTATTTGTGATCGACTTTGATGGCGATATCAAAGCGTCTGCTGTCAAGCATTTGCGTGAGGAGATTAGTACGCTGATAAGTACGGCTAACGAAGGCGATGAGGTCGTTGTACGTCTTGAATCTCCTGGCGGCTTGGTGCATGGGTATGGGCTTGCCGCAGCGCAGCTAGCACGGCTAAAAGATGCGGGTCTTAAGTTGACTGTATGTGTGGATAAAGTTGCCGCCAGTGGTGGTTATATGATGGCCTGTGTCGCTGACAATATAGTAGCAGCACCGTTCGCTGTGATCGGCTCAATCGGTGTGGTGTCACAACTGCCAAACTTTCATAAATGGCTCAAAAACCACGATGTTGATTATGAGATGTTTACCGCTGGTGATTACAAACGTACCGTAACAGTCTTTGGTGAAAACGATGCTAAAGACCGTGCCAAATACCAAGCAGAGCTTGAGCAAACGCATGAGCTGTTTAAGCATTTTGTCAATCGTTACCGTTCAGTACTAGATTTAGATAAAGTGGCGACTGGTGAGCATTGGTATGGCGAAGACGCGCTACATCTCAATCTGGTTGACAAGCTGCAAACCTCAGATAGCTATCTTTTAGAGCTGATGGCTAATAATGAAGTCTATGCACTACATTCACGCCAAAAGCCAACTTTGGCAGAAAAGTTAGGACTGTCGCAGGCGGCAGAAGCGACTTTGAGCATGGCTGCTGACAAGCTTCCTGATGCCTTGATGCGCTTTGATTTCAATAGTCGTTTAAATATTTTAAAATAAAATATTAGCGGTTTTATGAAAGTATAAAGCATAAAATTACTGCTAAAATCATCTATTGATCTAGCAAATTCATTTAGTAAATATAAAGGTGTGGCCTAGTCGGTCGCGCCTTTTTTACTGTTTATTGATAATGGCTATGTTATAAATGTAGCAGACGAAAAATAGTAAACGTACGTACACTGTACGAGTGAAATCGAGTTTTATTAAGAAACCCAACAAGGAAGAGGATAATAATCATGTCTACAGACACCGCTACCGTTATGTTCACTGCTACATCACAGGGTCAAGCTATGTATGAGCAGGTTAAAGAGTTTATTACCACTCAAATTGAGCCGATAGAAGCGCAGTTTTGGCAAGATTGCCACGAGCAAAACCCCGATGGTAATTGGAAAAACTGGCAATGGCCGGAAAAATACGAAAGTCTACGTAAGCAGGCACGTGAAGCTGGATTATGGAATCTGTTTCTACCTGATGATACCTTAGGCGCTGGATTATCTGTCACTGACTATGCTCCAATTGCAGAGTTGACAGGACGCAGCTTATTGGCTCCTTATGTTTTCAACTGCAATGCGCCAGATAGTGGCAATATGGAGCTGCTATGGCGTTATGGTTCTGAGGAGCAGCAAGACGAGTGGCTCACACCATTGTTAGAAGGTAAAACCCGCTCGGTATTTTGTATGACCGAGCCTGACGTGGCGTCAAGTGATGCGACCAATATGCAAGCGACGGCAGTGGTAGAAGGTGACGAAATTGTCATTAATGGTAGCAAATGGTGGTCGTCAGGTCTGGGTGATCCTGCAGTTGATGTATTAATCGTAATGGCTTATACCCCTGATGAGACTAAAGACCGTCATCATCAACACTCTATGGTACTAGTACCAGCGAAAACCGCTGGCGTCAATATTGAGCGTATGCTAAAAGTGTTCGGTGATTATGATGCGCCTCATGGTCACGGAGAAGTTAGCTTCGATAATGTGCGCGTGCCGGTCAGTCACTTTATTGGTGGCCCAGGTATGGGTTTTGAGATTGCTCAAGGTCGCTTAGGACCAGGTCGCATTCATCACTGTATGCGCTGTATTGGTGCAGCGGAGAAGTCTTTAGAATTGGCAGTGAAACGCGGCATGGAACGTACTGCCTTTGGTCAGCCACTATTGCAACTAGGTGGTAACCTCGAACGTGTTAGCGAGGCGCGTATCAAAATCGATCAAGCACGTCTGCTTACCTTATATGCTGCCCAAAAGATGGACGCGCAGGGGACTAAAGCTGCATTGACAGAGATATCAGCCATCAAAGTTGTGGCGCCAACGGTATTGCAAGAAGTAGTCGATATGGCGATTCAGATTCATGGTGGTATGGGCGTTTGCCAAGATACGATGTTGCCCAGCTTTTTTGCGCAAGCTCGCGCGCTGCGCTTAGCTGATGGTCCTGATGAAGTGCATAAAACCATGATTGCCAAATTAGAATTAAAGCGTCATGGGTTTCGACTCAAACACTAAATAGTAGTTTGTGAGTCATCAAAATAGCCTAAGCAGAAATAATTTCAATTTAAGAACAATGAATGACTGATTCTGAGACATTTTCTTGGAAAGATTTAAGCTTGAAATAAGCTTAAATGTCGGTCTTTTTAAAAATATGAAAATATTAGTATTAATAAGTGGCTACTAAGCGACCACATGATAAGGAATATCACATGGCAACAGATAACAATAATACGACGGTTAATAATAAGGTGTTAGACAAAGGCGGGCCAGTACGAGAAGGTGAAGCGCTTGATGCACAAGCAGTCAGTGACTGGTTGCGTGCTCAGGGTGTTGATGTCAAAGGCGAGCCTACCGTTACGCAGTTCTCAGGCGGTGCTTCAAACTGGACTTATCGTCTACAATATAGTGGTGATGGCGAAGGCCAAGACCTTATCTTACGCCGTCCGCCAAAAGGTACCAAAGCCAAGTCTGCCCATGATATGGTACGTGAATACACCGTACAGAATGCGCTGATGGACGCTTATCCTTATGTACCAAAGATGGTAGCTTTGTGCACAGATGAGGATGTAATCGGAGCAGATTTCTACGTTATGGAACGTATGGAAGGTATTATTCCGCGTGCCAATTTACCAAAAGAGATTGAACTCAATCCTACGCAGACGCGTAAGTTATGTACCAATGTGATTGATGCTTTGATTGAGTTGCATCAAGTTGATTATCAACAACATCCTGACTTAGTAGCGCTGGGTCGTGGTGACGGCTATTGCGAGCGACAAGTCAGTGGCTGGGATAAGCGTTATGTGAAAGCAAAAACTCCTAACGTGCCAAGTTTTGCGCTAGTACGACAATGGCTCGGAAAACATACGCCTGCCGACAGCACTACTTGTGTCATTCATAATGATTGGCGTTTTGACAATGTTATCTTAGATGCCGCTGATCCTACCAAAGTTATTGGCGTGTTAGATTGGGAGATGGCTACTTTAGGTGATCCATTGATGGATTTAGGCAGCGCATTGGCTTATTGGATTGAGGCAGATGACAATATTATTATGCAGCAGTCACGCCGTCAGCCGACTCATTTAGAAGGCATGATGACACGTGATGAAGTGGTTGAATATTATCTTGAGCGTACTGGTCTAGAGATAGAAAACTGGACGTTTTATGAGGTATTTGGGTTATTTCGCTTAGCGGGTATCGTGCAGCAAATCTATTATCGTTATTATCATAAGCAGACACAAAACTCTGCTTTCAAAAACTTTTGGATTATCGTTCATGTCCTGCATGCTAAGTGTTTGAAGCTGATTGCAAAGCATGAAGGCGATGCATTATTTATGACTCATGTACAACCACACTTGCAAGATATGGGAGTGGATGCTGCTACTATTGAGCAGTTGCCAAGCCCTGTACAAAACGTCATTAAAGGTATATTACCAAAAGGCTATTTTGATCAAAAAGCTAACTCATCTGAAAAATAGAACTGTAGAATATAATAGAAGGTAATAGGGCTATGACAACTATTCTCTTGGCGCGCCATGGTCAAGCATCGTTCGGACAAGAAAACTACGATCGGCTCTCAGAGTTGGGTAGTACGCAGGCGCGCTTGCTTGGCCAGCATTATGCGACCACACAGCGCCATATTGATGCGATATTTACAGGCAGCTTATCACGGCAACAGGATTCTGCACGCTACTTTTGGGAGACCTATCAACCTTCTATAACTGCTAGCAATGTGGCACCTGCACTAGATCTGTCCGCGCCTGATAGCTATGTGATCGATGCGTTTAATGAGTTTAACCATAAGGACGTCTTTATTAAGTCCGACCCAGCTTTTACGACTCAAGAAGCGATTGCCGAAGAGCTTGCCAAGTCCGACACACCAAAGGCTCGTCTAGCTGAATTGTTCAATCTTGCTATGCAGCGCTGGCATGCTGGTGATAATGATTCAGACTATTTGGAAAGTTGGCCGCAATTTAATTTACGTGCGCAGCAAGCGCTTGAGCATGTACACACACAAGCTGCGCAATTGAGTCATTTGGGGCGTAATAGTACTATATTAGTGTTTACCTCAGGCGGCGTCATCGCTGCTATTACCGCGCATTTATTGCAGCAAGGTAGCCAGACGGCCTATCAATTAAACAGAAGTCTTGTCAATACAGGCGTCACCTCTATTACTGTAAAAGAGCAAGTGCCGCGTTTATTGTCTTTGAACGAATACAGTCATTTATTTGCTGATGGTAAGCGCTACGTCACTTGGCGCTAGTAGTCTTTGTTATTGCTTTTGATACACAACCGACACCCATCTGCTCAGACATATCTACTATAATAGGTGGGTTTTGAAAACATGCTTTTAGATTTATATTAATGCACTGATAGATAAAGGACTGCTTATGCAAAATAAATTAATGAGCCTAGTAACGCAAACGGCTAAGCAAGGCAAGAATCAGGCATTAAGTGCCATTCAACCGGCACGCTACCTAAAAGGTTTGACCAAGTCTCAAGTTGGAAAAGGCAAAACTGTCTTGATTACAGGGGCTAGCTCAGGTCTTGGCGAAGGCATGGCGCGGTTGTTTGCAAAATTAGGCTACAATTTAGCCATTTGTGCGCGCCGCACTGATCGTCTAGACCAGCTAAAGACTGAACTGACGAAACTATATCCTGAGATAAGTATTGCGTATCGTGTTTTAGACGTCACCGATTATGATGCGATATTTGAAGTATTTGATGCTTTCGCTGAAGACTTTGGTCATATCGATCGGGTAGTCGTCAACGCTGGGGTAGGTGAAAGTCGCCGTATTGGTAAAGGTCGTTTTGAGACCAATCGCCGTACTGCTGAGATAAACTTTGTTTCTGCATTGGCACAGTGTGAAGCGGCAATGAAAATATTTCGTGCGCAAAATAGTGGTCATCTAGTAGTAATATCAAGTATGTCGGCGATGCGCGGTTTGCCAAAGCATATGACTACTTATGGGGCGAGTAAGGCGGGTTTAGCTTATTTAGCAGAAGGTATTCGAGCCGATATGTTATTAGAGAAATTACCAATCAAAGTATCTACTATTTATCCAGGTTATATCCGTACTGAGATTAATACTAATGCTAAGCCATTGCCTTTTGAGGTTGATACAGACACAGGTACTAAAGCTATGGTTGCTGCTATTGAGTCAGAGACTTCTGAGGCTTGCGTACCAAGCCTGCCATGGTCGATTGTGGGACAAGCGATGAAACATTTGCCACTGAATGTAGTCAATAAAATCAGCTAGTCAATGAACCAATCATTATCTATAGTCGATTCTAAATAAAACAGATACACTATATGTTAACGCAAAACTGGTATAAATTTTTCTGGCATGCTGGGCCTGGGCCGCTCGATGCTGCGTAAAATTCATCTCAGTCCCACTGTATCGTTTTTATACTGAACTCACTGTATATAGCAAAAAACCCTCTATATCAACGTATAGGGGGTTTTTTAGTAATTTTCGAAATCTTTAATCTTTAATCTTTATAAAACAGTATAACTCTTTTATCCTAAATCTAAAAAAACATGTAGCATTTACGCATAGCTAGAGCTAGCTAGCATTATCTAATAAATGCTTTTCACGTAATTTTTGACGCAGTACTTTGCCAACGTTACTTTTTGGTAGTTCACTGACAAATTCGATATGACGCGGGCATTTATAACCCGTTAAATTTTCGAGCGCAAAATCTTTAATGATATCTGCGGTAACGTTACTGTCTGCTGGTACGATATAAATTTTGACAGCTTCGCCTTGGTGTTCATCATCGATACCAATTACCGCACAGTCGATGACACCATCACAATCAAGCATTACTGACTCAATCTCATTGGGGAATACATTAAAGCCTGAGACTAAGATCATATCTTTTTTGCGGTCGAGCAAAGTAAAATAGCCTTTTTCGTCCATACTGACGATATCGCCAGTACGAAAGTAGCCGTCCTTAGTAAAAGTTTCATGATTATCATGATTGAAATAACCAGAAGTTACATTAGGGCCTTTGATACACATCTCACCTGCCTGATGCACGCCAACACGTTGATCTTTGTCATCGATCACAATGATGTCAACACCAGGGCCTGGAACGCCAATCGTCCCATTAAATTTACGATCAGTGACGACGTTGGCTGTACCTACAGCGACGCCTTCTGTCATGCCCCAACCTTCGATCATCGCACAGCCTGTGGTTTCCAGCCAGCGCGCTGCCGTTTGCTCAGTCGCTGCCATCCCGCCTGCTTGCGTGATACGTAGTGAGCTAAAATCTAGCTGTTTAAAGTTTGGCTGATCGAGCAGTCCTTTAAATAGAGTATTGACCGCAGGGAAAATATGGAAAGGCTGCTTTGATAAGGTTTTGATAAACCCTGGCATATCGCGCGGATTGGGTATCAATATAAAGGTATAACCCGAACGCATACCTAATAGGCTAAGCATGAAGGCAAAAATATGATACAGCGGTAGAGCCATAACCATATTAATGTATGCCTCATTCATATTTGAGGTGACAGGTCGGTACCAAGCTTCTGACTGCAGGGCAGCGGCTATGATGTTGCGCTGGGTCAACACAGCTCCTTTTGATAGCCCTGTCGTACCACCCGTGTATTGTAAAATGGCTTTTTGCTCTGATGCCATTGTTGGCGCTTGAAATGGTAACGCTTTGCCTTTTTTAAGGACATCAGGGAATTTGGTTACTTCATGCTTAGGATCATTAAGCTTATATTTAGGGACTAAGCGTTTGACTTGTCGAATCATGGTATTGACCAACATGCCTTTTAGACCCATCATGTCGCCCATTTTTGATAGGACAATACGATTGATAGAAGTCTCATCAACCACTTGTTCAAGCGCTTGAGCAAAGTTATCAACGATAAATATGATTTTAGCGCCTGAATCATTTAGTTGATGACGTAACTCGCGTCCAGTATATAAGGGATTGATAGGGGTACAAACATAGCCTGCGCGCAAAATACCAATCATGATTGGCAAATACTGCGGTACGTTTGGCATCATCAGCGCTACAAGGCTACCTTTTGGTAACCCTTGAGCTTGCAACCATGCAGCGACCGCCAATGATGCTTTATCGACATCATCGTAAGTATGGGTGACACCCATGCAGATACTCATAGGGTGCATACGATAACGATTAAAGCACTCCTCATATAGCTCTACCAAGTTGTCGTATTTATCAGGGTCAATGGTTTTGGGTACAGTACCAGGATAGTGATCCAGCCAAGGTTTGTTCTCTGTCATGGTTAGCGTCCTTAAAGTATATTGATTGCTATAGGGAAAGGGCTTAGAAGAGAGCAGTTCTATTACTGTCAACAATACAAATTAACGCCATCGCGACCAATGTGGCGCTGAATGCGATAATATCCTTATTAATTGACAGGCTGCTAAGATACTTTAGTCGTTATATAACCTAGGCTTAATTTGGAAAATTTGTCCTGTAAAGATTCGCTAAGTAGATTCGACTATAAAATAAACTTGGTCTCTAAAGAAAAATACAACCAAGACTTATTCCATTACCAATTTGAGCAATGAAATAATATAGTTGTATAATTTAACCTTAGAGTAACATAGCTGTAATTGATATTTATATTGGGGTATTAATACTGAAGGGTATATAAAAATAGTAGACAAATGTACTAATATATGGTGCAGGATAGAGTAAAACGGCAGCTAGTAAGGTAGAAAAAATTGTTTTCTGCTATTAAAAAAACGTCTATAAATAAGGAGTGCGCTTATCGTGCAGCCAAGCGTGCTGCTCACACAGATTAAAAACATAGTTACAATTTGATAGCGTACGGCTTGAGTGGGATCTGCACCAGCAAGTATCTGTCCGGTCATCATACCTGGCAGGCTGACGATACCGACGACCAGCATAGAGTTCAGGGTAGGCGTCATGCCGTTGACGACTGCCGCCCGTATTTGCTCGTGTACCGCTTCAAATGGACGCGCAGATAAGCTTAACATCATCTCAATACGCGGCTGCTGCTCATAAAAAGACTCAACAAGCTGATTGCTGGTCAAGGAGATAGCGGTCAAAGAATTACCTAGTATCAGACCCAATATAGGAATAATAAATTGCGGTGTATACCATGGCTGAACGTTTAAAATAAAGCCAATGGCGATGATAGTAACCAATATAGCTGATGTGCTCACCGCAATAAGAGTGTCAGTAAACAATCCTTTATAAGTGCGTTTAACACGACTCTTGGCAGCAGTCCCTGCAATCAAAGTCATAATGGTTAAAATCAATAATACTTCATACCATTGCTCACGCGCAAAAATCCAAGCCAAAATCAGACCAATAAAGCTGAGCTGGACTACGGTACGAATAGCAGCTGTTAATAGAGTCTTAGTCAGTTTTAGACGCAGTCGCCATGACACGATAAGTACAATGACAATCAAACTACTGGCAAGTGCAATGTCACCGTAAGTCAGTAAGATTTGCATATCGTCTGTACTGGTCATATGTGCTTATCCTAGCAGGACTATATCTGTTTAAAAGTGATTTAACTATACTAAAATACTTCGGTTAATACGCCTGCTCGCATATGCCAATGCTTATCTGCTAATGGCATAATATCTTGCGTATCATGAGTTATCCATAATAGAGCGCGTTGAGGTTTTGAGTGTAACCAGCTGATTAGTAAATGTACAAGCTTCGCTGACGTATCAGCATCTAAAGCCGCCGTAGGCTCATCTAAGAGCAGTACTTGAGGATTTAACTGTAATAAACGTAGCGTATTAACCAATTGTCGCTCACCACCTGATAAATGACTGGCCTCTTGCTGTAAAAAGTCTGTTGTACGCTCTAGATATGCAAGCTGCGCTATATGCCAGTCGATATCAAACTGGCTATGCTGATGCGCTTGTAGCCGGTAAGGTATTTGCAGGTTTTCAAGGACACTACCTTCTAGCAGCTGTGGATGCTGAGCAAGTAAAGCAACTTGCGCGCGCCACTGCGTAGGTGAGGCGTCATGAATGCTAAGATAGTCATTGCTATTTTGTCCGCTACCATCTTTATATCCGCTATCGTTTTGACGTAGCCAAACATCGCCTGTAGTTAGAGGTGATAGCCCTGCTAGAACCCTTGATAAGACTGATTTACCACTGCCAGAATGCCCAGTTAATACTGTTACTTGTCCTTCTAATAAAGCGCCACTAACGCCAGTTATCAATTCGCGTTTATGAGTAGATAGAGCATGATCCGACTCTATTTTGAATTTGTTTCTTATATTCGTAAGCCATGTTTGAGACATGGCAGGCTCAATAGCTCTAGTGGGTGTCTCTTTACTGCTCGGATTGACTACGGTAGAGCGCTGACTGTATACCCAAATATTCTGAAAGGTAAGCAAGGGTTTTTTATCAATATTCATGTACGAATGTTATTGCTCAGTAGTATGGTGCGCAATAGCTTGTTGAATACTATCGTGAAGGTTTTTTGGCACTCGTATCGGCCGTATTGGTGCAGCATTAGCCGCTATGTCTGATGTATCAGCATTATCAGCTGGTTCTGGTTTTGTCTGATTTTGCACGCAAGCAATGACAATTTTAGCGCTACTTAACAGAGTCTTTGTAGAAGGGTAGTGATTTTCATTGGCGTCCTGTGACGCATGGCGATGAATACTTTGATAGAATACAATGCTGGCAGGTTTTAGCTCAACTCGATCGATATGTACTTTAATCACTTCATCTAAAAATATTGCCTTTTTGTATTGTAGCTGTGCTTGACTCACTACAAAATGCTGAATTTGACCATCATCAGCATGCATAAAATAGCCGTTTAGACCAAGCTTACTAAACCAGTCGCGGCGACAATTTTCAAAAAACACCAGATGATTGGCATGATAGACTATACCGCCAGCATCCGTATGGTTGATATACACGCGGTAATCGGTAGAGTATAAAGGTAAAGAAGTAGGGTTTGATGGCGCTGTCGTCATAATTTGGCTCACATCGTTTGGCTAAAAAAGTAGCTCAGTAAAGTTATGTCAATGTTTATAAATATATATAAGATAAACATGATTAGAAGAAAAATATGCCGCTACTTGTTGTGTCATAACGGTCAGTAAAGTAAGTTTTCTACTGTATCTTAAGATTTGAAGACACGCAATAAAAAGGTCGACTTAGCGCTTTTTATTGCTATTTATCGTCCTTTTACATTCCAAAATTTAGCAGAATAATTTATAAATCATGAACAAACTTGAACCAGTCAATATAGGATAAAACATGACCCGTTTTGTGAGTTTTAATATCAATGGTATTCGCGCCCGCCAGCATCAGCTTGAAGCTATGCGAGAAGTAATAGACCCTGATGTCATAGGGCTACAAGAAACCAAAGTCCATGATGATCAGTTTCCATTAAAAAATGTAGAAAGTCTTGGCTATCATGTTGAGTATTTTGGACAAAAGGGACATTATGGGGTGGCATTATTGTCTAAAGTTGCGCCTATATTTGTGCAAAAAGGCTTTCCGGGTGACGATGAGGAAGCGCAAAAACGCTTTATTCACGCACGTTATGAGCTGCAAGGCCATGAAATTGATGTGCTTAATGGCTATTTCCCACAAGGGGAGAGTGAAGATCATCCGACTAAGTTTCCAATGAAGCGCGCTTACTATGCAGATTTAATGGCTTATATTGATACGTTAAAAGCAGAAGGTCGTTCGCTTATTATAATGGGTGATATGAATATTGCGCCAGAAGATATCGATATCGGAATTGGTGAAGCCAATGCTAAACGCTGGCTTAAAAATAGAAAAACTTCGTTTTTGCCAGAAGAGCGCGAGTGGTATGCAGACTTAATGTCACGAGAGTTGATTGATACCTATCGTCTTCATTATCCAGAAAGCACTGAATTATATAGCTGGTTTGACTATCGCAGTCGCGGCTTCAATGATGATCCAAAGCGTGGCCTACGTATCGATCATATTTTATGTACCACTGATTTGACTGATCGTTGTGTGGGTGCTGGTATTAGCTATGAGCTACGTGCCATGGAAAAACCCTCTGATCACGCGCCTATTTGGTCAGCGTTTGACTTGAGTCAAGATTAGAGGGTGCGTAAAAGTAATATTGATGAATGAATCTCAACTAAATGTATATTTAGTAAACAACTCTAAAAATTAATTGGTAAGGATTGAGCTATGGCTGTCGGAAACGTTGCAGTACCCAATACTACTTATCCTATTGACGGTATCAGGTTGAGTGCTACCGCAGCAGGCGTGCGTTATAAAGATCGCGACGATTTAGTGGTTATCGAAATAGCTGAGACTGCAACCAGTGCAGTTGTGACGACCAAAAATACGTTTTGCGCTGCACCTGTACGCGTACTGCGAGAGCACTTTGCAAAAATGGCTCCGCGCTACTTGGTGACTAACACAGGTAATGCCAATGCGGGTACAGGTGCCGATGGTAAACGCCGCGCAGAAGAGATTTGCGCAGCTTTGGCGATTAAGGCTGGCGTAGACACCAGTGCGGTGCTGCCGTTCTCTACTGGTGTGATAGGTGAGCCGCTAAATAGTGAAGCGGTCATAGCGGGGTTAGATAAGGCTTTAGACAGCTTAAAAGCAGATAACTGGTTGGCAGCGGCTAACGGGATTCGGACGACTGATACTATTCCTAAGCTTGCAAGCCAAAAAGTGGATATTGCAGATACGAGCTATCATATCACTGGTATATCTAAAGGCTCAGGCATGATCCGCCCTAATATGGCGACCATGCTGGGTTATGTGGCGACTGATGCCAATATTGCAGCTGACCTATTGCAAGAGATGTTGGTTGCTATTAATGAGCAGTCTTTTAACCGTATTACCGTCGATGGCGATACCTCAACCAATGACTGCTGCGTATTGATAGCGACAGGGGCTGCCAGTACCGATGTAATCGATAGTCCTGAGCATCCACATTATCAGTCGCTACTTACTGCCCTAACTGATGTGTTCGTGCGTCTGGCCCAATTAATTGTGCGCGACGGTGAGGGTGCAACAAAGTTTATGACCGTAAAAGTCACCGGTGGTAAAACCACTCAAGAATGCTGCGATGTAGCTTATGCAGTTGCGCATTCACCATTGGTAAAGACAGCGTTCTTTGCAAGCGATGCTAATTGGGGCCGCATCTTAGCAGCCGTTGGTTATGCAGGTATTGAGGATTTAGATACCGAGCAAGTCGATGTATATCTAGATGACGTTATGATCTGTCAAAACGGCGGTGTGGCACCAAATTATACCGAAGAGGCGGGCAAGACAGTCATGAGTCGCCCTGAGATTACTATTCATATTGACTTAGCGCGAGGTGATGCCAGCGACACTGTTTATACCTGTGATCTGTCTTATGATTATGTCAAAATTAATGCAGATTATCGTAGCTAAATAGGCGTTGTATTGATTTTTATTCAATCTCTATTATTAATAGTTTTAGGCTTATAATATAAAAATTCGATAAGGTGTGAGTACGTTTGAATAACACCAGTTGCAAATACTGACGTTACGTTACAAACCAGTTATAGAGGCAAAGCTTATTCAAGACCTATACTAATTGCAGTACAACAATAAGTAGTACTGCTTTTGTTTGGGCATTATATCTAGTCCTTATAGAAGTGTACTTATTATTAATGTTTATATCTTGAAGTGATGTGTTATTTATAAGGCTCTACAAGAGCCATAAATAGACTAACAATATTTAATGAATAAGATATGAGCTATTTAACGATAATTGATTGAGGGTATAAAAATGAAAAAATTAGCAATTGCAGCATTTGCAGCCACTTTTGCATTGGCAGGTTGTTCTACGATGGGCTTAGACGATGAGCGTACCATGGTAGTAGAGGGTCAAGCAGTAAACGTTAAAGTTGTGAACATTCCAAGCTTTGAAGTAGAAGTTGCCCCGCGCAAAGCACTTTGTGAGCGTATGGATACTACTGGAAATACAGTTGAAACACAGTGTTTACAATACCGCCAAAGCTATCAAAAAAATTACAACACGTTGAACGGTAGCATCCAAGGCTTTACCTATGAGCCAAACTATCGCTACATGTTAGATGTGCGTCAAGAAGCAATTGCTGATACTGAAACTGGTGTGGTTAAGCCTGTTTGGATCTTAAACGACGTTATCTCAAAAACTGCTGAATAATATTTTTTATTACAATTACTAAGTAGTTAGTAAGAACGCCAAAAAAAGCCTCTAAGTTATTAGAGGCTTTTTTATGGTAGTTATTAACTTTATATTCTTAAATCATAGTTTTAGCACTGGCTATAGTTGACGCTAACACCATGGGTAGCGGTAGGTATGCGATTATCTGCATAGACAGCAAGACCGCCTCGTGCCGTTTCTTTATATTTGTCCGACATATCGGCACCAGTTTGTTTCATGGTCTCAATTGCCTTATCTAATGAAACAAAATGCTGACCGTTGCCTCGGCAGGCAAGACGAGCGGCGTTGATTGCTTTTACAGCGCCCATGGCATTACGTTCAATACAAGGTACTTGTACGAGACCGCCAACAGGATCACAGGTAAGACCTAGATTATGCTCAATGCCGATCTCAGCTGCGTTGAGACATTTGGCAGGATCGCCGCCCATAATCTCTGCTAATGCAGATGCAGCCATCGCACAAGCAGAGCCGACTTCACCTTGGCAGCCAACTTCAGCACCAGAGATTGACGCATTTTGTTTGATTAAGCTACCGATTGCCGTGGCATTTAACAAGAATTTGTGAGCACCTGCTTGACTGTAGTTCGATAAAAAGTCGCGATAATAGCACATAACTGCAGGGATAATACCAGCAGCACCATTGGTTGGAGCAGTGACGACATTACCCCCATTTGCATTTTCTTCATTGACGGCAAGGGCATATAGATCAACCCAATCCATTGCAGCAAGCTTATCGGTTTTTGCAATAGGTTTGTCTTTTTCAGCACATAGCTGCAGATACAACGCTTGAGCACGGCGTTTGACGTCCAGACCACCTGGTAAAATGCCACTGTTCTGACAACCTTGTTCGACACAGTTTTGCATTACCCCCCAAATAGAATCTAGATAGGCAAAAATCTCTTCTTTATCACGATAATGGCATTCGTTTGCCAATACCAACTCGCTCACACTTAACTTGTGCTGACGACACTGCTCAAGTAGCTCAGCTGCAGTATTGAAAGGATAAGGGACTATATCTATCGTTGGCGTACCATGATCTTCATCTGGATTATGTGCATCATCGTCATTAATAACGAAGCCACCACCGACTGAGTAATAAGTTTGCTGATAATGAGTGTCGTCTGCCAATAGGGCACGAATGGTCAGCGCATTAGGATGATAAGGGAGGACAGTATCATCATACCAGTAGATATCATGCTCTGTATCAAAGTCGATAACATGATGTCCTGATACATTCATTTTTTTATCTGAAAAGATAGGTGTGAGGTATTGGCTGGTCAGTCGTGTATCGATGGTACTTGGCGTATGACCAAGTAAACCTAAGAGAATAGCTGTATCAGTTGCATGCCCTTTACCTGTTGCAGCAAGTGAGCCATATAGTTCAATCTCTAATTTTGTGATGTCTGTCAGCTCGAATTGTTTACTCAAAGAAGTCAAAAATAAGTTAGCGGCTACCATAGGCCCTACGGTATGTGAGCTTGAAGGACCAATACCAATTTTAAATAGATCAAATACACTAATCATAATAAATTACCAAAAAATAAAAGAGAGTAAATAGGGTTGTTATCGTAGCCAACTTATTAATAAAAACGACTCTATCGCTTAATCAATATCACAAGCGTGCATAATTACAATAAAGAGTAGTCATTGCTAAACAATGAATTCGAAGCAGCATTTATATAAGCGCTTAAACTCGGTAGTACGAATGACGGAAGAATAATAGCTTTTGTTTATTATAGATTTCCGTTATGATGCTTGGCGTTAATGCCTATGTAACATCCTGTAAGCTGTTGCTGCTATGAGGCATACTGGGTCAAAATCCGCCAAAGCGACGGATTTAGTAGAACATATCTTGCATCAGACATCTAGTAAAATGTACCAAATTTGTATAAACAACCACCATTTGTTAAGTATACCAGTGTTGCAGGTTAAGCTAAATAAATATTGTTAGATGAAGTCAGCAATATGGTGAGATATACTAAATAGGATGGTGCTTGCGTCATTAACTCTTTATTTATCCTTTTTAGCTATTATTTTCGGCCACATAGGACACGCGCATGGTAACTCCTCCAGAAGACCCCGCCAAGACACAGCATTCATCTCACTCAGAAAATAGCGCCAAAACTCAAACCCCTCCAACGGCATTAGAAGCAGCAGGTATCAGTCTAGCTACAATGCAACTTGCCAATAACCCAGACTTTGAAAATGGACGCTGGTTCCCCACATGGCGACCTTATCGTGGGGATCTTGACCACAATCCTGTCGGTATCAATGAATATCTACCCGCTTCTAAAAGTATTTTACTTGGTGTTCAGCATACCTTTGCTATGTTTGGTGCCACCGTCCTTGCACCGCTATTAATGGGTTTTGATCCTAACTTGGCTATTTTGATGTCAGGTATCTGTACGGTGATGTTTTTTATGATTACCGGCGGTCGTATGCCCAGCTATCTTGGCTCAAGCTTTGCCTTTATTGGCCCTGTCATTGCTGTGACAGCTTATGCTGGCGTAGGCTTTAATACCAATTTAGATGTCGCTTTAGGCGGCATTATGGCCTGCGGGATTATTTATGCGCTAATAGGCTTGTTAGTAATGAAAACTGGCACAGGCTGGATTGAGCGTTTAATGCCGCCTATTGTGACTGGTGCTATTGTCATGATTATCGGTCTTAATCTAGCACCAGTTACTATTCAAGGGGTGTCGGCCAATCAGTTTGACGCATGGATGGCAGCATTAACTGTGCTACTAATCAGTAGTGTGGCAGTGTTTACTCGCGGTATGCTAAGACGTTTGCTGTTATTAGTGGGTTTGATATTATCCTACATCGCCTACTATGTTATGACTAACTTATTGGGTTTTGGCACAGCGATTGATTTTACAAGTGTGGCTGCTGCCTCATGGTTTGGGCTACCAGGTATACATGCGCCGCGTTTTGAGATGAGTGCTATTATCTTGATAGCGCCTGTGGCTTTTATTCTCGTTGCCGAAAATCTTGGACACTTTAAAGCAGTAGAAGGAATGACCAAATCACGCGTTACGCCTTATATGGGCCGTGCATTTTTAGCTGACGGTGTGGCGACGACGTTTTCAGCGGGGTTTGGTGGTACTGGGGTGACGACTTATGCTGAAAACATCGGTGTGATGGCGGTAACCAAGGTCTATAGTACAACTATCTTTGTCATAGCAGGTTTGGTTGCTATTTTACTAGGATTGTCGCCAAAGTTTGGCGCTATTATTCAGACGATTCCTCCAGCATTATTGGGCGGTGCCTCTATTGTCGTTTTTGGCTTGATTGCTATTGCTGGGGTGAAGATATGGATAGACAGTCACATTGATTTTAGCAGAAACAGCAATCTTATCATTGCTGCCGTTACGGTGATTATGGGTACGGGGAACTTTAGCTTACATCTAGGAGGTTTTGACTTAGGTGGTATCGGTACAGCAACTCTGACCGCTATCATACTAAACGCTTTGTTTAATAGTCAAAAAGAGTAGAGTATTATATTTAGGTATTCTTATACCTAACAATAGTTATTGTAATGATGAACAGCCTTTACTAGTATTTACGTCTATAAAACCTTGAAAAAAATCGATAACGACGCAGCGCGCCTGGCTTGGGTTTGATTGAGCCTAAATATATGGCAAACATAGTCAGTAGCGCGCCGCTCCATTGTAAAGTATTGATAGGTTTGTCCAGCCAGCTATAATCGATAATTAGCGCTGCAACTGGCTCAGTTAATAAAAGCAGTCCTGTTAGTGCCAATGATAATTTAGGTATAGAATAGGCAATTAACCCCCATGCCACACATTGCATCACCGCGCCATAGACCAGCACCCAACCAACCTCAGACAACGTATTAGGCATTATATTGCCCGTATCTAAAACGAGCATTGGCACGATCATAGCGAGCACCCCGCCAATACTAATCAGTTGCATCAATACAAAGATCGGGGTCGGTTCTGTATCATGAGTCTTACGAATAAAAGTCATAGACGCAGCCAACATCCCTCCTGACACAATGCCAGCAATAAAACCCCAAGTCGCGTTAGTGTTATGCGCAAACTCAGGGCTACCAATCATTGCCACGCCCAACATCGCTAGGCACAGACTGAGTAGCTGTAAGGCAGACTGACGCTCATTAAAGTATAAAAACCCGATAGCCGCCAAAAAGAAAATCTGTAAACTGTTGAGTAAGGTTGAGATGCCAGGGCCAACGGCATAGATACTCTCATGCCAAAGCGCTAAATCCAATCCTAAAAATACGCCCGATAATAAACCGTAGATGATGGCACGCCTTGAGTGCGGCATCCTTTGTCCAGTCAACTTTGCCAATATTGCAAATATAACGCCTGAAATAGCAAGGCGCCAAAAGGCCATTGCCCAACCGCCAATATCGACATGGGCGACAATTAGGCTTCCTAAGCCAAAAATAATACAACCAATCGTTAAACCAATCGGTGCAGAATATGAAGAGGCAACCGCCATAAATTATCCTTATACCACAATCATGTGATCAGATAGGCAAATAAAAATAACGCTCAGACTATAGTGACTGTCGCAAAGAATTTTGAATCTACAAGGCAAAAAACAAGGTTAAAACATTGAGCTTATAGTGATGTTATAAGCGGCTTATACGTTTCTGGCGGCTTAAAAGTAGCTAAAAATGTACAATGATAAACGCTTCACTTTATTATACAAGGGGTATTAATATCTCTTGAGAACAACGGCGATATTTTTTTATAAATGCATCGCTTGTCTTAATACATGACAAATTTTTGACACATTATGCATATCAGAGTCACATTCTTACAAGACTAGTGTTGGTTAAATTGCTACTATTTGCTACTGTGATTACTTATAATCGTAAGTCTCAATCGCTTACTATTCTAGTCAGTTCTGCACGTCTTTTTTGCACTTCTTTTTGTACTTTTTATTGTTATTAATGCCTTTAACAACGATTACGGTAGGCATTGATACTTTTAAATTAGGTTTGACTATGTCTCAACACTCCATACTAAAATGGTCAACAGTTGCGCAAATGTTATCAAAGCGACAATCTGTACCATTATCAGCGCCCACTTTATCACTATTACAAGGCTCGCGACTATCTTTGATGGCTGGTATATTGTTAACTACCGTATTTTCAATGCCGACAGCCAACGCTGCTAGCTGCAAAATACCCAAAAGCTACTATAAAAACGTCTCTTGTACGTCCGCTAGTGGCCATTACTTAGCGATAACAGACTTTGGCGCACCAGTTGCATTGATTAATAGCAAAGGTAAAAGGGTCGTTGATCTGTCACGCTACCAAAAGGTGGATGCCAATAATATGGCAGGCGGATTATTGCCTGTATTGCGTCATGGCCGCGTCGGTTATATCAATATGCAAGGTCGTGAAGTGGTTCCTACCATATACGAGATGTTCAAGGGCAATGGAGGCTGGGCGCGTCCAGTGTCTGAGGGCCGTATCGTTGTCAAAAGAAACGGTGATTATGGCGTTATCGGCACTGGCAACCAGACAATCGTACCTTTCTCATCAACAATCACTGATATTGACGATTACCGAGGTGGGGTTGCTCGCATACGTAGAAACCAGTCTACAAGCTGGCTGGACAAAAATGGCAAAACCACTAGCGACCCCAATGCTAAAGAGGGTAACAGTGGGGCAATGTCTGCTACTGCTCAAACGCAGCAACCAAGACCCACACCTTTCACGACTTTGCAGCCTCATCAGCAAGATGGTCGTTGGGGTTTCGTTGATGATAAAAACGTCACTATGATTACTTATTCATTTGACGAAGTACGCTCATTTTCTGAAGGATTGGCTGCCGTGCGTCTGAATGATAAATGGGGGTTTGTAAATCTAGGGGGTGAGCTGGTTATACCATTTCGATTCGAGGATAGTGGCTTGATTGCTGATAATGAGAATAACAGTAATAAAGATACAAGCAATGTCGAAGATGAAAGCAGCGCTGAAGATACAAGTGCTAAAAAACCGACTGCGTTTATATTTAAAGATAACAAAGCGTGGGTAGGCAATCTAAAAGATGGTAGTAAGATTTGTATTGATAAAAAAGGTGATAACGTCAGCTGCGAATAGTCGCAAATGAGTAAAAAATTGTCAAAAAAAAGGCTAGGATGCATGTGTCGTTTATGCTTCTAGCCTCTTTTTTTTGGAGTTAATAGAATAGAGCTTTAAAAAAACAATATAAACTGTTTAATTTAATAGATGATTGCGTATTAAATCAACAAGATAAGGTTGATAGTACGCTGGAATATCATGTGCCATGCCCTCAATTAAATGGAATTTCGCATTTGGAATGGTCTTAGCCACTACGCGACCTTGCGAAGCTGGCAGTAAACCATCTGCACTACCATGAATAACAATGGTTGGCGCTTTGACTTGCTTACTAAAGCGACTAATAGAGCCTGATGCTAAAATAGCATTTAACTGCTGCACCGTACCTAGCGGGTGGAAGTTACGTTGATAGCGAAGTTTGGCAATTTCGCGTACCGTTCGTACGTTAACATGACCGGGCGTCCCTACTGTTTTCATAAACCAGACACTATGGCGTACGATATCACGCTCAGAATGACTCTCAGGACGATTGATCAAGGTATATAACTGCTTGGGTTTGGGTGGCTTTAAAAAAGCACGATTGGTCGTGGTAAACATCAGCGCTAGACGCTCTACTAAACTTGGATAGCGCGCAGCAACGATCTGTGCAATCATACCGCCCATAGAAGCGCCGAGCAGATGTGTACTACCAAGATTCAAGGCCTTGATTAGGCGTACAGTATCTTCTGCCATATCGGTTAGGTTGTAAGCAACCTGTTGGCTCTTGTTGGACAGCCCCGTTTGCAAACGCAGCATCATCTTAAGCTGGCTTACACGTGGCAAACCCTCAATCTGAACTTTAGAAGACAGACCAATATCACGATTGTCAAAACGAATCACAAAAAAACCAGCATCAATCAGACGTTTTATAAAGTCATCTGGCCAAAACACCATTTGCGAGCCAAGACCCATTACCATAAGTAGGGGCGGATGAGTAGGATTCCCACCAGCTTCGACACATAGGTTAATACCATCACCGATATCAATCATGGCTTGATAAAGATGATCGCTCAGATCTGACGCTCGCCAGTTATGCTCACCAAGCGTTTCCCAAGCTGGTGTAGGGTAGCTGTATGCTGAATCAACAGGCATTGGAAAACTATCAGAAACATCAGGTAAGCCTGTTACCTCAGATTTGTCCCTAATTTGTGTGTCTATAGGCTTGTTTGAGCCAAAATAAGGGGTGGTGTCATCAGAATAATTCGAATTCGTCATGGGATATCCTAGTTAGCGTTCTGTAAATCTAGACTTCCATCATCTCAAAATCTAACTTACCAACACCGCATTCAGGACATGTCCAGTCATCAGGGATATCATCCCATTTAGTACCAGGAGCGATACCTTCTTCAGGGCAGCCGAGCTCCTCATCATAAATCCAACCACACACAATACATTCATAACGTTTCATACATAATCCTATCAATTGTTACTGGTTCTATCTTTATTAGCAGCCTGCAAAAGCGCCCGTAGTTTATCATATAACGACACTTTACGTGGTTAAGTTTACACTTGTATATTGAGATAAGTAAGCATTTATCAAGTTATAGATTACATTTTACTTGATGTAATTGACCTTATCTATCTGTGTTGGCTCATCAAAATAACAGTCATTGTGTTATGATGAGCGCCGCCAATTTAGGCATTACATGCATTTTTACTACTGTACATGATTTTAAATGAAGGGTGATTATGAGCGTTACTACCGCCGCTATACCAGTTGATAACAAATCCAAGCCATCTCATGTGCTGAATACTGACCATCCATTTTGGCAAATTATACGTACTGTACCTGACTTTCCAAAAGTCGGCATTGATTTTTATGATATTACGCCGTTACTGCGTAGTCATATTGATGAGGTTATCGATGCGCTTTTGGCAGCATTACCTGATGGACTGATCGATGAAGTGGATTGTTTGGGGGCGGTTGAAGCACGCGGTTTTGTATTTGCAAGCTTACTGGCAGGTCGATTGGGTAAAGGGATGATACTGCTACGCAAACCAGGCAAATTGCCACCACCAGTTGCTAATAAGGCTTATGCGCTAGAGTACGGCAAAGATACTCTAGAGATGCAAAATAACTTGCCACCTGAGCGCGTACTATTGGTTGATGATATTTTGGCGACCGGTGGCACGCTTACGACTGCTTATGAGCTATGTAGATCAGCTGAACATACGGTAGTAGGGGCTTTAGTATTGCTTGATCTAGTCGACTTACATGGTGAGTTTGCAGTGCCTGTTTACACAGTTTTGAAGGCTTAAATATCGCTGTTAAAATACGAAAAAAGCGCACCAACTTAATTGTTAGGGCGCTTTTTTATTAAATAAGGGCAGCTATATCATTTTGTATGAATTATTAGCGTAATGCTGCCAACGTCTGAGCCAGCTCGTCGCGTGCACCAATAAAACCATCAATGCCTTTAGGCAACAAATCTTGTGTGATTTTATCCTGTTGATACTCATGAATAAAAGCCTCATGAGTCAAGCTGACCTTTTTCATAGCATCCGCATCTGTAGCCATAGCAGATGAGAGTTGAGGCGTAACGCTTGTATCCATTGCAGCCAATTCATCAATAAGGTTTGGCGCAATGGTTAGCAAGTCACAACCTGCCAATGCAAGTATTTGCTCAACTGAGCGAAAACTTGCTCCCATCACTTGTGTGTCATAGCCATGCTGCTTATAGTATTGATAAATAAGCTTTACTGATTGTACGCCCATATCGTCAGAGACGGGGACGTTTTGACGGTTTTGTTGGCGTTTTTGCCAATCTAAAATACGACCGACAAAAGGTGAAATCAGGGTGACCCCTGCATCAGCGCAAGCGACGGCTTGATGTTGTCCAAATAATAACGTTAAGTTGCAATGGATACCTTGAGTCTCAAGGTAGCGCGCCGCTTCAATCCCTTGCCAAGTAGCGGCCATTTTGATCAAGATACGCTCAGAGTTGATGCCTGCTTTTTGGTAAGCGTCCATAAACTCTAAAGCTTTATCAATAGTCGCTTGTGTGTCATAAGATAAGCGAGCATCAACCTCTGTAGATACGCGACCTTCGATCAACTCTAAAATATCGCAGCCAATTTGAATGGTAAGCGCGTCGATGACTGCGTCCACATTGCCTTGATGTTGGCTCATGGTTTCTAGCAGCAGCGTTTGATTGTCAGAGTTCATAAGTGCTTTGGTGATTAAGCTTGGATTGGTGGTCGCATCGATAGGTTTTAGTCGCGCAATAGCGGCAAGGTCGCCTGTATCTGCAACAATAGTGGTCATGGTGCTAAGTTGTTGTAATGCGCTCATCATATATCCTTATAAAAACAGTTAACGGTAGCCATTCGCCTAATAGCGGTATGACTCATATGAAACTGTAGCACAATTTGCTATGTAAATTTGCATGATAGTTTGGCTGGTACTGTTTTCCCAAGTATATATTCGGCAATCATAAAAAAGATGGTCCTTTATCATGATTTTGTGTCATTTAGTTTATTTACGCATGGGCACTGTGCAAGGTTTTTGCTATAGTAGAGGCGGTTGTTCGATTGGCTGTCAAGTTTTCCAACCGTTAACTTATAAAAAATAAGTTGTAAAGGTTAAATAATACGAACCGAATTATAAAAACTGAGCCATAAATAAGATAAAGATAAAACACCTTAAATATATTGGTGACATGCTAGATACGTTAGTATTTAAGGTTGTAGTGACACTAACAGGAATAAAAAGGATAAGCGGTAATGAGTGAGCAGTCTTCAAAACAAAACACAAATCATCTAAATCCAACTGCCGCAAGTACAAGCGATACCGCGACCGATCAAGAATTTTTGAACCAACTGCGCCACAGTATTGATGCGGTCGACACTGAAATACATACGCTGATAAACGACCGGGCCAAGCTTGCTCAACAAGTGGCAACTGTCAAAAAGGAGCATGTGGCAAAAAGTGGTGTTGCTGCTGAGCAAAATCCTATTTTTTATCGTCCAGAACGCGAAGCACAAGTGTTGAAAGCGGTCATGGAGCGTAATACTGGTCCAATCGCTGATGAAAAAATGGCACGTTTGTTCCGTGAGATCATGTCGGTTTGCTTGGATTTAGAAGCACCGCAGCGTATTGCATTTTTAGGTCCAGTTGGTACCTTTACTCACGCTGCCGCCTTAAAGCATTTTGGTAAAGCTGCTGACACCGTACCGATGACGACCATTACTGATGTATTCCGTGAAGTTGAAGCTGGTACTGCTATGTATGGTGTGGTACCTGTTGAAAATTCTTCAGAAGGGGTGGTCAACCATACTTTGGATGGATTCTTATCTTCAACGTTGAAGATTATTGGGGAAGTTGAGTTACCCATTCATCAAAACTTTCTTGTTGCTGAACATACTAAGGTTGATAGCTTAAGCCGTATTTATTCACACCAGCAGTCCCTTGCCCAGTGTCGTCATTGGCTCGATGTTAATTTTCCTAATGTTGAGCGTGTGGCAGTATCAAGTAATGGTGAAGCGGCCCGTCGTCTTAAAAACGAGTGGCATTCAGCAGCTATCGCAGGTGATGTCGCCGCTGCAGAGTATGATCTGCATAAGCTATATTCAAATATTGAAGACAATCCTAGTAATACCACGCGTTTTTTAATTGTTGGTCATGAGGCCATTGCGCCATCAGGACAAGACAAGACTTCTATTGTGGTCTCAGCTCATGACAAAGCAGGTGCCCTAATCGAAATCCTCAAGCCATTGTCATATCATGGTGTGTCGATGACCAGCATTGAGACTCGACCTGAACGCCCTAATAAATGGGCTTATGTCTTCTTTATTGATATGAATGGTCATATTCAAGATGTAAATGTGAGTGCAGCTATCGATGATATTCGGCCGTTGGTGAAAGATGTACGTGTACTAGGCTCATATCCGAAAGCCGTGCTATAGAGCGCTTGTTATACAATGGATGTTGTATGAATAAAGCGGTCATCGAATGCGTTTTAACAGTAACCACTAATAATAAGTCATTCATAATAAATAGGTTATAACATCTTAGGATAAATTATGCAGCCTAACGAACCGACAGAGCTAGCGTTGTCACCGTTGACACCAGCCTACGATAGTATTTTGGAGCTAACACCGTATCAGACTGGCAAGCCTGTCGAAGAGTTGAGTCGAGAATATGGGGTTTTCAATGTAGTGAAGCTTGCAAGTAACGAAAACCCCATAGGCTGCTCGCCGCAAGTAACATTAGCGATAACCGAGCAATTAGGAAAGCTGGCACGTTATCCAGATGGGAACGGACACTATTTAAAGCAAGCGCTTTCTGATTTTACTGACATCAATATAGAGTGTATTACTTTAGGCAATGGCTCTAATGATCTGCTGGATATCCTAGCACGTGCCTTTGTAAGTGCTGATGATGTGGTAGTATATAGTCAGTATTGTTTTATCGTCTACCCGATGGTGACTAGAATGCAAGGCGCAACAGGTGTAGAAGTGCCTGCGCATCGATTTGGTCACAATTTGGACGCTATGCGTCAAGCAGTAGACGATAATCCTAATACTAAAATGGTTTTTATAGCAAACCCAAACAATCCAACAGGCACTCAGCTTCAGCATAAAGAATTGCACAAGTTTGTTGCCAGTATTCCAAGTTCGGTATTGGTGGTATTAGACGAGGCTTATATTGAATATAGCCCTGAAAGTAATAATTGTGTGCTGCTAGATGAGTTTGATAATGTGGTTATTGTCCGCACTTTTTCTAAAGCTTATGGGTTAGCAGGTTTACGCATTGGTTACGCACTAAGCTCAGCTGCTGTGGCAGAGTTGCTCAATCGTATTCGCCAACCGTTTAATGTCAGCCGCATTGGACTCGCTGGAGCAGTTGCGGCACTTGGCGATCAATATTTTATTGAAAAGACGCGCAATACCAACCAAGAGCAAATGCATTGGTTGGAAAAGCAATTTGATGCGTTGGGATTGGCATTTATCAAGTCGTATGCCAACTTCATTATGGTGGAGATACAAGTTGAAATGGAAGATATAACCGCTATTTCTATTTATCAGGCGTTGCTAGAGCAGGGTGTTATAGTGCGTCCATTGGCAGGTTATGGTTTACCTAATTGGTTGCGTATTACTGTTGGCATCGCAGAAGACAATTTACGTCTCATTGATACGCTGCGCTCCATCTTAACCAATGACTAGGTAAATACAGTTTACGTAATACGTTTTGAAATTTAATAGACAGTGTTTATAGTTTCGGGATGAAAGATTTAATATACTTTGACGATCAATAAAAAGTACTGTTTTTGTCATTTAATTTTTATAATGCTAATCTAAATCTAAATCTATGCTTAAGCTTACGTAGCGGTATGGATTGGTTTGTTCAATGAGTAATGCCGTGAGTAGCCAGCAAAACAAGCAGAAAAATAATAAACGATCGCCTTTAAACGTTAAGCCACCTCTATTTAAACAGGTTTGCGTGATTGGCTTAGGGCTAATTGGCGCCAGTCTTGCTCAAGCAATTAAAGACAATGGTGTAAGCGAGCGTTTGGTAGCGGTAGATAGGCATGTGCCAAGTTTAGAGGAAGCCATTCAAGATGGATTGCTTGATGCCGGTAGTTCTGTACTTGATGACGTGGTTAGTGGTAGTGATTTGATAGTCATTGCGGTACCAGTACAAGCTGTACAAGCCGTGTTTGTGGATATCAAAAACGCAATGGACAGTAGACAGCTGGCCACAGACTGTATCATTACCGATGTTTGTAGTACCAAAGTCAATATCATTGAGGCTGCCAGAACTGTATTTACCTCGCTACCTATAGGGCTTGTGCCAGCACATCCGATTGCTGGTGCTGAAAATTCAGGATATCACGCTAGGCGTGCCACATTATTTGTCAATCATAGTGTCATTATTTGCAACCTACCAACGACCAATCTTTCTGCAATTGCTAATCTACGTCAGCTATGGGAAGCAGTAGGAGCCATGGTCATGACAATGGAGGCTGACCATCACGATGCCATATTGGCGCATACCAGTCATTTGCCGCACCTGCTTGCGTTTAACCTTGTTGAGCAGCTGGCAAGCCATAATGACAATTTAGATATGTTTCGCTATGCAGCAGGCGGGTTTCGGGACTTTACTCGTATTGCTGCCAGCGACCCCAAGATGTGGCATGATATATTTTTTGCCAATCAAAGCGCGATTGTGAGCGCCCTTGATGAGTACAGCGTCTATCTACAGGACATACGCCAACTTATCATTGATAAAGATTCAACCGCCCTGATGGGCCTTTTGGGCCGCGCGCAAGCCGCACGGCGACATTTTGGTCATATGTTAGCCAGCACCCCTTATACGGATACCCCTGCTATGTCAGCTTCTTACCTTATTACTCCTAGTAACACTGTCACTGGTACTATTGCTATTCCTGGTGATAAGTCTATCTCCCATCGCAGTATTATGCTTGGTAGCCTCGCAACAGGAGTGACCAACGTCACAGGTTTTTTGGAAGGAGAGGATGCGTTAGCGACGTTGCAAGCATTCCGTGATATGGGTGTGACGATAGAAGGCCCTGACAATGGTAAACTGACTATTCATGGTGTCGGAATGAACGGTCTTAAACCTAGCAAAACCCCTTTATACATGGGTAATTCTGGCACCAGTATGCGCTTGCTAGCAGGTATTTTAGCTGCACAATCATTTGATAGCGTATTGACAGGTGATACTAGCTTAAATAAGCGTCCAATGGAGCGTGTCGCAGCACCACTTCGCCAGATGGGCGCAGTCATTCAAAGCACTGGGCATAGTGGCACAGCGCCGCTCAGCATCACTGGCCGTGATAACGTCGGTAAGCCGCTCCAAGGTGTAGATTATGATATGCCGGTTGCTTCAGCACAGGTCAAGTCTTGCTTATTGTTGGCGGGGTTATGGAGCGAGGGTACAACAACCGTTATTCAACCTGAGGTTAGTCGTGACCATACCGAGCGTATGCTGTCAGCCTTTGGTTATCCTGTGACCGTCGATGGCAATCGCATTAGCGTTGAAGGTGGTGGTACGCTGACAGGCGGTGATATCGCCGTCCCTGCTGACATCTCTTCTGCGGCCTTCTTTATGGTAGCTGCTGCTATCAGTCAAGATAGTGAATTGACCTTAACGCAAGTCGGTATTAATCCTACGCGTACTGGTGTCATCGATATTTTAAAGCTGATGCAGGCAGATATTAGCTTAAGTAATGAGACCCACGTTGGTGGCGAACCAGTGGCTGATATCACCATTCGTAGTTCAAGCCTAGTCGGTATTAAAATTCCAGAGTATTTAGTCCCATTAGCGATTGACGAATTTCCTGTATTATTCGTTGCCGCTAGCTGTGCGCAAGGTCGTACGGTATTAACTGGTGCGAAAGAGTTGCGTGTTAAGGAGTCCGATCGTATCGCCGTCATGGCCGATGGGCTAAAAACCCTTGGTGTTGATTGTACAGTTACGGACGATGGCTTAATCATTGAAGGTCAAGGTATCGAAGGGCAAAATGGTCTAGTAAATAATAGTCAGCCTGTATTTGGTGGCGGACATATCACCTCGCATCATGATCATCGTATTGCTATGAGTTTCTCTGTTGCTAGTTTACGTGCGTCTGAACAGATTATCATTGAAGGCGTTGAAACGGTCAATACCAGTTTCCCAGGTTTTGCAGAGCTTGCCAATCAAATCGGTATGTCTATCCAAGTCGATCATAGCAAGGCATAGATATCGAAAACACCAAGAGAGTAAACGTGTTAAGAGTAAACCAAAATAAGGGTTAATTTGAGAGTTTTCTAACCCTTATATTTTATTTCGAAAATGCAGTCATCGTTAGCAATGTGTTGATACCTAAATGGGTATAACGCATTGCTTTTTACTTTTTATCCTATATGTAGTAACCCTGCGCTCTTACCAATAAACTTTTATTGTTTATAAAGATAGGTAAGGTCGTGCTTTGCTCTGATAAGTTGTCTTGCCTTATGACTACCCAAAATGTCGTCAAAAAACCAGTAGTCCCGATCAAAACTACGAGAAGTGGCATCATCACTGCACTAATCGCTTTTTGTATATGGGGCGCATTCCCTTTATATTTTAAACAGCTAGCGGCTTATAATGCGACAGAAATCATCGGTCATCGCATCGTTTGGACGTTTGCCTGTTTGTTAATCGTCGTAGTTGTGACCAAGCGTTGGCAGTGGATAGATACCTTAAAACAAAATCCAAGATGGATAGCGTTGACTTTTTTATCAGGTATTATTATTGCGACCAACTGGCTCACCTACGTATGGGCAGTCAATCATGATCGTATTCTTGAAGCAAGTTTAGGGTATTTCATTGGTCCGCTAGTTGGCGTTGCTTTGTCGATGATTTTATTTAAAGAGCGTTTGCGATCCTTACAATGGGTAGCAATTGGTTTTGCATTGTTATCTGTGATTATTCAGGTGGTGATGCTGGGTAGCTTGCCATGGCTATCGCTCATTTTAGCCTTTAGTTTTAGTACTTATGGTACTATTCAACGCCAAACGCCTTTGACTCCTGTCGATGCAATGTTCGTTGAGACCACCATGCTCGTCCCCATCTTTATTTGGTGGTTTTGGCAAGCTGATGTGATCAGTAGCCAGCTTGGCTTTTGGTTTACGTCAAACATTTGGCTATTAATGTTGGCAGGTCCGATCACTTTGATACCGCTATTACTATTCAATAGGTCGACAAAACTGGTCGCTTATAGCATTTTAAGCTTTATGAATTATTTGACCCCGACTTTTATTTTCTTTTTAGCCGTGTTTTATTATAAAGAACCTTTTGATTTGCATCGTCTAGTGGTCTTTGGCTTGATTTGGCTTGGTCTGTTATTATTTAGCATTGACTTATGGCGTCATCGCCCTAGTAAAGCGCTAAAAGCTGAGCGTCTACGCGAAGAAGCTTTGCAACAAGCCAAATAAAAACTGGATGTAAAGTAAGAGTCGATCACCTAAACAAAAACTTAGCAAACAAGGATGAAATCATGTTTCATACCGAATCTGATGTGGTATTTGTAAAAGGCTTAACAGTAGAGGCAGTGATTGGTGTATACGCGTGGGAGCGCGCTATCACACAGCCATTATTGATTGATATAGCGCTTGAGACGGATATAAACGCTGCCGCATTCTCTGATGATGTGAATGATGCGCTAAATTATAAAGCGGTCTGCGATGATGTCAGAGAGTGGTGTCAAGATATCAAGGCGCAATTGCTTGAGTATCTGGCTGGGCAAATCGCAGATCAGCTGCTCACAAAATATCACTGTCATAAAGTCACTTTGAGCGTTGCCAAGCCAACTGCCATTAAGCAGGCCGATGCAGTTGGGGTGCAAATCACTCGTTATGCAAAAGCCATTGAAGATAAGCCAGTTGTAAGCAAGGGCAACGATGCATAAGGTACATAATGATCTGGCTGATTTTGATTTGGAAACGTTAGAGGTTTGTACACCTGAGGCGTTGCAAGCGCAGTCCGTGACAGCAGTATTATTGGCTTTGGGTAGTAATTATCAAGCCGAGTACTATTTGCCGCGCGTTCGAAAAAGTCTAGCCGTGTTAGGAGACATGCAGTTGTCTACTGCATTTCAAAATCCTGATTTTACATCGACCAAAGCGCAACCAAAGCCTGATTATACCAACCAATGTGTTTATCTTTCTCTCAGATCTGCACTCACTCTACAGCAGCTGCAGCAGACTTTTAAGCAGTTTGAACGTGACTGTAACAGACAACGTTTAACCGAGCCAACAGTGGCCAATCAGATAAAAAAAGTCACCATGGACATCGATATATTGATGGTCAAACCATCCTTCGTTAAGAATAGCCTAAGCCAAGAAAAAAAATACAAATGGTTGAAAGAATGGATAATAATGGCAGATCGTTATCCATTTAGAGCACATGAAAGAGCGGGGGTTAAAGAGTTAATTACAAGTGATATTTTTAAAGTTGGATAAATCGCTTGAAGTATTGTTTGATGTAGAGAACGGTTAGCGCTGATAGCACCTTAATCTTCGTGAGCAGGCTCTATGGAGATTTTGTGGTCATAGCAGCTTGATAGGGAGGCGTAAATACTTTGTCAAAAAGTAAAGTAAAAATAAAGATATACACTACAAAGCTAATAGTAAGAGAGACTTCCATGGTAAGAGCAGTCCATATGCCAACGCCATACCAAAACATATAAAGTGGCAAACACACTAACGTAAGTCCTCCTTCAAAGCATATTGCATGGACACTACGTATCTTAAAAGTACGAGCTTTGATTTGATTGCGTCATTCCCAGTACTCAAAGAAAGTGCTATAAACAAAGTTCAAGATAACAGCGGTAATAGCTATGATAACAGCAAGTTTCAACGACTGTTCTGTATCACTGCCACTTAATACCACTAGGATAAATGTGGTCAACATGACAGCAAATATCTCAAAAAGGGTGACATACAGCACCCGGCGTTTGATAGGGCTTAATGTAATCAATGCAAACTCCAGTGTGCTTTTTTAAGCTTTTAGATTTGATAGAATGCTGTATATAATAGGCTTATCATATTTTTAGTTACATAAGTTGTATAGCCAAGCTATAAATTAAACTAGTGTTGCTTAGCATCTGTTTCACTCATATCTTCTCTATCAATAACATCTAGATCTTCTAGGCATAATTTGTCGTATTCTTTTTGGCAAAAATTTGGATCAATCTTACACATCGCTTTTTGCAGCTGATCTAAGCGTTTTTCAGACTGCTGGATATGATTGAGCATTTTGGCAAATGCTTCAGCGACTGGGTCTTGTGAAGTAGGGTCAATACCATAAGCTTGAAAGGCAGTAGCGCGTGCTGTGCTTTGTGTAGTGGTCTTAGATTGAGCCGCCTGCGCTGCTTTTTCCTGCTGTTTTGCATCGTCGACTTTGGCTATGATTGGGTTGCCTTTTTCATCATGATGTTCTGAAATCATGCGAGCTGCACTACCAACCATCGTTGCACCCGCTGGCACAGGCTTTACAACTACTGCATTTGAGCCAATCTTAGCATTTTTGCCAACGGTGAATGGCCCCAAAACTTTTGCCCCAGCACCAACGATGACACCATCTTCTAATGTTGGATGGCGCTTACCATTATTCCATGATACGCCGCCCAAGGTAACGCCATGATACAAAGTAACATCGTTACCAATCTCAGCCGTCTCACCGATAACGACACCGACACCATGGTCAATAAAAAAGCGCTTGCCTATTTTGGCTGCAGGATGAATTTCAATACCAGTCATAATACGTGAACCATAAGACACCACGCGGGCAGCAAGCTTTTGCTCGTTTTGCCATAAGCAGTGCGCCCCGCGATGCAAAATAAGTGCATGAATGCCAGGGTAGGTTAGGATGACTTCCAGGCTGTTGCGAGCAGCCGGATCGCGATTAAATACCGCATCAATATCTTCTTTTAGGTCGTGCTTGATGCTGGCAATTGATTTGAATAAGGCGGTTGGCAATGACATAAATCATCCTATCGTATTTTTGATTACAATCTCTTTAGTTATAGCATTTTCAGAGCATAAAACATAGCGATGAGTCGTAAGTAAAAACAGATTGCCAGTAAACAACCTATCAACCACTAACCAGTGGCGCTTTGTTTATAGGCAATCTTTTATCGTTTAGCTGTCACTAATAACGTATTTTAATATCTCGACAATTTGTTCGGGCGTTTGTGCCCATGCCATGGCCGCAGCATCAACCTCTTTTAATGGATGGATAATATCTTCAGCGTGCAAGGTGATATAAGGCTTACCCAGTGCAGCACAGTAGCCAGCATCGAATGCTGCGTTCCATTGCTTATATTTGTCGCCAAAGCGAATAATAGCAATGTCGCATTTTTGAATCATATTTTTGGTGCGAATCGCATTAACCTTTGACGACTTATGATCGCGCCAAAAACCATTTTCCTCTTTGCCAAGCACATCACCGGCTGCGTCACTGGCTTCATGCTCAGTCACTGCTGATGTGAAGGTGATAGCAAGACCATAATCTTTTGCCCCTTGCATAATCTTCTGTCGCCAGTCGGTATGTATTTCTCCGGACAAATAAACGTTCCAATTCATTTTAAATTCCTTTTTATGATTAAATTATATTGCTTGTAGATAGTAACACTACCGTGAATAATGTCAAAAAATCAATACCTTAAACCTTGTACGTCACAGAGTTTAATCTTTTAAAAGCTTAGCGATAAGTGCGCTTAGCAACTGATACTCTTTTTGATCAAGCTGAATGCGTGAGCCAAGTCGAGACAAACGTGAGGGCAATGATTTTAAGTTTTCACTATCAGCCAGTTTGCGTTGAACCATCAAGGCAGTGGTACGCTCAGTAAGCTGTTGTAGTTGTTGCTGAGTAATCGCTGGCTCGTCCCATTGCTGACGTGCATAGGTGTTCAACGTCGTTTGTTCCGTCAACTCTAACATATCGTTATCAGCTTTTATATGCGCTCGCGTATAAGCAAATATAAAGCTGGCAATCACTTGGACGGCTGATGCGACGTTAAGCACGGGATAGGCAGGATTGGCATCAATCTGAATATGATAATCGGCATAAGCCAATTCCTCGTTGGTTAAACCTCTATCTTCGCGGCCAAATAAGATAGCGATATTTGGTTTACCAGTACCAGAAGCGTTGCCGTTATTATTTGTTATATCAAAAGTAGATTGAGTATCAATAAAATCACACATGATTTTGGCGGCTTGTGTGGGTGTGACCACAGGGCGCGGTAAATGACGACTACGACTGCTGGCTGCAAACACCAACTGACAATCTTCTATTGCAGACTCTAGTGTTGGTGTTATCAAAGCCGATGATAGTAGCTCACTGCCTCCTGCCGCATGAGAAATACTGGTTTCATCAATCGGTAGCTTAGGATCGACGACTGTCAGACGTGACAGGCCCATAGTATGCATGGCCCGCGCTGCTGAACCAATGTTGGCAGGTAAAGTGGTATTGACCATGACAACTTGTAAGCAAGACAGATAATCAGCAGCGGTAAATGTTGAAACGTTGGGAGATACGGGTAAGTCAGAAGTGCTCATTATTAACTCAGTCTTTTATTGGTTTCTTGTTCGACATGTTGTAATGCTAATGCAATGTCTTCTATCAGACTTGCTTGCTGGTTAATTTTACGTTCGCGGCAGTGCTCTTGTAGCTGGTGACTAAGCGCTACCAACTGAGTTGCTCCTAGGTTGGCACTAGCGCCTTTTAGCGCATGGGCGATCTCGAAACCGTTGACATTGTCATTCGCTGTTCGCGCTGCACGTAGTGTTTCGATACGATGCTGGCTATCAACTATGTAAGCACGTATCAATTTTTCAAAATCTTCTTCAAACAACTCACGCAAATCTTCGAATTGTTCATGATTGATAATACCATCATCTAAGTTTTTGTTTATATGGTCTTTTTTGAAGTGTTCTTTGGTCATTAATACCTATCCAGTGTCAAAATATTTTTAAACTTCTATATTTATAGTATCAACTATAATGAAAATGCAGGTTGTCTTCAGTCACCATGCTCTTTAACTGCTGCAAATTGTCGTCATTAGGATAGACGCGCCAATGCTCAGATAACCCTACATTAGCGATACCATAACTTTCATAGATGCTCAAGCCAAGTGGTAAGCAATTATCATTGATTGAGTCGTCGGTATTGCTCAAAGCGTTGTTGGCATAGCTGCTGCCATTTTGTTGAAGTGTATTTTGATTCATATCATTTTCTAGCGCCAACAAGTCGTTACCATCTTCATCATATAAGCTACCACCCATAACAGGATCATAGACACCAGTGTTATTACTGTCTTGTTCGTCCTGATCATTATTATAAGTCAAGCGCGGTGCTGGGATGATGTCAGCTTGTGCTGATTTGAGCAGTGGCTGCAAACGCGTGAGTAATTGAATATCACTACCATGTATTTTAATACTAATTTTTTTGAGCCAACGCAAGCGTGCATCCATCATGGTCATGGCATTATCAAGTCGTGCAAACAGACGGCCATCACGCTCACGGATACTGCCTTTGATAATGACCACTTCATCTACCTTTAGCTGGTCTTTAACGCGATTAAAACGCTCGGCATAGCAGCTGACTTCTAATCGTGAGGTACCGTCATCTAAGGTAATCACATTTCGGTTACCGAAGTTGGCGATATCGATAATAAGGCCTGCAAAGTAGCAGCTGCCGTTGTAACCTGTGTCTGTGAGCTTATCGAGACGAGCACCGGAGGTGTAGCGCTTTAATTCATCCAAATACTCATTAATAGGATGTCCGGTTAAATATAAACCTAAAGTATTCTTCTCAGCTTTAAGACGATGCTTATCACCCCAAATCAGCTCTGGCGTCATTTTTAGAGGCGGCGCTGCGACCACGCCGTCCATTTCACCAAACAAATCCATCATGCCAAGCTCATTGTTTTGGCGGTCTTGCTCAGCGGCTTGTACCGCGCTTGGCAACTGACTCATGAGTGCACCGCGAATCTCGTAAGCTTCGTCGCTTGGCAGATCAGGGCGTAATATTGCTGCAAAGTCATCAAAACAGCCGGCGCTTACCAAGGCCTCTAAAGTACGCTTATTGACTTTTTTGATATCTACTCGGCGGCAAAAATCATAGAGGTCTTTAAAAGGGCCTCCACGGCGACGCGCATTGACGATAGACTCAACCGCACCTTCACCCACGCCTTTGATCGCGCCTAAGCCGTAGATAATATTGGTCGGCGTATCGGCGACAAAGTGCCACTCGCTACGGTTCACTGATGGATTGACAACCGTGAGGTCAAAGTTTTCACGGCAGTCATTAATAAAGAACACGACGTTGTCAGTGTTGTTCATATCAGAGGTCAGTACCGCAGCCATAAATTCGGCAGGGTAGTACTGCTTGAGATAAGCGGTCTGATAAGCGAGCACACCGTAAGCGGCGGAGTGCGAGCGGTTAAAGCCATAACCGGCAAACTTCTCCATCAAGTCAAATACGCCGCCTGAGGTCGCTTCATCGATACCTTGCGCGGTCGCACCAGTGACAAAGATATCGCGCTGTTTGGCCATCTCTTCAGGTTTCTTTTTACCCATGGCGCGGCGTAGCATATCCGCACCGCCCAAGCTATAGCCTGCCATGACCTGCGAGATCTGCATGACCTGTTCTTGATAGACAATAACGCCATTGGTATTCTCGAGGATCGGCTCAAGGTTGGGATGGTCATAGATGACTTCCTCGCGGCCGTGCTTACGGTCAATATACATCTCTACCATGCCAGCGTCTAGCGGACCTGGACGATAGAGCGCACACATGGCGATGACGTCTTCGATATTGGTCGGTTGTAGCTTGGCTAAGTATTTCTTCATGCCCATACTTTCTAGCTGAAAGACGGCCGTGGTCTTAGCATCTTGCAACAGCTTATAAGCTTTTTTATCATCTAGTGGCAAGTCTTCTAATACTAGCGCATCGAGACCTTCTTTTGCGCGGCGTAGATTGATGTTTTCTACCGCAGCATTGATAACGGTTAAATTACGTAGACCCAAGAAGTCAAACTTTACTAGGCCCACATCTTCGACATCATCTTTGTCAAATTGGCTGACACGATGTCCGTCATCATCGCAGTAAATGGCGCTAAAATCAGTAATTCTATGTGGGGCAATCAGGACGCCACCGGCATGTTTACCAACGTTTCGGCATACGCCCTCAAGCTTAATCGCCATCTCCCAAATCTCAATGGCATCTTCATAATCCATATTGTCAGGATTGGATATTAAGTCTTTAAGCTGCGGCTCTTGCTCGAGTGCTTGAGACAGCGTGATGCCTGGCGTCTTGGGAATCAGTTTGGAGATTTTATTAGCCAAAAAGTATGATTTGCTTTGTACCCGTGCTACATCACGCACCACGGCTTTGGCCGCCATCGTACCAAAGGTGATAATTTGCGAGACCGCTTCACGGCCATAGGTTTGGGCGACATAATCAATAACTCTATCGCGGCCTTCAATACAAAAGTCAATATCGAAATCGGGCATTGAGACGCGCTCTGGGTTTAAAAAACGCTCGAATAATAGATCATAGTGAATAGGGTCAAGATCGGTAATATTCAGTGCATAAGCGACTAGTGAGCCAGCACCAGAACCACGGCCAGGGCCAACTGGGACACCATTGGCCTTGGCCCAGCGGATAAAGTCCATGACGATTAAGAAATAACCGGGGAAACCCATCGATAAGATGATATTAAGCTCGTACTCTAAGCGCTCATCGTACTGTTTGCGAAAGTCACTCCAGCTGTCGTCGCGCTCTTCCACAGGAAAGAGTTTATCCAACCGGTGATTAAGGCCGCGCTGCGACTCTGCGCGGAAAAAAGACTCAATGGTTTCGCCCTCTGGAACAGGAAAGTCGGGCAGTACGTTGATGCCAAGGGTCAAGATCACATTACAGCGGGTTGCTAAACGTAAGGTATTATTAATAACTTGTGGAATATCATCAAACAACTGCGCCATCTGTTCTTGAGTCTTCAAATATTGCTCATCTGAATACAGTCTTGGACGATTTGGGTCAGCCAGTACATAAGAGCCTGCGATACAAACGCGGGCTTCGTGAGCATCGAAGTCTTCTTGTTCTAAAAAACGCACATCGTTGTGTGCAATGAGAGGAATATTGTGTTTGGCACCTGAGTGGATAGCGGCTTTAATAAAAGCATCTTCCCCTGAGCGATTGGTACGTTTGATAGCAAAATATAAGCGATCATCAAACTGCGCTTGCCATTCGTTTATCAGCTCATCGGCTTTTTCTGGCATAGAGCCGAGTAAGGCCTGACCGACGTCTGATCTTTCACCGAATAAGACAATAACGCCCGCAGCGTGCTCTAGAATATGACTGCGCTTGATAATGGGTACGCCGTGATTATCAGGATCGGCGCGGCCTTCGGTAAAGCCTAGCGATACGATGCGGGTGATATTTTGATAGCCTTCGTTGTCCATAGCCAGCAGGGTAAGCCTCGAGTCTTCATCATCTATGATGACTTCACTACCGATGATGGGCTTGATACCAGCGCCTAAGCAGGTACGATAGAATTTCACCGTAGCATAAAGGTTGGATAAATCAGTTAACGCCAGCGCGCGCTGATTGTCCGCTGCTGCTGCTTTAATAAGCGGCTTGATGCGCACGATAGAATCGGTGATTGAATATTCGCTGTGAATGCCAAGGTGTACAAATGCCATAGAGGACTCTTACTAATGCAATCGAAAGAAGATGAGCTACCAAGAAAATAGTTTTATTATTATCAATGCTTTGAATGAGTTTTTAAAAGTAGTTAGAAGTAAATAGGGCGTTAATAGCCTTATTTATTAATTTTAAATTTAGCTGCTAATAATATCATTATTTGGCACAGACAACCACTGATTCAGCTACTAGGTATTATACGAGAAAGAATGAAATCGGTTTCCAGATTTGCAGCGACTTTTTGGTATAATTTTGATATAAAAGCTTTTTTTAGGTCGGCAAAGCATATAATAAAGATTTAACACGCCCTAGTCTTTGCCCAATTTATAATGTTTTGACAACCTACCTATCTGAAACGGGCAAGCTGATAAGGTTTGGGGTCGATAGTATGACTTTCATCAAAATAGTATTCGGCAATCATTTTTGCACTGACAACAGCTTGTGTTAAGCCTAAATGTTGATGGCCAAAGTTTAAAAACACACGCTCAATCTTATCTATAACAGGGAGAGAGTCAGAGGTTGACGGACGAAAGCCCATCCATGGCACATTATCGTTGGAATTTAAGGGAGTCTTTAGCATGGGCTGTGCATGCTGTAAGAATATGTGCGCTCGTTGCATATTGGCAGGAGCTTCAAGTCCTGCATATTCTACTGTGCCCGCCAAACGTAAACCCTCCTGCATCGGTGTTATCACAATGCGCCGATCTAGACTGGTTACGGGAGTCTGTATGCGTTTGCTTTCATGAGGTAATATCAAATGATAACCACGTTCGGTATCTAAAGGAACATTGACCCCCGTTAATTGTTTAGCCAAGGCTTTTGAATGAGCACCTGCCGATAACATCACTTTGGAGGCGGTGATATCACCTTGATTGGTCTTCAAGCGAATACCATCTACATCAGTGTGCGCTTCAAGGACTCGGCAATGTTCAATAATCTCACCACCAAGGTGTCTAAAAGTACTGCTAAGCTGATTGATTACCGCTGTTAAATTAGTGATATGTCCTGTGTTTGGGAAAAACAACGCTGCTAATTGATTATCTTGTAAGGCGGGCTCATGTTCTAAGAGTAGCTCTTTGGTCAGTAGTTCATTCGTGACACCAACATCGTTAAGACGCTTGCCTTGGGTCATAAGCAGATCAATGCCGCTTGTTTTTTCAGTGGTCAATAACGAACCTTTTACCTCTATCCAATCGTCTAATTGCCACTGGTTGGCAAAGTCTAGCCATGCTTGAAGGCAGTTAGTATTTAAGCTTAATAACGCTTGATGAATGCGCTCAAATGGTTCAGGACGCATGTTCAGTAGTAACTGAATGGCCCATGGCATCAAGCGAGGCAGGTAGCGCCAGTCTATACGCAGCGGTCCTGTCGGATTCAATAACATGGCTGGAATATGACGGAGCATGCTGGCATCAGCTATCGGAAATACATGTTCTGGCGCGATATGTCCGGCATTGCCAAATGACGCGCCTTGTCCAACTTCATTTGCCTCCAACAATACTACCTTTACTCCTCGTGCTTGTAATATCACTGCAGTCGCAAGCCCAATAATACCGCCACCAATAATGTGTAAGTCAAAATTTGAAGTAATCATAAAGACTCTCGATAGTGCTCATGTGCTGAGTTTAAAGAGGATAGAGTAGTTAAGGATAGAGTAGTTAATGTCATGACTGTCAGCTAATTGAATCCAATATACTCAGTCCAAGAGCTTAAAGCAATATGCTCTATTCGAATAAAAGAGCCCTCCACATGAAATGCAAAGGGCTCTATATTTTTAACTATGGATAAGGTCTTTTAGGGTTTAACGCTTACCGTACTTATCACTATACTCTATCCAGAAGTCTGCGTTTTCGATGCCTACTTTTCTGGGATCAAATATTGGATCAAGTCCTAACTTTTTCTGTTCATCATAGTCTTTTAGAACTTTTAATGCGGTTTTGCTAAGCAGTAAGATAGCAATGAAGTTTAGGTAACACATACTACCGAAGCCAATATCACCAAGCGCCCACATCATGCCAATAGATTGCACGCTACCAGAAAAGCAGATGGCTAAAAATACAATTTTTAGTATTGGCTTTAATACAGGATAACGCAGATTGCTATCCAAAAATACCAAGGTAGTTTCAGCGATGTAGTAATAAGCTATTAAGCAGGTGAAAGCAAATAGAAAGATAGCAATGGCCACAAAACCGCTGCCATATTGGCTAAATACGGTTGATACCGCTGCTTGAGTAAATGCTGTACCAGCGGCAACGCCTGGCATGTTTTCAACCAATGTCATACCTTCTGCCGGAATGACATTGTACATACCTGTAGATAAGATCATCAATGCAGTCGCAGTACAGACGAGGACAGTGTCAACATAGATCGAAAATCCCTGTACCAAACCCTGCTTGGCAGGATGCGAGACTTCGGCAGCAGCAGAGCTGAAAGTCGCTTCACCAGCGCCGGCCACGTTTGAGAACACCGCACGACGTACACCCCAAGAAATTGCGGTACCGACGATGCCACCGAAGACTGCCTCCATACCAAAGGCGCTCTTGATGATAAGTGCAAACATAGCAGGTATATTGGTTGCATTAAATCCTAATACGATAACCATCATTAGGATATAACCAATCGCCATAAAGGGCACCACTGTAGCAGCAACGCTGGCAATGCGTTTTACGCCACCAAATATAATAACGGCTAACAGCGCCACAATGATTAAACCAGTCATAGAAGGTGGAATATCAAAGGCGGTCTGAAAGGAGTCAGCGATGGTATTGGCTTGAACGCCAGGAACTAATACGCCATAAGACAGACAAGTAACGGCAGCAACGACAATGGCAAAAGGCTTCATCTTAAGCCCGCGCTCGATATAAAATGGCGAACCACCACGATACTGACCATCCACGTCGTCTTTGTACACCTGAGCAAGAGTGGATTCAATAAAGGCACTTGCACCGCCAAGCAGCCCCATCACAATCATCCAAAATACGGCTCCAGGTCCACCAGCTGCGATTGCTGTGGCAACCCCAGCAATGTTACCAACACCAATACGACCCGACAATGCCATACAAAAGGCTTGGAATGAGCTAATACCTCTATTTGAAGTTTGCTTGTCAAATAATAACTTGATCATCTCTTTAAAATAGCGGAACTGTACACCGCGGGTCATAATCGTAAAATAAATACCGACACCGAGTGCCAAATAAACTAACGCATCACTCCAGATATAGCCGACTATGGTGTTAATAATTGCTTCCATGACCTTACTTCCTTGTAAGTTTGACTAAAGAATTCAATTGTTTTGATATGAAATACGGTCACATTAAGCGCGTTAATATGACCGTACGTGTTGCGAAGCTCTATTAATTGACGACCCAAATAGTTTTAGTCTGTGTGTATTGTTCCAACGCTTCTAGACCGTTATCACGTCCGCCAAATCCTGATTGTTTATAACCGCCAAATGGCGTGGTGATATCGCCTTCTGAGAAGCCATTGATAGAGACAGTGCCCGCTTTGATGGCTGAAGCGACTCGATACGCGCGCTTGATGTTTTGGGTATAAAATGACGCCGCCAAACCATAGCTAGATTGATTGGCAAGACTAATGGCTTCTTCTTCAGTCTCGAAGCTAGTGACGGCAAGGATGGGACCAAATACCTCTTCATTAAACAAAGTCATGTCGGGACTGACATTGTCAAAAATAGTAGGCTCGACATACCAACCGCTGCCCAATTCTGAATGGATGTTGCCTCCTGCCACAAGCGTTGCGCCTTCATCTTTGGTGGTTTGTAGATAATGACTCACCTTGTCGAAATGTGCTTTTTCGATCATTGGGCCAATGGCAGTGCTTGGATCATAAGGTGAACCAACTTTCCAGTCTTTTAGACCTTCTTTAAGTTTTTCAAGTAAAGCTGCTTTTTGGCTACTGTGTACGATCAAACGTGAGCCGCAGCTACAGTTTTCACTCATGTTCCAAAACGCCGCAGACAAGATGTCGTTGATGGCGGCGTCATCAAGTACGGCGTCATCAAAGACGACTTGCGGGCTCTTGCCGCCGCACTCTAAGACGATTTCCTTTAAATTGCTTTGTGCCGCGTATTGTAAGAAAAGACGTCCGACTTCTGTTGAGCCAGTGAATGACACCATGTCGACATCCATATGCTGACCGAGTGCTGCACCGACATTCTCGCCAAGACCACAGACCAACTGTAGGGCTTCTTTTGGCACGCCCGCTTTATAGGCAAGCTCGGTTAAACGGTAGGCGGATAGGGAGGTCAGCTCAGCGGGTTTAACAATGACAGAGTTGCCTGAGATGAGAGCAGGAGCGACTTTCCATGCATACATTTGGGCTGGAAAATTCCAAGGTAATACTGCACCAACGACACCAATGGGCTCTTGCACAATAAGTCCTAAAGCCGCGCTACCTGTCGGCGCGACTTTACCAAATACCTTATCAGCTGCTTCGGCATACCATTCAAAAGTCTCGATAGTCGCTGGCATGTCAGTGTTTAAGCATTCGGTAATCGGCTTGCCCGCATCCACACAATCTAATGCTGCCAGCTCCTCGAAATGCTCATGCATGAGCGCACACCAGCGCTGCATGATGGTTTTACGCTCAGCTGGTGCTAGACGTCGCCATTCACCATTCTCAAAGCTATCGCGTGCGACCTTGACGGCAATGTCAACATCATCGGCGTTACCTGAGGCGATTTGACCGATGACGCTGTTATCAATAGGGGTGTAATTGTCTAAGGTCTCTGTTGATAGATTTTCGGCGGCGATTAAGTGACCCGCCCATAGTTTTTGTTGTTTTGCTTGCTCGAATACTTGCTCTTTAGTAGTTATTTCTTTTGTGGTGCTCATTTTTTAATCCTTGTCTGCTAAGTTTGATGCCGTCAGTTTAACTACGGCATCAAATTTAGCGTTGGTTATCCTTAACAGTACTTTTACTAAGCTGAATGTTATTTAGACAGCAATGCTAAAAACTCTGATTTTTCATCTGCTGGCATGTCCGTGAGTGGTACGCGAACTGAGCCAACATCCATAGTGCCGTTTAAGCATCCCGCTTTGGCCTTTTGGTTGTAGTTGCCAGACTCCATAGAATGAATGGCAGGATAAATCTCACTCATGATTTGCTTGGCTTTATCCCAGTCGCCTTGCTGGGTGGCATCAAAAAGAGCGACTTGTTCGGCTGGAAAGACGTTTGCTGCGCCTGCGATCCAGCTTTTTGCACCCCAAAAGAAGAAGTCAACGGGTTGATCGTCGCAGCCACAGACCACTTCAAATTCATCAAAATCAGCTTGTAGCATACGTAACGCATGGCTAAAGTCGCCGCTACTTTCTTTTACGCCGACGATGTTAGGGTGCTTGGCTAGATGAGCAACCGTGTCAAATTCAATGGCAACGCCGACACGATCCGGGAAGTTGTACATGATGATTGGCAGCTCGCTGGCGTCGGCCACTTTTTCAAAGTGAGCGATGATGCCATCTTGCTCAGGTAAGCTATAAGGCGTCGCAGATAGCATGAGACCGTCATAACCTAAGGTTTTTGCTTGTGCGGCAAGCTCAATAGAATGATCGGTTGATAAGCTGTTAATACCAGCGATAAGGGTCACTTTATTTTTTGCAGCTTCAGCAATAGTGGTCAACACTAACTCACGCTCAGCATCTGAAAACGTGTAGTATTCACCAGTAGTGCCGCAAGCGACGATACCAGCAACGCCTTTATCGATAAAGGCTTCGACCAGCGCCGTTAGTTTTTGCGCATCAACGTTACCGTTAGTGTCAAATGGGGTAACGATTGGGACTAAGATTCCATTAATATTCATAAGTCTTTCCTTATTGGTAGTGATTTAAATAATGGTGATTCAGTATTGAATCGGTTGCTTTTTTTGCTTGCTATACGGCAGTCATAAACTGCCTATTTGAAACGGTTAAGTCGATATGGTTTTGGGTCTATTACAGGCGGCTCATTAAAATATAGCTCCGCGACCATGCGTGCACTGACGACGGCTTGCGTTAGGCCCAAATGCTGATGCCCGAAGTTTAAAAATACTTGGTCAATCCTATCTATGATGGGTAGTGAATCCGCTGTTGAAGGTCGAAAACCCATCCATGGCACACTGTCCGTTGCATTTAATGGTGCTTTTAACATGGGCTGCGCTTGTTGCAATAACATGTGAGCTCGCCTCATATTTGCTGGCGCGTCAAGTCCTGCATATTCCACAGTGCCAGCCAAACGCAAGCCTTCTTGCATCGGTGTCATAATAAAGCGCCGATCCATACTGGATACGGGTATCTGCAAACGCTGCGGCTCATGCGGTAGCATTAGATGATAGCCACGCTCGGTATCTAACGGTACCGTCACACCAGTGAGTTGCCTCGCCAATGTTTTTGAGTGAGCACCGGCAGATAGCATGACCTTAGATGCTGTCATATCGCCTTGACTGGTAGTTAGACGAATACCGTCTGGATGCACGGCTGCTTCAAGTACACGGCAATGTTCAATCGTATGACCACCTAATTGTCTAAAGGTACTGTGAAGCTGCTTCATGACGGCTTTTAGATTGGTGATGTGACCGGTATCTGAAAAGAACAATGCTGCTAATTGGTTATCTTGTAAGGCTGGCTCACGCGCCAACAGCTCTTTTTGACTGAGTAACTCATTTGCCACACCAATCTCGTTAAGACGATTGCCATGTGCGGTTAATAACGCCACGCTAACGGGTTTTTCGACCGTTAATAATGAGCCTTCAATATGTACCCAATCGTTTAGTTGCCACTGATTAGCAAAATCCTGCCAAGTTTGAATGCTGCTCTGATTAAGGGTCAGTAATGCCTGATGAATGCGCTCAAATGGCTCAGGGCGCATGTTCATGAGCAATTGCATTGCCCAAGGCATTAAGCGCGGCAGATAGCGCCAATCTATGCGTAATGGCCCTGTTGGGTTAAAGAGCATGGCTGGGATGTGGCGAAGCATACTTGCATCGGCAATCGGAAAAACCTGCTCGGCAGCCAAATGACCTGCATTACCAAAGGATGCGCCTTGACCGATTTCATTGGCGTCGAGTAGTGCGACCTTGATGCCTCGCGCTTGCAACGTCACCGCAGCCGCAAGGCCGATAATGCCGCCACCAATAATATGAAGGTCGAAGTTTGAGGTGCTCATATAATCTCTCGATAATGCTCATACATAAACATCGGCTGACCAATCTATTGCTATCTGTGGTTTTGCATATGCTTAATAATTTTTTAGCAAGTGCTTAACAAGTGCTTAGCAAGAAATGCCCCATTTGAATGGGTCGTCGTCTTGTACAATCAGTGTGGTCTCGGCGCAGACATAGGCATGACCACAAATCGTTGGGATGATTGTGTGCTCAGGGTAGGCCGTAGACTCTGTATTATTGAGATCAATGGCATGTCGGTAGCTACCAGTAAATACGCTGCCAACGACACTTTGTTGGCGCCAAATTTGACCAGGCGCTAACAGATCGTCAGCAGCAAGGCAGGCCAGTTTGGCACTGGTGCCAGTGCCACAGGGTGAGCGGTCATAAGCAGCACCTGGGCATAGGACGAAGTTTTGACTATCTGCTTGAGCATCATTGCTATCGGCAAACAGCTCGATATGGTCAATCTCGCCGCCGTTTTCGCCTGTGATATTAGCAGCGACTAAGGCTTGCTTAATTTGCATAGTTACTTGAGTTAATTTTTCGACATTATTTGCTTGAATATCTTGTCCATGTTCACTGACCAAAAAGAACCAATTACCACCCCAAGCAATATCTCCACGGATAAGACCCAAATCAGGAACTTGCACTTCAACTTGTTTTTTATAACGATAAGAAGGCACGTTTTGGATACTACAGCTGCCGTCATAATGTAAGGTTGTTTTGATTAAACCCACAGGGGTCTCAAACCAATGTGTGCCAGTCGTGATTTTTTGTTGATAAGCCAGCGATGCGACGACACCAATCGTGCCATGGCCGCACATACCTAAATAACCAGCATTATTAAAAAAGATAACGCCCGCTGTGGCTTTAGGGTCCGTTGCAGGAAGGAGTAGCGCACCGACAAGGACATCATTACCGCGGGGCTCTAAGATGATACTTTGACGCAGATGATCGAAGTTTTGTTTGAAGTATTGCAGCTTATCTTGAATAGTGTCACCGACGAGGTCAGAAAAGCCGTCATAGACCATACGAGTAGGCTCACCGCCTGTGTGTGAGTCAATAATTTGAAAATTAAATAATGTAGAAGACATGACCGACGCCCTAATTCATCCGTGAAAAAGTTACATTCCGTTTTTTATGCATGAGACCTAATGGTTTCAATTTAACAGCCAATAGTTGGCTCTTATTTACCAAGGTCTATACATAGAGTGGACTTTTTCAGAGAGAGCGTCTTGCTATTTTTTCATGGATAAATGCGCATTTCTGCATAGTGTTCAGGTGTACACTAGTAAGGTTGTAGTATATTTTGGAGTAAAAAGGACACGACTTTTTTTCATAAATATAATCAGTGGATGCTGTTATATAAGCTTTGTTTCATAGAATATGAGGATAAATACATATAGGTTTTTTAACGTTTAATATGTATATTCAGCCTAATAGAACAAGGAAGCGCTATGCTTGATGAGTTAAATGAAAACACTGAACTTGTGATGTCACTACAAAAGAGCGTTACATCTTATTATCCAGAAAGTATGGATGAATTTGTTGGGAATATATCGTTATTGCTGCCTTTGATTGATAAGTTCACCAAGATTGTCTTTTTTGTAAAAGATGAGCAGGCACGTTATCAGCTGGCAAACAAAACCTTGCTAAAACGCTGTCAGTTGAGGCAGCACGAAGATATCGTAGGGTTTACTACAGAGGAGGTGTTTTCGCATCGGCAGAGTAGGGATTATATTTTACAAGATATGAAGGTATTGCGAGAAGGCAAGTCTATCGTTGATAATTTAGAGCTGCACAGTTATGCGTCTGGTCAGTTAGGGTGGTGTATTACCAATAAACTGCCTATTTATAATAAGAATCAACAAATAATCGCGATGGTTGGTATTTCGGTCGATATCGACGAAGATAACGAGCGCGTTTTACGTAAACACGCTCGCTTGGCAGAAGTTGCTCAGTTTGTACGAGCGCATCTTGATCAGAAAATCAATATCGCCCAATTGGCCGATTTGGCTAATTTGAGCGTATCGCAGCTAGAGCGTACCTTTAAAGCCGTACTCAATATGTCGCCCCTGCAGTTTGTACAAAAGCTGCGCTTGGAGTATGCGGTGAAGCTATTGGCGATGCCTGAAATGTCAGTGACTCAGATATCGTTGCACTGCGGCTATAGTGATCACAGCGCTTTTAGCCGCCAGTTCAAGCAGTTCACAGGCATGTCGCCTACTCAGTTCCGCCAAGCTTATTTATAATTAAAAAACTAAAATTGAAAAACTAGCTTAATAAGCTATTATTACGGATTTAACTAATTCAGATCTAGCTACTGCGGATCCAACAATTCAATCCAGTGCTTCACTGGTACGCTTGATCGGCTACTTAAATGGAGTTGGCAACCTATATTAGCGGTTACTATCTGCTCTGGATAACCAATCGTCAAGTCCGCAAGCTTGTTGGTTAGTAACTGTTGACTCAGCTTAGGCTGCAGTATTGAGTAAGTCCCAGCAGAGCCGCAGCATAAATGCTTGTCTTTAGTAGGCGTGAGCTCAACGCCTGCCTGCTGCAATATCCGTTCAACTAAGCCGCTAAGCTGCTGGGCATGTTGCAAAGAGCAAGGACAGTGTACGGCTGTTTTGCGCCCCTTATCTTGCAATTGCAGCTGACTCAGATCTTCCTTAACTAATATTTCTCCAAGATCATGAGTCAGCTCGCTTACTCGTTTCGCTTTGGCCGCATAAGCTGGGTCATACTGTAGTTTTTCGCCGTAGTCTTTGACCATCGAGCCGCAGCCTGAGGCGCTAACAACAATAGCTTCTACGCCGTCTTCAATATAAGGCCACCACGCATCGATGTTGCGGCGCATGAATGCCAGCCCCTCTTCATGGGCGGGCATGTGATAACTGACGGCACCGCAGCACCCTGCTTTGGGCGCAGTAAATAAGCTAATACCTAATTTATCAAGTACACGAGCGGCTATAATATTGGTGTTTGGCGTTGCTGATGGCTGAGCACATCCGGCTAATACCAACATTTGGCGTGAATGCTGCTGTATTGGCATAGGAAGTTTGTTTTGTCTCGTTGGCACTGTCGCTTTTAGGCTGCTTGGCAATATAGGCCGTACTGACTGCCCTAGGCGTAACAAAAATCCGAAGCGATGAGAGTAGGGTAATACCTTACGAATTAGCCAACGTAGTAGCTTTTGCTGTAGAGATCGCTCTAATTGCTCCTCCATAATGCCGCGGCCTATTTCGGCTAGGCGACCGTATCTCACGCCAGAGGGACAGGTGGTTTCGCAGCTACGACAGGTTAGACAACGGTCTAAGTGCGTTTGCGTTTTTTCGCTAACATCACCAGTTTCAAGCAGTTGTTTGACCAAATAAATACGTCCACGCGGGCCATCTCTTTCATCGCCTAATTCCTGATAAGTAGGACAGGTGGCATTACAAAACCCGCAGTGTACGCAGCTACGTAAAATAGAGTCGGCCTCTTCGATTTCTGGATGATCTATATACTTCACATTAATTTGGGTACGCATAATGTTTTCCTATTGCATTTCGCTATCATGTAAACCTATTGCGCTCCGATAGGATATGCAGCTATTACATCCAACTATAGAGACGACCTGGATTAAAAATATTCATCGGATCAAAAGCTTGTTTGAGCCGTTGATGGAGTCCGCGCAGTACCTCAGGCTGAGTATGAAACACCTCTTGTAGCCGATTACCACCACGATAAAGGCTCACTTGACCACCCATACTCTTGGCAAGTGCTTCCAGTAATTCAGTATCAAAATCACCGCGCAGCCAGCGTTGGCTACCGCCCCAATCTAGCAGCCACTTTTTATCTGGCAATACATGCTCAGCATTACTATTGACTGAAAACCGCCATAAAGGCGCACGATCCGCAAAGTAACCTAACTGCTGCTCACGTAGCTGTGTCCATAGATTATCACCTTCTTCTAATACCACGCCTTGCCATTGCTTAACAGTGCTCTCGACTGCACTACGCGCGCCCTCTAAACGTAGATAAAGGTGATTGTCAAACCAACAAGCAGCGGTCAAAGGATTAGGCAGTCCTGCTAAACGATTCATCTCTTTGATAGCTTGCTTTGCATCCATCTCGCGTTTGAGGGTAATAGTAGTAGCAGGTTTGGGCATGACCTTTAGGCTGACCTCGCTAATGACACCTAAAGTCCCCATCGCTCCGGCTTGCATTCTTGAGACATCGTAGCCAGCTACGTTTTTCATCACTTGACCACCAAAGCGCAGCGCTTCACCTCGACCATTAATCAGGCGAATACCGAGGACATGATCCCGGACCGAGCCATTCCAAGGACGTCCGGGTCCCGATAGATGACATGCTAGCGTGCCTCCTAAAGTCGCCTGCCCATTAAATAGCGGTGGCTCAAACGCCAATCTCTGATTATGTTCACTCAAAGCGTTATTAATCTCGGTCAACGGCGTGCCTGCTCGTGCGGTCAACACCAGCTCAATCGGCTCGTAACTCACAATACCACTGTGCTCAGCAATATTAAGCGGCACACCCTCGGGCGTGCGACCCATAAAATACTTACTACCGCCGCCAACTATTTGTAATTTGCTACCATCAACACCCGCCTGTTTAACTCTCTCAATTATCTCAGCACTAATATCCTTCATGCTGGTGCTCCCTGCTGTGGTGGCTGACTCACTGAATCGTCCATTACCTTATTAAGTGCTCGATATTCCTGACAATTTTTTAGGACAGGAATGCCTTTACCTGGATTGAGCGTCCCAGCAGGGTCGAAAGCGGATTTAATAGCATGAAATTGGCGTAATTCCTGCTCATTAAACTGCACATGCATTTGACGAATTTTTTCTATACCGACACCGTGCTCACCAGTGATACAACCACCTACCTTGACACAAAGCTCTAAGATACGAGCGCCAAATTCCTCAGTTTTTTCAAGCTGACCAGGCATGTTGGCATCGAATAATATCAGAGGATGCAAGTTACCATCACCGGCATGAAAGACATTTGCCACACGCAAATTATAGTGCTCTGAGAGTTTTTGCATTTCAGTCAATACATGAGCCAGTTGGCCGCGAGGAATAGTGCCATCCATGCAATAGTAGTCGGGTGAGATTCGGCCTACCGCTGGAAAGGCAGACTTACGGCCTTTCCATAACAAAGCACGTTCCGCCTCGCTCTGAGAAACTCGAGTTGAAGTGGCTCCTAGTTGGGTGAAGAGTTGTTCAACTTCGATAATTTGTTCTTGAACTTCCGCCGCTGTACCGTCTAATTCACATAGCAGCAGTGCCTTCGCATCGGTAGGATAACCCGCTTTAGCAAAGGCTTCAGCTGCTATGATAGCGTAGCTGTCCATCATCTCAAGCCCCGCTGGGATAATGCCTTTAGCAATGATTTCGCCTACGGCATCGCCTGCCGTCTGTACATTATCGAAACAGGCCATAACGACCTGCGCCTTTTCGGGACTGGGTAATAATTTAACCGTCACTTCGGTAACTACACCAAGCAATCCCTCAGAGCCGGTTATCAATGCCATAAGATCAAAGCCGTTACTGTCGAGCCCCTCACTACCAATGCTAATCAGCTCTCCTTCGACCGTTACCATTTCTACTTTTAATAAGTTATGCACCGTCAGCCCGTACTTGAGGCAATGCACGCCACCGGAGTTTTCGGCGACGTTACCTCCTATCGTACAAGCAATCTGTGAGGAGGGGTCTGGACCATAATACAAGCCATGTACGGAGGCTGCTTCACTGATAGCTAAGTTACGTACGCCAGGTTGCAAACGTGCCGTGCGTGCTAGAGGGTCTATCTCGAGGATATGCTTAAAACGCGACAGTACTAACAGCACGCCATCAGGATTTGGCATGGCACCGGCACAAAGTCCTGTTCCTGCTCCGCGAGCTACTACTGGGATCTCATAACGATGGCAAATACGCATGACTTCTTGTATCTGCTCGACCGTATCTGGCAACACGACTAATAGCGGCATATCACAATAGACAGACAAGCCATCACACTCAAAAGGCTTTTGGGTTTCCTCATCACTGATTACGTATTCGGGCTCAATAAAATCACGAAACATGCTCGCTAACGTGGCTTTATCAGGTCTTTTACTCTCAATCATAGGGCTCTCCTTAGCTTAGGGTCTGTTGAACACCTAATTTGTTACCCGATTTAATACCCAACCACTGCCGCATCAACGATACGCGGGTCAGAAGAACCATATACACCATTAGGGGTCAACATAATTGATTGGGTTGAGCCCATAGCTGCCTTTGGACTAACCGTATGTCCCATGGATTCTAGTTTTCTAACCGTATCAATATTCAGTGCCTTTTCAGTACGAATCTCATCCGGCAACCATTGATCATGAATACGCGGTGCATGAGTGGCTTCGGCGATATTCATATCGTGATCGATGACGTTGGAGATGATTTGGGTGACGGTAGTAATGATACGGCTACCACCGGGGCTGCCTGTCACGATATATGGTTTACTGTCCTTAAATACTAAGGTTGGACTCATAGAAGATAGCGGACGTTTATTGGCTTCAACGGCGTTGGCGTCACCACCAAGTAAGCCATAGCCATTAGGCGTGCCTGGCTTAGCAGAAAAGTCATCCATCTCGTTGTTAAGTAATATGCCGGTACCTTCAGCGACAAGGCCCGTACCGTATGAGAAGTTCAGCGTATAAGTATTGGCTATCGCATTGCCGTCTTTATCAACGATAGAGAAATGCGTGGTTTGATCGCTCTCGTAGGGTAGTGGATTGTTGGCTTTGATCGTGGCTGCTGGCGTGGCTTTATCCGGATTAATTAATGTACGGAGCTCATCAGCATACGCTCGAGCGGTGAGGCCGCTGGCAGGTACATCGATGAAATCAGAATCTCCTAGATACTCAGCTCGATCGGCATAAGCCAGTTGCATGGCCTCAGCCATCAAATGAATGGTTTGTGCGCTATTTTGCCCGTAGTCTTTGAGCGGATAGCCTTCTAAGATATTTAAAATCTGCACGATGTGAATACCACCAGAAGAGGGCGGCGGCATCGAGACAATCTCATAACCGCGGTAATCTCCTTTCACTGGCTCGCGAGCGATGGCTTCATAATTGGCCAAATCCTGCAAGCTCATACTGCCGCCAGCGTCATTAACGGCCTTGACCAGCTTGCTTGCAGTTTCACCTTTATAAAAGCCATCAGCACCTTGTGCAGCAATTAATTTCAGAGAGCGAGCAAGCTCGAGCTGCTTTAAGCGTTCACCTGGTTGATAGGCGCTGCCATCTGCTTTAAAAAATATTTTTTGGGTGCTCGGCCATTTCTGCAAACGATCGCTCAAGGCTTCTAGCGACTCCGACAAACCAGCAGTAACTTCTATACCATCTTCAGCCAATGCAATGGCGGGCGCCATTACTTGTCCGCGGCTCATGGTGCCATGATCTTCCAACGCTTTTAGCAGTCCTGCTACTGTACCCGGTACCCCAACGGCCAAACCATGATAGCGAGATAAATCACTGACAGCATTGCCTTCCTCATCGAGATACATATCACGCGAGGCGCTACTCGGTGCTTTTTCACGGTAATCGAGTGCTACCGTTTTGCCTTGCTTGGCATCATAAATCATCATAAAGCCGCCACCGCCGATGTTGCCAGCGCGAGGTAAGGTAACTGCTAAGGCAAAGCCAACAGCGACGCCAGCATCAACGGCATTGCCACCTTCTTTTAGAATCTTCAAGCCAATATCCGAGGCCAGCGCTTCTTGAGTCGCGACCATGCCATTCTTTGCCCATACCGGATGATGGATAGCATCCTCAGAATAGATGGCTTGATCGGCTTTGGCATTGCTAGTCGTTGATGTAAGCGCATTGGTTTTCGCTCGGGTGATGCGCTGAGTCTCAAGTACAACCGTTGGGTTGTCCGTCATGATGGCGAGATTGATGGCGCTAGTATTGATCGAGGTATTATTTATCACATTGGCATCAGTTGGTGCAACGGGTTCAAGCGCATGAGCAGATACAGACAGCAAGATTGTACTGCTAATCAGCACCATAGCTGACTTAAGTGTTGTTTTTAATACTTTTTTACTTTGGTGGTTGTGAGAGGAACCAATATCGTTATGAGGTTGAGAAGGTAGTTTTTGCATCGCAAAGTCCTTTTTACGAGTGGGTAGGAAATCATACTGAAGTACTAAAGAGAACGATTATATAGTTAGATAGTAACGAATATAGCAGCGAGCGCAAAGCTGTTTATCAACTTTTATTTTTTGATATTACTAGGACGTGTCCTCAGTCTGAACGAGTCAACCTCTAATGGGCCAAAAATGGCTATATTTCCGTACCATTCTTACAGAAAGAATTTTTAAAGTTAATTAAAATATCAGATTGATTTGAGCGTAAATGTCGAAAACTAAAAAGCGCACCGTACATACGATGCGCTTTTTTGTGTCTGATATGATACTTAGACTAACGAGATAGTCAGTATTGCCATAACGCTGTGACGACTGATATATTTTAGTTCTGCATTTTTTGACGCTCCAAGCCTTTATGACCTTTAGCCATTCTATCAGCCTTAATTGCTTCAAGCTTTTGGCGCTGCTCAGCGGTGAGTACTTGTATTATCGCGCTGTGGTTTTGCATACGATTGCCAGAATTATTTTGTCTAATAGTAGCGATCTGCGCTTGCTGCGTTGCTGTTAGATTCAATTCTGATAAAGGACTGTTTTTGCCGCCTTTATTATGCGAGCGGCGATGTCCTTTAGCTTGTCTTTCTGACTTTAAGGTTTCAAGTTGAGCGCGCTGTTCTGCTGTAAGTATTGCTAGCATTGCTTCACGATTTTGCATACGCTCGCCGTGCTTTTCTTGCATGATGGCTTTGATTTGCGCCTGCTGCGTGGTTGTCAAGTCTAGCTGTGACATCGGACCTCGCATGCCGCCTTTATGCATGCCGCCTTTCACACCTGCTTTATGATGCTGCATTTTGCTGGTCGTTGGTGCTGTATCAGTGGTTGCGTTGACACTCGTACAAGCGGTAACTGTAAATACGCTAGACATTGCTAGTACTGAACCCATTAATAATTTTTTCATAAAGATATCCTTTATTTAATTCGGTTTTGTTAAATGAACATTAAATTTTTATCTTGCAAGCATGATTTTTAGAACGTTGTAGATAAGTACTGTCAGCTACTCTATAAGCACCACGCTGTATAAGCACAATGTATAAAAGCAATGCTTGCTGTTGATAGGAGTTATCTTACGACAGTTAAAGGTTGCGAACATTTATGAAGTATTAAGAAAAGTAACGTTTATAGCGTATTGATAAGCACATGCCTGATAATATGGGTGATAACGCTATTAAGGCTCAAGGAGACAGATGTGCCAAATATATTGCTAGGTGATGATGACGAAGAGTTGACCCAGTTATTACAAGAATACTTGCACAATCATGGCATTCAATGTGACTGCGTTCATGATGGTGAGGCGGTCATCCAGAAGCTTAAAACCGCATCTAATGATACTTCTGCTTATGATTTGCTGGTACTTGATATTATGATGCCTAAAATCGATGGGCTTAGTGTGCTGCGTCAGTTGCCAAATGTTAGTGATATTCCAGTCATTATGTTGACGGCAAAAGGTGAAGAGATTGATCGTATCATTGGGCTTGAGCTTGGCGCTGATGATTACATTACTAAACCCTGCAATCCGCGTGAGTTGCTGGCACGCATCAATGCCGTTATCAAGCGCACTAATGCGGCAGCATCAGAGCATACGCCGCTACCAGAGAGTCGTTTGCATCTGAATCAAAATCAGCGACTTTGTCAGATAGATGGCGTAGAGCTACAAGTGACGGGGACAGAATTTGATTTGTTAGTCGCGCTACTCAAACAAAAAGGCGAGGTGGTGAGTAAGGCATGGCTATCAGAGCATGTGTTGCAGCGTGAACTGCAGCCGTTCGATCGTAGCCTTGATGTACATGTCTCGCGCCTGCGCAAAAAACTCCAACCTTTCCACGATGAGCCTATCAAAGCTATCCGTGGTAAAGGCTATCAGCTGGTGCTGTAATGACGGACTTATCGATGAAACCCGCCAAGAAAGCTATCAACAATAAAAGTCTTAATCAAGCGCCTAAATTTAAGCTGCGAATCACGCTGTTTTGGCGTTTGTTTCTGAGTCTGTTATTGACGATTCTGATCACCTCTATTTTATCTATCGTGGTGGAGCGCTGGTTGGTCGAAAAAACGCTGACTGCTCGCATGGATGTGCAAATTGATAGTTTATTAATTAAGCGTCAAGAGATGGTTGAGGCGCTACAAGTAGGTGATTTAACTACCGTTAGGCAGATGTATCGTGAAGACCGATGGCTTATGAATCAAATCAGAGTCTATGATCAGCAAGGCGCTATTATATTTCCGCGTTATCGTGATAGAGATGAGCGTAGGCAAGAACATAGGCAGGAACGGATGCCAGATGAAAGGCAGATAATGAAGCCTTTATCAATGCCACCAATGCAGTCAGTGCCTAAGCCTGATAATGAAATGTTTGATAATGAAAGGCCTGGTAGTCACGACGATAGAATATCGGATAATGAGCCGTCACTTTTAAATAATATCCTGTCACCGATGAGACCGAATCGCGCAAATATAGCTAATCCCGATAGTCGTCCTGAGTTGGCTGACGTGACGGTCGTCTTACCAGATGAGCAGGCAGTCATTGTACAATTGCGTCCGCATCTGCGCTTTGCCGACGTTGTAGCGCTGCAACGCGGCAATTTTCCGATACGTTTATTACTGATTATCCTTTTTAGCATCTTGGTTTGTATTTGGCTGAGTCGTACGCTGATCCAGCGTATTCGCCGTGTACAAAACACAGTCCATCATATGATCGACGGCGATTATCAAGCTAATCCAAATCTATCTAAGATGGGAGATGATGAATTGGGTTTACTCGCGAAAGACGTGGCCAAGCTATCAACAAGGCTGGCGGAGAGTGAGCTGGCACGCAAGCAGATGCTCAGTGATATCTCACATGAGCTGCGCTCGCCATTGGCACGGCTTGACGTTGCGACTGAGCTGACTCGAGACTTTGCGCCGAATGCCAATCGTTACCTTGACCGTATCGATAAAGAATCTGCACGGATGAATGAGCTGATTGAGCAAATCATTCATATTCAATCTCTACAAATGCAGCAATATACTATCGACAATTTAGAAAATGAAGCAGTTGATATTGCTGAGATTATCAGTGAGATTGGACAAGATGTCTGCTTTGAGTTTCAACAGAAAAACGTACACTGGCAATGGCAGCCGGATAATTCATTATTGACAGATTCTTCATTAGTCATGCCTTTATCAGCTACTTCTCCAGATACTCCTTGGACAGTGCTAGGCAATCAAGAACAGCTACACAGTGCACTTGAAAACGTCATTCGTAATGCTTTTATGCATACTGCAGCTGATTCAACGGTTATTGCTGAGATTAAACAAGCAGAGATGGACGGTAAAACCTCTGCTATTCAAATTAGCATAATAGATGAGGGCGGCGGTGTTGCGGATGAAGATTTGGAGCGTATTTTCCAGCCCTTTGTACGGCTAGACTCTGCCCGCCATCGCGAAACTGGTGGCTATGGATTAGGATTAGCGATCGTCCATGCGGTGGTAATGGCACATAAGGGTCAGATCAGTGTCTATAATCGACAAGATGGTATTCAAGGGTTGGTGGTGCAAATAGTGTTGCCCGCCTATTCTGCGTAATTTGCACAGCAGTTACCTACATAGCAACATAAATTGTCTTACTAGCAGAACTTATAGCCACTTAATGTAAGTGGCCATTTTAAATAAGCTATTTAAGTGCAATCGTATAGCTCTGCGGTTTGTCTTGCAAATTGTAAGCTTCAATGGCTTGTAATTTGAACTCGTTACGATCGTAAAGGCTAGGTTCCTCAGCAGCTCTTGACTCGAGCAGATTCATGGTGGAGTAATAATTTTCATCTGAGAAATCACCAAAAAGATTTTTGGCAATATAGTTTAAGTACTTTCTATTATGTCCATTTATCTCAAACTTTGTGAGGTAGTTGTCTTTTTCGCGATCAATAACCAGTGTATCGGTTATTTCTAACCGTGAGGGACAGTTAAAACAGCCTGGAACAAACTGTACGTCTTGAATATCAACTTGGCTGAGCAAATCCTGAGTCTTGGTAGTTTGACTATTATAGTTCACATTGGAGGTAGTAGAATATTTGCAGCTTTTACTGTCTATTATTTTAATTTCATTAATCCGATTTTTCTTATTTGTTTTTACAATAAGCCTGCAATCATTAAGCTCACGATTGCCATATTTGCCGGAACTTTGTTTTTTCAATCCTAACTGATACTTCTTGTTCAGTGTATGTATGCTTTTGCCTAAGGAGCTTGGCGCAATAAAGCTTTGATAATCTGCTGCATGGACAGGTATAGAGATAGTGACGATTAAACCAGATATTAACAACGTGTTCTTCATAACGTAGACCTAAATTTCAAGAGCATTAGCCAACTTAATACAACCATTAATAAAGCGTTTTAAGTCAGCTTTGTAAGCTTGACGTAATTATAGTCAACTTATTATCTGAATGCTATCTCCATAAAAAAGCCCCAATACGGGGTTTTTGCGTAATTATGATGTTATAGAATGGATTAAAGCAATGATTAAAAACATAATAACCTCGCTTGCAATTAACGATACTGGCTAATAATCAATAAAGTTAATGACCTAGTAGTTCATGAGCTTTGGTTTGGCAGGCATTGTATAAACAAGTATAGTAAATAATCAAATTACCTAGTAACCCAAGACCAAGGATGGATCAATGACTATTGCATGCTTTAAGCCAAAGTGGATGGATGAAGAGATTGAAATGCTGCATGAGAGTGCGCTCAAAGTATTTAGAGATTGGGAAGCACACGATGAGAAGTGGCGTGAAAACGGTATGCTCGATCGGGAAGCTTGGCTAGAAGCAGGCGAGATGGGGTTTTTGTGTGCTTCAATGCCAGAAGAATACGGCGGGGCAGGTGGTGACTTTCGTCATGAAGCAGCGCTGATTTATGCGCAATCTGAAGCCAATCAAGCAGGCTTCGGTGGCTTTTTGCATTCAGGCATCGTCGCCCCTTATATTTTGCATCATGGTACTGAAGAGCAAAAGCAAAAGTGGCTACCCAAAATGGCAACAGGGGAGTTAATCGGCGCGATTGCTATGACTGAGCCGGGCACAGGCTCAGATTTGCAAAACATCAAGACCTACGCAGTCAAAGAAGGCGATGATTATATTATCAATGGTTCAAAGACCTTTATCACTAACGGTCAACTGGGTAATTTAATTATCGTTGCCTGCAAAACTGACCGATCTCTTGGTGCTAAAGGTGTATCGCTTATAATTGTCGAAACCGATAATGCTCCGGGGTTTGAGCGTGGCAAAAAGCTCAAAAAACTTGGTATGGCATCACAAGATACTTCTGAGCTGTTCTTCAATAATATGCGCGTTCCGCAAGCCAATTTATTGGGTACGGTTGAAGGATTAGGTTTTGCGCAATTGATGCAAGAATTACCGCAAGAGCGTTTGATCGTAGCGCTGGCAGCGATTGGGGCGATGAAATTAGCACTGGACTTGACCATTGACTATACCAAAGAGCGCACCGCTTTTGGCCAACCTGTTTGGAGCTTTCAAAATACCCGCTTTAAGCTGGCAGAATGTAACACACACTATATTGCCTCAAGTGCCTTATGTGATGCTGCTATTGAAGCATTGGTCGAAGATAAGCTCACAGTACAGCATGCTGCTTTAATCAAATACTGGGTGACCGAAAAACAATGTATCGTGATGGATGAGTGCGTCCAGTTATTTGGTGGTTATGGCTATATGATGGAATATCCGATTGCGCGGTTATACGCTGATGCGCGGGTACAGAAAATCTATGGCGGTACTAACGAGATTATGAAAGAGCTGGCGTCACGCTTTATGTAAGCGACTTGTTTTAAATAATTGAAAATTTCATTAAGACCATTTCAATAAGACTATTTCATCAAGACTATAAGGATATAGCATGATTCAGACGGCTTATATTTACGACGCCATCCGTACCCCTCGCGGTAAAGGCAAAGCAGGCGGCAGCTTAAATCAAGCAACCCCCATTTGGCTGGTACGCACCTTACTTAATGCCATGCAACAGCGCAATGATTTAGACACTAGCTTGGTCGACGATGTCGTGCTCGGCTGTGTGACTCCAATCGGTGAACAGGGTGCAGATATTGCCCGTATTGCGGTGCTGGATGCAGGCTGGCATGAAACCGTCGCTGGCGTGACATTGTCGCGTTTTTGCGCATCAGGCCTTGAGTCCATCAATTTGGCCGCAAGTAAAATCATATCAGGTATGGAGGACATGGTCGTTGCAGGCGGTGTGGAATCAATGAGCCGTGTAAAAATGGGCGCAGATGGCGGTGCTTGGTTTATGGATCCGCGGGTAAATTCTGTGACTGGCTTTGCCCCGCAAGGCGTTGGAGCCGATACCATTGCAACACTTGAAGGGTTTAGCCGTACTGATGTCGATGCCTTTGCTACCGATTCGCATCAGCGCGCTGCTAACGCTTGGGCTGCTGGCTATTACGACAATGCGGTGATACCTGTGCATGATTTAAATGGTCGATTGTTGCTTGATAAAGATGAGACCATTCGTCCCGATACGACAGTCGATACCTTAGCAGGGCTCAAGCCTTCGTTTGCATCGCTTGGCGCGATGGGCTTTGATAGCGTTTTGCTGGACAAATATACCAGCATTGAGCGTATCAATCACGTGCATCATGCGGGTAATTCCTCCGGTATTGTTGATGGCGCTGCGCTTTGTCTTTTGGGGAGCGAGGCTGCGGGTAAAAAAGCAGGATTGCGTCCGCGCGCGAAAGTCATTATGGCGTCGGTTATCGGCTCTGAGCCCTCTATTATGCTGACTGGTCCAACACCTGCTTGCCAAAAAGCTCTCAAAAGAGCCGGTATGACGGCAGCCGATATTGATCTATGGGAAATCAACGAAGCGTTCGCCGCGATACCGATGAAGACGGCGAAAGATTTGGGTGTCTCACTGGATAAAGTCAATGTTAATGGTGGCGCTATTGCCATGGGACATCCGCTAGGAGCCACGGGTGCCATGCTGCTCACCACTGTGCTTGAGGAATTAGAGCGTCGTGATCTAAAAACGGCCATGATTACGCTTTGTGTCGGTGGCGGTATGGGCATCGCCACTATCATTGAGCGTGTATAAGCTATCTGTAAGACGATGATTAAATAATAAGTTTTAAATTATAAAAAAGGAATAGTAATGAGCATGGATTGCACCCCAACGATTAATGAGTTGGCAGATTTTTCTGCTGAGCGTGACAATGACAATATTGTAACAGTCACTATCAACCAAACCGCGCATCAGATGAATGTGATTGACGATACTTTTAATCAATCGTTTAAAGTATTGGTCGATGCTTTTATAAACGATGAGACGGTTAAAGGGCTTATCTTAACGTCAGGTAAAGAGTCTTTTATCGTTGGCGCTGATATTGATCAGCTTGCGAGTATTCAAACCCACGAGCAAGCGTTTGAATTGGCGGAGTCGCTCAAGGCCAGCCTACGTAAGCTTGAGAAATCTGGCAAGCCGGTCGTGGCAGCGATGACAGGTTCGGCGCTTGGTGGCGGGCTAGAGGTTGCGTTGGGCTGTCATTACCGACTCGCTATTGATTCAGCTAAAACCAAACTTGGATTGCCCGAGGTGAAATTATGCTTGCTACCCGGTGGCGGTGGTACTCAGCGCCTTATGCGCCTACTCGGTATGCAAAAGTCGCTTGAGATGATGACTCAAGGTAAAATTGTCAGTGCTACTGCTGCCAAAGAGATTGGGTTTATTGATGCGATAGCCAGTGACAAAGACGATACGTTAAACCAAGCTAAAGCATGGATTAAAGCCAATCCCGACGCGCAGCAACAGTGGGACAAAAAAGGCTTTAGCATCCCTGGTGGCAATGCGAATCATCCAAAGAACGCGCAAATGCTATCTGTTGCCCCAGCTATGGCGTATCAAAAATCACACGGCAATTATCCTGCCATCACCCATATCATGTCTTGCGTATTTGAAGGCAGCTTACTTGATATCGATGCTGCCCTTGAGGTCGAATCTAGCTACTTTGCTGCTTGTGTGCTGTCGCCTGAATCTAACAATTTAATCACTTCTATGTGGACGCAGCTCAATCAGATTAAAAAAGGACAATCGCGTCCTAACGGCTTTGATCGTCAAAAAGTAAATAAGGTTGCGGTACTTGGCGCAGGCATGATGGGTGCTGGGATTGCATATGTTGCCGCCAAAGCGGGCATCAATGTGGTGCTATTAGATACCAGTATTGAAAACGCAAATAAGGGTAAACAGTATTCAGAAAACCTACTTGATAAAGCCATTAATCGCGGACGCTCAAACGATACCAAAAAAGAAGCGTTATTAAGTAAAATTCAAACCACCATCTCCTATGATGATATTGCAAGTTGTGATTTGGTCATCGAAGCGGTATTTGAAAATCGCGATATCAAAGCTAAGTGTACCGAACAAGCAGAAGCCGTCATTGCTGAAACGGTCGTTTATGCTTCTAATACGTCGACCATTCCTATTACGAGCTTAGCCACTACAAGTAAACGTCCTTCTCAATTCATCGGGCTGCACTTTTTCTCACCAGTCGATAAGATGCCCTTGGTTGAGATTATCATGGGCGAGCAGACGGATGATGCAACCTTAGCAAAAGCTTTTGATTTTGTGCTACAAATTGGCAAAACGCCTATCGTCGTCAACGACAGTCGTGGCTTTTATACCTCGCGCGTATTTGGTACGTATGTTTCAGAAGGCATTGCGATGTTAGGTGAGGGCGTGCATCCACGTCGAATTGAAGTGGCGGGTCTCAAAGCTGGTATGCCGATGCCGCCGCTCGCGCTACAAGATGAAGTGTCGCTTGATTTATCTATGCATATTATGGAGCAGTCCAAAAAAGATACGATCAGCGAGGGCAAAGAATGGGTCAGTCATCCATCTGCTGCAGTGCTTAGTGTGATTGCAAAAGACCACGAGCGCTTAGGTAAAAAGGTCGGCAAAGGCTTTTATGATTATTCGCAGAGTTCAGAGGGTAAGAGTGATAAGCACTTATGGCCAAAATTGACTGAGCTGTTTCCACCCGTTGTTGAGCAGCTAGACATGCAAGAGCTGATAGATCGCCTGCTCTATATCCAAGCCAACGAATCGGCGCGCTGTTATGAGGAAAATGTCTTGCGCTCTGTTGCGGAAGGTAATGTAGGCTCAATCTTTGGTTGGGGTTTCGCCCCGCATCAAGGGGGGACGCTACAGTTTATTAATGCGGTAGGAATAGAAAATTTCGTTAAGCGTAGTCATGAGCTGGCCGCTAAGTTTGGTGTGCGTTTTGAGCCTGCACAAATTTTGATTGAAATGGCAAAAAAAGGCGAGGTGTTTTCAGATGGCTAATACAGATTTAGTATCGAATAACTCAATACCCAGTACAATGACAGACATAATGTCTGACTGCCTAAATGGTCTTAAAGTTATCGACTTGACGCGTAATTTACCCGGTCCATTCGCAACGCGCTTACTTGCCGATCTAGGCGCAGAAATTGTTAAAATTGAACCAAAAAATGGCGATCCAGGACGTGCGTTTGGTGAGTTGTTTAAAGCGTTAAACCATGGCAAACATTGTGAAAAGGTGGATTTTCGTAGTGAAGCAGGCATCGAAGCAATAAAAGCGCACATCAAAGATGCAGACGTGATGCTTGATAGTTTTCGTCCCGAAGTACTTGTTGGAATGGGTTTAGATGCTGCTACTTTACATGCTATTAATCCAAAACTGGTGATGGTTTCTATCACAGGCTATGGTATTCCAGAGGCGCTTGATGCTACAGGTAAGTCTTGGGCAGCAAAGGCAGGGCATGATATCAACTTTATGGCAATGAGTGGCACCCTCGATCAACTCAAAACTGCTTCAGGCGATCAAGCTATGCCCAATATGCAATTTGCAGATTTGGCTGGTGGTAGCGATACCGCAGTGATTACCTTATTAGCAGCGGTACTTGCCGCTAAAAATACTGGTCGCGGTCGACACATAGCCGTGAGTATGACGCATAGCTTGTATCAGCATCTGGTCATGCCAAAAGCGACAGCTGATATGATGAAAAATATAAATGGACAACGCCCAGAGCCTCAGAATGACTTCTTGGGTGGATGGCTGCCGTGCTATCGGTTGTACAAAACACAAGATGGTCGCCATATGGCAGTCGGCTCGTTGGAGTTTAAGTTCTGGCGATTATTATGCGAGACCTTAGACTTATCTGAATACGTTGATGCTCATTGGCAGCGTGGATCAATGCCAAATACAGCTGAGAGTAAACAAGCTGAGCAAGCAATGATAGAGAAGTTTGCTAGTCAAACGATGACGTATTGGGAAGAATTGTTCGCAGAGGTTGATGCTTGCGTAACCCCAGTACTTAATTTGGCAGAAGCTCAAAGCCATCCTTTGTTTGCGCATCAAGACAAGTATCAAGCGACTGCCAGCTGGCAGGTTATTGCTAGTGTATAAACTCAGTTAAACGTCATTGATATTTCATTTTAAGCAAACGGTTTTAATTATTGGTGTAAAAAATCCAGATGAATTAGGTGATATTTCTCCATGCTAACGATATTCCAGCGTATTCTCAGTGAGACTTGCTTTTCAAGTCAGGATGATATTATGAAAGATTTTCATTACCAAGCTTTACCGCTCGACGTTCATTTTGGGAACGGTAAGTCAGCTGAAGCCAAAGATATTCTAATACAGCATGGTTATCGTAAAGTTATAGTAATTACGACACCGGGTCAAAAAGAAGCAGGTCAGAAGTTATCGCAGCAACTACAAGAGATTTCAGCAGGCGTGTATCCGCACGCTGTCATGCATGTTCTGGTAGAAGTCGCGGACAAGGCGGTAGAGTTTGTCCAATCAAACGACATTGATTGTTGCCTGGCTTTGGGCGGCGGCTCTACGATTGGACTTGCCAAAGCCATTGCATTAAAGACGCATTTACCGATAGTCGCTATACCAACTACCTATTCAGGTAGCGAGATGACAACTATTTATGGCATGACTGAAAACAATCTAAAAACCACAGGTAAGGATATTCACATCCTACCCAAAGTAGTGATTTATGATCCAGAGCTAAACTTAACCTTGCCTGCGCAAATCTCGGCTTGTTCAGGTATGAATGCCATGGCACATGCGATAGAAGCGCTATATGCTGAGGATAAAAACCCAATTGTCAGTCTCATGACGGTTGACTCTATCAAAGCATTAAAGTCTGCTTCGCCTGTGATTGTAGATGACTTGAGCGATATTTCAGCACGCCAGAAAGCAACCTATGGTGCTTGGCTTGCTGGAGTTTGTCTAGGATCAGTTGGTATGGCCATTCATCATAAGATTTGCCATACTTTGGACGGCACATACAGTCTGCCACATGCTCAAGCACACGCTATTACGCTTGCGTATTCAGTGCATTACAACCGTAACGCTGATATTGAAGCCATGGATCGATTGGCAGAGGCTTTAGGTGTTAGTAGCCGTGAAGAGGTCGGTTTAGAAATTTATCGTTTAAATCAATCCTTAAAGATTCCGTTGGCACTAAAAGACATTGGTCTACCCAAAGAGGGTCCAGCTAACGTGGCACAAATCGTCTGTGATAGTCCTTATTATAATCCTCGTGATTATGACTATGAGGAATTAAAAGATTTATTAAATAAAGCGTATCAAGGACTACCTCCTGCTTAAGAGTGACATGAGAGTTGTCGTTCGGCGCAAACGATTTATTATGGTCATCTAGTGAAGTGCGTACACGTACACCTTTGGTTTATGACGAGATAAATAATGGTCTCCATTATTTTAACGCCGTTTTATTTCATGCCATTCCTAAAGTCTATCGTAATATTAAAAAAGCCATTATTGATATCTATCTTATGAAACTACAGGTTCAATATTGTCTTTGAGAAGGGAGTGATCAGATTTAAGCGTAGTACTTTTAGACTAAGCGATAAGGGCGCTTCATGTTTTATTTTTGAAAGTGGTCTGCTGATGTGCTATCTAGTCATGGTGGTGTATCTTCATATTAGCCTATAACAAGCCTTGATTATGGAGGCGTCATTGGTTGTACTTTATCTGGTTTATACTTTCTCTTATAACTGGGCTTATGACAAGATTTTCCCAATACCGTATGTTAGCTATGAAAAAATAAAGCGGTATCTATGTAAACCAAAGCTATTCATCGAGTGATTTGTGATGTTGATGGATGCTAGAATGGACTATAAATTTAAAGTTATCACCTCGATAAAATCTATGATTGATTGAGCTTTTTAGGCTATAAAGTATATAGTTTAAAAGGCTTTACTGTATTTTAAGGCGGATAAAACACTTCTAAATTTAGAATTAATTTTCAGATTTTTAAGAACTCATTAAGGATAGGTTATGCATATCACTGCAAATTTCGATGCAGGTAATATTGATGTTATCAATGTAGAGAATAAAAACGATATTCAATTGGCGATTCGCCCAGATGTTGGTGGCGAATTTTTTCAGTGGTTTAACTTTCGTCTGTCAGGTGAGGTTGGTGAGCGCTATACTCTTAATATCCTAAATGCAGGGGAGGCTTCCTACGTTAAAGGGTGGGAAAATTACCAAGCGGTGGCTTCCTACGATCGGGAGTATTGGTTCCGTCTGCCTACCACTTATAAAGACGGCAAATTAACCATCGTGGCAGAACTGGAATGTGACACCATTCAAATTGCGTATTTTGCCCCTTATAGCTATGAGCGTCATCAAGATTTATTAGCAGCTGTACAAACGCATCCGTTGGTGACATTGGAGCATTTGGGTGACACCCTTGATAAGCGTGACTTAACCTTAATAAAAATCGCTAATAAAGATAGCAATAGTAATGTGAATAAACGCAACATTTGGATTACGGCCCGTCAGCACCCCGGCGAGACCATGGCCGAATGGCTGATTGAAGGTTTGCTGGATAGTTTGTTAGATGATGACAATGCTACTGGTAAATTGTTATTAGAAAAAGCGAACTTCTACATTGTGCCGAATATGAACCCAGATGGGAGTGTACGCGGACATCTGCGTACTAATGCAGTTGGCACCAATTTAAACCGTGAATGGTCAAATCCAAGCTTGGAGAAAAGTCCTGAAGTATTTCATGTCATCAATAAAATGGAAGCGACTGGCGTGGATCTATTTTATGACGTGCACGGCGATGAAGCATTGCCTTATGTGTTTCTTGCCGGCTCTCAAGGGACGCCAAGTTATAACGAGCGCCTCGCACATTTGCGTGATAGATTTTCAGAGGTATTAAAGTTAGCCAGTGCCGATTTTCAGTCTGAAGTGGGCTATGATATTGATGCGCCAGGTAAAGCGAACATGACGGTTGCAACTAATTGGGTGGCGGAACGCTTTGATTGCCTTGCCAATACTTTAGAGATGCCTTTTAAAGATAACGATAACCTACCGGACGCAGACACAGGTTGGTCACCAGAGCGTTCTAACAAATTAGGGGAAGCCTCATTAGTTGCCATGTTGGCAGTGGTGGATGATTTACGTTAGTTGTTAGGGCTTGGTTTTAGAAACACAGGTTTTGAAGACCTAAATTTTAAGGTCGTAACAAGACTTTAATAAGCGTGCAATTCTGTTTCTATTATTACGCAATAAAAAGGTGGTCTACCTTAGATAACTAACCTTATTTAAGGTAGACCCTTATCAATAGCGAGGTTAAAAAAGTACCAAGAAGCATAGTCGATACTAAATAAGACGAATATGCGGCATTACTTATAATCTCACCTCTTTAAAGCGCAGTAAACGCAAAGCATTGAGCGTGACCAGAACCGTCGCGCCAGCATCGGCCAGTACCGCAATCCAAAGTCCTGTAATACCAAACACAGTAGTAATCAAAAATATGCCCTTTAGTCCGAGCGCAAACGTCACATTTTGATGAATATTGGTCATCGTGGCACGCGATAGTACAATAAGATTGGCAACGTCCATCACGCGGCTTTTCAACAGTGCAATATCAGCCGTTTCGATAGCCACATCGGTACCACTACCCATAGCAATACCGACATCTGCTGTTGCTAGTGCTGGTGCATCATTAATGCCGTCACCAATCATCGCTATTTGGTTGTTGTCTTTCATCTCGCTTAGCAGACGTAGCTTGTCTTCAGGTAACAGCTCAGCCTGCCACTCTATATCTAACTGACTGGCAAGCGCTTTTGCTGTACGGCTATTGTCACCTGTGAGCATGACAGAGCGCACGTTCATTGTGTTCAGCGTTGCTACAGCCTGCTTTGCATCTTCTCGCAGCTCATCACGCAGAGCGATCAATCCAAGCGCCTCTCCGTTTTGTTCATCAAACAAAATCGAAACTGTTTTTCCCTCATTTTGTAGCGTCTCGATTTGCGTTTGCTGCGTCATCGGCAACGTAGTTTTCTCTGCTATGTAGACTGGTGAGCCAATGCTTAAAGAGCGTCCAGTGACCGTAGCATGTACGGCTTTACCCGCAGTAGCAGTAGCATCAGTGGCGTCAAAGATGTTTACCTGAGCGTCTTTGGCATGATCTACGATAGCTTTAGCAAGAGGATGGCTAGAAGCCGAATCTACGCTTGCAAACAGTGCCAATAGTTTTTCTTGACCTTTAGCATCCGCATGCGCTGAGGTAAAGCCGACAATATCGGTTACCTGCGGCTTGCCTTCGGTTAGCGTACCTGTTTTATCAAAAGCGACGGTACTGACTTGACCAATCAATTCCATGACATTACCGCCTTTGATAAGAAGTCCGTGGCGCGCACCGACCGCCAAACCTGAGGCGATAGCGGCTGGTGTTGAGAGTACCAACGCGCAAGGGCAGGCAATGAGTAATAGTGCTAGACCACGATATAGCCATGTCATCCATTCTGCGCCCATAAATAGCGGTGGAATGACAATAACTAGCGCAGCAAGTGCCATTACGATAGGCGTATAGTAGCGGCTAAAGGTTTCAATAAAGCGCGCGGTCGGGGCCTTAGATGCTTGCGCCTGCTCTACAAGCTCGATGATACGTGCAATCGTGTTATCAGTCGCTGTTTTCTCCACGCGTATGTGTAGTACGCCATCGACGTTAATCGAGCCAGCAAAGACATCATTGTCTATGGTCTTAGCAACAGGAACGGACTCACCAGTTACAGGCGATTCATCAAGACTTGACGTCCCTTGAGTAATGACGCCATCGGCAGAGACTCTATCTCCAGGACGCACCAGTACTTTATCATTTACTTGTAGTGAAGCTGCTGGCACCTGACGTTGTTGACCTTGTGCGTCTAATAAAATGGCAGTCTTTGGTACAAACGACGATAACGCTCTAATACCAGCGCGGGCATGATCGGCCGCTACGCTCTCTAACAGCTCACCAACAGAGAACAAAAAGACCACTGCAGCCGCTTCTTCAGCTTCACCGATGATAAGGGCGCCAATAGCCGCGACGGACATCAGCATTTCAATTGAAAAAGGCGAGCCTGTCAGCGTCAATGCAAACGCTTTGCGGGCAAATGGTATGACGCCAATAACAACAGCGGCAATAAAAGCCCATGTGCCATAGGCAGGAAAAACCAATGATAAGACGTAGGCTGCGCTCATTAACAGGCCAATACCAATGACTTGTTTGCCCTTTAACGTTTGCCACCAGCGCCGATTATTTACTGTTGTTTGATGCTCATTGATTTCCGCCTCATGTTGTTGGTCAGTGAGCTCTGACACACCAAACCCAAGACGCTTGATGGTTTTTTCGATATCTTTGTCTTTGGTTGCCGCATTAGGCGCTAAGGTTAACGCAAGCTTTTGGGTGGCAAAGTTTAGCTGAACGTCAGAGACACCAGGCATACGGGTTAATGCTGTTTCAATTTTGCCCACACAACTGGCACAGTCCATACCTTCAATATGATATTGCATAATATTTTATCCTCTTATTAAAGGTATTATGAGCCCTATAGTGGCTTTAGGGTCAAGGCCTTGATTACTCAATCGGTTTGATTTTTCGCTTATTAAACCTTATAGTTACTTTATGGTCTAAATTTTAGAATCACTATTGATGATTACAGCTGTTTAAGGAGACAAACATGCTTATCAAAATTGGCGAGCTGGCCAAACGCACAGGGGCAACGGTAGAAACCATTCGCTATTACGAAAAAGAAAATCTATTACCAGAGCCTACGCGCAGTCAAGGGAATTATCGTTTGTACCGTGAGGATCATATTGAACGTCTGCAATTTATCCTACATTGCCGTACGCTCGATATGACTTTGGAGGAAGTGCGAGTTTTGCTGCAGTATTGGGATACGCCTGATAAAAACTGCGGAAAGGTAAATATACTATTAGACGAGCATATCGATGCGGTAGAGACACGTATGAAAGAGTTGGTGCAATTAAAGCAGCATCTATTGGATTTGCGCCAAAAATGCGCCAAAGAAGCGCCAGCTGAATCATGCGGGATACTCCATGCGTTGGCGGACAATTCTTGTCATCTCTCTTCAGGCTAGCTCAAATCATAAGGTTGCTATGTCTATAAAGGCTAAATCGCTGGTATCAAAATGATTACTATTGCTGGCATGCTCTTTATTTGCTGAATTAACGCTTTTCGTCTAAATGTTTGATGTCGTCCGGGCTGGCAGCATAGATAGCGTCAAGCTCGTGCTGCGTCAAGTACTCTTCAACAATAGGAAACAGTTCTCGCTCTTCGAAACGTAAATGATCATACAATAAGTTACCAAGTTGTTTGACTTGTCCAACAGTGATTATAGTCTCTTCACAAGTTTGGATTTCCATCTTCATATTGTTCAACAGTCTATGCTGTTCTTTCATTGTATTAAGTACAGAGGTAACCTTAGGTTGAGTAGCTTGATGAGGTAGCAAGGCCTTTGTGATTAAATTATCTTCGATACTAAAATGAGCCTGCATGTCATGAATATAAGAAGACAGTGCTTGCCAGTGAGCAGTAATTTCTTGCAGGTTATCTGCACACTCTTTAGCATGGCGTCCTATATGCAAACCAAGATGATGCTGGCGGGATAATGGCTGTAATTGAGGGGCGCGTTTCATTCGTAATCTCCAGTTTATGAAGTCGATGTGTTTAATTGACGACCTATTATAATATGAATGATAACCATTCTCATAATATAACAATTTATAGCCTGTTTGACTATTATCATATGACGTCTATTATTAACCAATACGCGGTTATTACTTAGATAAAATTGATGATTAAGATTGTTACTTTTATATTATGAAACCTATCATGTCGACAGATAGCCTATCTCAAACATAGTACGTTCTCTCCTAAACATAGTACGTCTGTATTTGTTCAACGCAATCACGCAATGTAGGTAAAAACTCGTTTATCAAAACCTCATGAGAGACTCGTGAAGCATTGGTACTAACGTTAATAGCACCAATCAATTCGTTATTTGACTTATATACAGGCAGTGCAAGCGATCTTAAGCCAGTGTCTAACTCCTGATCTACTATGACATATTGATCATTTTTTGCTTGTTTTAAGGTTTTAAGGAGCTGTTTTGGGTCAGTAATGCTATAGGGTGTATGGGAGATGAGTTCAACATTGTTGACATAATCTTTGCGCTGCTCGTCAGGAAGGTTAGCCAAAATAGCGCGTCCTATTGAGGTATAAGCAGCAGGCAAGCGTGTACCAACGGATATACCAATAGATAATAAGCGATGTTTGGCAGCCGAGCGGGCAATATAAACCACTTCGTCATTATCTAGTACCGCAAAGGAACAAGATTCTCCAGTTATTTCAGTGACACGCTCTAGATAAAACTGAATAATATCGTGATGATGCATACCATCTAAGTAGCTTGCTCCAATACTCAACGTTTTGGGAGTCAAGCTAAATTGGCGCTTATCTTTGTGCACATAACCAAGGGCATGTAAGGTTAATAGATAGCGCCTAGCTTTTGCTCTATCTATGTTGGCGCGTTCGGCCACTTCACTTAGAGTCATACTAGAATGACTTTCATCGAACGTTAGTAAGACGCTTAAACCTGCTGCAAGAGAGGCAACAAAATCTGGACTGTCGGAGGATATTTTCTTTTCTTGTTCTTTATACATGATGTCTACTAATTACCAATTAATGATTACTAAAATTAGGAAGTTTAAACGCCCGTTACCAAATTAATCAATCAACCTTTTGTACATACTGACATCAAAAACGAACTTTTGAATCGTTTGTTTGTACAAGCGATGTTAGATGTTGAGCTGGTTATCATAGAAGTTAGAGAACATCATAGCCTTATTCTAAAAGGTATGCTACCGCAAACGAAGTAAGAGCGATCAATAGATTTGTGTGATAGCGATACGATTGGATCACAAACTTATTTTAGTAATAATTTTACTATCCGTTCTATTTGTCATCTAAACTGAGTCCTTCAATTCAATCATTAACACTATCTTGTCATTAAACAGTGACCTGTCAAGAGGTGATCGATACAGCAACGGTGATGTTGCTTAACCCTGCATTAATACACGGTAATCACAACTAAGCGAGACAAGCTTACCTTATTAACTATCAAGAGGTTGGTTTTGTCATTGGCGCAGGACAAAACACATAACTAGATTGACAGTAGGCTAAAAACAGGTTAGCTTAATTCACTATACGAACAACTATTCTAATAGAGAACGAATAAAGCGTCGTTGCTATCAATGACGGTAAAGCTATGCCTCTATATGGCGAAGATACCTTATTTGCAAATTTAACGTTTGCAAATTCAGCGCTAGCCTATGAAAGTTTGAGTCTAGCCATGAAAGAGAGGATAGATCCATTCAAAGTTTAGATGAGTACCAAACATGTTGTAGACTCAAGTGATATAACAATACAGTGATCATGTGGGACAACAGAATCTGCTGACATCAGGCTTTTAATGATTATGATGGCTATAGAAGAGAGATGCATCGCGCAGTAGTAATGGATGAAAGTTTAGAATAAAAGGAAGTTATCATGAAAGATATTTTTGATACCATAACGACCCCTGCAGGCTATAGTGACATTGAATGGCAAGCAAGAATAGAGCTGGCATTATGCTATAGGATGGTAGATTACTATGGGTGGACTACCCAAGTTTATAACCATATCTCCTATCGCATTCCTGGTACAGAGCATTTATTGATTAATGCCTTTGGACTGCTATATAGTGAAATCACCCCCTCAAACCTAGTAAAAATAGATTTTGAGGGCAATAAACTTGAGGATTCACCGTACCCGATTAACAAAGCAGGTAACGTGATACATACTGCATTGCATAAAGGCCGACCTGATATCCATTGTGTGATGCATACGCACAGTACGGATGTGCAAGCAGTAAGTGCTTTAGAGTGTGGATTTATCCCTTTGTTTCAAGAAGCTTATATGTTCCATGACCGTATTGGTTATCATCCTTTTGAAGGGATTGTATTAGATGCTACGGAACAAGAAAGGCTGGTGCGCTCAATCGGAGCAAAAAATCACACGCTGATGCTGAATAACCACGGCGTTATTACCACAGGACCCGATGTAGCGTGGGCATTTATGCGCATGTACCAAATGATACAAGGGTGCCAAGTTCAACTAAAAGCCATGGCGTCTGGTGGCAAGTTGCTACAAGCCAGTGATGAAGCGATGAGTAAGACAAGAGAGCAGTTTGAAGGGGGTGATGCACAAGCGGGTGCCCAAGTTAGACTGCCTGAGTGGCCTGCTTATTATCGATTGATGAATCGCATTGACCCTAACTGGATTAGATAGTAAAGCTATGGTAATAATGTCATAGCAAAAAATGATGAGTACATATGAATGATATAGTAATAGACAATATATCAGCCCACTTATCTATATATATCCTATAAAATAAAAGACCTACGATAATTCGTAGGTCTTTTTACTATTAAAAAAGTAGTCAGCTATATTGACAGAGTCCTAAAAAAAGTATAAGTTAATTCACAATACGAACAATAATTCTTATATAGAACAAAAGTTATTCGTAATTAAATGGTATTGATAATATCTCTAGGGAGAGAGGAAAATGACAGCAGTCTATATATGTCATCCAAAGCGTTCAGCGGTCGGTCGTTATGGTGGCTCTTTAGCGGATATTCGTCCTGATGACTTGTTAGCTCAAGTGATAAAGGCTGTATTGGCCGATGCCCCTGAGTTCGATCATAGTATGATTGACGATGTGTTCATGGGGTGTGCCAACCAAAGTGGTGAGGACAACCGCAACGTCGCTCGTATGAGCAGCTTACTATCAGGCTTAACAGAGCAGGTACCCGCTACCACTATCAACCGTCTATGTGGTTCAGGCTTGGACGCTGTCGGTACAGCTTTTCGTGCGATTGTTAGTGGCGAGATGGAGTTGGCAATAGCTGGCGGCGTTGAATCGATGACGCGCGCCCCTTTCGTAATGGGCAAGCCAGAAAAAACTTATGACCGTAGTCAAAAGCTGCAAGATACCACCATGGGCTGGCGCTTTATTAACAAAAAGCTTGATGCCTTATATGGTACAGAGGCTATGCCACGCACAGCTGAGAACTTGGCTGACAAATATCATATTTCGCGCGAAGATCAAGATGCTTTTGCAGTATGGTCACAGCAGAAAGCTGCACAAGCACAAAACGACGGTCGCTTGCCCGCTGAGATTACGCCAATCACCATCGAAAGACGCAAACAAGCCGCCCTTATTGTCGATACAGATGAGCACCCAAGACCCAATACTGATATAGCAGCATTAAGCAAATTACGTCCAATATATGAAAACGGCACGATTACCGCTGGTAATGCGTCCGGCATCAACGATGGTGCAGCCGCTATGCTAGTGGCTAGTGAAGCTGCCGTAAAAAAATATGGCTTAACCCCAGTCGCCAAAATCGAAGGTATGGCTACAGCAGGCGTTTTACCAACCATCATGGGTATTGGTCCTGTGCCTGCCACTCAGAAGTTATTAAAACGTTTAAACCTCAGCTTAGATGACATCGACGTCATAGAGCTAAATGAAGCTTTCGCAGCGCAGGCCCTCGCTTGCTCTCGTGAGTTGGGATTAGAAGATCGTGATGAGCGTATTAATCCTAGAGGCGGCGCTATTGCTTTAGGTCATCCACTAGGCGCATCAGGCGCTCGTATTCTAATCTCAGCTATCCATGAATTACAACATACCAATAAAGATAAAGCGCTTTGCACGATGTGCATTGGCGTCGGGCAGGGTATTGCCTTAGTCATTTCACGAGTAGGAGAATAACGATGGCCTTTTTAGCGACCGACGCTCACCTTATAGCTTATCAAGACAGTGGTGAGACCTATCTGCCTGCGTTATTTATGGCGCATCCTTTGGGAATGAGCCGTGACGTTTGGGATACAGTATGTGATCAATTGCATGGTCATTACCGGTGTATTCGTTGGGATTTACCAGGTCATGGCAGCAGTGGTGTCGCAGCAGAAACCTTATCGGCAGAGCTGCTTGCTTATGATGTGTTGGCTTTAGCGGATACCCTAGAGGTGGCCAGTTTTGATTTTATTGGGACTTCAATTGGCGGGGTCGTTGGACAAAGCTTATGCCAGCTTGCACCGCAGCGTTTGGAGCAAGTGTGGCTTACCAATACAGGGGCTGTCATCGGCACTAAAGCGGGGTGGTCTGAGCGCGCTGAAAATGTGCGTCGTTTGGGTTTGACTGCCATGGCAGAGACGATTGTGCCGCGGTGGTTTTCACCCAGTTATACCCAGCAAAATCCGGCGGTGATACAAGGCTGGCAAGTGCAACTGTCACGCAGTGATGCTGAGAGCTACGCCAAGCTTTGCGAGGTTCTAGCAGAGGTTGATAACCGCGGCAAGTTGGCTGGCTATACAGATAGTGTGGCGTTGATAGCTGGCGGTGACGACGTCTCTACGCCTATCGAAGCTTTAGAATCTCTCAAAACTGAATTTACTGCTGCAAGCCTAAGTGTATTTGCAGGGGTCGGTCATGTGCCATCTATTGAAGCATCCGATTTATTGGTTGAGCATATACAAGTTAAGGCTGGTCGAGAGACTGTCGGGCAGACTGGTATCAGCTACGAGCAAGGACTGATGCAGCGTAAGCGCATTTTAGGAGAAGCTCATGTTGAGAGAGCCTCTAAAAACGCAACGACGTTAGACAGCCCGTTTCAACAATTTATCACGCGTAACGCTTGGGGTGAGCTTTGGGGCGATCCATCTTTAACGATACAACAGCGTAGTATGATTACTACTGCAATATTGGCGGCGCTTGGCCGCGATGGAGAGCTGGGGTTGCATTTACGTACCGCTAAGCGCCTAGGTATTAATGAGGCTCAATTAAGGCAAGTATTGATGCATGTCTCAATTTATGCTGGCGTCCCTGCGGCCAACCATGCTTTTGCCTTAGCAAAAGACAATGGTTGGGGCACGACCATTTTATAAAGTCACAGCCGTCAATACTATTGCTTATAAAATTTTATAGATAAGAGTGGAGAAAATCAAAATGAGTCAAAAGTATCCTTATTTTCTGGCGCGTGATCGAGCATGGCAACCGGCGCAATATACTCCAGGTTATAAAACTTCTATCACACGTTCGCCAAAACAAGCCTTGGTTAGCATTCAAAATGCCAGTCCATCTGAGCGCAGTGGGCCAGTATTCGACGGTTTAGAAATTGGTCAATACGACAATGATTTGCTCATGAATTTTCGTACAGAAGGTACACAAGCTGGCTTGCCCATCGGTGAGCGTATCATTATGCATGGCCGTGTTATCGATCAGTTTGGTAAGCCAGTTGCCAATACACTAGTTGAGATGTGGCAAGCCAACTCTGGAGGTCGCTACCGCCATAAAAAAGATAACTACCTAGCACCGCTTGATCCAAACTTTGGCGGGGTAGGTCGTTGTATAACTGATGCTGATGGCCGCTACCGTTTTCGCACGGTACGTCCAGGGCCTTATCCATGGCCAAATGGCATCAATACTTGGCGCCCTGCCCATATTCACGTCTCAGTTATGGGGCCATCGATCTCAACACGGTTGATCACACAGATGTATTTTGAAGGTGATCCATTGATCCCTTTGTGTCCTATTGTTCAAGTATTAAAAGACCCAGAGGCAGTGGAAACTATGGTTGCGCGTTTAGATATGGCGATGAGTAAACCTATGGATTGCTTGGCCTATCGTTTCGACGTTGTCGTTCGTGGCGCCTTGCAAACCTACTTTGAGGAGTAACAAATGTACAGTCAATATAAACTACAAGATGACACAGGTATATTGCGCGAAACAGCCTCACAAACATCGGGTCCTTTTGTGCATATCGGTTTGGCCTTAGAGATCGCCGGGTTTGCATCGCGAGAAGATGAAATCTGGGAAGACTTAGCTAAAGAAGGAGCTGAGGGTGAGCATATTGAATTGGTCGGCCGAGTCTATGATGGCAATGGTGAGCTGGTGCATGATGCTTTGATTGAGATGTGGCAAGCCGATAGCCATGGCAATTATATCGCTAGTTTTGACAATAAAAAACCCTTTGGTGGCTTTGGACGCAGCGCTTGCGCCATAGATGGAGGCTTTCATTTCAATACCATCAAGCCTGGACCAGTAGACTTTAATGGTAAGCTGATGGCCCCGCATGTCAATATCGCCGTGTTTGCACGAGGTATCAATTTGCATCTACAAACCAGAGCTTATTTTGAAGATGAGCAGGCGCATAATGATAACTGTCCAATCTTAAACGCGGTACCTTCATTAGCGCGTCGCAATACACTGATAGCGGTAAAAGAAGCGGGTAATAATCAGCCACGCTATCGTTTTGATATCTACTTGCAAGGTGATAACGAAACCGTGTTCTTTGATTTTTAAGTTGGGTATTTCAAAGAACCACATCTAATTAGACAATGAGAGGGATTTCATGACTAAAACAAAAGTAGCTATCATCGGGGCAGGTCCATCCGGGTTATTACTTGGTCAGTTATTGACCAAAGCTGGGATTGATAATGTTATTTTAGAACGAAAGTCAGGAGAATACGTATTAAGTCGTATTCGTGCAGGCGTCTTAGAACAAGGTACTGTAGATTTGATCCGCGAATCTGGTGCTGGCGCTCGTATGGATGCAGATGGCTTAATTCATACCGGAACGGACTTTAGTTTTCAAGGAGAGCATTATCACCTAGACCTAGAGAAGTATAGCGGTGGTAAACAGGTCATCGTTTATGGTCAAACCGAAGTCACACGCGATTTGATGGCAGAGCGTGAAAAGACTGGGGGCGTCACTATTTATGAAGCTGCTAACGTGCAGTTGCATGATATTGAATCAGACAATCCGTACGTAACTTATGAGCATCAAGATGAAACTCTGCGTCTAGACTGTGATTATGTTGCTGGTTGTGACGGTTTTCATGGTGTGTCTAGAAAGTCCATCCCAAAATCTGAGCTAGAAGAGTATGAGAAAGTCTATCCATTTGGGTGGTTGGGCTTAATGAGTGATACACCGCCTGTCAACGATGAGCTGGTTTACTGTGCTCATGAACGCGGTTTTGCCTTATGCTCAATGCGCTCTGCCACCCGCAGTCGTTATTATCTTCAAGTTCCCAACACGGACACGATTGAGGACTGGAGTGAAGAGAAATTTTGGGAAGAGTTAAAGCGCCGTATTCCAAAAGAGATGGCCGAGCGTTTAGTGACAGGGCCAGCCTTGGAGATGAGTATTGCTCCGCTACGCTCTTATGTGTGTGAAACCATGCAATACGGCAAGTTGTTTTTATTAGGCGACTCAGCACATATCGTGCCGCCCACCGGCGCTAAAGGTCTTAACTTAGCGGCCAGCGATGTAGAAACGGCTTACCGCTTGTTTGTCAAAATATACCAAGAAGGCCGTACAGATTTAATTCCACGTTACCAAGAAGTATGTCTAGCCCGAGTATGGAAGTCAGTACGCTTTTCTTGGTGGATGACCATGCTATTGCATCGTTTCCCAAGTTCTAGCCGCTTTGATTTTCGCGTACAGCAAGCTGAGTTTGACTATTTTATTAATTCAGAAGCGGGTAAGAGTAATATCGCTGAAAACTATGTTGGATTGCCCCTAGAAAAATTAGAGTAAGGGCTTAAGGGCTAAGGTTTAGCACCGACCTACCTTAAAAACAATAATGACAACCTACTGATTTGTTTACCATATGACGGGCTGTCCATTAAGATAGCTCATAACGTTAGATAGACATATTTGCAGGTATAAGCACTTTTTTATAGGATGACTCAATGTTAAATAAGGTGACAGAATCTGCGGCTCAAGCTATGAGCAATATAACGGATGGCGCCACTATCTTAATAGGTGGTTTTGGCCTGGCAGGACAACCAGCAGAATTAATCGATGCATTAATTGAGCGCAATGCTAGAGATCTCACGATCGTTAGTAATAATGCTGGCAATGGTGAAACAGGACTGGCTTTATTATTAAAATCAGGCTGTGTACGGAAGATTATTTGCTCGTTTCCGCGCCAGCACGATTCTTATATTTTTGATGACTTATACCGTGCAGGCAAGATTGAGCTTGAGGTTGTGCCACAAGGGACACTAGCGGCTCGCATGCAAGCAGGAGGTAGTGGGCTTGGGGCTATTTATACGCCAACCGCCTATGGCACACTACTGGCTGAGGGTAAAGAGACTCGCACCATCGATGGCATCGACTATGTATTAGAGTATCCTATTAAAGCGGATTTCGCTCTGATTAAGGCCTTTCAAGGAGATCGTTGGGGCAACTTAACTTATCGCAAAGCGGCCCGCAACTTTGGCCCTGTTATGGCTGCAGCCTCTAAGCATACGGTTGCCCAAGTCAGTGAAGTGGTAGATTTGGGGGTTTTAAATCCTGAACATATTGTCACCCCTGGTATTTTCGTCCATGAAGTCGTGCATGTGGGAGCATAAACATAATGAATAATTATACACCATGGTCAGTCGATGAGATCGCCAAGTACGTCGCCCAAGATATTCAAGAAGGGATGTACGTCAATTTGGGTATTGGTCAACCCACCAAGGTTGCAGATTTTTTGCCGGACGATAAAGACATCTTTTTGCACAGTGAAAACGGGGTATTGGGTATGGGTCCTGAGCCAACTGCAGGAGAGGAGGATGGCGACTTAATCAATGCCGGTAAGCAATATATTACCTTATTGAAAGGCGGCAGTTATTTTCATCATGGCGATTCTTTTACCATGATTCGAGGAGGGCACATCGATTTATGCGTCCTAGGGGCCTTTGAAGTGGCTGAAAATGGTGATATTGCTAACTGGTTTTTAGGTCGCCCTAAAGATATTCCTGCAGTTGGTGGGGCGATGGATTTAGCGGTAGGCGCTAAAAAAGTGTATGTGATGATGGATCATGTCAACAGAAATGGTGCGCCCAAAATTGTTGAAAAACTCAAACTGCCTATTACCGGTAAAAAGTGCGTTAATCGAATTTATACAGATTTAGCAGTAATTGATGTGACTGATCAAGGCTTGAAAGTCCGTAAAATGGTTGATGGCTTAACTTTTACTGAGCTACAAGCCAAGACAGGTGCCAAGCTAATTGATAACACTCAATCAATCTAAATAACTACCTGTCAAGACAGGATTCTATGATACAAACAATTTAATAAGAAAGAAAATACTACAATAAGCTGAAGGCTCAAAGCGTAGTACGAGTGGCGATATCTTGAGATATAAATAGTTTTGCTGACGCAATAGCGTTTTTCATGTCTGTATCATGAAAAACGCTTGTTAGTGTGACTTGTCTCTCACAGTTTTATTTTGCGGCTTTAGTTAATCGGGCTTATCAAACAGCTTTTCAATTGGTTTGCTATGAATAGTGGAGCTGTTGAATAGAGATTTGCCCTTAGTGTCGCCCTCTGTCCAAAAGTTAATATTGAACTGTGCATCATCGCTTAGCTCAACCCGGTGCCAATACTGCGGCGGGCTAACGGCAAACTCTCCTGCGCGAATGATAATGGTCTGCTCGGGCTCAGTGGCGGCCTCGTTAGCGAAGCCATAAAAAGTTACCACACCTTGCATCACACAAATCTGACCATATACGCCCTCAGCGGTATTGTGATGTGTGAGCAGAGCTTTAGGCACTTTATCTTTGGTAAAGAAATGCGTAGAGCGTTTTATTTTCCAGTGGCTGGGAATGACTTGCTGATTCATAGTGACTCCTTAATAAGTTATCAGTATTTTACATATTGAATAATTATCATTTACCTCATTATAGCTTAAAGATGAATGAATAAAGTCCTCCTTTAGTAGTACTAGTCGTAGTCTTAAACGCATAAAATATACTGCTTTTGCTCAATAGGTATGCTCGCTTTTTATTGCTAACTTATCTCCATCACAATTATTTAAAACTATCTAGTTTTATGGCGGAGGATATGAGATATGCATGCAAAAGAGCTGCTTGAGATGGAACGCCGTGAAATAAGAGCGCTGCATTATACGTGGATTGCTTTTTTTCTAACCTTTTATGTTTGGTTTAATATGGCTCCGCTAGCCACTTCTATGCTAGCGACTGAGAGCTACTTGACCCCTGATCATATCAAGCTATTTTTAATTGCCAACGTGGCTTTGACTATTCCTGGTCGCGTCATTGTCGGTATGGCACTAGACCGTTTTGGTCCTCGGCGAGTATTTTCAATACTCATGGTCGTAATGGCAATACCGACTTGGTTTTTTGCCTTTGGTACCTCAGCCATGCAATTGTTTGTAGCGCGACTATTTATGTCGATTGTTGGTGCAGGCTTTGTGGTCGGTATTCATATGACCGCGCTGTGGTTTAAGCCCAAAGACATTGGTTTTGCCGAAGGGTTTTATGCCGGTTGGGGCAACTTTGGTTCAGCGGCGGCCGCAATTACTATTCCAACGGTGGCGCTACAGTTTTTTGGCGGCGATGATGGATGGCGCTGGGCGATCGCTTTATCAGGCCTACTGATGGCAACATACGGGGTGGCGTATTGGTTTTTGATTACTGATGGTCCAAGCGCTGATACCCATCAAAAATCACGTAAGGCGGGTGCATTAGAGGTCTCTACTTGGGCAGATTTGCTGCTTTATTGTTTGTTTATTATTCCTTTATATGGCGTGTTATCACTCCTGGTCTATCGTACACAAGGAATGGGTTTTTTAAGTGATACAAATGCTTGGATACTCTACGGCGTTATTGCGCTGATGGTGGTTTATCAGATATATAAAGCCATTAGCGTCAATGCGCCTATGATTAAAGCCGGTATTCCTGAAGACGACAAATACCCATTTACTTCTGTTGCAGCGCTTAACGTGACCTACTTTGCCAACTTTGGGGCTGAGCTTGCGGTAGTCTCCATGCTACCGATGTTCTTTGCGGCGACTTGGACACTTGATCCGACGGTTGCAGGTTTGGTTGCCTCAACCTTTGCCTTTGTGAACTTATGGGCGCGGCCGCTTGGCGGCTACATCTCTGACAAAGTCGGTAACCGCCGGCTAGTGATGCTGATTTACATGTTTGGAATAGGCATTGGCTTTGGGTTGATGGGACTACTCAATGCTCAGTGGCCGTTATTTATTGCGGTGGTGTTTACTATTTTATGCTCCGTATTTGTGCAAGGCGCAGAGGGCGCAACCTTTGGGGTTATTCCTTCTATCAAGCGCCGCCTGACCGGTCAGATATCAGGTTTGGCAGGTGCTTATGGTAACGTGGGCGCGGTATTTTATTTGTTTGTATTCACTCTAGTGGAACCTAGCCAGTTTTTCTTTATCATCGCAGTTGGCGCCTTTATTGCTTGGGTGCTCTGCTTCTTTTGGCTAAAAGAACCTAAAGACGCCTTTGGTGATGAGTATCAAATGTCATCGGTGGATCGTCAGATTGCCGCTGAAGCTAACGGCTAAAATCATTTTTTTATCAAAAAACCAGCTGATGTATCATCGGCTGGTTTTTGAGTTATCTGTTTGATTAAAATTTATTTTGTTAAGTTGTTGACGGCCCATACTGCCGCTTCTACTCGGCTGCGTAGCCCAGTTTTGTTAAGGATGTGCTTGACATGCACCTTCACAGTTGATTCAGCGATATCTAGTTTATTGGCGATCATTTTATTACTAAGACCTTCAGCGATCATTTGAATCACCTGTAATTCTCTAGCGGTCAAATTGCCAGCCATATCATCAATGGTAGGTTTGCGTAAGGTTTGCGCTAATATTGCAGCTAGATTGGGGCTAATCACTAGCTCGCCTCGCAGTACCTTTCTGATATTAACAATAATCAGCTCAGGCTCCATATCCTTTAACAAGTAGCCATCTACTCCCAGCTCTAAAGCTTCTTGGACATCTTCACCAGCATCAGAAACCGTAAACAATAAAGTCTTGGCCTCGATGCCGCGAGACTTGATCTCCCTTAAGGTCTCAATACCTGTCAGTATCGGCATTTTATGATCCAATATGACCAAATCAACCCTATTGCTAACCAAAAAACCTAATGCTTCTTGCCCATTACTGGCTTCACTAACCACCTCTACATCATCCTCAAGGCTTAATAGCTCGGCGATGCCTCGGCGCAGCATAGGATGATCATCGACTAATAGTAGTTTGGCAGGAGAGGTTGGGGTATAGACATTCAGACTCATAAGATGCTCACAAATTAAAAGTGTTACAAGGTAGTCTAATTAATTAGTTGTCAGTTAAAAAGACTCGTTAAAATCAGTGGTTTCCGTCATATAGTCGGTGAAAAAATGGGGTACAAATCTAACAATGACACTGACGCCCGTTGGTTCATTGGCAGTGACAATCAGGTCGCCGCCAAGCTTATAAGCCCGCTCTTTCATAATCATGAGGCCATGATGCTGCGTTTGATTGACCGTACCTGACATACCGATGCCATCGTCTATCACTGCTAGGGCGATATAATTGCTCTCGTCATCATAGCCTAAATCTATAGTGACGTTTTTGGCTTGCGCATGACGGCTCACATTGGATAGCGCCTCTCTGATAATTTGTATCAGATGTACCTGCTCAGCGGCACTCAAATTCAATGACATGATTTGATTGTTTACTTTCACCGCAAAGTCGCCTTTTACAGCGAACTCATCAGCGGCTTCATATAAGGCTTCATCAAAATTAGCACTATCAATAGAGAGACGAAAAGTAGTCAGCAAGTCTCGCAGCTCTTGATAAGCTGAATTAAGACCCGTTTTGATTTGGGAGATATGCTGCCAAACTTTGGCTTGATTTTGCTCATCAAAAGGGTGCTGATCGTCTTTATCTGAGTATTTTTTTAGATGCTTTTCAAGCACACTCACTTGTATCTTCAAATAAGATAACGACTGGGCTAGAGAATCATGTAGCTCTCTTGCAATAGTGGACCTCTCCTCAAGTAAAATCAGCTGATGCTCTTGTTGTTTTTGTTTACGTAATGATAGGGCGGTACTGATAAGGTTGGTGAGCGCGACAATCAGCTCATGACTTCTAGCATCTAGATACGCGCTGTCTATATCTACCATTTTGATACGCGATGACGACGACTCTTGATTGGCATTAGCATTGGTATTGATATCGACATTGGCGTTGGTATTGGCATTATCTGTCAAGAAGGCGTCATTTGATAATAAGACGGATTTGGGCCGTACGTTCAGTTCACCAAACTCGACATCTTGGTGAACAATCGGGAAAGTTTGGGTATGGCTATTGTCTTTAATAATGCAGTTGTCGCAAGTCAGCTTGGTGCATAGCTCTTTCATTCTGTCATCGTGCAAGGCGATGCTGTCTTTATCACTCAAAATATTGCTTTGTATACATAAAGTGATGTCTAAATGCGAAAAAATATGACCGAAATCGGTAATCAGACTGTCCAGCTTATGCAAGCTGACGGGACTAATCGTGAGCTGTTTAGAGAAATCATAAAACAACGACAAGGCTTGATTGGCTTTAATCAGATGCCGCGTTTTTATCTGTACTTCATTTTCTAATGATTGCTGAGAGGTTTCAATCGTACGCGCCATATCGTTAAAAGAGTCGCCCAGTTTTTTGAATTCTTTATAGCCTGAAATGGATACTCTGGTATCGCGCTTGCCTTGTCGAAATTGGCTATTGGCTGTGATTAAGCGCTGCACGGGTAATAAAACGTTTTGCTGTAACTTAGCAAAACCAACAAGCATGATGATGAGCGTTAATACCAAAGAGGCGATCTGTAACAACTGCTGCCACATCTGTCTTTGCTCGTTGCGATACTGCAAGGCATCAACCAATCCATCTGCGTCTTTGACGTAGGAGTCTGATGCACTATATAAAGAGGCTTTATCACGAGACAGTAAAGCAGGTTTTAGACCATTGAACCACTGTGTTTCGATCTTTGCTAATTGATCATTAATACTGTCATGTTCATTACCATAGTGACGTTGATATTGTCTTAGGCTGGCTAGCCGGTTCTCCATGTCAGTAATCAAAAAAGCGGACGCATCAGAGTAACTGGTAGAGTCCGTCTGTGCCGGATTGGTTTTGGGGTTGCTATCCAAATCAGCGGAGTAGAGCCTATCAAAGTCAGTCGCTATTTGAAACTTGATACGATAAGTCGCCATACGTATCGAGCCTGCCGTATTGATGGCTTGGCCATCTGCTTGAGACACCCAAGCCAACACGCCGCTGCCTACAGCAGATATAAAGCAAAGTATAGCAATAGCAAACACAGATGCTAACGCTTGGGCAGGCAAAGAACGTCCTAAGTAATTTTTCATAATGGAAAAATGTATTCCTTATAACTAATCTGTTTTCACATCGTACTTTTTAAACGCTAAAAAACTGCCATCGTACCTTATCACTTATTTCCCATTACTCGCTATACCTCTAAAGCAGTAGCCAATTTGGCGTACGTCAATTAACTCCTTTAGATAATAGTCTACCTCTATATGTGAATACCAATCAAAAAGGCAACTCAGTAAGCTGAGTTATGACTTTTTGTTAATGCGTGATCAAGTTTAAAAGCCGGCTGAGCAAGCAAGGATAGTTGAGTTGCTGCCAAGTAGTAACAGACTAGTAGCAACCGCTTAGTAGTCATAGCCAAACCGTCATCACTCGCTGCATGCTTTTTAACTTCTATCACTGATTAACGAGATAAGCCTACTACTAATAATGGGATAAACTCTATTAAGTGAGGAAAAAATGAGCGGTAAATATTATACAAAAGGCGGTAAGCTCATTACTGATTGGCGTCCTGAAGTAGATGAGTTTTGGCAAAACGGCGGCAAAAAAGTCGCCACGCGTAACTTATGGATATCAATACCCGCGCTACTGCTAGCGTTTGCAGTATGGATGGTATGGAGCGCGGTCATCGTTAATTTGCCAGATATTGGCTTTCGTTTTGATGATGGTCAGCTGTTCTGGCTTGCCGCGCTGCCTGGATTGACTGGGGCAACGTTACGCATCTTTTACTCCTTTATGGTGCCTATCTTTGGCGGCAGACGCTGGACTGCTATCTCAACCGCGTCATTACTGATTCCGGCACTATGGATGGGCTTTGCGGTACAAAACCCTGATACGCCATTTATGATTTTTGCCATCATTGCGCTACTTTGCGGCTTTGGCGGTGCAAACTTCTCATCTTCAATGTCTAATATCTCATTTTTCTACCCTAAGGCTGAACAAGGGACAGCGCTCGGTCTTAATGCCGGCTTAGGTAATCTTGGTGTCTCAGTCATGCAGTTCGCTATTCCTATCGTCATTGGGCTAGGTGTCTTTGGCGCTTTGGGCGGCGCACCGCAGATAACCGCGGCGGGGAAAGCGCTTTATTTACAAAACGCGGGCTTTATTTGGGTGCCTTTTATCGCCTTGGTCTCTGTATTGGCTTGGTTTATGATGAATGATATCTCCTCAGCCAAAGCCTCTTTTAAAGATCAGTCGGTTATTTTTAAACGTAAACACAACTGGATCATGTGCATCCTTTATATGGCAACCTTTGGCTCATTTATTGGTTTCTCTGCCGCCTTCCCCATGCTCATTAGAAACGCCTTCCCTGATATCAATCCACTCAAATACGCCTTTTTAGGGCCTTTTGTTGGTGCCATATTTCGTCCACTGGGCGGCTGGATAGCGGATAAGATAGGCGGGGCGAGAGTGACGTTTTGGAATTATATCGTGATGGTGCTGGCGGTGGTAAGTGTGATGTACTTCTTACCTAGTGACAGCCGTCCGGGTAGCTTTGTCGGGTATTTCATCTCCTTTATGGTGTTGTTTATCACTACGGGTATCGGTAATGGCTCTACCTTTAGCATGATTCCGAATATTTTTAGAACCTTTTTGGAGCGCCGCCATCCGTGTAGGGTCGGCACTGAAGATCTGTTTATCGAGATACGTAAAGAGTCCGCGGCGGTGGTTGGCTTTACCGCTGCTATAGCCGCTTATGGGGCATTTTTTGTCCCAAAAATGTTTGGCTCAGGCTTGGGTATCAATGGTACCTTTATCGCTTTAATCATCTTTTATGTCATTTGTATCGTGCTGACTTGGTGGTATTACAGCCGCGGCAATGCTGAGATTCCTTGTTAGAGTCATCGTGTTAATTTTATAAGCTTAAAGGGTTTTGATAATGCCACTTACTCCGGTAAGTGGCATTTTTTTTGCCAAAAATTTGGTTTTTATGTGGTTAAGTCTATGTGCTTTAGGAGCGTTTTTTATAGGTCGAGCATGATAGCAACTACTACTTAGGAGGTAGAGCACTGCTCATATTAGCTGATAGTCAGGTTATCAAGGCTCACTTAGAATGATGATATCTAAATAGTATTTATCAAAATAGTATGAACAGCCGTTAAGCATAGAGCGATTTATCCAAAGCCTGTCACACAAACCTAATTTCATGACCTTAGCGCTTAATCAATCACTGTTCACAATATAAGCCATCAAGTAGAGGATAGCCAAATGAGTCATTTACTCGACCAGTTCCGCTTTTTTAAACGCAAACAAGGCGAATTTGCCGATGGGCATGGTGAGACTCGTGATGAGTCGCGCGCGTGGGAGAACGTCTATCGTAGCCGCTGGCAGTATGACAAGATTGTGCGCTCAACGCATGGGGTCAACTGTACAGGCTCTTGCTCATGGAAAATCTATGTCAAAAACGGCTTGGTCACGTGGGAGACGCAGCAAACTGACTATCCTGAAACGCGCCCTGATCTACCAAACCACGAACCGCGCGGCTGCCCACGGGGCGCAAGCTATAGCTGGTATATGTACTCAGCCAACCGCGTCAAATACCCAAAGGTACGTAAGCCGCTACTCAAACTATGGCGTGAAGCCAAAGCCCAATATCCTGATCCCGTCGACGCTTGGGCCAGTATCGTTGAGGACCCAATCAAAGCTGAGCAGTACAAATCCAAGCGCGGCTTGGGCGGCTTTATTCGCTCGACGTGGGTGGAGGTGAATGAGATTATCGCTGCCAGTAACGTCTATACTGCCAAAACTTTTGGCCCTGATCGCATTATTGGTTTCTCACCGATTCCGGCGATGTCGATGGTCAGCTATGCTTCTGGTAGTCGCTATTTATCACTCATTGGTGGCGTTTGTTTGTCGTTTTATGACTGGTATTGTGATCTGCCGCCAGCATCCCCAATGACTTGGGGCGAGCAAACCGACGTGCCAGAATCCGCCGATTGGTACAACTCTGACTATATTATCGCTTGGGGCTCAAACGTACCACAAACGCGCACGCCCGATGCGCATTTCTTCACCGAAGTTCGTTATAAAGGTACTAAGACCGTTTCTATTACGCCTGATTATGCTGAGATCTCTAAGCTGACCGACTTATGGCTAAACCCTAAACAAGGAACCGATGCAGCAGTGGCGCAAGCCTTTTGTCATGTGATTATCAAAGAGTTTTATCTTAAGCAGCCAAGCGATTATTTCTTAGACTATGCCAAGCGCTATACCGATTTACCAGTGTTAGTGATGTTAGAAGGAGATGAGAATTCGCGCCGTGCTGGTCGTTATCTGCGCGCTTCTGACTTGGTGGATAATTTAGGGGAGGAGAATAATCCAGAATGGAAAACTATTGGCTTAAATAATGATGGTGAGCTGGTGTCGCCACTAGGCTCTATCGGCTATCGCTGGGGCGAAAAAGGCAAATGGAATCTTGAACAAAAAAATGGCGCAACAGGCGCAGATATTGACTTAACCTTGACTCTAAAAGACAACAGCGAGACCTGTGTCGTTGACTTTGATTACTTTGGTCATGTCGATCATCCGCACTTTACCTCAGTGCCAGGCGAGCCAATACAACAAAAAACCGTCCCTTGTAAAACCATCACCCTTGCCGATGGTAGTACCGCTATTGTGGCAACCGTTTTTGATTTAACTGTGGCCAATCTTGGTGTCGATAACGGCGTTGGCGGCGAGCATGTTACTGATGACTATAATGATGCCACGGTACCAGGCACGCCAGCTTGGCAAGAAGTAATCACCGGTCTTAGCCGTGAGCGTGTCATTCAAGTGGCGCGCGAGTTCGCAGAAAACGCGCACAAAACCCATGGTAAATCGATGATTATTATTGGTGCCGGCATGAACCACTGGTATCACCTCGATATGAACTATCGCGGCGTCATTAACATGCTGATGCTATGCGGTTGTATCGGCAAATCTGGCGGCGGCTGGGCGCATTATGTCGGTCAAGAAAAACTGCGCCCGCAAACCGGCTGGTTACCACTAGCCTTTGCCCTTGATTGGCACCGTCCGCCGCGTCATATGAACGGGACGAGTTTTTTCTACGCGCACAGCTCACAGTGGCGTCACGAGACTATCTCCGCTCACGAGATACTCTCGCCCAATGCCAATAAAAAATTCTTCCCTGAGCACATGCTTGATTACAACATTCAAGCCGAGCGTGCTGGTTGGTTGCCATCAGCACCGCAGCTCAACCGTAACCCATTAACGATAGCAGCCCAAGCTAAAGCTAGTGGTAAGGGCGTCGAAGAATACGTAGTGGACTCACTACAAGATAATAGCCTACGTTTTGCTTGTGAGTCTCCAGATAATCCTGCTAACTTCCCACGCAATATGTTTATTTGGCGCTCAAACCTGCTGGGCTCATCAGGAAAAGGTCACGAATATATGCTGCATTACTTCTTAGGTACTAGAAACGGTCTCTTAAATGAAGAAAACCCTACCGGTCATTTGCAGCCAAAAGAAGTCGATTGGGTCGAAAAAGGCCCAACTGGCAAGCTTGATTTGGTCGTTACCTTAGATTTTCGCATGTCCTCGACTTGTCTATACTCAGACATCGTTTTGCCAACAGCGACCTGGTACGAAAAAGATGACATGAATACCTCAGACATGCATCCGTTTATTCATCCCTTAACAGCGGCAACCGACCCTGCTTGGGAGTCCAAATCAGATTGGGAAATCTATAAAGGCATCGCCAAAAGCTTCTCTGAGCTATCAAAAGGTCATTTAGGGGTTGAGACCGATGTGGTGACTTTGCCGATGCAGCATGACAGCCCAGGTGAGCTAGCGCAGCCCTTTGGCGGTACAGACTGGAAAACTGCCGGTGAAAAACCAGTACCGGGTAAAAACTGTCCCATGATTAAGATCGTTGAGCGTGATTATCCCAATACTTATAAGAAGTTCACCTCTATGGGACCGGCGCTTGAGGCACTAGGCAACGGCTCAAAAGGTCTAAATTGGGATATGAAAACCGAAGTCAAACAATTGGGTGACTTAAACCACCGTGTCACTGAGCCAGGTATCTCTGAAGGGCGACCCCGTCTGAATACCCCAGTGAATGCCTCTGAGATGATTTTGATGCTGGCGCCTGAAACCAATGGTCACGTGGCGGTCAAAGGGTGGTCGGCATTGTCTGAGTTTACGGGTCGCGATCATACCCATTTGGCCAAATCCAGCGAGCACGAAAAAATCCGCTTTAAAGACATCGTCGCCCAACCGCGCAAAATTATCTCAAGCCCGACGTGGTCTGGCATTGAGTCTGATGAGGTGAGCTACAACGCTGGTTACACTAACGTTCATGAACTGATCCCTTGGCGCACCATTACAGGTCGTCAGCAGTTTTATCAGGATCACCCATGGATGCAAGCGTTCGGTGAGCAGATGCAGCAGTATCGTCCGCCTATCGACACTAAAACCACCGATATCATTCAAAACACCAAGCCCAATGGTAATAAAGAGATCGTACTGAACTTCTTAACGCCGCACCAAAAATGGGGCATCCACAGTACCTACTCTGAAAACTTACTGATGCTGACGCTAAGTCGTGGTGGCCCTTGTGTTTGGATGTCAGAAGTGGATGCACAAAAAGCCGGTATCGTCGATAACGACTGGATTGAGCTCTTTAATGCTAACGGCGCTATCACGGCTCGCGCTATTGTCAGTCAGCGCGTCAAAGAAGGTATGACTATGATGTATCACGCGCAAGAAAAACTAGTCAACGTACCTGGCTCGCAGCAAACCGGTATCCGCGGCGGTATTCATAACTCAGTGACCCGTACTATCTTAAAACCAACGCATATGATTGGTAGCTATGCACAGCAGTCTTATGGCTTTAACTATTATGGCACGGTCGGCTGTAACCGCGATGAGTTTGTGGTGATTCGCAAAATGTCGAAGATCGACTGGTTAGAAGAAAAACCAGATGATTCATTACCGCGCCCATTGCCTACTAGCATCGATGGCTAAAGCTATTTTTCTCAAAGAGATATTCTGATTTTTGGATATCTCTTAAGAAACCAAAGCTGCTTTTTTACTACTATTTGGAGCACACCCATGAAAATTCGTTCACAAGTCGGCATGGTGCTTAACCTTGATAAATGTATCGGTTGTCACACTTGCTCAGTCACCTGTAAAAATGTTTGGACCAGCCGCGAAGGGATGGAATACGCGTGGTTTAATAACGTTGAATCAAAGCCCGGTATTGGTTATCCCAAAGAGTGGGAAAATCAAAGCAAATGGCGCGGCGGTTGGATACGAAACGCTAACGGCACGATAAACCCGCGTATCGGCGGTAAGTTTCGCGTACTAGCCAATATCTTTGCCAATCCTGATTTGCCAGAGATTGATGATTATTACGAGCCGTTTGATTTTGATTATCAGCATTTGCATACCGCGCCTATCGGTAATTATTCCCCAATCGCCCGCCCGCGCTCAGCCATCACCGGCAAGCGTATGCAAAAGATTGAATGGGGCCCTAACTGGGAGGAAATCCTCGGCTCAGAGTTTGAAAAACGCCGTAAGGACAAAAACTTCGACAACATTCAAGCTGAGATTTACGGTGAATACGAAAACACCTTTATGATGTATTTGCCGCGTCTATGCGAGCATTGTCTGAATCCCACCTGTGTGGCGTCATGCCCCAGTGGCGCGATTTATAAGCGTGAAGAAGACGGTATTGTCCTCATTGACCAAGAAAAATGCCGCGGCTGGCGCATGTGTATTTCAGGCTGCCCATACAAAAAGATTTACTACAACTGGAAATCGGGCAAGTCAGAAAAATGCATTTTCTGTTATCCGCGTATCGAAGCTGGCATGCCAACGGTTTGCTCAGAGACCTGTGTTGGCCGTATCCGCTACCTAGGCGTATTACTCTATGATGCCGATAAAATCGCTGAAGCCGCTAGCATGCCAAACGAGCAAGATCTGTATCAAGCGCAGCTCGATGTGTTCTTAGATCCTAATGACCCAGCGGTTATCGCCCAAGCCCTAAAAGATGGCGTGCCGCAATCGGTCATTGACTCAGCGCAGAAATCACCTGTTTATAAGCTGGCGATGGATTGGAAGCTTGCGCTACCACTGCACCCTGAATACCGGACGCTACCGATGGTCTGGTATGTGCCGCCATTATCACCGATTCAAAACGCGGCTGAAGCGGGCAAAGTCGGTATGGATGGTCTGATTCCAGATGTCGATAGCTTGCGTATTCCGCTGCGTTATTTGGCCAATATACTCACCGCAGGCGATGAAGAACCGGTACGTTTAGCGCTCAAACGCTTGCTTGCCATGCGTAGCTACAAGCGTATGCAATTGGTTGAGAAGCAAGAGGTACAAAGCATTTTGGACGAAGTTGGTTTGACCAAGCACCAAGTGGAAGAGATGTATCGTTACCTGGCGATTGCCAATTATGAAGATCGTTTTGTCATTCCAACCGCGCACCGCGAAGAGGCATTGAGCGATGCTTTCGCGGAACGTAATGGCTGCGGCTTTAGCTTTGGTGAAGGTTGTTCAGGACAATCTGATAACAGTATGTTCGGTCAACGCAAAACCAATCGTCGTGATTTTATCGATACCGTACAAAAGTGGGAGTCATAAGATGCAAACTACTCAAACTCACAATGACAGCACAGTGCATGAGTCTATTGAGCCGGCCGTAATCGGCTCATCAGACCTAAAGATACTCAAAGTCTTAAGCTTGCTTATCGACTATCCAAGCAACGAGCTATTCTTAGGCGATACCTTGGCCGATTGTACCGAGATTGTTGCTAGGTCGACATTGATTAGCCCGCAAGTACGCACACAAATTATCGACTTGATTGAAGACTTAATCGATACCGGTTGCCTTGAGGCGCAGGCGCGTTATGACGGCCTCTTTGAGCGTGGTCGCTCGTTATCGCTATGGCTGTTTGAGCATGTGCATGGCGAATCGCGTGATCGCGGCCAAGCGATGGTTGATCTGATGAATCAGTATCAGGAAGCCGGTTTTGAGATTAGCGTTAAAGAGCTGCCTGATTTCTTACCGTTATATCTTGAGTTTTTGGCTTATCAAGCCGCCGTCATCACCGACGATATTCAAATCCGTATGGATATTGCTGACGTCAGCCATATCATTGCGCTACTTGCAGCAAGACTTGAGGATCGCGGCAGTGTCTATCAAGGCTGTTTTAATGCGCTATTACAGATTGCTGGCAAGCCTCTAGAGATAGTTGAGGAATATCAAGAAAAAATCAGCGAAGAGCAGCGTGATGATACCTTTGATGCACTAGATAAAGAGTGGGAAGAAGAAGTGGTGACCTTCTTAGATGCGCAGCAAGAAGAGCGTTGTCCTTCGCAAACCAGCACGCAAAACCTTGCGGCTAAAGCGGGCGTTAAGGCCAACTCAACAGCGCCTATGGTGGATGCTCCGGTGCATTGGGTGGACTTTAACCAAAGTCCAAAACAAAATCAATCGGCTAGCCAATCATAAGGAGAGAGGACATGAATCTTGGAGCGCCTAGTATACAAGCTTTAGCCAGCCTAAATTGGCTGCAAATATTCCTTTTTGGGGTGTATCCCTATATTGCGCTAGCGGTTGCTATCGTTGGCACTTGGGTACGCTTTGATTTGTCGCAGTACTCATGGAAGACGGGCTCCTCGCAGATGCTCAGATCTAAAAACATGCGCTGGGCAAGCAATCTATTCCATGTCGGTATCATCATTGTACTGCTGGGACATTTTTTCGGTCTACTCACGCCGCATATTTTTTATGATCGCTTTATCAGCGCCGGCAATAAGCAAATCTTAGCGGTCGTGGTCGGCGGTATCGCAGGCGCGTTTTGCTGGGTGGGGCTGGTGATGCTGATGTGGCGCCGCTTCACTGATGATCGCATCTCTAACACCTCAAATTTCTCCGACAAGCTGGTACTGGTTCTGTTATTTATCCAATTGACGTTAGGGATGATCACCATCTTTACCTCAGCGCAGCATTTAGATGGTTTAACCATGCTCAACTTCGCTGGCTGGGCGCAGGACATTACCGTGCTAAGACCACTGCAAGCCGCGGCGCGTATTGAGCAGGCGGATCTGATTTATCAGCTGCACATGGCACTTGGGATTACCTTGATTATGATCTTCCCATTCACGCGCTTGATTCATATTATCAGTGCGCCGGTATGGTACTTTGGCCGTCGTTATCAGATCGTCAGACAGAAAAAATCACAATAAGATAGTGGTCATTTTAGGCTAATAACTGGCTTAAAGTGATGTTAAAAAAAGCTTTGATTGCTAGTCGCGAGTGGGCTAGTAATTATAAAATGATGCAACGATATCTAAAATTTCTACATACGAATACTGAGCGGAGCAACAATGATGACTGTCAATACTTATCACCCAAGCCACCACGTAAATAACGAGTCTAAAGCCCCGAATGCTGCTATGGAGAATAACGAGGATATTATCCGTATCATGCCAACGACAGCAGACCTGAAAAAACCGCATTCGGATCAAGAGTTTATCGAACGAGCGATGAGTGAGGAGCGTAGTAACCACAAAAACCTAATTGCTTCTAGCCGAGATGAGCTACCCTCTGTCACCGTCAACGGGGTAATGATTGATCGCACTGATATTGCGCAAGAGCTACAGTATCATCCGGCCGCTAATAAAGAAGACGCGGTGTTTTTGGCGACGCAAGCTTTGGTCGTGCGCGAGCTGTTGCGCCTAGCAGTACTAGCTGAGCCAAGTCTTGGCATCTCTGCTTGGAAGCAAGATGAAGAGCAGGCTATCTCTAATTTAATTGATAAAAATGTGCAAGCCACTATTGCGGATACCGCCACTTGTGAGCGTTATTATCAGCAAAATATCACTGACTTTAAGACCGATCCTATTATGTCGGTGCGGCATATTTTGTTAGCGTGCGCCCCTGATGACGGCGATGAACGTCTAAAACTAAAAAAGAATGCTTATGAGCTGATTAAGCAAATTAACAACGATGCCAATCCTAGTGCACAGTTTATTGAACTGGCTCGTCAGTATTCTGCTTGCCCCTCAAGAGAGCAGGGCGGCGAGCTTGGCGTGATTGATAAAGGACAAACCGTGCCCGAGTTTGAAAGTCATCTCTTTAAACTAGATAAAGGATTGGCACCCAGCCCTATTGAAAGCCGATATGGTTTTCATATTGTTGAGGTGCTAGATAAGCAGCCGGGCATTCAAATGACTTATGAGCAAGTCAGTCCCGCCATTCACAATAAGCTTAGCCAACAAGCCTTTCACCAAGCATTGTGCGATTATCTGTTTACTTTAGCCAATGAGGCCAATATAGAAGGTATTGAGATGAGTCTGGAGCAAGAAAACATCTTTCGAGGGTAGTGGCCTTTGTACTGTTTTTCTATACTTCCCATAAAAACTTTATAGCGTCTCATGAACCCTAAGTAATCTAGTTTCTACTCCTTAAGGGGTAGAGGTGAGATCATTTAGGGTTATTTCGTCGGTAATCGTTTTTTGTCATAATAGCGATTCACTATTATTTTTCCATTCATAACCTGAGGCGATGCTTAGAGCCAACCATTTATCCTTATTAACGGTATACTGATATGACCCATCTTGCCCCCACTTTAGGGAACGTGCAACGCTATTATCCCAGTAAAGACGCCGCCTTTACTGCTGATCATAAAGCATTGTCCATACCATCAGCAGCTACTGCTGTAGCGTCTACAGCGCTTTTTAATCGTAGCGAACCCCAACGACCGCTGACGGATAGTTTTGCTCGGGAGCTGACATATCTGCGTTTGTCTATTACTGACTTTTGCAACTTTCGCTGTGAGTATTGCTTGCCCGATGGTTACCAAGGTAGGCCTCCTGAAGATGAATTGACAGTCGCTGAAATTGCAACGCTAGTGCGTGGGTTTGCGCAAGTAGGTACGACCAAAGTGAGGATTACCGGCGGCGAGCCCTCTATTCGCCGCGATGTCGTCGATATCATTAAGACCATCAAACAAACTCCCGGTATTGAGATGGTCGCGATGACGAGCAATGGCTATAAACTTGGCAAGCATTTAGCGAGTTGGCAAGCTGCTGGGCTGAACCAGATTAATATCAGTATGGATAGTTTTGAGCCTGATGTTTTTCATAAGGTGACAGGGTTTAATATGCTACCGCAATTGATGGCTGATATGGATGAGCTATTGGCCACTACTGATATTAAACTAAAGATAAATAGTATTTTGATGGCCGAAACCGCCTATGAAAATCTTATTAATGCCATCGACTATATCAAACAGCGCCCAGTCACTTATCGCTTTATTGAGTTTATGCAGACCAGTGATAACAGCGAATTATTCTTCGCTCAACACGCCCAGTCCGAGCTGATTACCAATTATCTGATTAGCCACGGTTGGCAGCCACACGCGCGCGGTCATGCAGATGGCCCCGCTATCGAATACAGTCACCCAGACTACCTAGGACGCATTGGTATGATTGCTCCCTATGCTGCACACTTTTGTGATAGCTGTAATCGTCTGCGTGTAAGCTCTCAGGGCAAGGTACATTTATGTCTCTTTGATCAAGGCAATTACGATATTCGTGAGCATCTAAAAGGTGATGATGTCGAAGGGCTCATCAACACCTTATATAGCTTTATGCCGATTAAGCCTGAGCACCATCATTTGCACGATGCCAATAGTGGCATGATGCATAACTTGTCGATGATTGGTGGTTAAAATTCTTCATCACTAATTTTATAACAACCAAATAACTATTAAGGAATATCCATGAGTAAGCCTGCCGCTGACTTTATCCCTCTTAATATCGCTATTTTGACAGTCTCCGATAGTCGCACCATCGCTCAAGATAGCTCAGGACAATGTTTGGTCGATCAGCTAACCACCGCAGGTCATCATTTGGCGGACCGTAAGCTGATTAAAGATGATATCTATCAAATCAGGGCGGTAATTAGTCGCTGGATAGCAGATCCTGAAGTGCATGCAGTAATTACTACTGGTGGCACGGGCTTTTATATTAGAGACAGTATGCCGGAGGCGGTAGGGGTGTTGTTTGATAAAGCTATCGACGGCTTTGGTGAGATGTTCCGTCTAATCTCAAAAGACGATATCGGTATGTCAACAGTACAATCGCGAGCAGTGGCTGGCATGGCCAATGGTACGGGTATCTTTTGTCTGCCAGGATCGACAGGAGCCTGCCGCACTGGTTGGGAGGAGATATTACAAGAGCAATTTGATAGCCGTACGCGTCCTTGCAACTTTGTGCCGCACTTCATGCGAGTAAATCCTAGTCATGGCTAAATCTACTGAGATGACCAAAAAATACAGTATTACTCAACCGTACTCATGACCTGATCCTGTTTTGTCATCCTTTTATAAGCATACCTAGACTAGGTTCTTAGTGACTAGGTTTTTAGTCTATAAAATGTACGTGTTTTAGTTGATGACCTACCCCAACAGTAACCTGGTTTATTAAATAAGAGGATAACAGCAATGGGCGTTATCGCTAAAAACATGGACACAGATAGTTTAATAAATATTAATGTTTTATATTTTGCCAGTCTAGCTGATAAAGCCAGATGTAATGAAGAAAAAATACAAGTGCCACCATCAATATCATTAACTAAGCTGTACGAGACGCTTTGTCAAAAGCACCGTTTTGATCTTCCGCAGTCTGATCTAAGAGTGGCAGTAAATGACTATTTTGCTAAGTGGACAGATGAGATACATGAAGGTGATAACGTAGTATTCATCACGCCAGTAGCAGGTGGTTAAAAGTGTCAGACAATAGACATAATCAAGCGGTGGCCATCAAACGTAGTGTCGTAGATGACATCTGTGTCTGACTTAATATAGCTACGCTGACTTGGCGCTCAATCAAGAGCCGTTTAACCTATAAAATTAGCATAGCTTGCCATACTAAATAAATGGCCCTGATGGTAAAGCATAAAATAACCTCTGTAAGTGAATACTTATAGGGGGGTTTTTGCTATGAATTTTTTCATGAGCTAGGATAAAGATTAGAAAACCTTTATCCTAGCTCATAGTATGGTAAGTACGTTTTATGAGAATGGGCTGAAAAGCACCCTCCATTTAATTCACCCAATAGTAGTACGACAGTTTTAGCACCGATAAAGATTACAACTAGGATCATAACTATGATAACAATAAAAAAATCAGCCAGCCACGATCCATTTACGCGCGTATGTATAGAGCTGATTGAGGACGAACATAGTATTCACAGCATTACAGCGAATGAGGAGCACTGCGCGCGGTATGCCGAGAGAAGCATCGGTATCGTCACCGCCCTTGTACCCCATATTGGTTATGATAATGCTAGCCGTATCGCAGGCCTAGCTTTGGACAGTGGCTTAGGCGTGGCAGAGCTGGTCAGACGCGAAGGGCTACTAAGCGCTGAGCCGCTAGCAGCGATTTTATCTCCTAGCACTATGACCACAAACTCTTGAGGGCTAGGTGTGATTACTGTTCTACAAACCCAGCCGCCGCTATTTTTATTAAGTATTCTACTATTAGTCGTTATCGTAGTTTTATGGGCATTGCAATATGTTGTCATTCGCTATGGCAAACCCGTCTTTATACTAGCCAAGAGATATTGGCGCAAGTTTGAGCAGTATTTTGGCGTGGATAAGCGACTGATTCACTTAAAAAATAGCCAGCCAAAGCTTTATCAGTTTTTTTGGCAGCGACTACACGTTGAACATTTTTATGGCTTGCCACTGACTATCTTGTTCTTGCTGATGGTCTATATAGCAGCGGTATTCGTGGGATTGGTTGAAGATGTGGTTACCTCCGACGCTATAGTCGCGCTCGATCTCTTGGTCTCGCAGCAGATGAGCTTGTTAAATGAAGCTGGCGTCATACATTTTTTTATTTTAATTACCAGCTTAGCCTCTACGCCGATTACCATTTTAGTGGTGTTATTGACGGCTATCACATGCTGGGTTGTGCGCCAACGTTATATTATCATAGGCTTACTAATAGCCGTCATCGGTAGTACGGCATTTACCTTTTTAAGTAAAATGATCTTTGAGCGCGCCCGTCCTATGGATATCTTATTGTACGAGAGCACGTACTCTTTTCCCAGTGGACACGCTACTATTACCATTGCTCTCTATGGGTTTATCGCGTACACCGCTATTCGCTTTAGCCAACACTTTGCGACACAAGTGCGCATCGTTATGGCAACTGCCTTGTTAACCGTGCTGATAGGACTAAGTCGAATACTACTAAATGAGCACTATTTGAGCGATGTATTAGGCGGCTATTTGGTCGGCAGCTTATGGCTACTAGTGGCGATCAGCGTGACGGAATGGTTGACTACTAAAGATAAAATTAACTGGCAAACACCTTGGTCAAACAAGCAGGTCTATTTGGTTGGGTTTAGTATCGTTAGTGTGCTGATTGGTACTTTAATATATGCAGGTATTTATCAGTTTCCATTGCTCGCTTAGATGACTTGTTAGCTTTAGCGACCGTTAATGTCCTTATGTAGACGTTAAATAAGCGCTATACGACTCTATGCAGTTAGAATCAACATACGTTATCTATTGTGTAGCGTTATATAAAAATACTATACTATACTGTAATATAATATATAGATACCATATATATTGAGTCTATAACAAATAAGGAAGCGTTATGATTTTTCGGCAATTGTACGAGCCTCTCTCGAGCACTTATACCTATTTAATAGGGGATGAGGACACAGGGGAGGCAATTTTAATTGATCCGGTTATTGCCACTATGGATCGAGATTTGGCCGAACTGCACAAGCTGGGCTTAAAGCTGGCATACACTGTTGACACGCATATTCATGCTGACCATATTACCGCTGCATTAGAGATGAAGCGCGCCGTTGGCAGTCAGATTGCAGCGCCAGCTTATGATCGGTTGGAGTGTGCTGATGTCGGTCTAGAGGAGGGTGTCCCCTTAACAGTAGCTGGCATCACTATAGACCCTCTACATACGCCAGGGCATACCGCTGGGCATTTTGCTTATCTATTTGATGGGCGGGTATTCACAGGAGATGCTTTATTGATTGAAGGTTGCGGTCGTACGGACTTCCAAAACGGTGATGCTGATGCCTTGTATGACTCTGTGCGCAACAAGCTGTTTGCTTTGCCTGATGAGACTTTAGTTTATCCTGCCCATGATTACAAAGAGCGCTTTGTCTCCTCAATCGCACAAGAAAAAAAGCGTAATCCACGGCTTGGCGGAGATATATCTATTGAGGCGTTTCGAGATATCATGAATAACTTGAACCTGCCGTATCCAAAATTCATTGATCACGCGGTACCTGGCAATCAGCAATGCGGTGTCTGTCCAGAGGATTTACCAGAGAACCTAGCAGGCTACTGTCGTCAGATGACTCAAAGCCCTCAAGGTTAAAGGCGTTGCTATATTGAATGAGGCTTAGGCGCGATGCTCAGCGCCTATCAATCCTGTCATAAGCGGCAGCAACACCAAATAAGCATAAACTAATAATGCCACTACCATCGTAAGATGAAACGCCCAATCTACCCAATAATTCAGATCTGCCAAGCTGGCTTTAAACAGCATCGGCAATACAAAAAAGCCAATGACAGCGACGATAGCCGATAGCACACCAGCGACCCGATACGCCAGTTTTTTATGCCGACCTTTGATGACCCAGTAGCCCCACGCCACAAGTAACACGAGTAATAACATGATCACCAAGGTAGCGTTCTCTAGTATCGCCTCCCATAACATCATAAACGCTTGGTTTAGCAGTAACATAGCATGTGCTCCTCAATTTTGATTCAGAAAGTAAAGCGACTATACGTCACTAAAATTGACTCTATAGAACGCTAAACCTGACCTTTAGCGACCGCCATATACGCAGGTTTTAGCATCATCTCCTCTAAAAACCAAGCAAAGTAGCTCTCTTGTAATGGGTCTACTAGAGGCACGCTAGGGGTTAAGTTATTGTCATAGTCGAACTCAACCAGCATCGCTTCACCTTCTTTTATGAGCAGTGGGCACGATGTATAGCCATTGAACTTTTGGCTGGGTGCGCGCCCTTGTATCGCGTCGATAAGATTCGTCGTCACTATCGGTGCAGAGAGCTTGACGGTGGCGGCCGTCTTACCTTTTGGCGTACCATTGATATCGCCTGCGCCAAAGACATTGTCATACTGCTTATGCTGTAGCGTATATTTATCGACATCAAGCCAGCCTATCTCATTTGCTAGTGGGCTATTGAGTACGCTATCGACTGCAAACATAGGGGGAACCACATGAATAAAGTCGTAATCTTGCTGGTTTCGGTCGCCGTTTTTGTCCGTAAAAATAGCTGTTTTGCTACCTTTATCGATCGCTGTTAGGCGCTGCTCAAAGTTAACCTTTATCGGCGGATCATACGATGCCCAGCGTGACAATATGTTGTCATTGACAATAGGCACGCTAAAGACGGTCTTATGAGGGCTAAAAAACTCAATATCACTATCGTGGCGAGTGCCTGTCTGCATAAGTCTATCGTGTAGCATAAAGGTCATTTTTAGTGGCGCACCCGCGCATTTCATATCGGTATGTGCCAAAGTCATCACCGCGCGTCCACCTGTCTGGCGAAAGATATCCATCTGCTGCCATGTCTTTAGGGCAGTCTCTGGACTGGCATAGACGCTACCGATACCATCCGTTCCCAAGTCATCAAGACTGAGCCCTTCAATTTGCTCATAACCCAGCCGAAGTCCAGTTGCAATCACCAGATAATCATAGTCTAGGATTGTGCCACTATCGGTCACCACTTGATTATTATCAGGTAAAAACTCACGGGCATTTTCTTGTACCCAATTGATATCTGTAGGCATCAAGTTAGCATTGTCGTCAGTGACCTTGTCCGTACTGCTCCAAACCCCAGTGGCGAGCAAGGTGTAGCCTGGCTGATAATAATGAACTTTGCGGCTGTCTAAGATGGTTAACGTGGCATTAGGTAACTGACGGCTGAGTCTGTTGGCAACGCCCAATCCTGCCACACCTGCACCCACAATTACGATATTGGGATTGTCTTGATGAGTGGGCAAGGTAGAGCATCCCGTCATCGTCATGCCACTCATGACAGCGCCTGTGGCCAAGCTTGCCCCAATAAACTGACGACGATTAAACGGTTTTAGACCCTTTGCCTTTAACGAGGTGCGCGGATCTTGATTAGGGTGTTGCTTGGCAGTAGATGAGCCATCTTTGGGGCTTGTTAGATAAAGCGAATTACTAAAAAGTAGTTTCATAATATTATCCTCAAATTGTTAAAAGATGACTGACCGTTACCCTTAGATGATCGCTGTGGCTAAACAATCGTTACGCCGAAACTTAACGAATCAGCTCAATGAATCGGTCTGCTTAATCAAAATCAAAACCGTCGTTTGCTGAAATAACGATATATTAAACAACTATATATAAAATAATATATTAATATAACTGTAATATCCATAATTGTTTTTGATATGTGGACGAATTTTGGAACACATTGGATTTAGCTATATTTTGCTAAAACAGGTGTGATTTTATGCTTATCGCTAGAGAAGATAACTAAAACACTCAAGTTTGTTGGTCAGGATATGACAGTAGAGGTCATGCGCTAGAGTAGTCGAAAAGCTAGCGACATGCTTTTTAGGATTGGAATTACGCGGAGCTGAAGATAAGCCTGCTAGGGGTTGATGCGCTGAAAAGAAGCAGAATAAGACATGAACGATCTTATAAAGTAGTAAAAATTATAAAGCTAAGCGGTCTATCAGCTCAGTACATTTCTCTCTTAGAGTATCTCTAAGCAATCTTACTGCAGGTGTTATCGACTGCCTGCTTGGGCAAATTAGCCAAAGCTCATTTTGCTTTGCTTGATAGTCAGTCATGATAGGTATCAGTCGGCCTGCTAATATATCGTTAGATAGATCCAAACAAGACTTTACCGCAAGCCCTTTGCCTTCAATACACCAATGCTTAACTAAATCGCCATCATTAGATGCTCGGTTGCCATTCATTTTTACTTTATACGTCTGCTTGTCTTTGGTGAATTCCCAAACATCGTGGGTCTTATCGTACAGCTGATAAAACAGGGCATTGTGCGCTGGCAGCTCATGCGGGTGTTGAGGTGTGCCATATTGTTCTAGATACTCAGGTGACGCACAAAGTAAGCCTTGCGTATCACATATCTTAAAGCCATAAAGTCCAGCATCTTTGGGTGAGCCATAGCGTAACGCCATATCTACAGAGTCGCGATAAAAGTCGATCTGACTATCACTTAAGTTCACTCTCAAGCTTAAATTTGGGTGTTTGTCTAATAACTCATCAAGCCACGGCGTGACAACATTTCGTCCTAGATCAGAAGGTAGGGTGATTCGTAACTCCCCATCAATAACGTTAAGGTCTTCTTTTATATTTTGTTTCGCTTGTTCAAGCAGTAATAGAGCTTTTTCGCATTCTGGTATATAGCGCTCTCCTGCACTCGATAGCCGTAACTGCCGCGTTGTTCGGATAAATATCTCAGCACCCAATGCTTTTTCCACCCGTTTCAGTGCCGCGCTAGCCGTGGCCACACGCATGTCCAGATGCGCTGCCGCAGCAGTGATACTGCGGTGTTCAGAGATTTTTAGAATAACTTCAAGGTCGGATAACAACATATTTTCAATTCCTATTTGATAATGTATCAAATATTACCCTGTTTATTATGCAATAAGCCAGCGTTATGATAGTAGCCACTTAACCAATTGGTGTCATATTATGAAAGCATTTGTCGTAGAAAAGAGCGAAGATAAAACATTCTCAAGCAGCATACAAGAGGTGCCTGTACCTCAATGCGGCGAAGATGATGTGGTTATAAAGGCCACTTATTCCTCCTTAAACTATAAGGATGCCTTAAGCTCTATAGGTAATCCTGGTGTGACCAGAAAATTCCCACATATCACAGGTATCGATGTGGCAGGCGTGGTACATGAAACGACTTCTGACGCCTTTACTGTTGGCGAAAAAGTGCTAGTGACGGGTTATGATTTAGGCATGAATACCGATGGCGGTCACGCTCAATTTGTCAAAGTGCCGGCCTCATGGGTTGCAAGAGTACCTATGGGAATAACTGATAAAGACATCATGACTTTTGGTACGGCAGGACTGACTGCAGCTTTGAGCGTTAATGAGCTGATAAATAATGGTGTCAAGCCTGAAGATGGAGAGGTTTTAGTCACTGGAGCAACAGGCGGCGTCGGTTCTATAGCCGTCTCAATACTTAGTAAGATTGGCTTTAGCGTCGTTACGGTGTCAGGAAAAGAGACACAAATTGAGTACTTAAAACAAATTGGTGCCACAGAAGTTATCCTCAGACAAGCCTTTAATGAGGACGCCAAAAAGACAATGATGGCTGAGAGATATGCTGGGGTGGTTGATACAGTCGGCGGTGACATCTTAGCTAATGCTTTGAAGTATATAAAATACGATGGTGTCGCAACGTGCTGTGGATTGACCGCTTCACATGAATTAAATACCAACGTATTCCCATTTATTTTACGAGGTGTCAGATTAATCGGTATTGATTCTGTCGAGTGCAAGCTTGACAAGAAGCAAGCGGCTTGGAATAAACTCGCTGATGAATGGAAGGTAGAGACACTAGCAAGTATCACTAATGAAATTGCGCTCGAAGATATCAAAGCAATTTATCAGTTGATGCTAGAGGGACAGTCAGTTGGTCGCTATGTGGTCAAAATATAGAGGGGCTGCTTCTTTGTCTACATAACTATTTTTTTTATCTACATAATACAGTTGTGAGTCACCCAATCGCTCTTAGAGACTTAGTCTGTCAAAGACACAAGACAGCTTTGGGCGGCTTAAAAGAGGTGTTAATTAGTAAGTAAACTGAGAGCCAGGTGTGATAATGCTTAAAGGGCTTGAGGTAATGCGAGGTTATGTCTAAATACATTGTTTTAAATAAATGATTGGTGCGCCCACCAGAATTCAAATTAATACGTTAAGTTAATGATAAATAATGCTTTTATAAGTTCAGATAATAATAATACCGTAAGTGATTAAAATGATAGTGTAAATGCTACTTTTTTCAAATTGTCTGACCTCCGCTATCAAATCCGTACAGTTAAACCTGGGATATTTTAGTTACGCAGCTTGATGGTAAAAGTCAGACCATAACTTGCTTGGTGATCTATAGACCAAACTTTTTTAATGCTAATCACACTACGAGCATAGTTTTTGTCTTGCATCAGGGCGAAACAGTGCTTCGCTTTATCCTCTAATATCCCTCGTTCCTCTTCGAATATTATAAATTGGCGTTTATTCTTTTCCGATATGGCTATCTTCTTGACAGCCTTGGCTTTAAATTTGCCATTTTATGTTCTGATTTTTTTGTCATGACAAACTCCGGTTAATACGCTTAGTTTAGCAATTTTAATTGTAAAGTTTCTTCAGCATAGCTCAAACAGCATCTTTTCATACAACACACTAATGACGTTTGGATGCTTTCACATATATTCTTTTTTTTAATCTCTAATTACAAGTTCAATTGTAATTTTAATCAATCAGTTTCTTATGAAATTAACTTTACAGATATTAGCTGTGCTTATATATGCTATTAATTTATAACGTTTGACTGTGACTTTTCAGCAACATATATTAGAGAAAAACAAGTAAAACCTATTAAATATAGCCATCTCCCATAGGGTGTAGCCAAATATACTTTAGTAAGTGTATTAGGATTTTTAATATAATTTTTAAGTAATTTAGAAACAAGGAAACGTTCAAAATGAAAATTTATAACCACGAAAATCAAATGCTTCATTATCCGAAAAGCTATTTTTCTCGAGGGAAAATGCGTCAGCCGCAAGAAAAGCCTGAGCGTTTGACTGAGCTTCTAAAAGCACCAGAAGCTCTAAACTTGAAAATCACGATGGCTAAAGAGATAGGTATCGCCCCGATTTTAGCAGTGCACGATTTGGGGTACGTGAATTTTTTGAAGAACGCTTATAGTGAGTGGATAGCGGTAGACGAAGACATGGGTGAAGAGGTCCAGACTACTATCTATATGCCAAATAATAATGATGGCTTAGGTATTTTGGCAAAAGCCGCCAAATATCAAGCGGATGGTAGTGCCCCTATCGGTGAGCATTCGTGGGATTCTATTTACTGGTCAGCTCAAACGGCTCTCAACGCGGCTGAGTGCTTATTGAATGATGCAGATCATCAAAACTCTAATGAGAATAAGGTACAAATATGTCTAACCAGACCTGCAGGGCATCATGCTCGCAAGAGCGCGGCAGGTGGTTTTTGTTATCTAAATAATGCTGCCATCATCGCTGAACATCTTCGTCAGGAATTTCAAAAAATTGCCATCATAGATACGGATATGCATCATGGTCAGGGCATTCAGGAATTATTCTACGACCGTAGTGATGTGTTATATACGTCTGTACATGGCAGTCCTATTAATTTTTATCCAGTAGTCGCAGGTCATGAGCACGAACGAGGTGTAGGGGCGGGCTATGGATATAACATCAACTTTCCAATGCCACATGGCACAGATGAATCCGGATTTTTTCATTACGTCGATCAATCAATCGACGCTCTAAAACTCTTTGACCCAGACGTTATTGTTCATGTTTTAGGGTTTGATGTTTATAAAGATGATCCACAAGCCAAATGTCATGTTAGCACTGAAGGCTTCAAAATTTTGGCAGAGAAAATCCAAGCAATAAACAAACCGGTCATTGTGCTGGTCGAAGGAGGGTATTGCATAGAAAAGCTCAATGAAAACTTACAAGCTTTCCTCTCTGGGTTTACTGCAGAAAAAATCATTGATAATGACTAGTTGTAGTCAGTGATTGATTGTTTATTGAGCTATCTAACGAAATTAGAATCTATGAAGGTCGGACTAAAATGATAAAAAATGCTGAGATCATTGGCAACGAGACTCGCTTATGGGCATCTTTGATGGATATGGCCAAGATTGGTCCAGGTATTGCTGGTGGCAGCAATAGACAGGCGCTAACAGATGAAGATAGTGAAGGTCGTACTCTTTTCAAGAATTGGTGTGAAGCTGAAAATATGGTGGTAAAAATTGATGAGCTTGGCTCTATGTTCGCTTTTAGAGCGGGTACTGATCCAAGTGCACGACCCATCATGATAGGTTCTCATCTCGATACGCAACCTACGGGTGGTAGATATGATGGTATTTTAGGCGTTTTAGCTGGACTAGAAGTTGTGCGTTCGCTTAATGAGCATAACATTAAAACTAAACACCCAATCGTCGTCGCAAACTGGACAAATGAAGAAGGTTCACGTTTTGCACCGTCCATGATTGCATCAGGCGTCTATGCCGGTAAATATGATCTCGAATACGCATACAATTGTACAGATCCAGACGGTATTAGTATAAAAGATGAGTTAATACGTACAGGTTGGCTGGGCGATATGCCCGTAGGTAAGCCTAAAATACATGCTTATTATGAATATCATATTGAACAAGGCCCTATCTTAGAGGCAGAAGATAAGTTGATAGGGGTGGTGACGCATGGTCAAGGTCTGGCTGCTCTTGAAGTGACATTGAAAGGTAAAGCTGCACATACGGGCTCGACACCCATGACAATGAGATCAAACGCTTCTTTGGCAATGGCCAAAATAATTCATGTCACCCATAATTTGGTCATGGACAATCAACCCAATACCGCAGTGTCAGTGGGTAAGATTGACGTTTCTCCAAACTCTCGCAATGTCCTTCCAAGTAAAGTGGTATTTACTATAGATATCAGGGCAGCTTCGCAAGATAAATTCGATAAGTTATGTAATCAGATAGAAGCTAAGGTGCATCAAATATCATCAGAGTTTGATGTGGGCTGTTCAATAGAGGTAGTAGGGCATAAAGATCCTGTAGCCTTTGACCCTAAACTAGTGAAGATAATTCGTGATGCAACTAGTAAGTTAGGTTACTCGAATACTGATATTTGCTCTGGTGCTGGACATGATGCCTTTTGGATAGCAGATGTAGCGCCTTCTGCAATGATTATGTGCCCTTGCGTGGATGGTATATCGCACAATGAAGATGAAGAGATTTCCTCTGAATGGGCGATTGCAGGCACTAATGTGTTGTTACATGCGGTATTAGAAACAGCGATCATAGAAAACTGATAGGTACCATGGGCAAGGCATTCAATAGGTATTTCATGATCGTAAAGTATAGAGGCGCTCTATAAATCAGTAACGTTCCTACGCCCTACAGTATTCAGAAAGCAAGTTTTTTTGATAATAGTTCATTGTCGATGAATGCTTGAGGGTGAGCGATATAAAAATTTATTAGGACAATTGCTCGACTTAATAATATAACAAGGATGTTCAATATAAGAACCTCCCTCCATTCTGAAAGTAGTCAGTTGTTTCGGTATTGGTATTGGAGTGATTGTTACTACAGGATATACAACAATCTATAGGGAATTTGATTATGTATAGTTCAAATGAAAGTTTGATTTTAGGTTCTTTAGTAGTTATATATTTCTTATTTTTATTTGGTGTATCGTTTTATATTAATAAGAAAAGTATTAAGACATATGACGATTATAATGTTGCGGGAAGATCTGTATCGATCTTTCCTCTTATCTTAACATTTGTAGGTACTGCGGTCGGTGGTGCAACGCTATTAGGTTTCATGCAGAATGGTTTTCTATATGGAATGGGGCAGCAATGGCTAAATTTTGCGATTTTCATTTCAGGTGTGCTGATGCTGGCGTTCTTTTTAAAGAGAATTCGGGCAATTGGCGAGAAGTATCAAATGGTAACGATTGCAGACTTTACTGTCTTAAGATTTGGTGAGGGCGCTAGAATCCCTACAGTTGTAAGTGTTTTGGTTGCAAACTGTGCGTTGACAGGAATGCAGTTTGCCGCTATTGCCACCATACTTAATTTGACAATGGGGCTAAATATAACCACTGGTATTTTAATTAGTTGGGTTCTACTTACATTAAAGACCTATTACGGTGGCATGAAGTCCGTGATTTGGCAAGACGCTTTTCATGGAACGATACAGACAGTCGGTATTTTTGTCTTATTTGTAGTCGTGATTTTGGCTTCTGGTGGCTTGCAAGAAGTATCTAAACAAGCCGCACTTGCTAACCAAAGTGAGTTTTTAAGTATACTCGGTATTTCGCCTTCTGAGGTGTTTGTTTATCTATTAACTATTGGGGCTTATCAGTTCCTTAGACAGGATTTGTGGCAAAGATTTTGGGCTGCTGGCAGCGCTAAAATAGCTAGAAATGGCTATTGGATAGCTATTGTTTTAGGTGCTTTGACCGCCTTTATGGTTATTGCTATCGGTGTTATGGCCCGCTTTGGGTTGAACCTAGGAGAAATCGATTCTAGTCTTACTTATTACATAGTAATTGGAGACGTATTTAGTTTTCCAATGATTGTAGTGATGATTATTGCCCTACTTGCAACTGTTATATCAACAGCCGACTCTTTCTGTATGGCTGGTGCCTCTTCAATTATAAACGATATCATTAAACCAAGATTACAGGAGAGCACGGATCTTGATAGTCGCTTATTAAAGTATAGTCGCCTTTCAGTTCTGATAGTTTCGATCTTTTCTTTATTACTAGCGCTATCTATCCCGAAATTAGTTGGTTTATGGGTGACAGGTGCAGCTATGTTAGTGTCAAGTTTATTAGCACCAGTCATTGCTGGCTTATTTTGGAAAAAGGCGACTCGATTAGGTGGCATAGTTGCCATGTGGGTTGGGTTAATCGTCGCAGTAACTTGGCAAATACTTGGACATCCATTTGGTTTGCATCCGATATTTATTGGTTTCCCAATCTCAGTCTTATTGGTTATTGTTGTTTCGTTAATGACTAGTGATAACAGTAGTAATATTTAGTAACTAATAAATTATTTGCTCAATTAGTGTTTAATACTCAGAAGCAATAACTAGTACTTAGAGTGATTGTCCTATGATTATTCCAATAAGGGAACTCATAGAATAGCTGGACAATTCATAATTTAAATAATGACGTTATGGCTAACACTATTTGAAGTAATTTGGGGGCAAAAAATGAGTGATTTAAAACATGGCGGTCAAGCCATTGTGAATAGCCTTAAACAACACGGAGTAGATCGAGCTTTTATAGTGCCGGGAGAAAGTTATTTAGCTGTACTTGATGGCCTGTATAACTCTGATATACAGACCATTGTTTGTCGTCACGAAGCTGCGTGTACTTATATGGCTGATGCACATGGTAAATTTACAGGTAAGCCAGGTATTGCCATGGTGACTCGTGGCCCAGGCGCTGCGCAAGCTTATACGGGCATTCATACGGCTTGGCAAGATGGTGTGCCGCTGATATTATTTGTCGGACTTATACCGGTTGCTGATAGGCAGCGTGAGTCATTCCAAGAGTTTGATCCGATACAGTGGTTCGGTAGTCAATGTAAACGAGTCTTCATTCTTGACGAAGTCTCTAGGGCATCAGAAATTGTTGCCAAAGCATTTCATGCTGCTTTAGAAGGTCGACCAGGACCTGTTGTAGTTGGATTACCTGAAGATATTATTCAGCAGCCATTTGAAAATCAGAAGCACCCTGTTATTCCTGTCGCTCAAGGCGCAATTACACAATCAGAGTTGCAATCAATAATTGATGCACTGTCTATGGCTAAAAAACCTTTAGTGTTTGTTGGTGGTCAAAATTGGGATGCTCAAACATGTCAAAAATTAACTAAGTTTGCCGAAGATAATTATATCCCCATCATACATGATTGGCGAGCCTCTGACAGGATCCCATTTGATTCGTCCGCTCATGCAGGTTACCTAGGATATGGTCGAGCAAATGGATGTGCAGACTTACTGGATTCAGCGGATATGTTGTTGACGATAGGTACTGTGCTTGGCGATGTGGCTAGTGATGGTTACACCTTGCGTCAATCATTCGATCAAATCAATTATGTTGTCAATTTAGATACCAGCTTACGCGGTCATAGCGGCGCTATCACTTCTCATATTGCCGCAAGTCCTATTAGTTTTATAAAGGCAATTACTGAATATAAATTCGACGGACTTGATGCTAAGTCACGTCTTTCATGGTTCAACCACTGTCATAAACAACAGCGTCAAGATAGCGCTTTCCCAGAAGTCACTCTTTCTTCTAATAGTCATGAAAAGTATGCCAGTATGACTTTGGTGATGAAAGAGCTGGTCAAAATTATTCCAGAAGATGCCGTATATAGCTTCGGTGCAGGCAATCATTGTTTGTGGGCGCAGAAATTTCTACCAACGAAGGTGTTTCCAAGTCAGTTAAGCAGTAGGAATGGGGCAATGGGCTATAGTGTGCCGGCGGGTATCGCTGCTGCCCTAGAGTCTCCTGAGCGTTTATCCGTTGTTGTTACTGGCGATGGTGAGTTTATGATGAACGAGGCAGAATTATCTACTTCGATACGTTATAAAGCTCCTATTTTAATTATTGTTATGGACAATGGTCAATTTGGTACTATTCGTCAGCATCAAGAGGCTCATTATCCGGATCGTGTGTCAGGTACACAGCTTCAAAACCCTGATTTTGCTTTGATGGCGCAGTCTTTTGGCGCTCATGGTATTACGGTAAATAGTGATGAGCGAGTCGAAGAGCAAGTTGCAGAGGCCATGCAAGTCGTACGTAAAGATCGCAAAACTGTGGTAATGCATGTGATTACTGATCCTGCTGAGTTAAATCCTTAGTAACTTTATTTAACGGATAACTCTTTCAGAGTCATTGTTCATGGCAAGTTGTTAAATTTATAAAGGCAAACTGGTAAAATTTTTCAATATTTTCAAAAAGAAGCTTAACATCAAGTGTTAGGCTTCTTTTTGTGCTGCATATGATTACAGATCTTAATGAGCTAACAATTTAGGTGTTAATTAGTTTGTTATGACAAAGAGGTGTTATGACAAGACATACAATAAGTCAGCATTTATATTGACTCACTATCTCTAGTTATATTGTATTATGGACTGATGACAATAATAAGAGGAGAGTTGAGAACTCGGAGGCTAAGTACATATCGCGAAGACTAAGTCCTTTATACCTTTGGCAGACCTCTCATATTGATTGGTTATCAATATATTTAGAATATAAGTACTGAAATTACTATGATACAACGGAAGTTAGCAGACAATTTAAATTGGACATTACTCCACGTATTAATTGCTATATGTGAAGAGGGGAGTATTAGTGCGGCGGCTGATCGTCTAAATATTACTCAATCTGCAGTTAGCCAAAATCTCAAAAAGCTTGAAGAACAACTCGAAAACCAACTTGTTATTCGTAATACTAAGCCGCTAGAGCTTACACCGATCGGTCGCTATTGTCTTCAAGTCGCTCAAACGATATTCACAGAGATTACTTCTATTGAAGCGATGAAAGGCAGTAATTTACATCTTCTAGAAGGTAATATTAAACTATTAGTTGTTAGTCGACTTCATAACCCTAAATATAATGATTTTTTGGTATATTTCAAAAAAAAATATCCGAACATTACGTTAGATTTGACGGTCAAATCAAGTACGGATATTTTGAATGATTTAAAGCAAAAAAACCCTGCTATTGGTATTTGTTTAGCAAAGCATACATCCGATACTCTCAATCAACAAATACTCTTCAATCAACGTTATTACCTATATTGTGGATATCACCATCCTTTGTTCTCGGTAAAAGATTTAAGTATTAGTAATATACTAAAAGAAAATTTTATTGCATTTAATAGCGAAGCTATTGGTGATGTTCTTTCACCAATAACGTTATTTAAAGAAGCTCATGATTTTACTGGTCAAGTTAGTGCTTATACAAATAATTTAGATGAGCTGGTTCGACTGATTTACACTGGATATGGCATAGGTGCTTTGCCAGATCATTTTGTTGCTGCTACTCATCTAGCATCTAAACTTAGACGCTTGCCCCCGAAAGATGGTATTGCTGATATACCTGTATATATTTTTTGGCACAAGCATCGCGCTTTGTCCGCTATTGAAGCCAAATTTATCGAAGAAATTATAGAGTTTGATATGTCTTTTTAATAGCAGCATCAATTTACAAGATCAATGAGTGGTAGAGGCAATTGTTTCGACAACCCTCCAATAGAAAGCTTCTGGGGCATATTGAAAAATGATATTGTGTATCACCAAGATTATCAAACGCCAAGGCAGATGTGGTTTGAATTTTATAGTCAGGCTGCGTAACTAAAATCTTTCAATTTCAACTGTACGGATTTGACGACAGGGGTCAAAACGTTTAAGCAACAAAAAACCCCACAACCAGGTAGGTTATGAAGTTTTTTGTTGCTTCTGATGATATATGATGGTGCGCCCACCACGCAACGACTATTTACCTGTAGTTCCTTATTTATATAGGTCTTTTAAATTTACTTAATTATTTTAACAACATATTTAACAACTTTGTTAGACCTGTCCATTTACCATCCTATCAATATTGGCTTTTACATCCTGCATAACTTGGTTTGATAATTCTTTCTCAATATCGTAGTTGTTAATAATCTTCAGAAAACCTTTGGCCACAGCTGTTACCTGCTCAATAATAGCAGTTGCTTTATTCTGCTTAATATCAGCAAGTTTGGCAAGTTTAAGTAGGTGCAGTGCAGTAGGATGCCGAGCTTCACCTGCTACATCCATTTGATGATAACCGTTCATACCTGAATTATAGGCGATATCATAAACGGGCGATAACGACCACCTGCCAGCCTCGTCCATCATAAAAGAAAAGTTCTTACTATGATCGTCTTTATTGTTAAAAATGACATTAAATACGGCATGCCTAAAACCCTCTTCTACAGCAGCTTGTGACTGGGTTAGCATACGCACACAGCGTAAATACTGCAAATAATCCAATGATGGAATCCGAAAATCGATATCTAATAAGCCAGCAAGCGTATGAATATGGACGCGCTGATTGCCCATGCGGTCAAAACGCTCAACCCCGAAAGCAGCATATTTTTCATCAATATCAAAATAATGATGCGCTGGCATGTTAAGGCCTGCTTTTTTTGCCATATCAGCATAAAGCGATTCTAATAGACAAACGGTTTTATGCTCCGACTGAGCAGGGAACTTAATAAGCCACGGCATTGCGGATGTATGTTCGCTTGTTAAGTCAGTAGTAATAAACTCAGTTGCTTCATCGTATAGGATAAGTGCTTTTGGTCTTGCGCCTTGTGGTGAGCCACCGATGACGATAAGCTCAGCCAGTATGTCACTATCTTGTCCGGATAAAATCGATTGATTGGCAGCGGCTAGTTTGGCTAAAGTGAAATCAGTGATGTCGATATCGGAGCCTGATAGGTTTTGTTGTGGCTCAAAACTCAGCGCTCCCATGGCTGAATTACCAATATACGCAAGGCGATCTAAGACATTAATGGGCGTAGCATGAGTCATTGTTTTTCGAAAGAACCTATCCATTAGCAACATTCCCCAACCATCAGGTAAGCTGTCTGACAATAATCCACATAGGTAATGGCTCGACGCATGAGTACCATAATAAGGTGCTGCTCGTAATGGCATCTCAATTGGTGACAGCTCCATTCCATCAGCCAGCCACGCTGCATCATAGCCAAAGGCAGGGCGTCGTCCGTCCATCGTTAATTTGCCGATAAGACGTTTGGCTCCAAATCCTTGATAGTAAATGTTAACAATTGATATCGGTTGATACATTAAAATGGCTACCTTATGTCAGCTTTTATTTGAGGCACGCAAGCGTGGATTTTGCTTAGCGATAACATCTTCTATGTTGGTAGGTGCCATATTGAACAATTCAGCAAAACTATTGACCATACCAAGGGCTAAAGCGAGCCTGATTATATTATCTAGTGTACCGCCTTGCCCTGATTCAATACGAGCTACGGTGCTGACACCGATTCCAGACCTCTCAGCTAAAGTTGCTTGAGTTAAGTTTAATAACAACCGCTGCGCTTTTAAGCGTTCACCTAAAATCTTGGCAATCTCACTTGGAGTATAAAAATTGAACCTTACATTCATAATTTAATCAATCATATAAGAGTGTTATATCACTATATTAGCATTTAGTGATTCAAATATGAATTCTTATTTTTTTATAATGAATAGCTAGAAAAGAATACTTGCTTTAAATAGTGAAAAGTATGAAGCATTAGACCAACCCCAGTATCAATTAAGTCATCTGAGTGTTTCTAAAAACAGTAAGAACCCGCTAAGACATACCAGAAAATGCTTAGAGAGTTTTATATATATAACCAAGCCTAGGAAAACCATAATATTGCTACCTGAGAAGTAAGGATTATGTTGTCAAGACACTTGTTATTTATGAGTAAAAATTGAGTTTTACACGCTGACCAAAATGATTACCGTAACACTAGCTTCTAGTTCTAAATATGCTGCGCACATTCAATTAAATATTCCTTTACCGCTTGAAGGGTCAATTAATCGTCGTTCAGGACAGATCAAACCCCAATTTTGAAAACATCACCTGAGTAAAATGCGCAACTAGAAAAAGGTTGCTAACGCTATGTACGGTATAGTTTTAGCAACCTTTCTTATTGGTATTAATATTTAATTGCTGCATGCATTTGTTTATTGTATTAATATCTAAAACCACTTGTTAACGAGGTCATTAGCACCTACAAAATTGCGAGTTAGTAAATAGAAACAGTTTTCTTTAGCCACATGATCGCCATAGGAGCTAAGACTTGGGCTAGATGATGAGGTTGGTCTCAGTGATATCGTTATGAGTCACTACTGCTTGTCTAAGCTACATCAACGAGATCTGAAGTTGCAAGAAGATAGTGGGGATTCGCTAAAATCTGGCAATGGCAGTGTTTGTAAGGCTAAAAACAAAAAAGAGGACTGACTATCGAAAATAGTCGTGCGATTGAATGAGTTGTTTGATACTGAGAGCTTGACTGATAGCGACCTTACCAACACACTACTCAAGGTTTGTCATCGCCGGTTAACTGGCTAACTAGAGCAACCGAGCTGAGAACTCTTTGGACCTTGCACTCGGTCTCAGTATTCATTCAGGCAATCTCATGTACGCAAAAAATCCGTCCACCAAGACCGTAAGGACGGCGTTATTAAAGCCAAGTTATCAATCAGTTACAGTAAGCTCATTGGAACTATTTTAGCAACGTCTAACCAATTTTCATAAACAATAAGATGAGGTGATGAGAAATCCATCTCGTTGCTTACGTTGGTGTTGCCTTTTTTAGAACACAAAAGTTTGTTTGTTATGCTTCTTCTTAATAGCTTATTAGTCATAATAAAAGTGATAGAAAGCACCAAAACAAGGAGGTAGGTATGGCTACAAAAACTATAGGTATCGTCGGGTTAGGCCGTATGGGTAACGGTATGGCTCAGTCTTTGCTTCGCAAAGGTTTTAAAGTGTTCGGCACGGACGTTGGGGAAGCACAAAGCCAAGCTGCTAGGGAAATCGGCGTAAATGTTGTTGCAGATATTAAAGCTCTGTGTGCTGAATCTAGTGTCATCATTCTATCTTTGCCAATGGCAAAGCATGTACAAGCAGTTGTTAAAGGCAAAGATGGCATTATTAACTTTGCTCAGCCTAAAACTCTGATTATTGATACTTCTACTTCAGAACCAGAGGTGACGCGGGCACTCTCGATAGAGCTGGATCAGTTAGGCCATCAGTTATTGGACTGTCCTGTCAGTGGCGGTCCGGCGGGTGCTGCAGCCGGTACTATGGTAATGGTTGTTGGAGGTGAACGTAGTTCCCTTGAACGTGCACAGGTGTATCTGGATGCCTTGAGCTCAAAAGTGGTCTACATGGGAAAGTCTGGCAATGGACATGCGGCTAAACTGATCAATAATCTACTATGTGCTGCACATCTAATAACTACCGCCGAAGCAGTAGCTCTAGGTACTAAGGCAGGACTTGATCCTGCAGATCTTATTGCCGGTTTGAACGCCGGTTCAGGTCGTAGTGCAATCAGTGAAGTTAATTTCCCTCGTTGGATTCTTAATAAAGGTTTTGACTCCGGTTTCACTATGCAGCTGATGCGTAAAGATGTGCGTCTGGCGGAAAATATGATCGGTGAGATGGGATTAGAGTTACCTTTGGCTAAACAGGTAGCTGAAATTTGGTCGCAGAGCGAAAAAAACATACCTGATCAGGATGATTTTAATTGCATTATCAAAAATGCCGGCTTGGGAGAATAGATTATGAGTTTTGAAGTAGAAGGAAGTGGCGCGCAACAAGTTGAAATACTGCTTAATGAACTACTGGGTACTTCAAAGTTTGGCAGCTTGATTGATGGAGAATTGGTTGCAGGTAATGGTGACGACATCGAGCTGATTAACCCAGCAACCGGTCAGGTATTTTTAATCTATCGTGATGCGGGGAAAGATATTGTTGCTAATGCAGCCGATGCAGCTATAAAAGCTCAAAAAGTGTGGTGGTCAATGACCGCCAGTGCAAGAGGTCAGTTAATGTGGCAGTGCGGCATGAAAATACGTGCCGCTGCGGAATCTCTGGCACGCCTAGAATGTATATCTGCAGGTAAGCCTATTCGCGATTGCCGGGTTGAAGTGGCAAAAGTTGCAGATATGTTTGAATACTATGCTGGTTGGTGCGACAAAATTATGGGACAAGTTATTCCCGTACCAACAAGTCACTTAAACTATACTCGTCATGAGCCTTATGGCGTAGTGACTCAAATCACACCTTGGAACGCCCCTATATTTACCGGAGGCTGGCAGATTGCGCCTGCCATCTGTGCAGGAAATGCAGTCTTACTGAAGCCATCTGAATTAACCCCACTAAGCTCAACAGTACTCGCTAAAATTCTTGAGCAAGCAGGTATCCCGTGTGGTTTGGTGAATGTAATTAATGGGCTTGGGCACACTACAGGCATTGCCGCAATTGCTAATCCGGCCACTAAAAAAGTGGTTTTTGTAGGTTCACCACAGACCGGTGCTCTCATTGCTTCGGCATCTGCAAAGCGTGTCATCCCTTGCGTATTGGAGCTGGGTGGAAAGTCAGCCAATATAATTTTTCCAGATGCTGATCTTGATCGTGCGGTAGTGGGTGCGCAAGCTGCCGTATTTTCTGCCGCTGGACAAAGCTGTGTATCGGGTGCTCGGTTATTGGTTCATCGGGATGTTTATAAAGAAGTCGTGGAACGTGTTGCCTCGGCAGCCAGCAAGTTGCCTGTGGGTTTGCCATGGGATGAAGGTACGATGGTGGGGCCCATTAATAACCAGAAACAGTTTAGTCACGTGCGTTCGTTAGTTTCTGATGGTATTGCTGAAGGTGCTGTTGTTGCCGCAGGCGGAAAGCCAGGTGAAATTTGTGGAGGTGAAAATGGTTATTTTTATCAGCCAACCGTTTTGGCCAACGTGAAAAATAGTATGCGAGTCGCACAGGAAGAAGTTTTTGGACCTGTTGTTTCTGTGATTTTATTTGATGAAGAAGAAGAAGCGGTAGCGTTAGCCAACGACAGCCGGTTTGGTTTAGCTGGCGCTGTTTGGACTGCTGATGTAGGCCGTGCTCATCGGATGGCCGCTCAAGTAAATGCAGGAACGTTCTGGGTAAATAGCTATAAAGCAATCAATGTCATGTCGCCGTTTGGTGGCTTTGGTGAGAGCGGCTATGGCCGATCTAGTGGCTACGAAGGCCTGCTTGAATATACACAGACTAAAAGTGTATGGGTCGAAACCGCAAAAGATTCTGCTATTCAATTTGGTTATTCAAGTCAATAAAAGGAGAAAATAAATGTTAATTAACGAAACTCTATTAAGTGAAGTAAAGCAGTGGCGTAAGCAGATTCATAGTCAACCAGAGCTCGGTTTTAAAGAGTTCAAAACGTCATCATTTATTATCGACAAGTTACAGTCCTTTGGGATTGAGGTGCATCAAGGATTGGGCGGTACTGGTGTTGTCGGTACTCTAAAGAATGGCTCAGGCCCTACTATCGGCATACGAGCAGATATCGATGCGCTACCAATAAAAGAGCAAAACGACATTGATTATAAATCTACTCATGAAAACTGCATGCACGCCTGTGGCCATGATGGTCACACTTCAGTTCTGCTTGGTACGGCAAAGCATCTGAGCCAACATAAAAACTTTAATGGCACCATTCATTTTATATTTCAACCTGCTGAGGAGGTCTTAGGTGGTGCCAAGGCCATGATTGATGACGGCTTATTCGATAAATTCCCGATGGATGCGGTTTATGGATTGCACAATTGGCCAGGGCTTCCTGTAGGACAAGTTGCCGTTAATGATGGACCGATGATGGCGTCATTTGATACTTTTGAGATTACCTTAACTGGTAAAGGCACTCATGCAGCTATGCCACATTTAGGGGCTGATCCTATAGCAGCAGGAGCCGCTTTAATTACTAATATTCAATCTATTGTCTCTCGTCGAATATCTCCGCTCAAATCAGGCGTTATTAGCGTAACGCAGATGAATAGTGGGGATACTACCAACGTCATCCCTGATTACGCCATTTTAAAAGGAACCGTTCGTAGCTTTGATATGGACGTGCGCCAGTCCATGCAGGATATGCTCACAGAAATGGTTAAGACACTACCACCTCTATATGGTGTCACAGGCGAGATGGATTACCATATTCGCTATCCAGTAACCACTAATAATAGTCAAGCTTATCTTGAAATCGAAGAGGCTGCTACTAAAGTGCTGGGTGCTGATAAGGTAAATACTGCCGTAGAGCCATCAATGGCTTCTGAGGATTTTTCATTCATGAGTCAAGTGGTTAAAGGTGCTTATTTTTGGTTAGGTGTTGATGGTAGCAGCCCCTCCAAACCATTACACAATGCGTCTTATGATTTTAATGATGATGCTATTGAGACGGGTATCAAAGTATGGACTTCTTTAGTTGAGTCTCAACTACCAAAAAATGCTGCATAAACCAAATAATAAAAAAAACTTAGAAATCATAAAATGCAAAGGGAGTTGCTATGAATAATACCAGTGTGCTATCAAGTACAATGACAAAACGCTTATTTGATTGGAAACTGCATTTATTAGTGATTATTACATCGCTACTTGCAGAATGGATAGGGATCATTAAGATTCCAATTGGTATTGGTACATTAGTCTTACTGCCTCTACTATACGCATTCATATTTACACTATTGTTGAACCCCAATGTCATACCCTCAATGAAAGCTGTAATCTCCAAAGACCGAGCAAAATTTGCAAGCTACGCCGTCCTTTTAAGTATTATGCCTTTCATTGCAAAATTTGGCGTTGGCGTCGGCCCTAAAGTCGAGGAAATAATAGCCGCAGGTCCCGCCCTTTTATTACAAGAGTTAGGCAATGTAGCTACTGCCGTTATCGCCTTGCCTGTTGCTGTATTGGTGTTTGGCATGGGAAGAGAGTCTATTGGTGCCACTCACTCAATTGCTCGTGAGCCTAATATTGCGCTAATTGCTGATAAGTATGGACTTCAGAGCGCTGAAGGTATCGGCGTAATGGGTGTCTATGTGATGGGTACTTTATTTGGAGCAATTTATTTTTCACTTATGGCAGGGGTCATTGCCTCTTTAGACATTCTAGATATACGTGCTTTAGCAATGGCTTGTGGTATCGGTAGTGGTAGTATGATGGGTGCCTGTTCAGCAGCGCTAGCAGAGACTGTTCCAGCGCAAGAGGAGACCATTACTGCCTTTGCCGCGACTTCTAATTTGCTTACCTATGCTACAGGATTATTTGTCAGCTTATTCATAGCGCTACCAGCCGCTGAGTTTTTATACAAAGTTACCAGTAAATTCAGAAAAAATAATGGCGCTGATATCAGTAAAGCCATGGATTTTGGTTTGCAAGAGCAGTCTATCTTATCAATATGGCAGTCAGTATTATTATTGGTCGCTATATGCGGTGTGCTATTATTGAGTAATTGGGTGGGACAAGGTTTTAATCCGATTGCTGCGCTACCTGGTATGCTCGTATTATTTAGCTGTTGTGTCGTTGGCATACTACTAAAACGAGTCATTCCAATTAATGTGCCTGCTATTGCTTGGATATCTATTGTCGCTATTTTGATATCGCTGCCGCAGTTTCCATTTAGTGACTATGTTTTAGTCGAGACTGATAAGCTGGGTGTGCTACAACTCATTACCCCGGTACTAGCTTACGCAGGTTTCGCCATCTCGCAAATGGAGGTGGACTTATTCAAAAAGTCTGGCTTTAAGATTGCTATTGTAGCGCTGCTAACCTTTACTGGTACTTTTTTAGGCTCGGCGATTATCGCACAGGCGTTGTTGTAAACAGCGATAAGTCGTGCCGCCCGCTTACAAAGCTTTCATCCATGACTTTAGATGTTGTAATAATTCATATGGGCCTTGGGATAGATGACGACCCAACCGAGTTACAATATGAGCTTCACCGCTTGCCAGTAGCGCATTGTCTATAGGGATTGCTACCAGATGTCCGTCTTTCACTTCTTTGGACACTACAAAATACGGTAGAAAGGTAAACCCCATATTTGAGCGGGCAAAATTCTTTAGTACAGCGAATGAGTCAGTTGTTAGGATAGGGTTAAATCGAATTTTTTGTTGAAATTCAGCCATCGCTAGTAACTGACGTATGCCAAAACGACTTTCAGCCAGTCCCACTGGGTATTCTAGAAGCTCCTTCAACTGCATCGGTTTATCTTGATCGGCTAAAGAGTGGTCAGGGGACATAATAATATACATTGGCTGACAACTTACAACCTGTGAGCGGATGCGTGGATGACTGCTGGGATGGAAAACTAGACCGATATGTGCTTCATCTTCCTCAACCTGACGAATCACTTCGTTTGATCCACCAGTACTGATTGAAAGCGTCAGCGCCGGATATAGACGGGCGAATTCAGATAGGGGGCCCAACATCAAATCCCCAACAAAGCCATCACCCATAGCTAATTTTATATGTCCCCGTTGTAATCCCAACAACGCCTGTAATTTGGAAACACAATTCTCTTCAGCGGAGAGTGATTCCCGATAAAACTGTAAGAGAATACTACCAGCTTCTGTCGGTGTTACTCCTTTACGGTGCCGTTCAATAAGAATGCATGCTAATTCTTCCTCTAACAGAGATATTTGCCGACTGATGGCCGAAGGAGCAATATTGAGCTTATCTGCTGCAGCCCGGATCGTACCCATAGTTACAGCCTCATAAAGATAGGATAACCGCTTTCCATTAATCTCTGTCATTGCTTCCTCTTGCTCTGTTCTTGTTTTCATTAAGTAAGTGTAACACTTTGACCCATGGATGCAGCAAAGATGGCCAGTGTCGGTATACTATTTAGTCGGCTCTATAAAAGTACTGGTATTGTATCAAACCCCAATATTAATTAAGCCACCTGACTACTTCTAAAAATAATAAGAATCCGCTAAGACATGGCAGTAGATGCCTAGTGGTTTTATTTATACATTGAACAGTTTAGCGCTCTGATATTTGCAAAGTTTATTATTGATAATGCTATACCGTTAATAACTATTATATTGCTACCTGAGAAGTACAACTGGCGTTATCAGACTATTTATTATTTATAAGTAAAAGTTAATTTTTATACCCTAATGTAGTTAGAGTAAGTACATTCTAAGCTCTGAAGAAATAACTTTAAACTTCACTTTTTAAAGTTTTTCATTATTTTGCTTATCTAGGACAGATCCTAGCAGTCTACTTTAAGGGGTTAAAGATGTCTTTAAGGTGGTATAGGACAAGACATAAAAACAGAGATAACTAAAATTAATGGTAAATGAGGAAGGCAAAGTATATATAAGTTGTTGATAAGGATATTTATATTTTTTAATTAATAGTGTCAAAAGATTTTTTATGTGCTAACTTTATAGGTGAACCAAGTAAACTTAATTCTGTATTAAGAGATACTTTAAGAAATTGCTCGTTTTGAGCTGAGCTGCTCTTAAAGTTATACGAGGTGATTTATGCCTGACTTTAAAGAGACAACTCCATCCTCTGTAGACAATGGTGGAGCCGATAACGCACAAGGAGCCGATCAGCGGCAAGGCTCTGCTCCCACGATCTCACTTCCCAAAGGTGGCGGTGCGATTCAAAGTATTGGAGAAAAGTTTGCTGCTAACCCAGTAACGGGTACAGGTTCTATGTCTGTGCCAATCGCAACCAGCCCTGGTCGCTCTGGCTTTGGTCCTCAGCTCGCTCTTTCCTACGACTCCGGCGCAGGCAACGGCCCTTTTGGGTTCGGCTGGACGCTTTCATTACCGTCAATCACGCGCAAAACAGCAAAAGGCTTACCGCGCTACCATGACACCGAAGAATCTGATATTTTCCTGCTCTCTGGTGCAGAAGATCTAGTACCGCTACTTAATTCCGATGGTACGAGTTTTGAAGATAAGGCGTCTGTCTTAGGTTACCTCATCCATAGATATCGTCCTCGCATTGAAGGATTATTTGCACGCATCGAACGTTGGACTCGGCTGAGTGATGGGGATGTGCACTGGCGCTCGATATCCCAAGATAATATTTTGACCCTATATGGCAAGGATCCCAGCTCTCGAATAGTTGATCCTGAGGATGCTAGCCGTGTTTTTAGCTGGTTGATCTGCGAGACCCGCGACGATAAAGGCAATGCCATTCAGTACGGGTACAAAGTAGAAGATGGAGTCGGGGTCGATTTAACCAAAGCGCACGAAAGCAACCGAGGCGATCGTAATGATCCTCGACGCACAGCCAACCGTTATCTCAAACGTATCCATTACGGCAATCGAACGTCGTTGTTGGATGAGGCAGGATCTCGGCCACTATTTTTGAGTGAGACACAGATCCAGAATGCTGGTTGGATGTTTGAGGTGGTTTTCGATTATGGGGAGCACGTTACCGAAAGACCCATGCCAAACGGTATTGAGTCGTGGGTCTTTCGTGATGATCCTTTCTCAACCTATCGCGCCGGCTTTGAGGTACGAACCACGCGACTTTGTCAGCGGGTGCTAATATTTCATCATTTCGAGGGCGAGGAGGGTGTGGGTAATGATTGTCTAGTACGGTCCACCGACTTCACCTACTCACATGAGCAAGATCCAGCCAGCGCCTCTAATCCCATTTATACCTTTCTGCGCACCTTTACACAAACAGGATATAAGCGCAATGGTAACGGCTATCGAAAGCGTAGTTTGCCACCGGTTGAGTTCGAATATACCCAGCCCACCGTGCAGGACACGGTAGAGGAAGTCGATTCTGAGAGTCTTGAAAATCTTCCGATGGGTCTGGATGGCACAAACTACCAATGGACGGATCTGCACGGTGAAGGTCTCCTAGGCATCCTTACCGAACAGGCGGAGGCCTGGTACTACAAACGCAACCTCGCGCCAATCAATGAGATTGAAGAAGACGGAACAGTCCGCATCAGAGCGAAGTTTGCGCCATTGGAACGAGTGGCCACGAAGCCGAATCTGACGTTGGCCGGTGGCGCGCAATTCATAGATCTCGCCGGAAACGGTCAGCCGGACCTAGTGATGCTGGGTGGTCCAATGCCGGGCTTCTATGAGCACGACGTCGCTGAGAGCTGGCAACCTTTTCGGCCGTTCACATCTTGCCTTAACCGTGCCATGCATGATCCTAACCTAAAATTTATCGACCTCAACGGTGACGGTCATGCCGATGTACTTATTACTGAAGATGAGGCTTTCGTTTGGCATGCATCGCTAGCGGAGGAAGGGTTTGGTCCAGCCATGCGTGTTGCTCAAGTGCTGGATGAGAACAAAGGTCCTCGTGTCGTTTTTGCCGATGGCACGCAGTCCATCTACTTGGCTGATTTGAGCGGCGATGGCCTCACAGATCTGCTACGCATCCGCAACGGCGAGGTCTGTTACTGGCCCAACCTAGGCTATTGCCGATTCGGCGCCAAGATCGCCATGGAAAATGCGCCGCATTTCGACCACCCGGATCAGTTCGATCATAAGCGCATCCGCTTGGCCGACATTGACGGCAGTGGCACCATCGACATCATCTATCTGCACCGAGACGGCGTGTGTCTTTATTTCAACCAATCCGGTAACAGTTGGGGCGCGCCGCAGGTGTTGCGCATTTTTCCCCGCGTCGATGAGCTTGTCAGCATCGTGCCTATCGACTTGCTCGGCAATGGCACTGCTTGCCTAGTCTGGTCCTCGCCGTTGCCTGATGACGCGGGCCGGCCCATGCGCTACGTCAATTTGATAGGCGACCAAAAACCTCATCTGCTTATCAGGACTGTCAACAACCTCGGCGCGGAGACCCATGTTCAGTACGCGTCTTCTACAAAATTTTATCTACAAGACAAGTACGCTGGTAGACCTTGGATCACCAAGCTACCTTTCCCAGTGCATGTGGTCGAAAAGGTCACAGTGACAAATAAGTGGAATAAAACCAAATTCTCCTCTACCTATAGCTACCACCACGGGTATTTCGATGGACACGAGCGAGAATTTCGAGGATTTGGTCGGGTTGAACAAATTGATGCGGAAACCTATGGGGAATTTACCGAAGGAAATATAAACAGTCCTTACATTACAGACGACCACACCCTCTACCAGCCACCAATTAAAACCGTTACCTGGTATCACACGGGCGTAATGATTGATCGCAAAAAAATACTGCAACAGTTCAAGCACGAATACTTCCCCCAGTGGCTGGAAGAAAGCAACCTAGGTGAAACAAATGTATTGGGAACTTTTCAGGAAGCCGAATTACCCGAGCCAGATATTAAACAACAAAACCTGAATGCCGAGGAAATGAGAGAAGCATTACGGTCTTGCAAAGGAATGATGTTGCGCCAGGAAGTCTACGAACTAGATGTTGATGCATTTACACAGGGAACCCATCAACCCATAAAACTCTATTCAACGGCGTATCACAATTGCCATATTCAACGCTTACAAGCACGCGGCACAAACCCACATGCCGTGTTTTTGGTAACAGAGAGCGAAGCCATCACCTATCAATACGAACTGGATTTACAAGCAAACACACTCATTCCTGATCCTCGGATTGCTCACACCTTTAATCTCAATACCGATGAATACGGTAATGTGTTACAAGCCGTTGCCATTGTTTATCCTCGTCTTGGTGAATATCAAGATGACACGCTCGAACGACAAACTATTCAGCTTATTCAGGATGTCCAGAAAGAAACGCATATAGCCTACAGCGAAAGTCATTTCACCAACGATATTAATACTCAGGATAACTATCGTTTGCGAGTTCCTTGTGAGGCGTTGAGTTATGAGCTCACAGGTATCAGTCCAGCAGACGAGTATTTTACCTTAGCAGAATTACAAGGATTTAGGTTAAATCTGGATTATCAAAGTACAGGACAAGCAGTAACAGACATTGAATACCACCAATTACCTGATCGCACTCGTCCACAAAAACGAACAGTTGAACATAGCAAAACGCTCTATTTTAACGACAAGGATAGTGCTACTCGAGAGTTTTTGAAGGAACCATTACCTTTTGGGGAACAGGGCAACTTAGGTTTACCTTACGAAACCTATACCTTGGCATTAACCGATGATTTGCTCAATGCCATTTTGGCTGAAAAATTCACACCAGACATACAAGCCGAACTGGAGAATGCATCAAAAAGCGGCTATCTCAGTGGCGCTGAGTTAAGGGCTCGTTTTGCTGGTATAGACACTACCGAACAATACTGGATTCGCTCAGGTATTGCTGGCTTTTCCAATGATGCCGCTGATCATTTCTTTCTGCCCGAACGCTATATTAATGCCTTCAACCAAACCACCACACTTAACTACGATCCGCTTGATCTCTATATCAAAACAAGCACAGATCCAATTGGGAATACCGTTTCGGTTGAAAAATTCGATTATCGTGTACTCGCCCCACGTGAACTAAAAGACATCAATGATAATGTCACAGAAGTAATATTTGATGTTCTAGGGTTGCCATCAGCTACAGCGGTTAAAGGCAAAGGCGATCAGGCAGATAATCTCACCGGGTTCACCGATGAGCTGCTAAATCCTGATAGAGCAATGCAAATCAACTTTTTCACCGAACCACGCTTAAGCACAGAAACAATAACTGATTACCAACAACGCCAGCAGGATGAAGCAAGGCGTTTATTGGGTAATGCAACCGCGCGGCATCTTTATTATTTTGGTGAAATTGAAGTTGAGGCTGGGGAAATACTGGCAGATGGCAGTAAAGCCAAAATTATTAAGTGGGGCGAACACCCAGCCTCTGCCTGCGGCATAGTGCGAGAACAGCATGTTGCTCAATTGGACACGGCTGAAATCAGTCCGCTACAACTGGCTTTTGAATATTCAGATGGTGGCGGCAATGTGCTGGTCACAAAAGTTCAAGCTGAACCCCAAAAAGAGGGAGAGTTATTAAGCTGGATCGCCAATGGAAAAACCATTTTGAACAACAAAGGCAAACCGGTTAAACAATACGAACCCTATTTCAGTGAAATCGAAACAGCCCTCAACATTTTTGAGCCAGATCATCGTTATGAGGAACCAAAAGAGGTGGGTGTTACCCCAATCATCTATTACGATGCTGCGGGTCGTGTCATCCGTACCGAAGCACCCGATGGGTCATACAGCCGAGTCGAATTTTCACCCTGGCATGTTACCAGCTACGATCAGAACGATACAATACTTGAACCAGCAAATAACTGGTATCAGCGCATGAGTACTGGCACAGACGCCGAGCAAAGGGCAGCACGTATTGCGGCTAAACATGCCGATACCCCTGCAACCACTCTCCTCGATAGTTTAGGGCGAGAAGTAATTAATGTGGCTTTTAATCGTAGTCCAGAAGAGTCAGCAGCCTTAGCCAATGTTCCGTTTCTCAATCGTCCTTGGCTTGATGAACACTACATCACCTTTACCAAACTAGATGCCGAAGGCAAACCGCTGTGGATTCAAGATGCTCGCGATAATTTGGTCATGCGGTATACCGTGCCCGCTTCGCCCAGATCAGACCCAACCATTGACTATTTTCCTGTCTACGACATAGCCGGGAATTTACTGTTTCAACACAGTATGGATGGCGGAGATCGCTGGTTAATCAACGATGCCTCAGGTCAACCATTCTATGCCTGGGATGAAAATGAAAATGAATTGGGCGTATTGGAACAGCGAGTTATTCATACAACGTATGACACCTTGCGTCGTCCGCTGGAACAAAGTCTAAAAATAGCGAGTAATGAGTGGACGGTCGAGCGATTTGTTTACGGTGAAGGGCAGCCAAACGATAAAGACAAAAACTTGTGCGGTCAGGTCTATCAACACTATGACTCCAGTGGCCTAATAACCAACGAGACGTTTGATTTTAAAGGCAATTTGCTTGCAGCAAAACGGCGATTAACCAGCGCTTATAAAGAACGCATTATTCATTGGCCACAAAACCCATCCTCTGATGCATTTATAACAGAAATTTTTAGCCAAAGCACCCAATACGATGCGCTAAACCGTATGGTGCAGTTGGAGAATTGGCATCTTCAAGAGCGCGAGCCTGCCATCTACACACCGCAATATAACCAACGGGGGGTATTATCAAGCGAAACCCTTACCGTGAAAGGCCAAATTACGCAAGCGATTCAAAAAATTGCATACGACGCGAAAGGCCAGCGCACTTCCATAGAGTTCGGTAATAACACCAGAACACGTTATGAATATGACCCGCAAACGTTTCGGCTCATCAAGCTAGAAACCGTCAATACGATCACCTCAGATAAGTTACAAGACCTCAGCTACACCTATGACCCTGTAGGGAGTATTACCGAAATAACCGATGCGGCGATTGAGCCGGTGTTTTTCCGTAATCAGCAAGTAAAACCGCGAAGCCAATATATCAATGATGCCCTGTATCGATTAATTGAAGCCGAGGGGCGGGAACAATACAGTGCATCAGGTCCTCCGCCACAACGACCTCCGTCAGCGCCTGACATTTCGTTGCCAGTCCGTGACGCCAATGACCCTAATGCGTTGCGCGATTACACCCAGCGTTATCAATACGACAGCGTTGGTAACATCATGCAAATGAGACATATTACCGGAGTCTCAAATGGAAATTGGACTCGCGATTATGCCTACGCAGAAGACAGTAATCGACTACTCAGCACCTGGACGGGTAGTGATCGTACAACCGCTGTTAACTACCAATACGATACGCACGGCAGCATGTTGAATTTGAATAATGTACCGGAAGCGTTCCAACTGCACTGGGATACGCAAGACATGATTCATGATGTCGATCTGGGCGGCGGCGGGCATGCTTGGTACAAATACGATTCAGGTAAACAACGCACACAAAAACGCATCGAACGTGTTGGCGGGTTTACTGAAGAACGCTTTTATCTGGGAGGTATGGAGCTTTATCGGCGGCGCAATGCGGCAGGTGAAATCAAAGAAGAAATTGAAACCTTTGATCTATTTGCCGATGATCAGCGGGTGTTGATTGTTGAGGATGTATTGATTGCGGATAGCGCCGAGCTACCAGCAGGCGTTTTGTTTCGTTATCAGTATGGGAATCATTTGGGATCGGTGGGTCTGGAGCTGGATGAAAGGGCGCAAGTGATTTCTTATGAGGAATATCATCCTTATGGGACGACGGCTTATAGCGCGAAGAATAAAGATATTAAGGCGGCGAAGAAACGCTATCGGTATACGGGGATGGAACGGGATGAGGAGACGGGGCTTTCTTATCATACGGCAAGGTATTATTTGCCTTGGTTGGGGAGGTGGGGGAGTGCTGATCCGATAGGGGTTGGCGGGGGGGTGAATTTGTATGGTTACGCATCTACCTCACCTACTAATTCTGTAGATACTAACGGAAATCAACCGGGCCCCCGGCCAGGCCCTAGGCGGCCTCAACTACCTATAAGAGATGGAGCTATTCTAAGTGATAGTGATCTCGGCGAGGTTTGGGATACTGCAATGCAAGAAGTTCTTCAGCGAAGATACGGAGGGGCAACACGATCTGAAAATATAGATAGTTTCAATCGCGAGTTGCAAGATTTGTTAGATGCGAATGGTGGAAGTCGAGGAACAAATCGACAGAGGGGAACTGCAACACATCGTGCACGCAGATTGTTTGGCGCTGTAAATAGCTCATTTAAACGTAAACTAAAGAGGCTAGGAGTCACACTTCCTAGTGGAACACAAATACACCATGCTCTTCGAGGGCTTGCTGAAAATATATTCCAAGCTCTTAATGCGAGCAATTTGCAGATTACCCGAGGTCATGCGAAAAGTAAGAATAGCTCTCATGGGCGAGCACATGATGCTTTGGATGCTGTAGCTGATCATGTTGATTATGTTGAAACTGCGGCGACCGGCAGATCTAGGGAAGAGATTAGGACGGAAAGAATGAGAGGAGGAACTGATGCTCAACAGGCTCTATTTCGGTCCAACTCAAGCCCCGAGATTTCAGGACCTAACAGAGCAGTTAGGGCGGGTAGAGGGCGAGTTAGGCCAGGGCGAGCAGGAGTAGTATTAAATGCGGTAATGGCAGTGGCAGTATTGGCAGATGGGAGGAGTGCTGTTGACGTGGTTCAAACTCTTAACCCTTTAGCTGAAACTACTGAAGCTCTCGTAAATGGCGATTTGGAGAATATACATGTGGCATTGTTTACGGATGTATATGATAACACCTTTGGCATATTAGTACCGCGCGCAGCGATTGAAAATTTAGAAATTATGGCAGAGCAGTGCAGAGCAACACCTGGATGCATGGAATCGGCAACAGCCGCTGCCGAAAGGTCTAACCAAGAACAAATAGAGTTAGAGTTAAGAGCGCTAAGACGTGGGGCTAGGATATTTTAGGGGGTGAATTCATAAAAATTAGTGGGGAGGTCTTGCTTTTTATATTGACAAATAAATAAGCAGTTTACATAGATGAGGAACATAGTATGAAACCCGTAAGGCGGAACCGGTGTAAGTTGGATGAGCGAAGCGTTATCCGACATTGTTGAAGTAAGAATGATTGACGTATTTGGATTTGGCGGAATGCGCTATCGCTTTTCCGCCCTACAAAAGAGAAATCATGCCGAATTATGTGCGTTATCGGATTAAAGGAGGGTGTTATTTTTTTACAGTAAATCTGCTGGAAAGAAATAGAACGTTATTGGTTGATGATATCGATTTGTTGCGGGATTCGGTGCGTTTATGTAGACAGAAATGACCGTTTAATATCGATGCGATGGTGGTGTTATCGGAAAGATTACACCCGCTTTATAAAGGTACTACTAAATTTTTAGTGAGTATAGAAATGCCCAATTGGCGTCTTTGTTAGACAGTTCTCAACGGCCGTTTGATGCGTTTGACAGGTTGAACGAATTTCTTTGAATCATTACTTATTGGAGTGACCAATGAACGCAATCTCATTTCCACTACAATCACAAATGTCGGGGCAGCCCACATTCGATCTGCAAAATGTATTGCAATTGCTGCTCGAGCGGGACCTAATGATGGCCAACGACCCTACCAACGCCGCTGATCTGGCTACTGAACTCAAAGCAGAACAGGCTCAGCAATTTTATGGCGGCATAACAGCAAAACTGGTTGCAATATTCCAGCAGGAAAACCAGCTAACCCCGTCAGGCTCGGTGGATGAATCCACTGCCAAGGCGCTCAATACGATACTGAAGCAGTTGGGCCTCCTGGATGCGCCACAAGATGACGAAGACCTACTAGTGCGAGGCACGATAGCCTATGCTGATGGCCGTGCCGCTGCGGATCTGCTGGTACAAGCCTATGACCGCGACATGCGTTCAGAGGAACTGCTTGGCGCAACCCGGACGAATGCGAAAGGTCGCTACGAAATTCGCTACACTGCCACGCAGTTCCGACGTGCAGAGAAAGACGCGGCTGACTTGCTAGTTAAAGTCGTGGACGACAACGGCACCGTGATCGCGACTTCAGACACTGTTTTTAATGCTACGCCAGAGCAAACCATCGACATTACCCTACAGCCGAGCCAAGATCATGGCCCGTCTGAATATGAGCGCTACCTGAGCGAAATAAAACCGCTCATAGGCACAGTCGAGGGTGCCGCGCTGACCGATGATGACCTTGAGTTTCTGGCTGGCGAGACGCAGATACCATTGGAGCACCTTCGCTACCTGCGGCTAGACACCCAGTGGCAAAAATCGCACGATGTTGAAGAAGCCGCGTTCTATGGTCTGCTGCGACAAGGCCTGCCAACCAATTTCCGCAGTCTGCTGGCAGAAAAGCCGATGCGCTGGCGTGTAGTGCTAAAACAAGTCATCGCGAACCATATAGTGCCTAGCAGCTTAAGCAGCCAGCTTGACGATATTGTGCGGCGCCTGAGCGAGTTGGCGTTGGATAACGCTTTCAAGCAAGAAGAGGGTGACGCAGTTGCGCCGCTCGGCCTAGTGGTGGCGACCGCGGCCGGTGTGACCCGACCACAGCAAGAGCAGTTCGTGCGCATGACGCTGGACTACGAGCCAAAGCCAAGCACCGACTTCTGGCAAAGAGTGCAGTCTGAACTGAATGATGAAAAGGCCGTACGCGCTATACAACGTAGCCTGCAAGCTAGCGTGCTTACGTTCCACCACCTGCCGCTATTAACGCAGGTGCAGCAGGAAACCCAGGGCGACTCGGTGAAAGCTGTGGCCGGCTGGTCGGAAACAGAATGGCTGAGTGTAATAGACCGCGCGAAGGCGTACGGCGCGCAAGTGCCAGAAGCTTTTGCAAATGCGCAAGACTATGCCAACGCCATTATAAAGAAGGTCGATGCCTATTTGCCCAGCGACCGACTTGTTGCCAGAGCCACTCGTACGGCGGAGGATTTAGACCTGGTGACTGATTCGCCGCTGTTAAAGCTCTATGCCCACCTGGGCCTCGACAATATATTGGGAATGCCCGGCCTCAATGCCAGCCAGCAGAATGAGGCCGTACAAGAGAAGCTAGGGTTGTTCGATAGCCTTTTCAAAGAAAACCCAGCGCTAGATCTGCGCCATGCTGATCTTATTCGAGGTCGCATCGTGTTGCAGGGTAAGGAGACGGAGCTGGAGTGGGGCGGAATTTCTGAGGCTGATCGTCCTAGAATACTCAAACAAGCACGTGCTTTCCAGCGGGTGATGCCGCTCTCCAATAATACGGAAACACGAATCAAATTGCTGTCGGCCGGTTTTGACAGCAGCAGCAAGGTGCTCGGCACGTCTGTCGAGCGCTTAGCAATTCAAGCGCAGCTGCCAGTTGCAGAGGCTGCGCAGGTTCGCCGCGCAGCAAGCGATAGGGCGACAAAATCTGAAGTCGCTCGGTACGGTTTGTTTGAGCTTTTGTACGGCCCAGCCATGCAGGTGGACAACTTGGAAAGGACCATACCTGCAACTTTCCGGGAGATGGATAACATTGAGAAACTGTTTGGCGCACAGAACTTCTACGATTGCGAGCACTGCAGCTCCATATTGAGCCAGTCCGCTTATTTTGTCGATCTGATGGCGTTTGTGGATAAGCATATTTCCCAGGCGCCGGAGGCCTTTGGTGAAGAAGACGATCCGCGCCGAAATAGCGCGCTTTACCTGCGCAAGCGGCGCCCCGACCTCTGGTCGCTGGAACTCAGTTGCAAAAACATTCACAACCAGGTGCCCTATCTGGAGGTGGTCAATCATACGTTCGAGCAATTCCTGATTGGGCACATCGAAGAGGTGAGTAACCGCAACGACCTTTACCAAGAGCTGTCCGACGCTGCGAAGTACAGCAGCTTCAAACAGCCATTTTTGCCAGTGCAACAGGAATTGGACCTCTATTTGAGTCACTTCAGTCTGAAAAGGGCCGATGTGTTCGCGGTGCTCGGTCGTCCGGTCGCGGAGCAACGGTTGGCGTATCTGAACGTGTCGCAGTTAGAGCTTGCGTCAGAGCTTGCCATCATAGTAGAGCCCAATAGGAACAACGCGCACATGCGCCGCTTGTTTCATGCTGAGGGCAGCGGCAGAGATCCCGTACGTATTCCGGTGCCTCAGTTCATGCGCGCCACAGGGCTCAGTCGCGAGGAAGTCACCCAGTTGCGGGACGCGACAACGCTGTATTCATTTGCTTTTACCATTGAACGTACACCGGTGGACGAAAGTCTGGGGCAGTTATTTGAAGAAGAAGCACTTGTAGCTACCAATGCGCTATCAGCAATTAATAAGCTGGATACCATCCATCGCTGGGTCCGCCTCTGGCGCAAGACAGACTGGAGTCTGATTGATTTTGACTTTGTACTGAGCGCCTTGGATTCAGAAGGTTTGGCTTTCGGAATCACTGACGCAACGGTGCATCGCGTTGCCGATCTCAAGCTACTGCAGGATCGCCTGCATCTCAATGTAGAGGAGCTGGTCAGTCTCTTCCATCAAATACCGGCACCGTTTGAGCGACCTTCTGGTGATGATCGACCCAACCCACGCGCTGCGTTTCTGACGGCTCATGGTGTGCTGCTTCACCGACTGTTCGGTGAGCAGTCGTGGACAGACACGGTGAATTTCTCCAGTTTCGATACGGACTCGCCCACAGTGACGTTTACCAACGATGAAGGAGCGAGCTCGTCAGACGTATACCGTATATTGGCCGGCCTGAGTTTGAACGAGTCGGAGTTGGTCGCATTACTGATCGATCTGCGGCAAGAGCTGGAGATACCCGGCAGCGGTGCCGAGCGCACCATGAAAATTACGGTTGCAAACCTCAGCGTGCTATACCGTCATGTGCTATTAGCCCGCAAGCTCAAATGCTCCACAGCCGAGTTATTCCCGCTCATTCGACTGGTATTTGGAGCCGAGCAAAACGCGGCGCGCTCGCTAGAAGACATGTTGCAGCTCTTCACACAACTGCCCAAAATCAATGCGCTACCATTTAGCCTTGTAGAGATGTGCTGGTTGGTGCTCGATGAAGGCCGCGATACTGTTAAGATGAAGGCGACCGAAGCTCAGCTGACGCAGCTTCGCGACAACCTGCCCGAGATGGACAGCGCTGCGTTGCACTCAACGCTTGGCAGCATCTATGGCTGGAAGACAGAGGTATCCGTAGAAGAGCGCGACGAAGGTGTGCCCTCTCAGGCGGAGGTATTACTAGCCTTGGCCGGTGTCACGCTCATGAGCTTGCAGGCGGCAGTTGCCGATGGCGAACCTGAGGGCGCGTTACGTGGACAGATCAGCCAACTGGAAAAGTGGTACCTGCTGCAGTTGAATCTGGAGCTGACCGTTGCCCATGAGCGTTTCATCGCCGATAACGCTATGTTGTTTGGCAATACGGAAGCGTTCGACCTGACGCTGATTCGCCACTTGGCCATATACCGCAGCTTCGCAACAGAAGAGGCCGAAGAGCTAGAATTGGCGCATGCTTCTATGCGTGTGTTTGGCGCGGACCGCAGCGAATCGGTCGCACAGTTGTTGAAGGCTGACGCCACGCTTGTCGCGTCACTGCTTCAACCTGATGTGTTAGAACTGGCATCAAACCCAATGGAGGCGCTCGCGCAATTGCAAAGCGCCGTGGCACTGTGCCAGACCATCGGAGTAAATGGGGATGCGCTGAAAAAAATGACCGCATCGGTCTATGCCGACCTTCAGATCGGACGGGACGCAATATTGGGGGCCTTTCTTGCCAAGTACCCCGATGAAGCAAAACGCAACAAACTACTGGAACCCTACACAGAAGCTGTGCTTGAGCTGAAACGTGACGGCCTAGTGGACTATCTGCTGTCGCCAGCCTATTCATACCCTGTTCCCGCAGACCATGCTAATCCTCCGGTCATAGTGTTCCACGACCCGGTTGATCTGTACCGTTTCTTTTTGATGGATGCACAGATGGACGGCTGTGCCCGCACGTCTTGGGTTCTGGCAGGTATTTCCAGCTTGCAACTTTACGTGCAGCGCTGCCAGATGAATCTAGAGAAAAGCGGCGAGGGCGATAAGCATGCTATCCAAGTACTACCCTCTGTAATACCTCCACACGAGTGGGCCTGGCGCAAAAACTACCGTGTATGGGAAGCCAATCGCCGCATCTTTCTTTATCCAGAAAATTATATTTACCCGGACTTGCGCGACGACAAAACGCCGTATTTTGAAGAAGCAGTGAATGAGCTGCAACAGCAGGAAATCAGTCAGGATTCGGCCGAGAGCGCCTATAAGAACTACTTTGACAAGTTTATTAAAGTGGCCAATATGAATTATGCGGGGGCTACCTATTACGATGCTGACTCTGGCGGCCCACTGTACTTATTCGCTCATACTCATGAAGATCCACCCGAATACCATTACAGAACTTTGACGCCTACAACAGGTGATAAAAATAGCAATGTCTGGTCACATTGGCATCGAATTGACCTTCCGATTAACGTCGAAACCGTTTCACCCATTGTGTATCAGGGTAAGCTGCATGTGTTCTGGGTGGATATAAAAACCCGTATGGTGAACGAGGTTGTTGCAGGTGACTCCAACCTTGTTGGATACAAACACACCATAGACTTGAACTACTCATATCAGAATGCCAAGGGCACTTGGGAGCCTCAAACGAAAGTCAGATTGAGGGATGCGTATGAGGCAGTCAATGAGTGGGGCCATTCTTCTTCAAATGGCCCATTAATAATAACCGGATACCGATCAATGGAGGGGCTTTACGATAGCGACATTTTGCAGTCGGCCAAAGATGAACATACGCTTACTGGCTACAAATGGGACAGGGTCTATCCAATATTGGCCAACGGAAAACTGCTGTTTCAATATTCCGATACCGTTGATAGCGCTGGTCAAAACAATCCCGACATTTATAAAAATAGGGTTTCCACACTGGACAAGAGAGTGTTGCATGATGAGCAAAGGATTGGCCTCTATCCAAAGATAGTTGCTGAACAATATTTTATCGATACTTCGCTGGCAGAAGGCGAAGAGATCAATCTTGATGCGCAGATTGGGGAGTTTCGCCAAGAACTCTCCGCTACCCCTTACAAAATTCGAGTTGTAAAAACCAGTCAGCACAGAACGTATATCGCTTCACTTGAAAAAGATTCGTATTTGTTAAAAAGTCGGCATCCCCAAATGCTTGCTCGTCAATTGGGCTCCACTGTTGTTCAGCCCCTTGGCGCTGTTTTGCATGAAGATGGTCTGGATACCCTGCTTTCTGTTCAAACACAGACAAGATTCAAGGAAACTAGAAACCCTTGGCTCCTGCGCTCGGACATAGTAAGCTTGGATCCAGAAGACGCTGAAGCCAAACACATCGACTTCGAAGGACCTTGCGGCAACTACTATCGCGAGCTGTATTTCCATTTACCGTTTCAGATTGCCTTCAACCTGAACGCTGATCAGAAGTTCGCTGAAGCGCAGCGCTGGTTCCATTACATCTTTGATCCAACGGCGGCAGATAGTGATCTGGATGAACAGCCGGGCGACCGCAACTGGCGTTACTCACCGTTCCGGGGGCAGGAGTTGCCAAAACTACAGGACATACTGACTGACGAAGGCGCGATTGCACAGTACCGCAATGATCCGTTCAACCCTTGGGCCATTGCACGCCTGCGTCCGGGTGCACTGCAAAAAGCGGTGGTGATGAAGTACATCGATAATTTGCTCGATTGGGGTGATTACTTGTTCACTCAGGATAGTTACGAGTCGATTAATGAAGCCACGCTGCTTTACATAACTGCTCTGGATATTCTTGGCGACCGGCCCGTGCAGATGGGGGCCTGTTCGGTGCCTAAGTCCACAACCTTTGCCGACGTCGCCGAGGACATAGAAGGCGAATCGGAGTTCGTGGTGCTCGAAAACTATATCGCGTCTAGCCGACCTGACATTTCAGGTTTGCTGACCGCGGACCGCTTCGAGCAAGATGGTACGTTCAGTGTTGTGCCAACAAGGACTCAAGAGCGTCTCCGGGGATTTGTGGATGGAAATTTCGAGGCCGAAACGCTGCCAGATGAAACGTTAGACTCTAGCCCATTGAGCTCGCGGGCTGTCAGCGCCAGAGGCTCAAGGGTCGTTGGCGCGTTTCTTGCGGACATGTCGAAAGTTCGCACGGTATTTTGTATGCCGGTGAACGAGCAACTTTTGGGCTATTGGGATCGGGTAGAAGACCGATTGTTCAAAATCAGGAATTGCATGAATATCCGTGGCATGCGCCGCGCACTGGCGCTGTACGCACCAAGGATCGATCCAATGCTGTTAGTGAGAGCTAAAGCAGCTGGCCTGTCGCTTGAAGACGTGCTGCAGTCCGAATACGGTCAGCCCCCAATCTATCGGTTCGTTGTCCTGATCGAGAAAGCACGAAGCCTCGCTGCTACCGTGCAGGGGTTGGGCGGAGGCTTGCTTAGCGCGCTGGAAAAGAAAGACGCTGAAGAACTCACTTTGATGCGGGCGCGGCATGAACAGAACATCATTAGCCTTACCCGGCAGGTGAAAGAGAAGCAAATCGCGGAGGCCCAACGGCAGCGGATGAGCCTGGAGGAAAGTCAGACAAATATCGGCAATAGGCTAGAACACTACACCAATCTTGTCGAGGGTGGTCTTTCGGGATGGGAACGGACGCAACAAGTTTCACTACATTTGGGGACCCAATTTACTGTTCAAGAGTCCATTCACCGTCTAGTCGCAGCAGTCACCCATCTCATTCCAGAAGCCGGCAGTCCTTTTGCCATGAAATTTGGAGGCAAACAACTGGCTGATAGCCTTTCTTCGTTCGCTGATGGTTTTGGTGCAATCGCAAGAAGTCATGCTGCTATATCATCTTCAGCGGGTTTGGAAGCGAGCAACCAACGCCGATCTGACGAATGGGTGTTTCAACGCGACACAGCACAGCAAGAACTAAATCAAATTAAGCAACAAATTGAAGCTGCCAAGCTGCGAGAGGAAATCGCCCAACACGATCTGGAGATCTACGAAAAGAACGTTGAACAGACCGAAGAACAGTACGACTTTGTAAAGGGGAAGTTCACCAAGGTCGGACTGTACAATTGGATGGCCCAACAAATGACGCGGTTGCATCGGCAGGCTTACATGCTTGCCTATGACGCAGCGAGACAGGCCGCAGTAGCCTATGGGTTTGAGCATGGAGATGACGAACCCATCTTCATTGATCCGTCCCACTGGGAGCAGGATAAAGCAGGTTTGCTTGCCGGAGAGCATCTCATGCTACAGCTCCACCAAATGGATCAGGCTTTTCATACCGCCAACGAGCGCGAACTGGAGATGACCAAACATGTCTCGCTGCGTCGGCTTGACCCACTCGCCTTGTTGAGCTTAAAAGCGACAGGGACATGCGAAATTCGCTTGCCGGAATGGCTGTTCGATCTGGATTTGCCTGGCCACTACATGCGCCGCCTCAAGAATGTAAGCCTCTCGATTCCGGCAGTCACGGGGCCTTACACCGGTGTAAACTGCACATTGTCGCTGAGCCGAAGCAGCATCCGCATCTCACCTTCTTTGAAAGACGACAAGTATACACGCTTGCCGCTAGGGGAAGAAGACGACGACCGCTTTAGGGATTATTCAGCTACGCTTCAGTCCATTGTCACCAGTAATGCCCAGAATGACAGCGGCTTGTTCGAGACTAATCTTCGCGATGAACGATTCCTTCCTTTTGAAGGGCAAGGTGTCATCAGCACATGGAATCTGGAATTACCTAACGACTATCGTCAGTTCGATTACGACACTATCTCCGACGTGATCCTCCATCTTCGCTATACAGCGCGTCAGGGCAAAGACCTTCGTCAAAAAGCTGTGGATAATTTGCGCACGCTCACTGAGGAGGCTGAAGGGTTCGACCAGATACAACTTTTTAGCCTGAACCAAGATTTTCCGACCGAGTGGCACCATTTTTTAGCTGGCGACGAAATGTTCCGAGCAATGGTCAAGCGGGAACATTTTCCGTACTTGGTACAAGATAAAAATATCCGCGTCAGCGGAGTGGAGCTTTATGCAATCGAGGAAAAAGAATTGCTGTTCAGCATGCCGAATATGGGCGATCTTCCAATGCTTTTCCAAGGCGGAAACCAAGAGTTCGAAATAGCACTGGCGCCGGATCATGTGCTGAAAAGAACACCGGATACGTACGTATTCTTAGTTGTTCGCTATGCTATTGCGTAGTTGCAGTGCAGCTTCTACGGCAGTTTAGGCTTTCGGATCAAAACTTTGCGCAGATTCCTGATCTCTCGCAGTAGCCCTTAGATTCCTAGCCTTACATATTTATATGGTATTTCGCGATTGCCAGAAGCGGACAATGGCGAGTTTAATACTTACGCCATGAGCCGAGATTAGGATAGAAAAGGACGTCACCTTCGGCAACCTGCTCGTCGGCAAACTAACCAATATTGGGTTGCCTGCCAAACCCGACAGAACATTGAAGCTCTTTTTCGCTTTAGGTGATTGATTATGATGGCTACTTTGCGGTTTATAAAGGACAAGTATTGGCGGGTAGCTAGGTAGTGAACTAGATTATAGCCTGTTTTTCACCGTCTTGAAGTTTACGTAGCTCTGTTAAATTATGGCAGAAGACACTTTGACGTAAAAGCTGAGTGTATTGAGTAGATTTTTTATATATAACAAAGTCCATCGCTTTAATATTTATAAAGGTTTTATTGGTTTGATCAATGAAAATACCACAAGTAGAAAAATTCATGAATTGGATTTTACCTTTTGAAACCTTTGCAAAAACTCTGTAAATGTAACTATTTCTTAAAATAATACAATGAGCGATAAACTAGATACCAATATCTGGTTCTAAGCTTTTAACGTGGTTAATGAGTATAACTGTGAAGTGTTGGGTATTCATATTAGTATGAATATACTGTTTTTAAGAGTGATTCGTTACCTTAATCAATTAGCCGAGTGACATTGCTATCCACAACAGATTCGCTTAGATAATGTCAGTGCTTTTACGTTAACTATCTTTAGTAACTGGACAGCTAAAATAGATAAAGGACATAAGAAATAAGTAGTTGTGCTAAATTCTTACATAAGTAACAATACATAGGGTATATTGGACATATAAGATAGATTAATCTCTGATTTAGTGAGGAGTTAATAATGTCTGATATAAGTTCAAACATATCGTTGCCAAAAGGTGGAGGCGCTATAGCTGGCTTGGGGGAGACCTTCTCACCAGATCTTTTTACCGGAACGGGTAACTTCTCAGTACCCATCGACATTCCTTTAGGCCGAAATGATTTTCAGCCTCAACTAAGCCTTGTTTACAGCACTGGTAATGGTATCAGTCCCTTTGGTTTAGGGTGGCAGCTCACTATTCCGGGTGTTAGCAGAAAAACGAGCAAAGGGATTCCTCGTTATTTGGGTGAAGATACTTTCATTCTCTCAGGTGCTGAAGACCTTGTTCCCATTCAAAAAGATAAGGGCGTTACTCAATATAGACCTCGTACTGAAGGGCTATTTGCCAAAATTTTTAGACATTTAGATGCAGATAACGATTACTGGCAGGTGCGTAGCAAAGAAGGGTTAACCAGCTATTACGGCCATGAGAAATCAAAAAAAACTGATTCTGCAGTTATAGCAGACCCGCAAAATAATGATAATACCTTTGCATGGAAGTTAACCAAAACTGAAGACACGTTCGGTAATCAAATACGCTATAAATACTTTAATGACTCTGATGAAGACTATACTCAAAGCTACTTGCATGAGATTCTTTACCTAAATTATGGGGAAGACTCTAATAATAAAAATCCGAAATTTCTCATAACCATTCGTTTCAGTTATGAAGATTTGCCAGAACAAAAAAGTATTTATCCCTCATCAGATCATCGGGCAGGCTTTGAGGTTCGCACCGCTAAACGCTGCTCTTCGATAGAAATTTACAGCAATCCTGATGCCTTATCCCAAGACAAGCTGACAACAAACCAACTGACACGAAGTTACCACTTTAAATACATAGATCAATTAAGCTCAGAACAACGACAAGTCTTAAATATAAAATTACCACAAAATGGTCTTTTCTACCTTTATCAGATCGAAGTCGTAGGGCATGACAATGGTAAAACAGAAACCTTACCCGCTCCTCGCTTTAGTTACAGCATTTTTGATCCTGAACAACGAAAATTCACGCCATTAGATAATACAGACCTACCCACACAATCTCTATCAGATCCTGACCTAGAACTGATCGATTTATTTGGTAATGGATTACCAGACCTATTAGAAACGAAAGGTGTAATCCGTTATTGGCGTAACCTTGGTAATGGTAAGTTTGATATACCACGCATAATGAAAGAAGCGCCAACAGGGCTTGAGCTTTCTTCTACTGGTGTACAATTATTAGATGCTAATGGTGATGGCAGGCCTGATTTGATGGTCAGTAATGCGCAAATGAATGGTTATTTCTCCAGTGAAGCGGGTGCACTATGGGATCGCCATTCGTTTCAACCCTATCGCACAGCGCCTTCTTTTAGCTTACAAGATACACAAGTCAAACTGATTGACCTAGATGGTGATGGCATCACTGACGCACTGCGAAGCGGCAGTCGTTTTGAGCTGTTCTATAATGACCCAGACAATGGCTGGACTAAAACCCAACAAGTTTCGCGCAAAGCACTAAAACATTTTCCTAATGTCAATTTCGCTGACCAACGCATTAAGTGGGCGGATATGTCAGGTGATGGACTAACCGATGTTGTGATGGTTCATGATGGCAATATTGAATACTGGCCGTATCAAGGTTATGGACAATGGGGCAGGCGTGTACATATGCATAATAGTCCTAGGTTGCCCTATGGCTATGATCTGCAGCGACTCTATCTTGGCGACATCAACGGTAGTGGCAATGCAGATCTGATTTATGTAGACGATTACAAAGTAACGCTTTGGCTTAATCAGGCGGGAAAAGGTTGGAGTGATCCTATAGTGATCAATGGTACGCCACGTGTTACTAATCCTGCCGCAATTAGACTGGTTGATTTGTACGGGAGTGGTGTGAGTGGTTTGTTGTGGACGGATGACAAGAGCGGAGCAGGTCACCATTATTATTTTCTTGACTTTACCGGTGGCGTAAAGCCTTATCTACTTAATGAGATGGATAATCGGCTCGGTGCTTTAACCCGTGTGTACTATGAGTCCTCTATTCGTTTTTATCTTGAAGATGAAAAACGGCCCGATACCCGTTGGCAAAGCACTTTACCGTTCCCTGTGCAGGTAGTGAGCAGGGTAGAGTCAATTGATCTTATCTCCCAAAGCAAACTGACCACTGAGTACAGCTATCACCACGGCTATTGGGATGGTAAGGAAAGAGAGTTCCGTGGTTTTGGCCGCGTTGACCAACGGGATACGGAAAGTTTTGATAATTACCACCAATATACTACCGACAGCCAACTATCCTTTCTTGATATTGATTATACCTACTTTTCAGCGCCCACAGAAACGCGTAACTGGTTTCATCAAGGCCCTGTGCGTAAACAAGAGGGACACTGGAGTAGCTCTGATTTTAGACACGAATATTGGGCAGGGGATACTGGGCAACTAGACGGATTATACGATCAAGAAAGCTTTCTAAAAACGTTACAACTGCAAGACAGACATGATGCCATACGTACCCTGAGAGGGACTTTACTGCGCTCAGAGGCTTATGCGCTGGATGGCAGCGTAAGAGAAGCCATTCCCTACACCGTTTCAGAATCTGCCTTTGAGCTTAAAGAAATAGCGGTTCCTACCCAAGTTGAGTCCGATAGACAACGCATATATTTTCCTTTCTCTGTAGCCAGTCGAACCACACAGTGGGAGCGCGGTGATGAGCCGATGACCCAGTTTAGTTTCACTAACGATTATGATAATTATGGTCAACCGCAAAGAAGCTGGCAAGTTGCCTGTCCAAAAGGCTGGATAGATAAGTTTAGTCAGACAGAAGATTACCTTGCTACCTTTGTTCAAAGCTCTTTTGCACAACGTGATGACGAGCATGTTTATATCGTAGACCGACTCGCAGAATCTAAACATTATGAGTTAATAATACCAACGCCGCAGACCCTTCTCCAAATTGAACAAGCCGTTGAGGGTGAACAAATTAATAAACAGCTAATCGGTCATTCTCTTAATTTTTATGATGGTAATAAATATACCGGCTTGACATTGGGGGAAATTGGTGAACATGGCGTACTTTCACGTAGTGAATCCTTGATATTAACGCAAGAGACTCTTAATCGTATTTATGATAATCAGATACCCGATGTTTTTGCCAAAAATGGACAGCCCAATTGGTCTAGTGAATATCCGCAACCATTTATCAATAGCCTGCCTGTGGATAGCTCTCGTGATGTGACACGTCCAGACCTAGCTATTACACCGCTTGCATACGGCTTTGCCGATGGATTAACGCCACCCTATACCCATGGTTACTACGCAGCTGGGCAGCGTCAGGAAATAAACGCCCGTGGCATGGTGACCACTAGTGTCAATCCTTTCGGGAGTGAATCGTATATTGAATATGATCAATATGACTTTCTTCCTATCAAGGCAATTAACCCTAGAGGGCTTACTATTCAGGCAGAGTATGATTACCGTACTTTGCAAATTGCCTTAATGATTGATGCCAATGGTAATCAAAGCCAAGCAAGCTATTCACCGTTGGGAATGTTACAAAGCATACAAGTTAACGCTAAAGCAGGGGAGAATGTCGGCGACCGAGTAGAGCAACCTAGCATACGGTATCGATATGATTTTAATGCTTTTGTTGATAGCCAAAAACAGGGGCAAAACCCCCAGCCAGTGTACGTGCATACCCTGCAACGCACTGAACATGCATGGCAGTTAATTGATGAAGAGAACGCCAAAAGAGCAGCAGCAAATCTAGCAGAAATGACAGAATCAGAAATCACTGATTTTTTCGACAACGAAGAAGATAAATACCCCGAACGCTTTATACAAATGCGTGAGTATAGTGATGGTTTTGGTAGACGGATACAAACACGTGTACAAGCGGCCGAAACTCGTTTTGGCGATAATAATTTTGGTCATAGCGGATTACCCGCCAATCAATCCGATGAACAAATAACAAAGCAGATAGTAACGGGCACAGTAAATAGAGCCAAATCACAACCTAATGTCATTGTTAGTGGCTGGCAAACCTTTAATAATAAAGGCAGTGTAGTAGAGCAATACGAACCTTTTTATCATGTAGGTTGGGATTATTTAGATAGAAACGAGCATCAAGCTCAAAATGACAAACACGGCAAAGCCGCCAAAATGTTCTATGATCCTAGAGGTCAAGTGATTCGCACCCTTAATCCAGATGGCTCAGAACAGAGAGTAATTTACGGTATCCCTAAACAATTAGACAGTCCGGAGGATTTCATTCCCAGCCCTTGGCAAGCTTATACTTATGATGCCAATGATAATGCAGGGCGAACCCATTTTAACGAAAGTCAGAACTATCAAAACCACTGGGATACGCCAGCACATATTGAACTAGATGCCTTAGGCAGAACCATCAAAGTAGTAGAACGATTAAAAAGTAGTAATGACCCAGTTGATTGGATAGTTACAAAATCGCGTTACGATATTCTGGGCAATCTACTGGAAGTGATCGATGCCTTGGGTCGGATGGCCTTCAAGTATAGCTATTCACTGATACCAGAATCGCCGCCGCTGCGTATCGACAGTATCGATGCGGGAGTACGCCGAATCATCACCGACGCCGTAGGGCAAGAAGTTGAACGTAGAGATAGCAAAGGCGCACTGATTTTACAAAGTTACGACTTGCTACTGCGTCCGAAATATTTCTGGGCGCGTAATACCGAGCAAGGAGATATGACCTTGCGCCAGCGTAATCACTATGGAGATGATAACGTAGCTGATTTTGATGTCGCTAAGTTAAGTAACACTTTGGGGCAATTAATAAAACATTACGATGAAGCAGGTAGCGTCAGCACTTCAGATTTTGACTTTAAAGGTAATCCGCTAGATAGCACCCGACAAGTTATTGCTGAACAGCATCTGCTAACCCTTTATGATAGCGCTGCCAATAATAACTGGGACATAAAGCCCTTCCAGGTAAATTGGCAAGCACCAGCTGGCACTAGTGAAGAGGATCACGCAAACAGTCTATTAAACCCCTTTCAATACACCAGTAGCTCACGTTTTGATGCGCTCAACCGTGCAACAGAGATTGTCTATCCAGAAGATGTGACAGGCAAACGCGCCAAACTAATCCCATATTACAATCGCTCAGGCGCCCTAGAAAGTGTGGCGCTAGATAATGAGACTTATGTAGAACGCATTGCCTACAATGCCAAAGGGCAGAGAATTTTGATTGCTTATGGTAATGGCGCTCTAACCCGCTATAGTTATGATAATGATACTTTTCGCTTAAATCGTTTATGCACAGAGCACTTCGATGTAAATATTCATGTATCAAATTCCGCAGCCTATAGACCAACAGGTAAGGTGCTACAAGACTTTGCTTACCAATATGACCTCAATGGCAATATTCTAAAAATAGCAGATCGCTCACCTGAATGTGGCGTGCATAATCCAGCACTAAACATCGACGAGCTCGATAGACTCTTTCAATATGATCCATTATCAAGACTAACCTCTGCAACGGGTAGAGAAAGTGACAGATCATTATCTACCCCAAATGGCCCTGAATTACCCCATCATAATGACGTTACAAAAACGCGTGCTTATACCCAAAGCTATCAGTATGACAAAATGGGCAATATGCAATTATTGAAGCATACCCATGTCACTAATAGAGGAAATGTAGTTAGCAACAGAGACTTTACTGTTGAAGCGAATAATAACCGACTTGAGCAAGTCAGTTTTAGCGGAACGGAATTTTCTTATGTTTATGATGTCAATGGCAATATGATAAGCGAAGGATTAGCTCGTCATTTTGAATGGAATCATAGTGATCAGCTGACAGTGTTTAGAGCACAAACAGGCAATAGTGAGCCCAGCATCCACGCCCATTATCTATATGATGCTTCAGGGCTGCGTGTGATGAAACTGGTGCGTAAACAAGGCGGTAGCTGGGAAAGCCGAGTTTACATTGGTGAGCTGTTTGAGCATTTTCGCTGGGATAATTCAGGCGCTAGCCCAAAAGAGAATAATGTCTTGCATATCATGGATAATCAACAGCGGATTGCATTAGTGAGAAGAGGAGACGCTCATCAAAACGATGCTGGGCCAGCCGTACAATTTCATCTAAGCGATCATTTGGGAAGCAGTAATCTGGTACTGGATGATGCTGGGGAAATGATAAATCGGGAAGAGCATTATCCCTACGGTGAAACCAGCTTTGGTAGTTTTGCTCGCAAGCGCTATCGGTTTACTGGTAAAGAGCGGGATGAGGAGAGTGGTTTAAATTATCATAGGGCAAGGTATTATTCAGTTTCAACAGTTAGGTGGATTTCTTGTGATCCTATTGGGCTTGCGGGTGGGATTAATTTGTTTTCGTATGCAAGTTCTAACCCAAATAATCGGGTTGATCTTAATGGGATGGATGATAAAGAAAAGGTATATATTGATTTGTTAGAAGTAACAGCAGGAGATATTTTAGAAAAAGCAATAGATACAGTAGCTAATGGCACTCCATTACGTTTTCAGGATGGTGTTATTGCACATTACATAATTGGATCAATAATGGAGTACTCGCACGGGGCTACTGCAGATAAAGGACTTAAACATATATACGAAAATATCACACCATCACATTCTATAGAACCTTCTTATGATGCTGATGACCCACACACATCTTTTAATCAGGATTTTCGTTTGCGTCCAGATATTTATATAGGACCTAAAAAAAACGGTAGTGATACCTTAGGCGAGGAGGGAGAAGTCTTTGAAATTAAGCCAGCGAATGATATCGAGGGTGCAAGAAATCAAGCAAATGAATATGTTACTGCTTTGGACAAGATTGGGTTTTCAGCAAAGTTGGGTGAAAGCTTGCCTAGCAATCATATATATCAGATAACACTGCCAAAAAGAATGCTGTCTTTTTGGTCTCCCGAACCTGGGGTTATTTTATACAAATGGAGTAAAATAAAAGTTAATACACAGAAAGCTCCTGTAAAACAACCACAAGAAGTCCCTGAGGCTGTTAAAAAAATTGGAATAGTAACTGCTTTCACTGCTGCTGCAGCAAAAGCCCTTGATTTAATAAAAAATGCTCCTAAGTTAACTTTTCCTGTGCCGTCAATGCCGTCAATGCCGTTAATTTTTAATCCAAGAATTCTAGAAAATATGATAAATAACGGGAGAGATCCAGATATTACATAAGCGTATAAAGAAACAAAAGTTTAAAAAATGTATAAAAGAACTAAGTTTGAAGAATTTATCCAGCTATAAATGAAGTGAACATTAGGGAAGCTAATATAGGCAGTTAAACATAACCAAAGGATTGGGATCATGGCTAATTTATTTAATGTATCTATCAATCGGGTGCCATTACCGGCACAAAAACCTGTCACCGATGTTTTAAAGGTAATGCTAGGGCCAGACGCGATTGACAAAATCAATCAACTACTAGATGTAGGTGGCTTTGTCTTAGGTGATTTAAACAAACAGGCGGCCGATGTGTTTGCCACGAAGTTACGTGCAGCAGGAGCAACGGTTTCTATAATGCTTAGCAATACAACCCTAGAATTATTCAGGGTTCGCCTGCTTTCCTTTGGTGAGCAAAAACTACAAGTCATAAAACAAGTCAGAGAGATTACTGGACTGGGCTTAAAAGAAGCCAAAACCTTAGTTGAGAATAATGGCGTCGTCAAAGACAACTTAGATAAACCATCTGCTATAAAAGTTCATCAGAGATTATCTAGTGTCGGCGCTACCGTGGTTATTGAAGCTATGTCAGGCTCTGACAATGGTGAAGACCCTAAGAAACCCAAACCCGCCAAAGATGATAACTACTTGGTAACAGGTAAAGTCAGTCTTGCTAATGGAAAGCCTGCCAGCGGCGTGCTGATTCGAGCTTATGATAAGGACTTGCGCAGCGAGCAATACCTAGGGGAAGCCTCAATATCATCAACGGGCGACTACGCTATATCTTATAAACAAGAGCAATTTTCTCGCAGTGAAAAAAACAATACCGATCTGTTATTGCGAGTGTTCAACGAAGTTGGTATAGAGCTGGCGTTAAAAACAAAAATTAAAGATGAGCCAGATATATTTTTTAACAGTCCTAAAAAGATGGATATTGATCTACAGCTAGAAGCGTCAGCGGCTGTTAAAGCCTCAGAATATGAGCGTTTAGAAGGGTTACTAAGACCTGCGTTGGATAGTGCAGTACTCGCAGATCTATCTTTGCAAGATATTAGCTTTTTGATTAATGAAACGGAAATAAATGAATTCTCCGATGAGTTCCCTGCTGGTGCTAATAGCATTCACTTTATAGCCCAAAGTGCCAAACTCTCCTACGAAACGAATATACCTGCAGCAGCCTTTTATGGCTGGGCGCGTATGGAGTTTGGGCTTGTGCGTGATGAAGATACTGAACAGACAACTTTAAATTTAGATACGTTACTGGAACAATCTGATAAATACCTAGCAGAGGCATTGAAGCAGGCAATAGCAAAAATTATTATTCCAGCATGGTTAGCAGAGCAAATTGATTCAATATTAAGTCAACTGCAAGGTTTACGTGACGAAAAAACACAACAAGAAAAAGACCATTGGATACTACATGAAGTAAAAGGAGTGTTAATAGACTCGGTAAGCGCTGAACCATTGGTCGGTTTGTTAGTAAATGCTCAACCTCTTGACGAAGACAGCTTGCTGCATTTGCAAGGAAGCATCACTAATGGGCAGGGTGAGTTCATCCTCACTTATGCATTGCCTCCAGAGTCAACACTTTCAATGCTTTCATTGGCTTTAAATATTGAAGCCTCTAATGGTGATGAGCTTGATAAACAAGAGGTAAGCTTTGCAGTGGATCAGACCCAAGCCGTCATCGTCGAAGTAACTCTACCTGCTCCAGTAGAGTCAGGAAAGGAGCTAAAGCTAACAGCATTGCCGCTATCTTTCTCCGATGGTTTAAGTTCGTTCTTGGAACAAAACAACCTGACCAATATCGCTGAGCTGCGTAAGCTTGGGAATCTTGAAAATTTAAAAGAATTACCAGAAACACTGCGTGCAAGCAATGAAATCAAACAATTACAAGCACACGTCGATTTGTCTTTACTCTCTACTAACTTAAAGCTTGTAGAACAGATTAAGCAAAACCAGTTATTAATAGACAAAGGTTTCACTAGTTTTTCTGCGATTGCTGATATGTCTGTAGAACAATTTGCATCAGTAATAGATGATAATGGTATTGTTGCACCAACAGTACAGCACGCACAAGCGCGCTATCTAGATTTTCAATTGAATAACCTCTACCTTGATATTAAAACAGGTGGTACGAATAACTCAGAAGAGCTTCAACAAGACTCAGCATTAAGCTGCCAATGTGAAGACTGTGTATCGGCACTAAGTCCAGGTGCCTATCTAACAGATTTGATAGGCTATGTAACTTCGAACGTCACTCAAGCAAGCGGCACTGCCCTTACGCTTGACTTTTTGGTGGATAACTTTCATCAACCTTTATCCAAACTGCCAATTAATTGTGCAGCAACAAAAACTCAATTAAGACAAGTTAGAATTGCTTGCGAAGTACTCCTTTCTGCTATGGATACCTCTCAATTAAATTTTGTGATTACTGAAGAGCGCGTTGCCAGATATCGTCAGGCAGCCTACCAGTCGCTGCTTAGAGCTGTAGGTACTTCCCAGTTTGACCTTGATAGAGCATCATCAGATGCCGATATCGAAGCCATTGCCAATCGTCTAGGTATTGACCCTAAGTATGTAAAAGAATTACAGCTGCAATCGGGTGCTCACCAAATTTTAGCTAATGCGTTATCAGAGCATAATTTAGAGCGGATTTTTGGTTTGCCAGCTTATATGGAAACGTACATTGATATAGATATTCCACGGGTACGCTTACTTGATCCATTAAGGTTTTTAAAAGCAGAGCAAAAACGCCCTGAGCTTTATGACTGGCGATTAGAGCGTCTAAAAAAACAATGGAAAGAAATAGATTTTCCTGAAAGTCCGTTGTCACAAAACACACCGATTATTGATCCTGATGTGATCGGGCCTGATGATTTTCGTCATCCTGACGAGCTTAATACTGCTTTTGAGCTCTGGAAAACGAGGCGTGAATGGGTTGATGAACAGATTGCCCGTATTCATAGCAAGGTTATTTCCGATTCTAATAACCCCTATGGTCTAGCGACTGCTATTGCAGAAATTACTGTGCCCACGACGCTCGGTAATCTGATTGCTCAACAAGCGCTATTGGCAAACGATGCAAAGATTATCGAGGATGCAACATTTACTCAATGGCTCAGCGAAAGACAGTTAAGCGTTGAGGCGTTAAATGAGCTGGCAAGATTCGCAACCGATGTAAAAGCAGGTAAAGAATACAATGAGGAGGAATGGCAAACCTATGTAACCAATGCTACCAATATAATTGTCAATAGTGTAAAAAGAGCCGCTTGTAGCAGCTGGATATTAGAAGAGGTTAATATTAGCTTGAATATGACGACATTTTGGCCGTCTTTGACTGAACCGCAAGAAGGAGAATGGTCACTATTTTTGGAAAGTGAAAAACCACTGCTTGATCCTGAAAACATTGAACCAAAACAGCTGCCAGACGGTAAGTTTGCGCTCACGGCACGCACATTATGGAATGAGCGCCGAATACAGTTGGATAACAAGCAAAAAGAATATGCTGATATTTTGAAATCAAAAACGGCAGGTGGGTTAGACGTGATTATGATAGATGCCTTTGGTACAGTACCTGATATTGAAGATATCAATACCAAGCTCAACAGTTTAGATCAGGCTGAGCAGTCAGAGGCAAAAGCGCAAATACTAGCATTAAATTTGCATCAAGAAAGCTTCATCACACTGATAGCTGCTAGTTTGATTTTAAACGATGACCAGCAAACATTATCTAATACAGTGCAAAACAATCTATCTGCCGCTCTAGTTTCTGCATATAAGTTTAATTTCTTATATCAAGACTGGCTGTTAGAAGAAGCCAGTTTGCCATATTGGCAGTCTCTCAAAGCGCGCTTACCAAGATGGCGGGCAAGCCAGTTACAAAGACAGCAATGGCAACAAACATTAAAGCAGGCGAGTACGCCACCATTAATTGACCCTGATGTGATCTCTGGTGATGTGTTAATCGAGCCTATCATTGGCAACTTTGCTTATGATACTTGGCGCTCACGTACAAAGCTAATTGATATAGAGCTAAATACTATCCGTGACAGCATAGAGCAAGGCGGCAATGTTACCGATGATGTAATTAAGCCAGATGCTATAGAAGATTTATTTAGTAAAGAAAAATATTTAGGTATCTCTCATAAAGACCTGATAGCACTTAGTCAACTCGAAGAAAAAGGAGTTTCCATCACGGGCCGTCTACAGCAAATAGCGCTGGCAAGAGATGCTTATTTGTTTTTGCTGGAGGTAGCCAAGCGTATAGAAAAAGGCTCGAAAGTATTAACGGGCACACGTGAAAATATGTATGCCATTCTGCTACAAATATGGAAAGTAAAACAGTTTGCTACATGGAGAGAAGAAGAGAGCAATAAACTATCACTTAGCCCTGAGTTTTTTAAATATCCTACCCAGCGTCCTACATTTGCAATGCAACAAGAGGCACAAAAATGGCGTATTGATACACGTAGACAACGCGAGTGGTATAGAACGCTAAAAGCAAGAATTGATCAACAAGAGGTGCTTGCATCTAGTCTTAAGTCGATGGTTTCTGAGGTAGAAGAACAAACTTTACCGTTGCTTAGAAATGCTTTGGTAAACATCATTGACCCTTCATCTGATGATTTGACCATTAAATCAGAAAAGCTCACCAAGCGCTTTCTTATAGACTTGCAACAAAGTGGCTGCCAGATGACCACCCGTGTCAGTATGGCACTGGAGGTCTTGCAGACCTTAGTATTCTCAATTAGGTCAGGCAAAATCGATATTGCAGATGTTGAGCTGAAACTAAGCTCAAAGCAGTTTGAACAAGAATGGAGGTGGATGGGTTCTTATGCTACTTGGAAAGCGGCGATGGGCGTGTTTCTCTATCCTGAGCAGATTTTGTATCCTTCTTTACGACGAGATAAAACGCCTTTATTTAGCAATATAACGGAAAGTCTAAAATCAGATGTTTCTTCTGAAAATGTTTGCAATCAAGCTGCGGCTTATTCAGACTATATAAAGGATTTGGTTTCCATGAAACCACTCGCTACTTGTGATGCGATGGTAAGAGAATCTGACGAAGATAAATGTAGTGAAAAAGAAAGAAAGCTCAATAAATTATTTTTTGTTTTCGCACAAGGCGGCGAAACAAAAAAATATTATTGGTCATCGATGGATCAAATTAAAATAGACAATCACACTCAGTCATTTTGGAACACAGTCCCAACTCCTGAAAATGCTAGTATTAATAAGTTGATTGGTGCATCTTCACTATATGATAGCGAAAAGGATACTAATGATATTTATGTATTTTTTGAGGTTTATGAAAAAGACTCTTTTAATAAGAAGGTTATTTATTTTACTTTTGATTCAGATAATTATAGATTTTTACCTGAAGAAAGTTCGATTGAAATCCCAGAAAAAAACTATGATTCAGTTATCCTTGTGCAAGACGATTTTCGACCCGCATTACTGATAAAAAGTGAATACAAGTTTTATCTTTTTAGTTTAGAGAGAAGTGAATGGGTCTATTACGAACTAAAACAAAAGCAAGGGCTGGATCCATTCGGAACTGCAATAAAATATAATGAAAAGCGCAAAAATTTACCTCGTTCAAGTTCTGAAGCTATATACTTTTCTAACTCTATTCAGCTACATTCAGCACAAACTATTAACAGAACATTATTGAGAGGAGCGCTAATAAATATCCTAATCTCTAATAGTAAGGGAGAGTATTACAGCATACAGTTTATCTTGAGTTCACTACCTGGAGATGAAACCTACTTTTATTATTTGTATTATTCGACTTATTATTATACAAATAAAGGTAATGGAGAAACTACTCCTTTATGTTCATTCGTTGAATTAAAAGATAATAGATATATAATATACGCATCGGTGCTTACAATATTTGAATTAGGTGATAAATCACATATTGTTGTCACTGTGGATTTTTACAAAGAAGGTGATATTTTAATTAGAAAGTTCGGACTTACAAAATATCTAAGAGAAAATATTTATTTCGCAATTCCCAATCCTCGTTCGAGATTTGCTTTTACAACGCTAGCTTACTCTTCAATTGAGAACAAATATCCTAATCATGGCGCATATACTGGAATGTTTATGCTACAAAATAGCAGCTATTTAAATGAAACTTCTACGCGTTTAATTAGTTTGAAAGGCAATCCTAAGGATTTGCCTGAAATCGTTAGTAGGGATAAAATGGAGGACTTAACCAGAGTCTACTATATTGAAAGTTTTCATCGAAACAACCCAGAAGTCACACATTCATCTCATGATATTACGAGTCATGGTCGATATCATAACTATTTGAAAGAAGCCTACTTCTTTTTGCCTCTGCAAATAGCTTTATCATTATACGAAAAACAGCTTTATTTAGAATCTTTGCTGTGGTTTCGGTCTGTGTTTGACTTCCAGCTGTCTGGACGCGAACGAAGGCTCACTTATATTTTAAGTAACGAAGCTTTTTCAGTATCAAGCTATGGACAACCTGAAGACTGGTTTAAAGACCCTCTCAACCCACATAGTATATATCGTACTAATAAATATACGTTGTTTACTATCCAAAATATTATCCGCTGCTTGCTTGATTATGCAGACGCTGAGTTTACCTATGATACCAGCGAAAGCGTAGCGCGAGCTAGAAACCTCTATAATACTGCATTAGAATTAATCGAGTCAGAACTGCCTGTTCAACCTGAGAATAAGTGCTTAGAATTAATTGAGTCGCTTAAATATACGGTCGAAGATATAACTTTACAGCCTTATTATGAGTATCTTAAATCAAGGTTAGGCGAGCTTAATTCAACACAGGCATTAAAAAACACACTGGTAGAAGTGCGTAATAAACTAAACAGCAACTTCTCTGAAGAAAAAAGATTGGCTAATGCTTTAGAGGTTATACAAATGGCGTTGGGCGAGCGAAAAGCATCCTTAACTGCCACAGAGATTATAACTAAATCTTTGCTAACCAAACAAGATTTTAGCCGGACACTATTTTCTAATTTAAATATATCTACTAACTTCTTTAAAACTGATCGCTTACTGTCAAGATTAGCTAGCTTAAACTCAAATATAACAGATAACGATAGTGCTGGAATTGAAACGGTTGAGATAGTTGATTTTAGCGAAATAGTAATAGAATATTCCCCGCGCTTATCCTTTGAGTTTTGCATCCTCAATAACCCAACAGTTAAGTTTCTCCTGCTAAGAGCCAAGCTTAATTTATTTAAAATTCGTAACTGTATGAATATTGCGGGAATGCAGCGCGAGCTTGAACCATACTCAGCGCCGATAGACGTAGAGAGTGCATTGCCAAGTATGGGGGCTGGAGGACAGGTAAATTTGGCAGGCGTGACGAGAATTAGACCAACACAATACCGTTATCCAGTATTGGTTGAACGAGCGAAACAATTGACTCACTTGGCACAGCAGACAGAGTCTTCATTATTTAGTACTCTGCAATCACTAGACCAAGAAAAATACACTTTAATTAAAGCGCGGCAGGATGTCGAGATATCAAGAGAAGGCGTAAAATTACAAAAATTACGTGTGCGTGAGTCAGAGAATGGTCTTGGCTTGGCTGAGTTGCAGCTAGAACGGACTGCTATTTTGGCTGAAACCTATGCTGAATGGTCAAGCGAAGATATGCTTGATTTGGAAAAGCAACTACTTGATCAGTATAAGTTTCATCAAGATGCGCAAATCCTTTCTGCCTTTGCAAATTATGCATCACATATAGCTGGTCTTGCTGTTACCGCTGCTGCGGGTGGTGCAACAGGAGGCGCCCCTGCCTCAGCAGCAGCTGCTGCGGCTATCATTCCAATATATGCTGAGACGGTTAGCCAAAGCGTGCTAGCAACAAGCCAATTTAAAATAAACACACTTTCACAATCAATCAGTATTGCACTACGCAATCGCGAATACCAACTACAGCATCAACTGGCAGAACAAGATTTAGAGATAGGTAATCAACAAATTAAACTAGCTAATGACCGTGTTCAGATTACTGAACAAGAGCAAGCTATAGCCGAAATTCAATCAGAACAAGCCAGCGATACCGTTGTTTTCTTACAAGAGAAATTTGCTAATGTAGAGCTCTATGACTGGATGAGCGGTGTGCTAGAAAGTATCTTCCGTTATTATCTGCAACAGGCGGCTGCTATGTCAAAACTGGCTGAAATACAGCTGGCGTTTGAGCGCCAAGAGCCTTTGTTCGGTGTTATTAAAGACGACTATTATGAACTGCCTAATTTTGATAGTAATAACTCAGCAAACAGCGATTCTGCTACGGCTGATAGACGAGGGCTGACAGGTTCGACAAGATTATTGAGAGATATTACCAAGCTTGATCAATATGCTTTCACCACAGACCAGCGCAAACAACAACTCAGTGTTAATTTCTCATTATCACAACTTGACCCCTTTGCCTTCCAACAATTTAAGCAGACGGGTATTTTAAATTTCGACACATCAGGTAAAGTGTTTGACCGACGTTTTCCAGGACAATATTTACGTCTGATTAAACAAGTTAGAATCTCGGTAATCGCGCTAGTTCCTCCTGTGCAAGGTATCAGTGCTACGTTGACTTCTAGCGGTATATCTCGTGTGGTAATAGCAGGTGATGTATTCCAGACTGTTGTTATTCGCCGAGATCCGGAGTCAATTGCCTTCTCCAATCCTATTGGCGCATCAGGTGTCTTTGAGTTGAGCCCTAATCCTGAAATGTTATTGCCCTTTGAAGGCAATGGGGTGGATACTAGATGGGAATTTCGTTTACCAGAAGCTTCCAATCCAATGGACTTTAATACCATTGCTGATGTGTTATTAACTATTGAATATACGGCTTTGCACGATAGAACTTATCAGCAGCAAGTACAGCAAGAGCTGGACCCATATACTAGCTTCGATAGAGCTTTCAGCTTCCGCCAAGAGTTCTCTGATGCATGGTATGATCTGCATAATCCAGAGCAGACGGACACTCCTATGAGCGTGAGTTTTGAGACGACATTGGCTGATTTTCCCTCCAACATTAATGAGCTAATCATTAGCCACGTATTAATGTATTTTATCGCTGACAGTGACTTGCCTAGTGTCTTCGCAGCTAAACTGTTCTTTACACAACATCAAGATAGCAACACATTAGGAGGCGAAGCATCACCGATTGATGGGGTAATCCGCTCAAATACGAACGGAACAAACTGGGCTTCAATAGGCGGGAGCGTACCAAAAGGGAAGTGGCAGTTGGAGCTGCCTAATATCCCCGTTATTAAACAACTATTTGCAGATGAAAAAGTTAGTGATATTTTGCTGGTTTTAACTTGTGAGGGTGAGCTACCTAATTACCTTATGTAATATGGCTTCGGAACTTGTAATACCTTACATAGATATTTATAAATTCGCCATACATAAGGTATTAAAATTTATGATGGAGTTTGAAAAGAATATGATCAATTCTAGTGGTTCAAATTTATTCAAATCCCAGTATTAACAACATGACTTAGGAAAAGCACAATTCGAATCTTAGTCATTACCTGTATACAGGTAATGGTATATAGAGTTGTTTTGAGGTATTTAATTTATAGTCGTTTCGTATATGTATATGCATTATCGATATTCTCAGCCCCTTGATGATGAGTGTAATGCATCAGCTTGTAATCGATGTGATTAGTCTAGTGGCAGATGATGACATCGATTAGTCGGTAATCTTTTCTCTTCATCATGAATTGTCCTTAAAGGTATGAAGAGGTTTCAACAGTAAAACCTAAAAATTTAACAACCGTATAGTATAGTACTGCTGCTATATAACAAAACCCCCTTGCAGCGCGCGGCATACAAGGGGGGTTTGTGAACAGCTATGGTAATGTTTAATAGTGCGCCCACCAAGACTCGAACTCGGATCGATCGCTTAGGAGGCAACTGCTCTATCCTGTTGAGCTATAGGCGCATTATGGAGTGCTATTGTAAAAAAAAGCTCGTATAAAAGCAATCAACAACGATAAATAAAAGTGATTTGACTTTATGCACCATTGCTAAGGGCGTCAGCTACTTGTACTGAGCTTTCATCTGCTGTTGGTTTGGCACGCGATGTCGGGTTAAATAAGTCATTTAAATTATTTCTGTAACCTTCAATATTTTCATAGTCATGCTGTTTTAAAATGTCTTGTCCGACACTTGATAGTATAAAATTACGAAAGCTTGTAGCAGCAGGGTTTTCGGTTAAAATCACGCCATCTACCGTTTCGGTGTTTTTTAGCGCATAGCTAAAAGAGGATAGGTTGCGCGCTTCTTTATTATCATTTGGCGTATCGGCATTTTCATGCTCATCGTTATCTAGGCTGTTATTTATAATATCAGCAGTCTTATTATGCTCAGCTTGTAACGCTTTAAGAGATGCTTGCAAAGGCGCTAAGCGGTCTTTAGTTATTTTATTATCGGCCATAATAATATCAGTATTGACAATATATCTTGAATTTTCGTTAATTGCGTTATTGTCAGGAGTAGTAAGATTATTAGAAGCTTGAAGATCTGGCAAGTCTAGTAATTCATCAGACTCTACGTAGCGTGCTAACACTTGCAACTTAGGATAGCGTGATTCAAAGCGAACAATGACATCATCTAACGGAACTTGTAGCTTATCTTCCGCCTGTACATATAAAGTTCTAGTAGTAACTGAGTCGTCCTCATCAGCAGAGCTGTCACTATTGGTACTTGCCATTATAGGAAGGGGATCTATGCTTTTACGATTACTGTTCCATAGCCACGCAAAAACGCCAATAAAAATAGCCAGCAGTAATAAAACCAGTCCTGCCAATAGTAGCTTATAGTCTCTCATAGGTTACTGCTCATCTTATATTTCAATATATGGTTCAAATTATTTTAGTATTTTTTCTAATGGGGTTAAGAATTCTATTTAGGGTCGATGATGCAATACCTCATTGGTTAGTTCCGCCAGCATATTATCAAAAGCATTCTCTTCAGTAGCTGATTTGGCAGACTCAAGGGTCTCAGTTTTTTCGATAGGGTTTACTACGTCTGTTTTTGCATTGTCTAAAGACTGAATATTCAAAACAGGGGATTTTACGCTTGATTGATGAGCGGCTAGCGGCGATTCGCCATTATTAAGTAGACTCTTTAACCATTCAAAACCATGAACCTCCCACCATGCTTCAAAGCGAGGTAAGGTGCTTCCACGTATAGCGGTCGGTAAGTTTAAGGTGCGTAATGTTCGTGCCAGTATGGGATCGGTAACGATTTGATTGCGACTAAGATAAAGCGACTTTGTGTTACCATCATAAGTCTGCCGGCGTTGCCAAGCCGCATGATCGACTTTCATACGAGGTAATTGCCACAGCTCACCGCGAAAATAAACGACATAAAGTCGCTTTTCGGGATGAACAAAAATAGCATCAATGGGACGCAGTGGCATGATAGGCAGTGATCTCGTATTTGAAGTTCAATTGGGGTTAGATATTAGTCAAGCTCGATGTAAATATATACCTTACGCAAGCTGAACGACACTGAATGTCGTAAGCGACTACGTGACTGAGCAATACGCTAGTAAATCTCTAGCATCGGTGGCACACTATGACACTATGCTATAGCGTATGTATCTTTTATTTATGTTGTTAGATGCAAGTGCCATAAATCAGTAACTAGCAATCAGTCACAATTGTTATTAATCACCAAATGAGGTCATCTTAGCAGAAATATATGATTGGCACGACCGCCAATATTGAGCTGATAAGTGTTGTCATTGGTGATTTTTATTTTAAGAGCTATGATATCAAGAAAACTTCTGTTTAGATATAATGCTTCTATATTGTCAAGAATGATCTCTCTGGATGTTCTATCAAGTCATCTATGATCGATTAAACCTCTTTATACCGCCCCATTGCATTACTATTATCGTAGCGTGCACTAGGTATTGTTTATCTTATTCTAATTAGATTATTGTTTATGTTTAGAATTATTCAGTCCCATCGGACCGAGATTTTGGTCGAACAGTTATTGGCCGCTTACAAGTCCAAAAATCAGCCTATATTTGAAGAGTTTGTCGTCATTGTGCCATCGATGGTGCTTGGTGACTGGTTGGATAAGTCTATTGCAAGCCAAGCGGGTATCAGCACGTTAGTCACGACGACATTTTGGGGTCAGTATCAGTGGACATTGATGCAAAAATTGTTGTCTGAGCACAATACTTGGTTGGAGAATAATCAGCGCACGCAAGAAATTATTACCGTGCCAGAGGTGGCAGTACTGACTGGCTCGGTGATGCAGTGGCGCCTGTTCGGTTACTTTACCTATTATCAAACGCAGATTATGACGGACGATAAGCATCCGCTCTATCCGTTGCTATTAGCTTTAATAGACGATGAGGCTGATCGCAGTCAGCAAGATGTTCGGCTATGGTCGCTTGCGACTGATTTTTCGCGAGTATTTGGTCGCTATCTGAATCACCGTGAGGAATGGTTGACCTTATGGTCTGAAGGTAAAGCGCTAGACGTGGAGACGTTGGTTGCTGAAAAGGATAAGCTGACGTTAGAGTTTGATAAATACGCTGGCATGACACCTGAATGGTTAGTTGCGCATTATGTAGAGCTAGAGGCGGCGCAGCGACATCTATGGCGGTTATTATTTGCCTCTGTATATGAGCATCGCTCTTCTATTGAGCGCCGGTTTTGGGAGGTTATGACAAAGGATAGCAGTGAGACAGGCGTCGATATTAAGTCGATCTTGCCGACTCAATTGCATATTTTTACGATTCAGCAATTGCCGCAAAACGAGCTAGATTTTTTACAGCGCTTGTCAAAACATCTCGATATTACCTTGTTGCATTACAATCCATCGCAGCTTTTTTGGGCAGATATCGTCGATAAGCAATGGCTACAGCGCCAACAGGTAATTAATCCTGAAAGTGTGTTTTTGCGTGATTACGGGCATACCTTGTTATCACGTCTTGGCAAACAATCGCGTGAGACCTTTGCGATGCTGGCAGGGCTGTCTGGTAATGAGGATAAAGATGGTTTTGTATTGGACTGGCAAGATAAGTTTGATATAAAAGATGAGTATCAGGCTTCTTCAGTCAGTCGTAGTGATGAGCGGCCGATGAGTCTGCTTGCGCACTTGCAGCAAGATGTGTTGATGCTTGATGAAAGCTCAACTCAGCAAGTTACAGCAGGGCGGCTCAGTGCTGCGCTTGGGACACAAATGGCACTCAACCTAGAAGATTCAGAAAACCAAGCCGACGTTGATAGCCTCAATAGTAATGAAGTAAATAGCCTAAGCAATGATAATCATCATTCAAACCAGCACATAGAACAATGGTACAGCGACGATACGCTAAAAAATAAATATCATGAGCAACCGCGTCAGTGGAATATCTCACAATATGACAATAGCCTAAGTATTCACTCTTGCCATAACCTTCAACGTCAACTTGAAGTACTACGCGGAATGATCGGGCGCTGGCTTAATGAAGCCAATGACGATGGTAGCATGCGCCACTTATCTGACATCGTTGTGCTTTTACCAGATGTGGAGCGTCATCATGATTTGATTACCTCGGTATTCGTACAAGGCAGAGGGCAAGATGGCCTGACGCTCCCGGCCAAAGTCACAGGGGTGGTTGATAAGTCGATTCGCCAACTGTGGGAAGCTATTAGCGGATTTTATAGTTTGCTAGGTAGTGACACGGCACGTTTTGAAGCGGCGGTAGTCATGGATTGGTTAATGCTGCCGCCACTATATGAAAGTCTTGGCTTAACCCATGAGCAGATGAGCCGTGGCTGTGACTTGTTGGAACAGGCGGGCTTTGTACGCGGTTTTGATGAAGCGCATTTGCAGCAGACATTAGATGCCGCAGACTATGACTACCGCTTTAGCTTTGCTTACGCTTTAGATCAAATCGCCTTAGGTTTAGTGATGCCAGAGGCGGGTATTAGTGATTGTCTGTATCCGGACAATTGGCAAGACAATACCTTAGCGGAAAAAACCGTTCCTATTTCTGCTATTAGTTTAAATGATGCGTCTATTGTTGAAGCCTTGTGCCGTGTCCATGCCGGGCTTAATAAGTGCCGAGATGAGTATCAAGCAAGCTATAAAGCTGAGGACTGGCTAGACCGTATAGAAAACCATATCATCCATCCATACTTTGGCGCGCTTGATCAAACCCGCCCTATGCGCGCTATTTTCAATGCCATGAACGGTTTTAAAAGTAGCTTACGGGCTAACCGCCATTATCAACGCTATCATGCTCAAATAGATGATCAATTAGATATCGAGACAATTGCTAGCAAGGCTTCTGCTGACGCTGGCAAGTTAAATGCCGCTCAAGTAGAAGCGCAGCTATCGAGAGTGAGCACCTTGCCATTAAAGCTTAGCTTTATGTTGGGTAGTATTGAGGACGAGCTAGAAAGCCAGCAAGTCAGTGCCGAGCCGACAGGGGTTATTACTTTTGGGCGCTTCGGTGCGCTGCGTAATGTACCGTTCGGACTAGTAGTGATGCTTAATATGGATTTGTCTGAGTTTCCTAATCGAGATAGAGATAATCGTTATGATTTGATGAAAGCGGGATTGGCCAAGCGCGGTGATAGATTTAGTGAAGATGATGACAATGGGGCATTTTTAGATGCCGTGCTATGCGCGCGTAATGCGTGCTGGATTTTTTATAATGGTCAGCGTCTAACCGATATCCACGAGCATCTGCCTGCTAATCCGGTCAGCGAGCTATTGCAGTTTTTGCGCGGTGAAGTGCAATGGCAGTGGGATCCTCTTAAAAATGCTCAAAAAGATGCGCAGGCTGATTTAACTGCTCAAGTGCAACGTTATCTACCTGAACTGATTGAGAAATGGCTTGTAACGCGCCATCCAGCGCTACCCTTTGCAGATGAAGTATTTGTACAGCCCGACTCTTTATCTACCAATTCTAGCTATGAAAATAATGTTGAAAGAAACAATGAGCAGGATGACGGTCAAGAGCTTATTCAGTCCTTAGCGCGCGCGATGCAAAGCGAAAAGCTCTATCAAAAAAGCACTCATGCGCCTGCAAAAGTCTGGCAAGCGGTGTTTGAGCGTCTGCAAGCGCAAATTGATACGGACACACCCAATCATGCTATCAAAGTCGTGCTACCTAATAGGGCTGAATACGCTCCTATTGCCGCCGCTATCACTCAACCTATTGAGCTAACCGCTGAGCACAATACGTTCCTTTTTGATGTTCAGCAGGTTGATATGCAGTATTTGTACTATCATGTACGTCATCCGGCAAAGCACTTCTTAAAAGAGCAGCAAGTGCATGTTGTGTTGCCAACAGAAGATACGATGCATCAGGAGCCGTTAGCGTTATCAGGCTTGGGTGCTTATGCGGTGAATGCGCAGCTACTAACTGACTTATACGCAAGCTCCTATACTAATAGTGATAATGCAGAAGAACGTCAGCAGACAACGAAACGTTTAAATGGTTTGCTATATGACCGAGTCATGCCCGCTGGCGTCGCCCGTCAATCGACCTTACAGTATCAACAGCTAAAGATTACCCAACAATGCCAAGACTTTGCCGAGCAGCTAACTGCATTGGGTATTGATGTTAATACTGGTATTAATACTGATGTGAATAATGAGCAGTGCCCGACATTATTGACGCCATGCGCGGAAAAAATGGTCAATGTGCAAGCATCTGCTATGAATGCACAAGGTCAATTGCAAGTTAAAGGAGTTGTCCCGCTAGAGATTAATACGCCAGATGAATCGATTTCACCTAAGCTCTGGATAAATATCTTACCCAATAGTGCTCGTACCCAGCATTTATTACGCTTCTGGCTGGCCCATGTCTATTGGCAAGTATCGCGACGTACTACTGAGGCACAAGTCGCTGACGGTGATGGCAAAAGTATCTGGCGCTTTAGTAAAGGTAGTGATGAATATAAAAAGTTTAAAGGTAAAGCGACCTTTGCGCTTGCACCGATAGATTATGACACGGCATTAGCAGAGCTGCTTAAATGGGTTAAGTTTGCACAAATTGCCAGCACTACACCGATGACTGTGTTACCTGTACACGCGATGACTTATTTGGATAAAGTGAGAGAGGCGCAAAAGGGGGATACAAGCTATCAGCCGAAGCGTAGTGACTTTGACAGCTGGTTATGGGCAGGCTTTAACAGTGACGTCATCTATGATACCTGTGCCCAGCACGAGCTTTGGCAGTATATATTACAAAACCAAGATGCGTTTACCGCGTTGATCGATGCTTTGCCGTCTTTAGCTCAGCCATTGTTTGGGATGATGGATAACGCGTTGGAGCCGCTATAGAGCCTGTTTTATTGGTTTTATAACCTTCTTAACAATCTTCTCAAATATAGACCTTTTACAGTACTAATTTGTGTTTTTGTAGCATTATTTTCAAGCATTGAACAAGTGATTTTTTATGGATCAGTATGATAACGACAGCAGCATTCTTAATAGCGATCTTAATAGTATGAGTAATGAAACGGAAGCTTTTACCAGCACGGCAGCCGATAGCGTTAATGATGACAATAAAGTGGTCGAAAAGTCTGAGCAACCACCTGCAGTTCGAGTACCGTTAACTGGGAAGTACTTGATAGAAGCTTCAGCAGGTACAGGTAAGACATGGACGCTGACGGGCATTGTCCTACGCTTGCTGATTGAAGCCAAACGGGCTCCTGAACATATCATCGCTACTACCTTTACTCGGGCAGCGGCGGCTGAGATGCGCGAGCGTATCCATGCGCGCTTGGTTGATTTTTATCAAGTACTGCAATGGCTTAATAAGCTGCAAGCTGATACCCATACTCATCCAATTTTATACCTGCAATTTAATGACATCAGCAATAAAGAAAGCAACAACAAAGCTGACTCAAAATCCACTGATAATGCTAAAAAAGCCAAAGAGACGAGTAAAGTAAGTCCTGAGCAGAAGCAAGCACGCTTGCAATGGCTAGAGCAGCAAGCAAAGCTGGCAGGAACAGCGAATCTAGTGACAGATCCTATCAACAGCCATCTGATTGAATACCTATTGGATCATACGGAAGAATATCCTTTAGCCGATGCTATCAGGCGCTGTGCATTGGTACTGACGACGTTAGATAAGCTGTTTGTTGGTACATTAGATAGCCTGTCGCAAAAATGGTTGTCTGAGTATAGCGCGGAGACGGGACATCAGCAGGGTATGCAAATCAGCGACGATGAGCAGACAGTGATAGAGAGTATCATTCATGATGCCGTACGTGCGCATCATAGTTATATGTACTATCAGCAGCCTGAGATATATCAATTATTACAGCATACCAATCGTCTGACCACGCCCGCTGATCACCTAAACGTGGCGCAAAAGTCACTGCAGTTTATCTCCACACCAATTGAGCCTGTTGATTTGGGCGAGCCAATAGACTTTACCGCCTACCAGCATGCATTAGAGGATTTTAAAGACTGTGATCTAACAGATGTAAAGCCGTACTTTGATAAAGACTATCGTAAAGCGCAAGGGATGACTTGGAATGCAGGTCTTGCTACTAAAGTAAATCATATAGGTAATATACAGACTGCCATTCAACAAAATGGCACAGCGTTCTTTACGCATTTGGACGAGGAAACCCAAAAGTTTTATGATGCACTGCCTTATGCATTTCTCAGTAAAGACGATGGCGGCAAAGGTTTTAATAAAGGCAAAGAGCTAGAGCGCCAAACCTTTATCAATCTAGACAGCATAAACGCTCTAAAAACGCTACGTGATTACACCCAGCAGATTGAGCTGTATCTTGATGGGCTCATTGAAAACCTAAATCGTGATATCGCGTTAAAGGTAAGACAAAAGCTACCATCGGTCTTAGAAGAGCGACGCGAGACGACTTTTGCTCTACAAATGGTACGGTTGAATCAAGCGCTAACCGGTAAACAAGGGCAGCGGCTGGCACGTTATATTCGTCATCATTATCCCATTGCCCTGATTGATGAGTCACAAGACATCAATGGTGAGCAGGCGCGTATGATTGAGCGGATCTATCTGTCTAGGAAGACTGATAATAAAGACCCTCGTGCGCAAGACAGAAGTCGCGGCTTCTTATTATTGGTAGGTGACCCTAAACAGGCGATTTATGGTTTCCGTGGTGGTGATGTGGCCAACTACAACGCCATGAAAGCAAGGTTTGATGATAAGCATATTATGAGCTTGAATGTGAATCGACGTTCCAATGAGCGCTTAATCACGGCACTGAATCACTGGTTTGGACGCACAAAACCTGCTACCGATGTGAATGAGTCTACAAGTTCAGGCGTTGTCGATGAGTTAGCCCAGTTGGGTAAGGGTATTTACTACCAGCATATTACTGCGGTTAATACGGAGTCGCGATTATCTTGGCAGCAATCAACCGCTGAACAAACTGTCAGCCTATCTTCTGAAACCGCTTCCATTGCATCAAATAGCCCAGTTAGTGTCATCCATCTGCCTTATAACAAAGAAGCTAAGCACAATGCTTGTGAGCTGACTGCCTTACATATTGCCGCACTTCTTGGTAGTGATCAGACCATAGAGGGACGACTATTAAAACCAAGTGATATCGGTGTATTGGGCCGTACCAAAAAAGATTTAAAGCAAGTCGAAGATATGCTCGCTAAGCTTGGCGTGCCGACATTAGAGACGGCGGAGAACAACGTCTTTGACACGCCTATAGCCGCTGATCTAGCAGCATTGCTAGAGGCCATGCTACGCCCGCATCGCCGTGACATTATCAATCGAGTGTTGACCAGTCATTTTTACCAATTAAGTCTCAACGATGTGCAAGCACTGATGCAAAGTGTGGATGACGACAGCGTAGAACAGTTAAGCGCTGAGCAAGCTATTGGAATATCAGATACAGATGGTGAACAAGCTGCACTTAAGCAGCGTTATCAAGACTTCCAAAATTATATAAAGATAGCCGCTAGCCAGTGGCAGCATAATGGCATCTTGTCTGCACTGCATTATTTGTTTGGTCATAACCCAATGGCCTACAAGACAGAGAGCCATACAGGGCGTCCAACAGAACGTCAGAGTATTTGGGTAGGTCTTGCAGACTTAGAAGATGGGGCACGCCATCTGATGGATTTACGCCATCTAATGGATATCTTAGCTCAGTACGGGATGCATATTGGTGAGCATGAAATGCTGGCATGGTATAAGAAAAACATGAATAGTAAACGAACACCTGAATGGGCGAAGCAGCAACCATTGCCGACTGAGTCAGGTGTCCAATTGATGACCATTCATAAATCTAAAGGGTTAGAGTTTCCAGTGGTATATGTCATTGGTATGGATGGGACTAGCAAAAAAGCCGGTGATAGCAGTAAACATAATTTATTTTTATTCGATCACAAGAGTGCTGATAGTAGTAGTGATAACGATAATAATAGTGACGTCAACAACATCCATAATAACAAGACTGAACGTCGTCTATCTGCTTGTAAAGGCAAGCCGCATAGTAAATCAGCAAAAGGAGAGACGCCAACGGATTACTATGCTCAGTTTGAAACGACTGAGAATTATGAAGAGCTTAGACGCTTAGCCTATGTGGCTTTTACCCGCGCCAGTGAACAGCTGTATATGGTATTAGCAGATAGCTTTAACAAAACGGGTGCTGAACGTAAACCAAGCCTTAAATGGCTAAGCTGTGAAGATCACAAGTTCACACTGCCAGAGCGTTTATACGATCATATTGGCTGGCTAGAATATAGTACCGTTGCAACCAATGCTGAGACTATAGTCAAAGCTAATGGGAAAGCTGCAAAGACTGATAATAATGAAAATAAAAACGATGCTGATACGTTGCTGCGTATTGATTATCAAGATGCCTACGCACAGATTCGAGTAAATTACTTTAAGGGTTGGGCAAAAACCAGCTTTACTGCCTTATCTCGGCAGCTGAGTGAGCAAGGTAAAGCTTTAGCTGTGTTTGATGATGGTATAGAGGATGACTTAGACTTAACGGATAGTGTGGATTTAACAGATAGTATGAATTTGTCGGCTGCCTCTACATCTGGAAATATAACTAACGCAGAAGGTAACGAGAGTAGTGAGAATAACTCTGCTTTAATGACGGTAGATAATATTCGTTTTCGTTTTGTAAGAGGCGCCAATGCGGGTACATTCTTGCACGAAGTTTTTGAAAAGATAGATTTTAATAATAACAGTAAATGGTCAGCGATTATTGATCAAGGTATTCGCCAATATCAGCTACCAGTTAGCTATACTAGTGCCAGCAACCAACAGCGTCTGCTACAAGACATACCCTCAAGCGCAAGTGATAATGAAAGTGCCAGTGTAGTACCTATAGAAGAGGACAGTCAATTAGCCGTTGCTCATGATGAGCTGATGACATGGGTATCAGACGTACTAGCAGCGCCACTGTTAGCCTCAGGGCAGCCATTACAAGCCATCTCGCCCAAACAAAGTATTGCTGAGCTGAGCTTCAATATGGGACTGGCTGATGACTTTACCCCTGAACGTATTAACGAGGTCTTTAAGCAGCACCTACCTGACGATCCTGATAAGCATATAGAGCTCACAGCGCAGTACTCTGATCATATCTATCGCTATTTGCGCGGTGAGATTGATTTAGTATATGAGCACGTGGGTAAGTTTTATGTGGTGGACTATAAAAGTAATTATTTAGGAAATAGCCTAAGTAATTATGATTATGAAAACCTCAGTGCAACAATGAATAAGGCTGGTTATTGGTTACAAGCAACCATCTATCAAGTCGCGCTACATCGTTTTTTACGGTTACGCTTGCATGATTATGAAGGCAATGAAGAGCAGTATCTAGGCGCGGTAGAGTATCTCTTCTTACGCGGTATCGACTCTCAAGATAGCCAGAACGATGCTGTTGAAAATATTGAGAGCAATGTTACTAACAATACTAATAATAATGTTAAAAGCTATGGCCGTATTCAATGGCAAATACCTTTTGCGCTAGTACAAGCGTTAGATGAGATGTTTGGCACTCCTAAAGTATATAGTTAACACACTTTAAAATAGGTACAGTTTAATACCAGCAGCACGTGGGAGAAGGTGCGCCAATTTTGTTTAGCATAAATTATAGTACGATGATAAAAATGGATGAATAATGAGTAAATCTACAAGTATTACGCAGCGAGTAGCAAGCAGTGGCCAAAATCAAGGCGCTATCGATATTGGTAGTAGTTGGGCAACCACTGTCAGTCAATATTTATTGCAACGAAGAGGGCAGACGCAGGCAGCCTATCAAGCTCAATTGCGACTTGATGAAAGTGATGTACACCCTGCCACACAGGATTGGTTGTTTGAGGCCATTTTTGAGGTGCTTATACAGCGCTTAGAAGAGGGTCATACCGTAGCCATGCTTACAGACGATGACAGCCAAGCAAATCCGGAACTAGAGTCTGAGAGCTATACTGGGCTTTTAAATTGGCAACAGCAGCTAATACAACCATTATTACAGCCACTATTGAGTCAAGCTGAAGGCATCTTGGGTCAGGTAGTTGATATTGATTCACTTATGAATAATGAGCACGCATTATGGAATGCTGCGCTATTACAGTCGATACTATCGCAATACGAGCAGCAAATTCTACAGCAACGCTATAGGGCAGCGACTGAACTTTATCAGTATTTAAAAACAATGACAGCGACTAAAACAAAAGTACCATCAGTAAATAGCCTAAGCAAATTCGTACAAACTTTAAGAGAGCATCCATTAATTCAGAACAGCAAAAACAACTACAACTGGAAAGATATTAGTCAAAACGATAGCCCGATCGTTTTTCAAGTAAAAGAAAACACGCAGTTTGATAAGCAAAAACTAATACTGACTCTATGGCTACACCGTACATGGCAGGCAGAGTATGCACTCGCGCACAATATTATCCGTATCAAAGATCAGACCGTTGACATTTTACCGATTGCATTAAATCCACTTTTAAACACTGAGCAACAAGATGCCATTCATATGGCCAATCGTTCAGCGTTTAGCATCATTACTGGTGGGCCAGGTACCGGAAAGACGTTTACCGTCGCTCAGCTAGTAATGGCGCTCCATCAAGCACAGTCAGAGGGCGAAATAGAAGACAAAGTAGGGGAGGCATCCACCAATAGCGTAAACCTTGCCCTAGCTGCCCCAACGGGTAAAGCAGCTCAGCGTATGCAGGAGTCCTTGCAAGACGCGTTACAACATGCAGGCGTAGCAATGCAGCTGCCAGAGGCTAAGACCATTCATAGATTGTTAGGTATTGGGCAGGGCGGGCAGCCTCGCTATCATAAAGACAATCAATTAAGCGAAGATATTATCATCGTAGATGAAGCTTCTATGCTTGGCGTAGAGTTAGCCAACTATTTAGTCAGTGCAGTCAAACCAAAAGCTCGGTTAATTTTATTGGGAGATGCTAATCAGCTAGCGGCAGTAGACGCTGGGGCAGTACTGGCGGACTTATGTCGCATACCAGCATTACAAGAGGTACATCAGCGTTTAGAGGTTAGTCGCCGCTTCACAAAGGAGTCTGGTATCGGTAAGCTTGCAAAGCTAATCAATCAAGATGCTAGTGATATAGGGCGAAGTATGACAGCCGTTTGGCAGCTAATGCATGAGGATGAGACTTTAGACTTTTATCATCTGACTCATACACCCTCAATACAAATGGAAAATGATATAAATAATAAAGATAATATAATAAAAAATAGCCTAAGCAATTATAATTTCTATTCAAAAACACTTAAGAATTATAAGTCGTATATAAATCAAACCAACAAAACTTTAACAAGGATAAAGGTAGCCAAATCCATGCCAACGGCAGAGTATATCGCAATTTTCGATGAACTAATTTCACTACTCAATCAATTTAGGGTGCTCACTGCCGGACATCATGGACGCTGCGGGGATCATTCTATTAATCGCTACCTAAGTGAGCAGCATCGCAATCAATTAAAACTACCCTTATCCAAATCTCCTTGGTACCACGGTCGACCTATAATGGTATTACAAAATAACTATGAACTCGGCTTGTTCAATGGCGATATTGGTATTTGTCTACAGACTGAAGGCGGGCGTTTGCAGGTGTTTTTTGAGAACAAACCACAAGGTATCTCAGTAAATATGCTCAGTGATGAGATGATTGCTACTGCGTATGCGATGACGATTCATAAGTCGCAAGGTTCTGAATTTGAGCATGTTGCTATTAGCTTTGACGATCATAACGCGCGGCTGCTTAGCCAGGAGTTAATCTATACAGCAGTTACGAGAGCAAAAAAGCAGGTGTCGATATTTAGTACAGAAAGCGCATTTGCACAAGCTTTGGCTACACCAACGGTGCGCCAGACAGGATTAAGCTTGCAGTTTGAAGGGTCGATAGAGTAGGTGATAGCAGCTATAATAATATTTATCTATTTAATTTCAAAAAATGTTATCAATAAAAAAGCATCCGATTTGGATGCTTTTTATATGGAATATGTAAAGTTTGAGATTATAATTTGTCTTCTTTAATAGCGTAAATGCCAGGCAGATGACGCAAGTAACCATGAAAGTCCATACCACAGCCATAAACATAACGGTCGGCGACATTAATACCGACAAAATCAACCTCGAACTCTGCAACTTTGCGATCATGTTCTTTATTAAGTAATACACAAGACTCAATAGAGAGTGGCTTTTCTTTCCCTAGCTCTTCTACGATAGCTTTTAGAGTAATACCTTCGTCAAAAATATCATCAATTAGTAATACGTGTTCGCCTTCAAGACTAACGTCCGGTTTGAATTTCCAATCAAGGTCATTGGTACCTTCGTTATTACGATAACGTGATGCATGAATATAGTGCATACGATGATAGAAGGTTAGATGAGTCAGCAACTGACCAGCTGGAATCAGTCCGCCATTCATAACAACCATAACGATTGGATTAAGACCGGCATAATGAAGATTAAGTTGAGCGGCAAGACGCTCATAGGCCGCAGCTACTTCGATACTACTAATGAGGCATTCTGAGTTGCGCAGGGTTTTTTCAATTTCTTGATTACTGATTTGAGTCATGAGTTGCGCCTTCGAGGAAAAGTGCCGCTTATTTTAGCAAGTTTTGGTGAATTTGCCCAACGAGATATTACTTTAAAGCAAAAATAGTGATTTATTTTTATCGTTATCTGTTTAGTGAGCCATTTTTATAAGAAAAGGACGGTAAAAACGGGCTAAGCGATTTAGTCCAGCATCAGGCAGCTGCGGCAATAACTTATTTAGAGCCATACCCATACCTTTATCGATACCTACTTTTGCAACCGGAATAGATTTACGTTTGATCATACCCAGCTTGAGCGTTTCAGTGAATTTACTAATGAAATGATCAAGTGCTTCTTCATTCATAGTTTCAAGCGCAATTTTAAACCTATCTTTATCGACATTGTCGGGGGTAATTGCATCAAATCCCTCTATGATAATATCGGCAGATGCTTTTGGTAATTCAAAACCTACACGGCGAATACCTTCATTATCTATAAACATCGTTTGATTTTTTAAAAAGTTGAAACTTGGTAAAACGTCTTCGTTTTCATCTTTACCAAGCAAAACGTTGAGTAGTGTCTCTGTTGCGCGTTCAATGGTATTCACAATTTTGCGCATGGCTGCTTGGCGGTCTGGGTTTGGAATGACATCTATCAAGCTAACCAATAAATTGTCGTTTAGTTCGCGAGCAATTTGCTGCGTGAGATCATTGCGATAGGGATAATAAGCTACTTTTTCGCCTGATATGATGATACGCTCAGCCTCATTAATCATGTTGTTTAATTTATCTGATGGGACAAATCCAAAATAGTATGTCATTTTATTCCTCTTGAGTGTTTTATCATATCCAGCGTCAGTATGGTCAAATATCTGTATGAGGACATCTTAAGCCAATAAAATGACGCTATAACGCTTGTATGCATTTACTGTCGCAATAATTTGTGCAGGTAGCGTATAGGTATGGAAATATCGAACCTGCATTTTAACAACTATCACTGCCTAAACTGTATTAAGACTACGTTTATACTACTGTGTAACAAATATACTAATCGTTACACTTTAGGTCGGACAGACTTAAGCAAAGACTAATAACCATAAGATCAAAAAAGGTAGGGGGATATGTAATTTGATCCTCATTATCTTATCTAGGGAGAGATAAAATGAATAGTGCTATTGTATTATTATTCGGAATTGCTGCGATGCTTTGCGGCTATCTTTTTTATTCAAAATTTATTGCCACCAAGATTTTGGCGTTAGATAATAGTCGTCCTACGCCAGCCCATACGATGAAAGATGGGATAGATTATGTGCCTACCAATAAGTATGTATTATGGGGACATCATTTCACCTCTGTAGCAGGTGCTGCACCAATTATCGGTCCGGCCATTGCAGTCATTTGGGGCTGGGTACCAGCGGTGCTTTGGGTGGTATTTGGGACGATATTTATGGCTGGTGTTCATGATATGTCAGCCATTTGGGCGAGTATGCGTAATCGCGGTCAGTCTATCGGCTCCATCGCTGGTACGGTCATGGGCACACGCGTACGCAGTCTGATGATGGTCGTTATATTTTTACTATTATTAATGGTCAACGCTGTCTTTGGTGTGGCCATTGCCAATATGCTTATCAAAACGCCATCAGCTGTCTTACCAGTATGGGGAGCATTGATTGTCGCTTTCATTATTGGTCAATGTATTTATCGCTATAATATGAGCCTGATATGGGTTTCTATTATTGGGGTAACGGCCTTATACGGACTGATTTATCTTGGTCCTATGTTCCCAGTCGTATTACCTGAGACTCTTTTTGGATTACCAGATAATGCTGTCTGGATTATTATTCTGTTCACCTATGCTGCAATTGCCTCATTATTACCCGTATGGATGCTATTGCAACCACGTGACTATATTAATGGGTTGCAGCTATTCGTCGGTTTGATTTTGTTATACGCTGCTATCTTTATCTCAACGCCTAATATTGTCGCGCCAGCAATCAATACCGACTTACCAATAGGCACGCCATCTATGTTGCCATTATTGTTTGTGACTATTGCTTGTGGTGCTATTTCAGGATTCCATGGCTTGGTCGCGACAGGTACGACCTCTAAGCAAATCGACAAAGAAGAAGATGTACGTTTTGTTGGTTATTTTGGTGCACTTGGTGAGGGGATGCTGGCATTAGGTGCCATTCTTGCTGCCACCGCAGGTTTTGCGACCCTTGGTGATTGGCAAACAGTTTATCAAAAATTCGGTGACGGCTCGGTTGGAGCATTCATTGATGGCGGCGCGGCTATACTTAATGCCGGTGTCGGTATTGATATAGTATTGTCACAGACGATGCTTACGGTAATGGCAGCATTATTTGCCGGTACAACAATGGATACTGGCGTTCGTCTACAGCGCTACATCTTCCAAGAGTTTGGTGAGTTCTATAACCTTCCAATTTTAAGTAAAAGCGTCGTCGCCACCTTGTTAGCAGTCGGATCCTGTCTATTATTGGCGTTCGGTGCGGGCGGTATTGGCGGTGAAGGCGGCATGATTATTTGGCCACTATTTGGTACTACTAACCAATTGATGGCAGCATTAACGCTTATGATCGTAACCGTTATCTTGTTACGTAATGGCAAGACGGTTTGGTACACTTTAGCGCCATTGTCGTTCTTGCTAGTCATGACGGTTTTTGCGTTGTTAATTCAGCTCAAAACTTTCTATACTGATGGTAATTGGTTACTCATTATTATGGATATCATCATTATGATTGCAACGATTTTGGTTACTTTTGAGAGTCTGTCTGTGCTACGCCGTGAATGGTCGCAGCATAAAGGTAAAAATGAGACTTAATTAAATCTGAAATATTTGAGCAGAACAAAACGCTAGCAATTGCTGGCGTTTTTATGCTTTGGAATATTGTTTTATAGGATATGGTTAGTACAGTGTAACCCACCAGTTAATGATATTATCTAATAAATAAGTTGTTAGAACCAAGGCAAAACTATGGACGAAACAAAAAACGATCAGCCTTTATGGCAAAGATTCCTAACAGGACTTAATGAGTTCTACCATGCACCATATCGGCAAACAATGGCACGCGCCGCACGCGATGAAGAAGATTTATTTATGCTAATGATGTTTGCGGAGAGTCTCGGCATTGATAACCCAGCCAGCTTTTATACACTTGAGCTACAGCCACTATTTTTAGAAAATTTCCATGAATGGCATACACGCATGGGTATGGAGAAATGCCCATTTGACCATGTTGGCTGTTGTTAATTGCTAGTTGAATGCCTAATTAAATTATAAAAACTATAAGAAAAAACCATCAAAATGAGAAGACATTATGGCTCTACAACCATTAGATAAGCTAGCCACACTGTTAGCTAGCCAACCGATTATATTCGTTGGTGGTAAAGGCGGCGTTGGTAAAACAACGACAGCCGCCGCACTTGCCAGCCATTATGCGACTCAGCAAAAAAAGACACTCATTATTTCCACTGATCCAGCGCATAGCTTGGGCGATGTATTAAATGTAGCGCTCAGTGACGAGAAGACAGCAATTACCCCTTACCTTGATGCGCTTGAGCTCAATCCAGATGTTATCGTTGATAACCATTTTGCACAGGTCGAACGTACCATTAAAGGTTATGCCAATCCTGACATGATGCCCAAGATTCGTGAGCATCTACGTCTGTCAAAGTCTGCGCCGGGAGCACAAGAGGCCGCCATGCTCGAGTCTATGTGTCAGCACTTGGTGGCGGCAGCGGATGCTGACTCTGATAAAAGGTACGAGCATATAATCTTTGATACCGCACCAACGGGGCATACCTTGCGCTTATTAGTATTGCCAGAGATGATGGGAGCGTGGACGGATGGATTATTAGCCCAGCAGCGGCGGCAGTCTAAGTTACGCTCGGCAGCAACGAGCTTGGATTTAGATAAGAACAATGGTAAAGACAATGTCTCAAATCCCTTCGCTAAGCAAAAACCAGATCGCTGGGAGCAGGCAGTATCCGTCCTAGAAAAACGCAAGCAGCTGTTTCGTGAAGCAGGGTTGTTACTCCATGATCGTAAGCAAACGGCCATTGTGTTGGTGATGACTGCCGATGTACTGCCATTGGCAGAAACTAAGCGCGCCATCCAGCAATTAGAAGAAACCAAACTCACGCCAGCGGCAATCGTAGTTAATCAGCTGATAACGCCTACGCAAACCGATGAGTTTTGGCGCACACGTGCGAATAGACAGCAAGGATTGATGAAGGAGATTGAAAGTAATTTTACAGACTATCCAATCTATCCCATTTATTTACAGCAGACAGACGTACGCGGTAGCGAAGCTTTGAGTGAGTTATTGACCTAGTCCATTTGCAAGTTATCAGCACTGCGCGCCTGCAATTTACTTGAAAGTGACCATGCTGCATCAATACGCAAACTTTGTGCCTGCTCAGACTTACCACTACTGAGCGACGACCATTGCGGTTTGCCACGGGCTTTTTTTAGCTCACTTGGCAGTTTGTGGGTCGGCCAAGGGGTAATCGGGTTGCTTTCATCATCAGCAAGTTCATCATTGTCATCAGTCGTTATTTGCTCTTTTGCATACAACAGCTGCGTCGCATCAGTGGCAGCATGACCGCGATGACGTACGGCGACCAACAAGTCCATAGCGCGGGTAGCAAGGAGGGTTAGGGTAGCGGGGTCAATATATAAACGCTTCACACCGGATAACTTGTCCGCGATACTACCTGTATTGGATAACAGCCCACCTGCGATACCACCTATCGCGGCACCCAATCCTAAAGTCGTACCTAACGCAGCCGCATCAATACCCAATCCCAATAACGCGCCAGCCGCCGCGCCAGAAGTCGTACGAATACCATAACTTTTGAGCAATTCAGGATCAAATGGATCTTGCTGATAAGCTTGCAACTCAAGCGGAGTCGCTGCTACGGCATTATCATAAAACTTATAAAGATTTAACAACTTATGCTGCATGCTACGCTCGCTTTGGCGCACGGCTTCTTGCATCTGCTGCAACACAGGCATCGGATCATCGTCTTCATTGACTTCTTGAACGAATGCGGCGACATTTAATAAAAAATCTGCAATTATAATATTGGCCTCGTCGTACAGACGTGCCCAGTTTTCAGTCCGGCGCTGCATTAATTGCTCAAGCATTTCAGCATGAGTAAGCATGGTGGCTAAATTCTGCCAAAGTCGCATCTCGTCGACAAATTCAAAAGCGACAGAGTCAAAACGGGTGGAGATATGCAAATTACGCCGCGCCAGCATGGTTTGCCATTCATCAATATTGGCGTCTTGGCTATCAGTAAAGTTAAATACCGGCATAACTGGAATGGCTGCCCACGACAAAATGGTTAATTCGTCTTTATACTTACCGAGCACAGGCTCACGCGCATCGACTACATAAATGGCCATATCACTCGCCAGCAGCTGGCGAATAACTTTCGCTTCTTGACTATAATCCTCACTGCTACCTAATGCATCGGCACTTTGTGCAATGTCTGCTGCCAAAAATTGCTGTAAGCGCTCAATACCATCACGGCGACTGGCAGTATTATCCTCGAGCCAATCCATCAGACCAGACGCATCTTCCAAACCCGGCGTATCGTACAAGGTAACCAGCACTTCGCCCGTTTGGTTATCCGTTAATTGTGCACGCTCCACATGGCGAGTAGTCGCAGCTTCGTTTTTGACTTCACCAAAATAGACATCACGTAGCAAAGTGCGCAGTATGGAGGTCTTACCTGTATTGGTATGACCAACGACTGCTAATTTTAGTGAATCGCCACTGGCAATAGTGGTTTTACTGGTTGTTCTTGCAGCCTCTTCAGTTGGTGATGTTGATAAAGCCGATAAATTGGTTAGGCTGCTATCCGCAGTAGACTGTCCAGTATTACTCTCATTCTGCTTTTTGCTAATATTAATAGATGACGTATCCTCAATAGGTTTGGTAGACGAATTAGATGCATCATAAGCTTTGTCTGCAAATAGGCTCTTCGGCTGACTGTCAGAACTATTATTGTTATTATTCATGATAGGGTCTTATATTGAATATTATTGGTCGATTGCAGCTTTCAGTTGTCGGATAACAGCACTGAGTAACATCTCGTCAATCTCAGTTAGCTCATTCAGCCCGTAATCATAAGTTTTTAAGATCATCGCTTTTTGATCTCGAGTAAGGTGCACCGATATATCACCATCTTTTATTATTCCTCGATAATCTTCTAGCGTTACTTTTTTATCATTTTTCATGTTCAACCTCCTCTTGACTGTCGATTTGGCAAATAGTGTATAAAAAATCACTCTTTTTTATACAGATACATCCTCATCTATAAGCTATTGTAACCAAACGCTCTTATATGGTCTATATACGCGATGTTATTGCTAATCAGTCAGTTTTAAACGGCACTAGGTGGACGAAACAATACTTTAAACTTGTTCTTTAGCCCTTTGGTACGAAAGAAGCGTTGCCACATACGATAAAAAACGCCAAATATTAAGCTGATAATATTATCATGACTGGTCACACCTACCGCACCGTATTTCACTGGGTTATTAATCGTATCTTCTTCCACATATGTGCCAAACCAACGATCAAAAAGAATGATAACGCCGCCATAATTTTGGTCGATATAGTCGCTATTGGTACCATGATGCGCACGGTGATTGGAGGGAGTATCAAAGATATATTCAATCCATTTAGGGAATTTACCGATCGTTTCAGTGTGAATAAAGAACTGATAAATTAGATCAAGCGCGTAGAAGAAGAAAACCCACACCGGATGGACGCCAAGCAGCATCAGCGGGACAAAGAACAACCACCAGCCTGTAACTGAGTACAATAAACTTTGGCGCATAGCCGTCGATAAGTTCATTTGATCATCGGAGTGGTGTACCACATGTGCTGACCAAAACCAGTTGACCCGATGGGAGCTACGATGAAACCAGTAATAGCAGAACTCGACCGTAATAAAAATAGGAATGGCCGTGAGCCATGTGACTTCAATCGTAAACAAGCGATATTGATATAACCACAAGCAAATAGGCAGCACGACAAGTGCTTGTATGACCAGCTCAAACCCTAAATAAGAGCCGCCTAAGCTAAAGTTGGTCATGGCGCGACGCCAACCAAAGGCAGATCCACGTCCACGCTTAGATTGATAAAACCATTCTGCCAAAAATAATAAGAAAAAAGGTCCACCTGCCAGCGGTAATAGCCACTCTTGCCAGTGTGCAGGTAAGATACTCGCCAGCATGGGCTGCCATGACTCAGGCGCGATGGCTAAGATACTTTGATTGAGCATCTCTTTGTAAGCATCTAGGGTCTGTCCGTACTTGCCTAAACTTATTAGACCGTTACTACTATTATCTGTCATCGCCATAACATCCTACCGCATATCTACCATTATGGTCATCCTTGACTCTTTAATATAAGCTTGACACCTTATAAAAGCAGCATTGCTTATGAACGCATGCGTCATCTACAGTCAGTCTAGTCTTATACAAAATGGTAAAGGGCTACTCATATGGATTTTTTGCAGCCTCTGTCTGCGCAGGTACCACAAGCAAGAAAAAATTATACCAGTAGAACCTTATAATGAGCGACTCTCTACCAAGCCAATATTACGTGCGGCTAATGCCGTTTGCCATTGTTGATAACGGATAGTCTGAGGCGATTTTGGGTCAGTAACCACCACAGATGTTGAGATATCATTAATATCGGTGCTATCCGTTCTGTCATTATTTAACAATTGAACGATAAGGCCATGTTTTGCGTGAGTAGCAATGCGGTCAAGCTTACGCAGGGTGCCACGATCAGGCAATGCCTGACTATGAATACCTAGCAATACTTGTACTGGATTTTTATCTAAATAAGTCGTTAGGCGCTCCATATCATCACGGTCATCAACGATACCGAAATTTTCAACCTCGCTATTGCTATCAGTACCCTCAAGACCTGCTTGCCACCAATGATCCTGCTCTGATGGATACTCAAGTAACGCAACCAGCTTCTTGCCCGCACTAACGCTCGCCTTTGGTGCTACCGGTACTGGTGCTTCATTGAAATCATCGGCATCTACTACTTGACGCTGCCAAAAGCTTAAAATCTTTTGATAATAGGGGAGTTTAATATCCAAGCGCATTTTTTTGCGGCGAAACATTAGCGCACAAAATGTCCAAGCGATCGCCCGTGGAACGATACCATACATAATTAGGCTACCAATTAACAAACTTGCCCATTGCCGCGCGACAGATAGTGGCATGGCATCTGTGACCAGTCGGCTCTGCACAATAGCAGCATTGTCCGGCACATCGAAACCAACCATACTGGGCAGCCAGCCAAGTACTTGGGTCAAGCCAATCAGCGCCTGATCTGATAGTAACGTCGACTCCCAGCTAAAGCTATACTGACGTACAATTAATAAAAAAATAATCGCAAACATCATGCCTGTCAGTGTTGCCAGCCACAATTGATGACTAAACCGACCTAGATACCAGCGCATCCCACTATGCTGCAATTGACGCTCGTATAACTCGACTGCCGCCTTAGTGACATCGTCCTTACCACGTATTAGGTAGCTGGGACTCACAAAGTTTGCAAACCAACTGGGCGACTGGCGACCTTGATTAATCAGTGTCATCACGAGCCAGCCACCGAGCATCAATGTATGAAAGCCCAGCAGGCAAACCAACACATAGAAAAAATTGACCACGTTGGTCTGCAATAAGGTAAACAAACCCAAAAATCCTGACACGCACCAGACGATGCTCATGACTATCATGATGCCTTTAATGCGGCCATCGATTTTCCCCAGTATCCGTGCAAGATTGCCATTACTGTCAATACGCGAAGCTCGCCGATGGAGCTTTTGAATCGGCTTACCGTCTTCTGCCTGTAATTTTTCGGTTACCAATAAAGGATCGGTCGTAAAGACGTGCTGCTCGGTCTCAAGCGTACGTACCAGCTCAGTTAATTGGTCTTGGGGTGATAGCATGATAGGGAGATATCCATATAAATAGAACAAACATTAATCCAGTAAAGTAAACAACTATTACGAACATTGTAACCTATTCAAGATTATTTTCATTCTTGCTTGAATAAACAAGAAATAAGGGTAAAATAAAAAGCTGACCAAATGGTCAAAATACAACCAGTAGTTATGGATAATAAAATCTACCCTAAAATTAAGTTATAAATCTTATGACATATTCAATCATATCGTAATCTACTATACCTTCTCTTCTTAAAGAGTCTCTGCCACAGATATGGACTCTAGTGATCGTTTATAGCAAAGCTAGACAATACGATTGTGGTTGTATTTAAGCTTTATTTTAGGCTTTAGACAAAATATACATATCTAAAATAGATTAATAATAGATTATGCAGGGAGCACATCTATCTATGGATATCAAATCTACTTCTCAACCTCTATTAGAACGGCCAGAAGATGAAAACCTAGGCACTGTCGCCAATATTGCTTATGGCTTCCAACACGTACTAACTATGTATGGTGGTATTATTGCTGTGCCACTGATTGTTGGGCAAGCAGCAGGTCTAGTACCTGCTGAGATTGGCTTACTGATTGCCGCATCTTTATTCGTTGGCGGTTTAGCAACATTATTACAAACGCTTGGACTGCCGTTTTTTGGTTGTCAGCTGCCACTGGTGCAAGGGGTCTCTTTTGCAAGTGTCGCGACTATTGTGGCGATTGTCACTGCAGGAGGCGGTTTACCATCGGTATTTGGTGCTGTCATTGCTGCATCCGTTCTCGGGCTTTTAATCACCCCTGTTTTTTCAATGATTATTAAATTCTTCCCGCCACTGGTCACAGGCGCTGTCATCACAACCATTGGCTTGACCTTGATGCCCGTAGCAGCGCGCTGGTCGATGGGCGGTAATAGTAATAAGCCTGATTTTGGTAGCATGACCAATATTGGTTTAGCCGCCTTTACGCTAGCATTGGTGCTGTTATTAAGTAAACTTGGCAGTGCCGCTATCAGTCGCTTGTCGATACTACTCGCTATGGTCATCGGTACTTTTGCCGCTTGGGCAGTTGGTATGGTTGATTTTTCTGGTCTGATGACAGGACCTATCTTTGCCTTTCCTACTCCCATCTATTTTGGTATGCCAACCTTTGAGATTGCAGCTATTATCTCTATGTTTATTGTGGTGCTGGTCATTTTGGTAGAGACTTCAGCAGATATTTTAGCCGTTGGTGATATTATTGACACCGAAATCGATTCACGTCGTTTAGGCGATGGCCTACGTGCAGATATGATTTCAAGTATCGTGGCACCGTTTTTTGGTTCATTTACCCAAAGTGCATTTGCGCAAAACGTAGGTTTAGTTGCTGTGACTAACGTAAAAAGCCGCTTTGTCGTTGCTGCCGCTGGTATTATTTTGGTGACATTGGGACTATTACCAATCATGGGCCGTGTCATTGCGACTGTTCCTACTGCTGTATTAGGCGGTGCTGGTATCGTGTTGTTTGGCACGGTCGCCGCGAGCGGTATTCGTACCCTTGCGCAGGTAAGCTACGAGAATAATATGAACCTTATTATCGTTGCTACCTCTATCGGCTTTGGCATGTTACCAATTGCCGCCCCAGCTTTCTATGACCAGTTCCCAGATTGGTTTGCCACGATTTTTCATTCTGGCATTAGCTCTACTGCTATTATGGCCATTTTACTCAATTTATTATTTAATCACTTAAAAATAGGTAACTCAGATCAACAATCAGTGTTTGTAGCTGGTACGGAGATCAGGACAGTACGCTCTGATATTATTGTAGATTTGAATGAGGGTGATTATTTTGTTGAGGGTAAATTATTCGATTGTGACGGACAGGAGGTACCTGTGGAGCCTGAACAAAGGCAGGTTGCTCATCATTAATCTCTCTTTTATATGACTTAAGATACTAAACCGCTTATTGACAAAGGCGGTTTTTTTATCTGTCATCTTATGCCATAGTAATATCAAAAAATGTAATATTAAAAAATCAGCCTAAATAACCCATTAAGATAAACAGATGACAAGGAGTCGGTATGAGTAATATAAGTAAGAAAGACAAAACCTACCTAATCATCGGTGGAGCAGGGGGCATTGGTCAGGCAATGGTTAGACAGCTGGTGCAAGCGACTACCGATGAGCAAAGCAAAAACAGCACGCAGGTTAGAGTCTTTGCCACTTATCATAGAAATGTCCCTGACATTGAAGCGGCTAATTTGTACTGGTTACAAATGGATGTCAGTGATGAGAGTAGTATCAAACAAGCCGTTGAGGACATAAAGCAACAGAGCGCCCATCTTGATTGGGTCATTAACTGTGTAGGGCTATTACATACTAAAAAGTCACAACCAGAAAAGGCACTCCGCCAAGTTGAAACGGAATTTTTCTTACAGAATATGCAAATCAATGCACTAGCAGGGCTACTTATAGCTAAGCATGTCAGGCCGTTACTTGCCAAAGCCAAGCGCAGTACTGATAAGCCGGCGATATTTGCGACTATATCGGCACGTGTGGGCAGCATTGGTGACAATCAATTGGGTGGCTGGTATAGCTATAGAATGAGTAAGGCTGCGCTGAATATGGGCATGAAAAACCTAAGCATTGAATGGGAACGCTCATTAAAAGATGTGTGCATAGTGGTCATGCAGCCAGGAACGGTCAACACCCAGTTGTCAGCACCATTTCAGGGTAATGTCGCTGATGGACAGTTATTCTCGCCAGCCTATAGTGCAGAATGTCTACTAGAGGTACTGTCAGGTATGAGCGCTGCCCAATCGGGGAGTTTTGTCGACTGGGCAGGGGAGACAATCCCGTGGTAAAAAAGGACTTAAAAAAGTGAATTGTTAAAATAAGAAAAAGGGTATGTCATAATTCAATCAATGACATACCCTTTTTATTTATAGCACTCTAATTGATAACAAACAAGTCCATAAACTCATGAACAGGCGTCTGCTCTAATCGACTTTGATCGTCGCATAGCGCAACAATCTCGTCACAACGGCTCTCAATAAAGCGAGTCGCTAAACTGGCGCGAAACTTTGCTTCTAGTATGGGAATGCCTTCTTCACGGCGGCGTTTGTGTCCGATCGGGTATTCCACAGCGACTTTATCGGTACTAGTGCCATTTTCAAAGAAGATTTGAATCGCATTGGCAATTGAGCGCTTGCTTGGGTCATGATAGTCTGCTGAGTAGCGCTCGTCCTCTTCTACCACCATTTTGCTACGCAGCTCATCAATGGATAGATGCTGCTCATGATAGTCATCTTCATAGTTCTCTGCCATGAGATCGCCAGTTAGTAGAGGGACGGCAACCATATATTGTAGGCAGTGATCACGATCAGCAGGATTGGCAAGCGCGCCTTCTTTTGAGATGATTCGAATCGCTGAGTCATGCGTGGTCAGGACGATTTTTTCAATCTCATCAATTCTATCTTCGATGCGCGGATGTAGAATAACTGCGGCTTCACAGGCGGTTTGTGCATGGAATTCAGCAGGGAAGCTTATCTTAAATAAGATGTTTTCCATCACATAGGTGCCAAAGTCACGCTGAAAGGTAAAGCGGCGCTCATCTTCAGGTTTGAGTGCGAGATCTTTATTGGTATGACTAAATAATACATCATAAAATCCCCATTGCGGCGCGGTCAGTGCACCAGGAACTCCCATCTCGCCGCGACGGGTGATATCGACCAAGCGTACCGCTCGGCTGGTTGCATCACCTGCTGCCCATGATTTACGGCTACCAGCATTCGGTGCATGGCGATAGGTACGTAGCGCTTGACCATCAACAAGGGCTTGTGAGATCGCGGCCATAATGCGCTCACGTGGTAGGTCGTATAATTTAGCAACGACAGCGGTTGATGCAAGTTTGACCAAGAATACATGATCCATACCCACGCGGTTAAATGAGTTTTCAAGCGCCATAACACCTTGGATTTCATGCGCCATAATCATAGATTCCAGCACATCTTTCATAGTAAGCGCTGCGCGACCTTTACTGACGTTTTGCTGACTAATATAGTCGGCCACTGCCAAGATGCCACCCAAGTTGTCTGAGGGATGCCCCCATTCAGCGGCAAGCCATGTATCATTATAATCAAGCCAGCGCACCATACAGCCAATATCAAAAGCGGCCTTGATGGGATCTAGTCGATGAGAAGTACCGGGGACGCGCGCGCCATTAGGCGTTATCTGATCGATGCATTCAGGCCCTAGATGCTTGGTACATTCAGGAAAACGTAGTGCCAAAAGGCCACAGCCTAGCGTATCCATTAGACAGTGACGTGCAGTCGTCCAAGCATCGGCGCTATTGGGAGAGTCATCAATAGAGTAGTTGAGAACATAATCGGCGATTTTTTGAATCTCGTCATCATATTCTGGACGGACATTGCTTTCTACATTAGACATAGTCGTTACCTCTTCCTTGAGTCAGATGATTTTTTGACTATCGACCGTTTATCAGTATCTTCAGTTTTACGATCATAGTCATGACTCAAAAGTAGCACAATCAATATAGAACAACAGTGAAGTCGTGTAAAAGAACTTTGTAAAAGAACTTTATTGTTTGATGCTTTATACGTAAGGCCCTATGATTGCATCAATTTTATCAAATCAAGTCAGCCACTTAAGTCATCAAGTAGATTAAGCCTGCGATAAATAAGAGGCTCAATACTAAAAGCAAAAAACTCAACAATTTGGTGACAAATCCTGAACTTTCAGAGCCAGCTGATTTCTGGGATTTTACTTTACCCTTTTTTAAAATGGGTAAGACCATGGTGATATGTTCGATATTGTCTTCAAGATACACAGGGCCTTCAGGGACAAACCCCAATGATTCGTAAAAGCTAAGCAAATAGGTCTGTGCTGAGATAATAATCGGTTTTTTGCCGTACTTTTTGCGGCAATACTTAATGGCATGGGTCATGATTTGCCGCGCTAAACCATAGCCTCGATGATCGCTTAATACCAGCACCCTTCCGATAGCAGGCATTGAGTGTGCTGAGTTTTCTAAAGAATTTTTGGGATTAAATTTAGGTCCAATGATGCGACAATAGCCAACCAGCGCCTCATCCTTATGAGCGATCAGATGCAAGCAATCAAAGTCTACCTCATCCATATCTTGGTAAGCACAGTGTTGCTCGACAACGAATACTTGCGAGCGGGCCTTTAAAATATGATAGAGGTCAACTGAGGTCAGCTCATCAAAGGTTTTTATAGAAAATTCACAGGTCATAATTAATGATTCTTAACGGTTTAGACGTTTTTGGTTTACCTTTACAGTCGCTGCATAAGGGCTAATGCCTTTATCCAAGATTTTAATCGTTTCTTCATCGATATCATTCTCAAAGCTATTAAAAGCATGATAATGCCCTAACATAAAACGTTGATAGCTGCTCATCCATTTATTTAATAAAACCGATTGTGATGACATAATTTGCAAATTTATATCACTAATAGAATCTACAAAAGCTTTTTGCTTTTCTTCAACCATAGTAAATATCTCTTTTTGTTGCAATGTAGGGTTCATAGGAGAGGTGGCAAGCATCCAAAATCTAGAAGCCATAATTTGTGGCACAGCCGCGCACATCATCATGGTTTTTTTCTGAAGATTGACTGCACTTACTGAGTTCATTAACATTTTTTTCTCAATATACTTTAAGTTAATTTAACATTATATAGGCTTAACCATGGAGTGTTTGACTAATTTTGTCCAAGTTTAAACTATCCGACATGGCGCTAAATATCTCATAATACTTACCACCTTTATCATACAGCGCTTCATGCGTCCCAGTCTCAACTACTTGACCGTTTTCTATCACTACCAAATCATCGGCGTCAATAATCTGCGCGATATTGTGCGACACCATAATCACCGTACGATCTTTTTTGATTAAATCTAAGCTTTTTTTGACCTGCTGACTGGCGATAGCATCCAGGCTGGCGGTTGGTTCATCTAAGAACACAATCGGTGGATCTTTTAAAAACATCCTTGCCAGCGCAATGCGTTGCTGCTGACCACCTGATAGTGATTTTGCCGTACTCTCATAACCATCTTTAAGCTTCATAACTTGCTCATGAATCGAGGCTTTTTTGGCAGCGACAATAATGTCCTCTTGTGTCGCATTGGTATCGCCATAACGGATATTTTCGCTGATAGTCCCTGAGAAAATATGATTACTCTGTAATACTAAGCCAATATTGTGACGTAAATCATGGGTATCACAGTCTGCTAAATCATGACCATCCAAGTAGATCACGCCTGCGTCTGGCTCGTAGAACTTGACTAACAAGCTAATAATGGTGCTCTTGCCAGCGCCAGAGAGGCCAACAAGAGCGGTAATACGATTGGGACGAATCTCAAAACTGACGTCTTTTAGTGCTTGCGTGCCGTTAGGATAAGTAAAATCGACGTTTTTTAGCTCAATATGACCTTGCAGATCTTTACTACTGATACCGTCAATATTCTCAACTTGTTTGTCATCTTCCAATATCTCAAAAAACCCTTCTGCATAAGTGAGCGCATTATTGATCTGATCATAAATGCGATGCAATTGACGGATAGGGGCGGCGACGTTCTGAAACAGCAGTACATGAAACAAAACCATGCCGATAGTCATCTCGCCTTGTAAGACAAAATAGGCAGTCAATAAAATAATAATGACGATGCCAATTTGCTCAATAAAGGTCTTTACCGCATCATAGATAAAGCCAATGCTACGAATGCGCAGCTGATTGCCTGTCATCTCTTTTTGAATCTTTAGATGCTTTTGCGCCTCAATCGGCTCACGGACGAAGGATTTGACCACGCTAATAGAGTTAATAAGCGAGATAACAAGCCCGCTTTTGGCCTCCCGAAAGCCGCGCATCTGCCGGCGGTAACCTTGTAAGCGCCTAGCTTGCTTTTGACTAATAAAAAAGTAAATGGGTATGATAATCAAACCAACGAGGCCAATCCAAAAGTTGGTCGAGAACATAATAATAAGCGACACAATGGCACTGGCAAACAGTGGCAGCATATCAATAAAGAAGTTTTGCACTAGGCTGGTCAGGCTCATCACACCATAATCGATGCGGGTTTGCAGCTTGCCACTATCGTTTTGACTACTGGTATAAAACGCCATACGGTAGGTGAGAATGCGTTCTATAATCTTTTGTGATAAATCGCGTGACAGATTAATACGAATTTTCTCACCAAAAAAACGCTGACCAAAAGAGATGAATATCGATAATATCTCTTTAGTCAACAACACTGCACTAATAATACCTAACATACGCAAACCTGCCTGCCAAGGGTCGGCAAGCGCGGCAATCTCAGTTAAAGTATCAACGGTATAACGCAATACAAAGGCATTGACCTGTGCGGTAAAAGAGCCAAGTACGGTTAAGATTAAAGTGGCTACGATTAACACTTTGTAAGGCGCGGCAAAGCTAGCAAGCTTTTTTAGAATATTCCACAGCAGTGCACGGCGCTCCGTTTTTTCAACGGGTGCAGTATTTAAAAAAGGATTATCATTTAGGACACGTGTGGGTTTAAACGGTTTTGGCATATTAAGGTTTTGGTCTTACGATTGAAGCCAATAAAATTTAGAGTCAAAAATATAGCAGCTGGTAACTATTCTATTATCCCGCATTTTATTTAAAAATACAGCGGATGACTGTTAATTTTAGATATCACTATTTATAAGTTAACGTAGGCTATGGTGTTAGCCCCGTTTTCTATTTTTTTTGCAAAGGTTTTGTAGAGTACGTTGCAAGTACCAAATATTATAAATGGTGCGCGGGACGTGCCCTACATACTACATATCACCTTACATACTTCATACCGCTAAACGTTTTAAAAAGCATCCGCTGGCACAAATACAGCGCCTACCATAATACGACGGGCTGAGCGACTCATGGAGACTTTTTTGGCTTGCCAGCGTCCATCGACTTGTTCAGTCTTGCCGCCAACCAATAGCGTACCTGAAGGATGACCAAAACGCACCTCTGACAACTCGCCACCACCAGCGGCTGCATTCACTAATGTTCCCTGAGTAGTCGCTGCCGCGGCAATAGCGACCGCTGCCGTACCCATCATTGCATGATGCAGCTGTCCCATACTCATCGCCCGCACCACTAAGTCGATGTCGTCTGCGCTGACGTCTTTACCACTCGACGCGCTATAGCTTTGCGCTGGAGCCACCCAAGCGATCTTAGGAATATGTTGGCTGGTTTGTGCCTCGCTCTCGTCTTTAAAGAGTCCCATAGCGACGCCACCACGCGCACGAACTTTTTCCAACTTGGCTAATAGTTCGTCATTACTATTAATATCGCCTTGTAATTCTGTGCCAGTGAACCCTAGGTCTTCTGCCTTCATAAAGATAGTTGGGATACCGGCGCTGATAAAGGTCGCTTTAACGTTATCAGTATTTAGACCGCAACCAGACACATCAAATTCATCAACTAGATTGTTTGTTGGAAACATATCGCTTGATGAGTCAACGGGATCGATAAATTCAATTTTCACTTCGGCGGCAGGGAAAGTGACGCCGTCTAATTTAAAGTCGCCAGTTTCTTGTACTTGTACCTTGCCATTCTCATCTTTGTATACAGGGACATGAGCAATGATAGTTTTGCTGATATTCTCTTGCCAAATGCGCACTTCGCAAATACCGCTATCGGCACCCTCATCAATACTATTAGCGACTTTATCCGCGTCAACGATGCCCATATTAATCGCACAAGCACCAACCGCTGCGGTTAAATTACCACAGTTACCCGCCCAATCAATCATCGGCTTGGCAATATTCACTTGTCCAAATAAATAATTGACATCGTGGTCTGCTTGCCTTGCCTCAGATAGAATCACCGTTTTTGACGTGCTAGAGCTACCATTACCTAGACCATCGATTTGTTTGCCATAAGGGTCAGGGCTGCCGATGACGCGCAGTAGAAAGTTATCACGTGCCTTGCCAGCCATTTGGCAGCGCTCAGGTAAGTCGGATAGTTTAAAGAAGGTGCCTTTGGAAGTACCGCCACGCATATAGGTGGCGGGGACGGAGATTTGTGGGGCGAACTTTGGTTGAATCATTTTTTCATTCCTTTGTATCTTCTTATAGTGTGATTAGTTAATATTTCTTGTTTGTGGTAAAATACCACAAAGGTTAGCGTTATTAAATAAGGAGGGTATTATGTCCACTGCAAGTATACGACTTAATAAGTCACTAGTTGACAAAGCTCATGCTATTGCAAAAGCACAACATCGGACACCACCGAAGCAAATTGAGCATTGGGCGACTATTGGTCAAATTATGGAGGATAATCCCGATTTATCCTATGAGTTTGTTCGTCAGTTATTAATTGCACAAGCAGAGGTTGATGCTGGTATGACTGAGCCTTATGAATTTGGATAGTTTGATTTGGAAAAACTATGACTCAATCTCTACGCGTTATTCAGTCTCATGGATTTAAAAAAGTTGTTAAAAAGTTACATAATAATCAAAAATCAGACCTTGACGGTGCTGTACAGGCTATCATCAATGATCCTCATTTAGGAACACTCAAAGCAGGTGATCTTTCGTCTGTGCGCGTCCACAAATTTAAAATGGCAAAACAGTTAACGTTATTAGCTTATCAGATAGATGATGGTCAGCTAGTTCTTACGTTGCTTATGCTAGGAACACATGAGAACTTTTATCGTGATGTTAAGTTAATGCTTTAAAGCTAACCTTTCCAGCTCGATACTGCTCAATAGACTTAGCCAAATGCGCCGCATTAGCAGGCGACTTTGACAAATAAAGCGTTTCTATCAAGCTATTATAATAAGCAAACGACATGATGACCGCATCATCATTGTTTTGACGATTTATAACAACCACATTGGTATCGTCATTCACTGTATCTAAAATTTGTTTAAAATCTTGATTAGCTTCTGCAAAACTGAAAGTTTTCATAAGATGTCTCTTTTTTAATTCGAGATTAAGACTTACGTTATCAACTATAAAAAGGCCGATGCCATATTTCTATACAACATCGGCTCATTTACTAATTATTAGCGTTTACGCCAAAAACTAAGCAATATCAATCGTTCCTTCGATAAACTCTTTCGCAAAGCGTTGTAGCATACCGCCAGAGTTATACATCTTCACTTCATCAGCCGTATCTAAACGGCAGATAACAGGCGTTTTATCAACTGTGCCGTCTTTGCGATGGATGACCAGCGTCATACCGCCGCCCGCCGATACTTCACCTTCGATATCAAAAATCTCAGACCCGTCAATGTTTAGCGTCTCACGGTTGGTGCCTTCTTTAAACTGTACGGGAAGCGCGCCCATACCAACGAGGTTCTGACGGTGAATACGCTCAAAATCTTCAGCGACGACGACTTCCACGCCAGCGAGGCGCACGCCTTTGGCCGCCCAGTCACGGCTTGAGCCCTGACCATAGCCGTCACCTGCGATAATGATAAGCGGCTGCTCACGATTCATATAAGTCTCAATCGCCTCCCACATACGCATGACTTGGCCTTCTGGCTCCACACGAGCAAGTGAGCCTTGAATGACGTTGCCTTCCTCGTCACGTACCATCTCATTTAAAAGCTTGGGATTGGCAAAGGTGGCACGCTGAGCGGTTAGATGATCACCGCGGTGCGTGGCGTATGAGTTATAGTCCTCAGCAGGGAGACCCATGGTATCAAGATACTCGCCAGCTGCTGAATCACCCATAATCGCATTTGATGGTGACATGTGATCGGTGGTAATGTTGTCGCCAAGCACAGCAAGTGGACGCAGACCTTTTAACTTATTCATCGCCGCCATCTTACCTTCCCAATAAGGAGGGCGACGGATATAAGTACTCATCTCACGCCAGTCGTACTGAGGGTCGATAACCGATGCTTCATTACGACCTGCCTGTGCTTTGGCTTCATCAAACATCGGAATATAGACGGCATTATACTGCTCAGGTTTCACCGAGGCTTTAACGATAGCATCAACTTCCGCGTCATCAAACCAGATGTCTTTTAGATACACATCGTTGCCATTTTGGTCTTTGCCAAGTGAATCTTTTTCGATATCAAAACGGATATTACCAGCGATAGCATAGGCGACCACCAAAGGCGGTGAAGCTAGGAAAGCTTGCTTGGCATATGGATGAATACGGCCATCAAAATTGCGGTTGCCTGATAATACGGCGGTACTAAACAAATCCCGCTCAATGATTTCTTGCTCAATCTCTGGGTCGAGCGCACCGCTCATGCCATTACAAGTGGTACAGGCAAAGGCGACGACATCAAAGCCCAGTTTTTGTAGCTCGGGCAATAAGTTGGCTTCTTCTAAATACAGCTTAACGGCTTTTGAGCCTGGCGCGAGTGAGGACTTCACCCAAGGCTGACGCACAAGGCCTTTTTCTACTGCATTACGAGCGACAATACCCGCAGCCACCATGTTGCGCGGGTTTGAGGTATTGGTACAGCTGGTGATAGCAGCAATAATGACGGCGCCATCTGGCATCAGACCATCTTTTGGTTCTGGCAACTTGTTACCTTCGCCATGAGCGATGCCTTCCTTTACCAAATCAGTCGTCGATACGCGCGCATGGGGGCGTGACGGGCCGGCGATGTTGCGCACGACTTTGGATAGATCAAAACGTAGCACGCGATCATATTCGGCATCTTTTAGGCCATCCGCCCACAGACCAACCTGTTTGGCATAGGCTTCAACCGTTTCGATTTGCTGCTCTGAGCGCCCAGTGAGACGCAAATAATCAATGGTTTGCTCATCGATGGAGAACATCGCAGCCGTTGCGCCGTACTCTGGCGTCATATTGGAGATAGAAGCACGGTCGCCGACGGTCAAATTGCGCGCGCCTTCACCGTAAAATTCTAGGTAGGCGGAAACCACGCCTTCTTCACGTAAAAACTCTGTCATTGCGAGCACCAAATCGGTACCGGTAATGCCTTCTTGCAGCTTGCCTGTTAGCTCAACGCCAACGATGTTTGGCAAGCGCATGTATGAAGGGTTGCCCAACATTACGCTTTCGGCTTCTAGCCCGCCGACACCGATAGAGATAACGCCGAGCGCATCGACCATTGGTGTGTGGCTATCAGTACCAACTAAAGTATCAGGGAAGGTGATGGCATCGCCGTCTTGATCCGCGACGACTTGTACCACTGGCGACATTTTTTCAAGATTGATTTGGTGCATGATGCCGTTACCGGGTGGTACGACGTTGACATTATCAAAAGCGTACTGACACCAGTTGATAAAGTGAAAACGGTCTTCGTTACGGCGCTCTTCGATAGCACGGTTTTTTTCAAACGCGTCTTCTTCAAACCCTGCATGCTCGACTGCTAAAGAGTGATCGACGATAAGCTGTGTTGGTACGATGGGGTTAACTTTGGACGGATCGCCGCCTTCCGCTGCGATAGCATCACGTAGACCTGCAAGATCAACAAACGCAGTCTGTCCTAAGATGTCATGGCAAACCACGCGGGCAGGGTACCAAGGAAAATCTACTTCTTGCTTGCGATAGATATGCTGTGATAACGCCTCGGTCAAATCCTCAGGCGGGCAACGGCGCACGAGGTTTTCACACAGCACTTTTGAGCTAAATGGCAGTTTTGCATAAGCACCAGGCTCAATCTCGTTAACGGCTTGCTCGACGTCGAAATAATATAGATCAGTATTCGGCAATGGCTTTTTATATTGCTCATTCATGGTTTGCGGATTAACTTGCGTTAAAGGCTGCTTGCTGTCGCTCATGGCGTGCTTTCCTTTATAAGTAGAGTGGTATAGTGAGTTGAAAATAAAACGGTTATATAATTTTAAACACACTACTGGTATAAATTTTATTTGCTTGCTGTGTTTATGCTGACAGAGGCTGCATAAAATTCATCTCAGTAGCGCTATGTTCTTTTTAAAGTACATTGACCATATAAATGAAATGAGTTGAACTATATTTAGTTAAATTAAAGGTATAAGTATGATTCATTTAGCAAAACCTATTATTAATAGTAAATTTTGCTAAATAAATGTTGCGGCTGTTTTAGAAAGCGATAGGGCATGCCATACACACCCTATCTAGTCAGTCAAAAAAACACAATCAATTAACCACGCTCAGCGATAGGAGGTACGTCTCTTGGCTCTTCACCGATGTATTCCGCACTTGGGCGAATAATACGGTTGTTTGCGCGCTGCTCAAAGACGTGAGCTGCCCAGCCAGTCAGGCGCGAGCAGACAAAGATTGGGGTAAATAGCTTGGTTGGGATACCCATAAAGTTATAGGTTGAGGCATGGAAAAAGTCAGCATTACAGAACAGCTTTTTCTCACGCCACATGACTTCTTCACAGCGCACAGATACTGGATATAAAACCGTATCACCAACGTCCTCAGCCAGTTTTTCCGCCCATTGTTTGATGATGACGTTACGCGGATCAGATTCGCTATAGATAGCGTGACCAAAGCCCATGATTTTGTCTTTACGCTCAAGCATGGCCATCATCTCTTTTTCTGCTTCATCTGGTGAGCTAAAGCCTTCAATCATATCCATAGCGGCCTCGTTGGCACCGCCATGCAAGTGCCCGCGTAATGAACCAATCGCACCGGTGATGCAAGAATGGATATCTGATAACGTAGAAGCACAGACGCGCGCGGTAAATGTCGAAGCATTAAACTCATGCTCAGCATACAAGATAAGTGAAACGTTCATCACTCGTTCGTGAAGCTCATTTGGTTTTTCGCCTTTAAGCAGATGCAAAAAGTGACCACCAATAGTGTCATCATCGGTTTCAGTCTCGATACGCTCATTGTCATGGCTAAAGCGATACCAGTAGTTGATAATTGATGGGAATACCGCCAGCATACGATCTGTTTTATCATTTTGCTGTTCAAAGTCGGTTTCCATCTCAAGATTACCAAGCATTGAGCAACCGGTACGCAATACATCCATTGGATGGGCTTCGCTTGGAATACGCTCAAGCACATCTTTTAATGCTTGTGGTAGACCGCGCAGCTTTTTGAGTTTGGCTTGATAGGTATCTAGCTCACTTTGAGTTGGCAGGTTGCCATAAAGCAGCAGATAAGCCACTTCTTCAAAGATGCATTGCTCGGCCAAATCTTTTACGTCATAACCACGATAAGTAAGGCCTGAGCCTGATTTACCGACAGTTGATAGTGAAGTCTTGCCAGCGACCTGACCACGTAGTCCTGCGCCTGATAGTTCTTTGCCTGCTGCCATGATTAAATTCCTTTTGTTGGTAGCTTGTTGTTAAGGTGATTAAGTTAAACAGTATTGACTATTAAAAGGGCTTGAGAAAACAAGTTTATACCTTACTTATTTTTCTTACTTATTGTCCGCAAACAGCTTATCTAGTGTTTGCTCAAACTCATGATAGTTCAAGAAATCATAAAGCTCCATGCGTGTCTGCATGGTATCGACGACATTTTCTTGCGTGCCGTCATCTAAGATATGTTGATAAACATTTAATGCCGCTTTGTTCATCGCACGGAAGGCTGATAATGGATATAGCACCATATCGACACCTACGCCATGTAGCTGCTCAGTGGTATACAAGTCAGTTTGACCAAACTCAGTCATGTTGGCCAGTACCGGAATATCTAGTACATCGGTAAACTTACGATACATCTCAATGTCAGTTAAAGCTTCTGCAAAGATCATATCAGCGCCCGCTTCTTGAAAAGCTACCGCTCGCTCAACCGCCGCATCAAGCCCTTCAACTGATAGCGCATCAGTACGCGCCATTACCACAAAGTCAGGGTCAGTTTTGGCATCAAGCGCAGCCTTTAGACGGTCTACCATCTCTGAGATACTGACGATTTCTTTATTGGGGCGGTGACCACAGCGTTTTTGCGCAATTTGATCTTCGATATGTACGGCTGCCACGCCTGCTTTTTCCATTTTTCTAACAGATTGGCTGATATTAAATGCGCCGCCCCATCCCGTATCGATGTCAACCAATAGAGGAGTGTCGACGGCGTCAGTAATACGGCGCGCATCTTCAAGCACGTTATCAAGGCTGGTCATACCCAAATCTGGTAGACCAAATGAGGCATTGGCGACACCGCCGCCTGAGAGGTATATTGCCTGATGACCGACTTGCGTTGCCATCATGGCCGTATAGGCATTAATAGTACCGACGATCTGTAGTGGTTGGTTATTATCGTTCTTTTGTTTCATGGCATTGCGAAAGCGCGCGCCAGCTGATGATGTCATTTGAGAGTCCTTGCATGGAGGGTTAATCTTATTATCACCATACAAAATCCTAGTCAGTATCTTGTATGGTCAAATTTTTATTAACTTAGAGTATACGCATTTGACTCTAATTTGGAAGTAAACATTGCTAATGTAAATTTAGTAAATATTTATTAAAAGTTAATTTAATTTAACATTATTCACTTATTGAATAATAGTATCTATATATTGATGATATCTCTATTCTGTTATGCATATTAATAAAAACAACACGCTATAACTAAGTTACTATGAAATATTTAGTTACACTTGTACTTTTTATAACCAATTAATTATAGTCGATTGACTATGAGGGACGTCTCATCGGAAGGGCTTTTACATTTTTTGTAATAAAAAAGCCCTAATAGCTAGAAGCTAAAAGGGCTTTGATTGTTTATGGCTTAAATTGTTCAATACGCTTTACGCTTTTAGCCAAGCAGACCTGCAAGATTGGCTAAAAATAATAGAGCGACACCGCCTAAGAACAACAAACTTACTATCGAATAAGCATTCATACCTGCTGATAGCTTTTGATGATTTTTTACTAAAGTATAGTTCAACCAACCAAAGATAGGCGCCGATACAAAGGCTGATATCATAGCAAACTTTAACATCGCGCCTAATTGTCCGGTGAAGAAAGTGATGATAACCAAGCCACCGCCAATTGCATAAGTCGTCCAAAACGCAACCTGCTTTTTGTTGATCTCGCTCTCACCTTTTAGCAAACGCCAGCATTCAGCATTGGCACGGCCATAACCATCCGCACAGGTAATCGTAGTACCAAACATACACATAAAGGCGACGAAGGCGACCAGCAGTCTTGACCATTCGCCAATAGTGGCAGTATACATATTGATAAGCTGATCAATATAAGCAACGCCTGCGGTTTGAATCTCTTGACCGGAGCCATACTGAACAAAAACACCTAATGATAAAAAGAACAACGCTAAGATAGCAGACACTAAAAAGCCCACATTAAAATCAAGCAGACCTTGTTTATGAGTGGTATTGTCCGCTTTTCTCTTTGCAGAGGTCCACATCGAAGTAATGGCAGCAAACTCAAGTGGCGCTGGCATCCAACCCATCAATGCCACAATAAACCCTAAAGTTGCTAAATTCCAAGGAGACGTAGGAATAAAGTCAGCAGTCATTACCGTCGGTTTGCCAGCAGCAATCAAGACTGCTAACACTGTTGCGGAGACGAGTGCAATCATAATCCACTTAGTCACCCCATCGAGCAACTTATAATGACCAGCAATGAGAAAAAACCACGATACAGCAACGATTATGATAGCCAAGCTGATACTGGACAGCCCTATAGAAGCTGGCAACATAAAGCCCAATATTACCGCGGCCAGTAGCGTCACGGCACCTGTACTAATCACCGCGGATAAGATAGATAAAACAAAGTAAATCCAAAGATACGCTTTTGAGCGTTTGGCATAACCGGCGATCAAACTTTCGCTGGTATCATAAACATAATCTGTGCCAAAACGAAAGAAAGGGTACTTAAAGACGTTGGCCAGAATAATCATAATCGCCAGCTGCCAGCCGTATATAGCCCCCGCCTGCGTTGATGAAATCAGATGCGAGCCGCCGATGGCAGCAGTTGCCATCAAAATACCTGGCCCAAAGATACGCCAACTGAAGCCTTCTTTTTGAGCCTCTCTAACAGTATCAGGGTTATTAATTGGTTGTGTGGTCATAAGTACCTCGAAATGGTTAAAACGGCAAATTATCACTTACCTGTGTCAGCTTGCCAATGATCATTAAAAAATCGTTCTATTTAAGTCGGGCCGAAATATAAAACGATTCATATCGTATCGACTTTAGCACACCTATGCTATTCAGAATAATGATTATTCAAGTTATTATTACTATTTTTTTGCATTGCCATTACTGGTGGTTATCATAATGAATAAATAATATCAAGCATTAGCATTGTTTTTTTTGGCGGTTCTTTATACCATAATATGCATTCTATATCTGATAATTTCAGACTATTCTTATAATTTATAGCTTTGACCCAAATTTTTGCCGTCGATAAGTAATACCACGTTGTTCATAAACGGCGTAGATTGCGTCTAAAAGATTGGGGATTTTAGGGTGAATAAAGTCTTTTAGTGTATGCAAATACACAGGAGAGGTGATATTCTCATGAATTAAGCGCTGGTAACTGATTTGTTCGGTACGTACTGTGCGTAGGCTGGCTGGTACTAATGTAATTCCTTCGCTTGCCGCCACAAGTCCAAGCGCAACTTGTAAGTCGCTCACCTCAGTCGTCATTAGCGGGGTGATGCCATACCTTGCAAACAAGTGTAACAAAGGTTCGGTGACAGGTTCACTAACTGATAACGGTTCGCTGTCTGTCTCGCCACTTTTGGTCGATAGGGTTGTGGCTGCGGTAGTAGATACTGGTAAATGTGTTTGATGATATAAAATTAGGCGGTTGTTTGCCAAATCGATCAAGCGTTGATCTGTAGTATTGGCAAGTGGGTGGGCTTTGGGCAATGCCACCAGATAGCGCTCATGACGCAATAAAATTTGCTGTATCCAGGCATCTTGATGAGCAAAGCGGCCAAAGCCAACATCAATATCACCAGATTTTAACGCTTCTACTTGTTGATATGAGCTGATATCTTTAAGATTGACTTCGATATCAGGATTTTGCTGCTTTAAGGATGCAATGATGTCTGGTAAGTGCCCATAAAGTACTGATGGCACAAAACCTATGTTAAGTGCTTTACTTGGTGCTGATAAGCGCTGGGTCATACTGGTGATGGTATTGAGCTCTGTCAATACTGTACTGACTTTATCATAAAAGAACTGGCCGGCCTTAGTCAGTTGTAGTGGCCGGTGATAACGATCAACCAGTATCACGCCCATACCCGCCTCAAGCTGCTTTAGCTGGCGACTAAGACTTGGTTGTGATAAGCCTGTTTTTTTAGCGGCAGCACTAAAGCTTTTGAGGTCGGCGATAGCAATAAAAGCATTGATCTGCTTTAAATCCATTGTTTATAGTCCTATCATAGTAGCTTTTTTCATCTTTGATCGAATTAATGGCGTCGTGCGTATGTCAATTGGATCCAAAGTATCATAACGCAGTTATGATAGCGTAGTTTTTGCAATCACTTAATATTAACGGCATTACTTGGTTTATTAACATATGAATGAATTCAACAAAGGTCACTTAGAAAAAATTAATTTAGATGACCGTAATTTAGGCAAAAATAAATCAGACAATAGTGATTTGTACAAAAACAACGTGGAGGACAAAGAAAGTTTATCTGCCTCCGTTTGCAAAAAAGACAATAAAACCAGTGACATATATGAGCGTTTTATTAATCGCATACAGGGTATTAGTGAATCTAATGTTGACAAAAATTTAAGTCGTGCCAATTTTAAAGAAAAATTACCATATGCAGAAACTGCATCTGAACCTTTAGATAATGCAGAGTGGCAGCTTTCTTTAGAAACTGAACAGACCTCACATAATGATCAAAAAATCAAAGCCCAACAGCTAGTTACCTCTAAAGCAAATACAGAAAACACTGATGATGGGTTGGAGCTGTCTTTGCTCTCTTCACATGAAGATCCTACGCTTGACGACGCCGCGACAGCATCCGTACTACCTACTGACTTAAAAGCAGACGCTGACATTCAACAAACAGGCGTAACAGAGGATAAGCAGATTGGTAGCCTAAAACTCAAGCTATTGATTATTGGTATTGTTTGCGGGTTACTGCTGAGCGCCCTTGTGATTACTATACTGACTATGACAGGTATATTTACTAATACTGAGCCAGCTACAGAAAGCCCAAATACAACAGTGGTGAGCGCTGATGGACCAGATACTGCGAGCATAAAGACATTGAGTAGTGAAGGGACGGTAGCGAAATCTGACGATGTAAGTGAGGCAAATTTGTCAGATAACGTTGCAACGGTAGGAGAGTTGTCTGTAGACAAGCCAATCGACAAATCTACGTTAGGCGATGAACAAATAAAAGATACGCGGTCAAAGACTAGCACAACACAACTGGTTACTGCAGTATCTCCAAAGACCGATACCAGCGATACAGAAGCTGACCTTGTCAAAAATAGCGATAATGAGGCTACAATTAGTTATGAGGATTTTGCAGAGGAAGCGCAAAGTACTCTATATCGAGAAACGAACAACTAGTCGTTGTGACATATAATTGAATTGTAAGTACTTAAAGGAGGTTTTATAAGAAACAGCTTTAGATTTATAGTAACAATATTTAAAGATAAAATATAATATTAATACTATTTTTTATAGAATTAATAAGTGAATATTGTAGTAAGATAACAAATACACACAAAAATATTTAAACAGACTTTTGTTATTAAATTATTTTTATCAATAAAACATTACATTTGTTTGAAAGCGAATTGGTATTGAAAGCAAACTAGTCACAAAGTGGTAATACTTAGAGTTAGGCTACTGGTTTATCAAGATTAAACACGCTCTATTATTGAATAATTATTATTCAATAATAGAGCGTGTTTTTTTATATTGGCGGTATATTTTCGATAGTTATAGGAATACCATATACTTTGTAAGAGATTGATTTTCTCATTTATTAAATAGATAGAAAATTGTTCGCTAATATTCTTATCATATTTTTTTGTATAAATTAGTAATAAAAAATTACGCCATATTTACATTTTGTAAGCTTGTAAACATATTCGCTTTGATGAATACTAATCGAAAGTATTTTTTAAAGTGAAGGAGCAAGCAGTGAATAAGATATTCAAAAAAATTTGGAACCAATCATTAGGGCAGGTGGTAGTCACCTCTGAGACGGCAAAAAGTGCAGGCAAAACCAACGGCGTAACTGGTAGTATTAGCCAAACGATTAGCCTATCTAGTCATTCATCCAACAGTTCATCTAATTATCCAATGCTGACTCTAAAAGCTTTAGTTCTTGGTATGACAGCGATTAGCACTACGGTTTGGGCAGATACCGGTTTTGATAATACAGATCCTAGTTACATTGATTTAAATAAAAACAGTAGTGATGTAGACCTTGATGAAAATCCAATGCCTTCATTCAGTACAGAAGTCGGTTTTGATAATATGGCAGGGGGTATATTTAGTAGTGCGGTCGGTAGTAAAAATCAAGCAATGCACGATGGCAGCAATGCTCTAGGTTATAATAACAAGGCATTCGGTCATCAAAGCAGTGCTGTGGGTAGTAACAATAACGCGCAGACTTGGGGAACTAGTGCGATAGGCAATGGCAATGCAGCATTAGAAGAATATAGCATCGCAATAGGTAATGGTAATGTCGCAGAGGGTGGTTGGAGCAATGCGCTGGGTCGTGGCAATGCTACATCAGGGTATTATAGCAGTGCATTGGGTAATGAGAATACTGCTTCAGGTGAAAACAGCAGTGCCGTAGGTTATATCAATGATGCATCGGGTGAAAACAGCAGTGCGGTAGGGGCTAATAATAAAGCAGAAGGTACTGATAGCAGTGCAGTAGGTCATAATAATACTGCAAGCGGTCCCTTGAGTAGTGCCGTAGGTAACGGTAATACTGCATCGGGCAATAGTAGCAGTGCGGTAGGTTTCGGTAATGAAGCATTATTTACAAACAGTAGTGCAGTGGGTAATAGCAATACCGCACGGAGTAGATACAGCAGTGCGGTGGGTTATAACAATATCACATCGAGTAGGGACAGCAGTGCTATAGGTAATAAAAATCAGGCGTTGGAGGAACATAGCAGTGCGGTGGGTTTTAGCAATACAGCAGTGGGCTTGTTAAGCAGTGCGGTGGGTTCTAACAATACCGCATCGAGTGAATATAGCAGTGCGATGGGGGCTTTTAATGAAGCATCAGGTGATGGTAGCAGTGCAGTAGGGTCTGGAAATTCGGCAAGGGGTTCTGATAGCAGTGCGATAGGTCGTTCAAATACAGCAGAGGGTACTGATAGCAGTGCAGTGGGTGATAACAATACCGCATCGGGTGAAAACAGCAGTGCGGTTGGCTACATAAATGAATCATCAGGACTTAATAGTAGTGCATTAGGTAATGGTAATAAAGCAGTAGGTGAAGAAAACAGTACTGCAGTAGGCTATAACAATACTGCAAACGGTCTTTATAATAGCAGTGCCGTGGGTAATGGTAATAGCGCAGAGGGTGGTTGGGGTAGTGCATTAGGTAGTAACAACAACGCATCAGGTGACTATAGCAGTGCAGTAGGTTATAACAATACTGCACGTGGTGCCTTAAGCAGTGCTATCGGTGACAGCAATACAGCGACATTTTTTGGGACCAGTGCCGTAGGCAGTGGCAATACTGCATCGGGAGAATATAGTAGTGCAGTAGGTAACGAGAATAGGGCATCAGGCGGTTGGAGCAGCGCAATGGGCTCTGGAAATACGGCATCAGGTGAAAACAGCAGTGCATTAGGGGCTAATAACACAGCATCGGGTGAAAAAAGCAGTGCGCTGGGTCGTTCCAATACGGTATCGGGTAGATTTAGTAGTGCGATAGGTTTCAATAATGAAGCATCGGATGACTTTAGCAATGCAATAGGAGCTGCTAACAAGGCATCAACACGTAATAGCAGTGCGATAGGGGTTAGTAATACAGCACTAGGTGTTGATAGCAGTGCGCTGGGTCGCTCTAATACTGCATCAGGAATTGTTAGCAGTGCAGTAGGTGTTTCCAATGAATCTTCGGGTGCTGCTAGTAGTGCGATGGGTCGTAAAAATAAAGCAAGAGGTACTGATAGTAGTGCAGTTGGTTCTAATAATATAGCATCTGCTAGCAATAGCAGCGCATTGGGTAGTGATAATTATGCATCTGCTAGCAATAGTAGCGCAGTAGGTCGCTCCAATACGGCATCAGGTAATATTAGCAGTGCCATAGGCATTAGCAATAGAGCAGTGGGTATTGCCAGCAATGCTGTAGGTCGTTCCAATATCGCATCAGGTAATGCAAGTAGTGCGGTGGGTTACAAGAATGACGCGGATGGTGAATATAGCAGTGCGCTAGGCTCTTTTAATAAAGCAACGGGCATTAGTAGTAGTGCGGTGGGTTATAGAAATATTGCCTCAAGTAGTTTTAGTAGCGTATTTGGAAGTAACAGCCGCGCTACAGCAGCACGTGCCACGGCCATTGGCCATAATTCTCTTGCGGATGAGGTAGATACCATTTCAGTGGGCCGCGCAGGTAGTGAGAAACGTATCACCAACGTTGCTGGTCCACAAAACGATTATGATGCTGCCAATAAACGTTACGTCGATGATCAAATACTAGTGATACAAAGAAACTTTTTAGTTACCCCCCAGTCAGCTATGATTCAGCCTGCATCTATTGGACCTGCACCTATTGAGAATGAAATCAGTAGGTTTACGTTTGCAGAGTTTGCAACTGCCGACAATGCAAGTATGAGGTCGGTAGAGGCAAATGCTATAGATAATAATGCTACAAGCGCCAATAACGCAGTCTGGCAAGGTGAAGGTGAGCAATCTATTGCCATTGGTGATGGTTCAGAAGCAAGCGGTGTGCAATCCATTAGTATCGGTACCGGTAATCAGGTCACAGGAGACCATTCTGGGGCGATTGGTGACCCAAATATCGTCAGCGGCAATAGCAGTTACGCTTTCGGTAACGATAATACGGTGTCTGGTGACAATACTTTTGTAGTAGGCAACAACGTGAATACATCAGCTCAAAATGCGGTGGTATTGGGTAATGATTCTAGCTCTGACCGTGACAACACCGTATCCGTTGGCTCTGCTAGTAACCAACGTCAAATAATAAATGTCGCTGATGGCACTGATGAGCATGATGCGGTAAACGTCAGACAACTACAAGCTGAAAAAACGAACGCTATCGAAACGGCCAATGCCTATACTGATACTGGTATAGCGACTTTGAATAACACATTCCAAAATTATGAGGTTGAGACTGACAGACGTTTTCGGGAGGTCGATGAGCGTTTTGATCGTCAGGGTGCCATGAGTGCCGCAATGTTAAACATGGCTACAAGTACATCAGGCCTATCAGGTAAAAACCGTATAGGCGTAGGTGCAGGTTTTCAAGGATCTGAGCAAGCGGTTTCAGTCGGCTATCAACGCGTCATCCATCCTAATGCAAGTGTCAGTGTTGGCGGTGCTTTCACCAAAGATGAGACTTCTGGTGGTGTAGGTTTGGGTTATAGCTGGTAAAGACTCACTAAGCACAAACAAGGGATATTTGTTTATCCCTTGTTTTTTTTATAGATGTGAGCTGCCAACGCAGTTTGATATAAAACAGTCTATTTAACATAATATACATTATGCGAAAACAAACCAACGGTCTTAGATGTTAAGCGCATAATATTTTAGTCCAATTATTTGTTATCCAGTTCTGTCTACAAGTCTTGCCATTCATTTCTAAAAGAATTTATTCCATACTTAAATATCTATATTCCTTCTTAATTAATAGATATTAATACTCACATCTATCTCTTATATTCCAGCTAACGACAATGCTTCAGTAAATGCTCTTGTAACGATGTACCATCCTCATCTAAGATGACATCTGCCACTTGGCAATTTTCTTCATTATCGATGCTATCACATGACAGCTCATAATAAACATCATTACCTTGCACTAAGCTGACTTTGACCAAACCTTTTGTGGTCACTGAAAACTGCTTGTCTTGTGCATAGTCAGGATCTTGAGAACTCCACAACACGTCATACCCAATGTGACATGACACTTGCTCTTTATCAAAGTAATCCTGCTCAAGCTGCATTGCTGCCCGTAGCTCTGGACTGCCATATTGTTGCAGCACAACCGGATAATCTTGACCTTGATTATTCACATCCTGCTGGTACATCTTGGCAATAGTATTAACTTTCATGGCAAAAACCTTCTGTAACGGCTCAGTTAGATTAGCGCTAGCCGTCATAGCAGAAAACCCTATTATTAACATTATTATAGTAAATATCGTTTTTTGCATGGTGTCCTCCATGAACTATGACATTTTAAGTATTAAATTCATTAAAACACATATAAACTAGCATTTTACTGCATAATTGTTTAGTATTTATATTAGTCTAACTCTTCTTTAATTCCACTTTTATAAAAGCAATAAGCTATGATAAGGATATTGTTATGATGCTGTCATCTCGTTTTGATATTTCTAAGTCCTATCTTTATAAACTATCAGCCGCTGTGTGCTTTGCTTCAATACTAGTTACTACCGGTTGCCAATCTTCTGCTGAGTCAAATGCAACCGTTACTAACCAATCAAACGGTAACTCATCGACGACAGTTGTCTCAGATATAAGTCAGCAAACTCTCAGACAGCAAGCATTACGTATCCAGCGTGCACTCGCTAATAATGACTACGCTCGCATCACCAATGATATCCATCCGACACGTGGCGTTCGCTTCTCAATGTACGCTTATGTGCGCCCTGAAGCTGATAAAGTCTTTAGCCGTGAGCAATATGCACAGTATCTACAACAGTCTAAAATTCGCTTCACTTGGGGCGAACTTGACGGTACTGGCAATCCATTAATAATCCCACTACCAAAATACCTAGCTACTTGGGTAGCTGCGCAAAAGTATAATAATAGCTCCACCAGTATCAATGAATTCCGCCAAACAGGTGGTATGATTAATAATGTAAGAGATATCTATCAAAATTCGGATGTGGTTGAGTTCTATTATGAAGGATCAGATGAATACGATGGGATGGACTGGCGCATCATGCGCTTAGTGTTTGATGAATATCAAGGTAAGCGTTATTTGGTGGCTATTATTAATGACCAATGGACAGTTTAGAAAAAACATAGTTACATGATTTTTTAGTTAAATTCGATAAAAAAGGGCAATGCATCGTATGTGATGCACTGCCCTTTTTGTTTGTTGTTATGGCTATATATTCAGTTTTTTATATAAGTTATAGTGGCGTCTGTCGAAAGAATTTCACCATAATCTCATAAATATCAGGATAAGCGTCTACCAGCTTTTACGGGGTCTCAAAAAATACTTCGCTTAGCACAGCAAAGAATTCAGCCGGATTGGTCGCACCATAACGATCTAGACCAGATTTACGATGCTTTTGGAAGTCTTCAAAATCTCGACTCATAACCTCAGTCCAACGCTCAGGATCCATATCAGGTTGTAGTGGCGGAAAGCCATTGGCGCGACCATTAAGCATATCGAGCTTATGCACAAACTCGTGAATGACCACATTGTGACCGTCACGCTCGCCTGAGTGCTTGGCATCCTTCCATGATAAAACCACAGGCCCACGCTGCCATGCCTCCCCGCTTCGATGTTGCTGGCCTTCATGAACAATACCAAACTCATCTACTGTTTTGGTCTCGCTTTTGTATGAACCAGGATAGATGATGACTGACGACCAGCCAGCGTACCACTCAAGTCCTAAATTTAAGATAGGCAGACAAGCTTGCAAGGCAATAGACTGCTTAACAGCATCGGTAATCTCAAAGCCTTGAGCGCCGTTAATAGATTTGTCCTCCAAAAATAATGTCGCCAAATCAAACAAACGAGACATCTCATCCTTGTCTAGTCTATCGAGTATCACAATACGCTTGGCAGCTTGTGTCCAGTCAGCCTCGGTAAATTCGCTATTATCCAGTATTCGCTGCTCGCGCCAGTCTTTTATTATCTCGAACATATTGATTTTCCCTAACGTTAACGTTTAAACCATATTTATCCCATCTATTTACTGCACGATGTTACCAAACAAACTGAGAGCAGCGATGATATTTATATAGTGCTTGATATCGTTATGATTTAATGTGCGCAAATATATAAGTACCCTGCTCTATTTTTCATCTTTTAAAAGTAAAGCCTAATACATGCGCCCTAAACATATAAGGCTCAAAATAAAGCTGTATGCTTTAGTCTAAAATGATTCATTACGTTGAGCTTACCTTTTTCAAAAAAACTTAAATTAAAAATTACATTGCAATATATCTCTCTTCTATCAAAGCGTCTATGATTAAAGTGCATATCCTAGAGCTACGCATGAAGCTTTTATAACAATAAACCTTTTTGCTTTAGCTACTACCTGTACCGCTTTGACTTTGCGCAACCCTCATTCATAAATGGCTTTAATAATATTCATATAGCTTTTTAATGGACATAAACATAAAGATATTGCTAAGGAGCTTTTCAATGGTATCAACGATTGACTTAAATTCAGATATGGGAGAAGGATTTGGCGCTTGGACGATTGGCGACGGGGTCGATCCCGATATTATGCCACTTATTAGCTCAGCCAATATTGCCGCAGGTTTTCACGCCGGCGACCCCTCTACTATGGCTGAGACGCTGCGGCTGGCAGCGCGCCATGAAGTATGCATTGGTGTCCATCCAGGTTTTCGTGACTTGGTCGGCTTTGGACGTCGCCATATCTTAGCATCTGCTGATGAACTGGTGAATGATGCATTGTACCAATTAGGTGCTCTACGAGAACTTGCTCATCTTAAAGGTCTAAAGATGCATCATTTCAAACTGCATGGCGCATTATTTATGCACGCAGCACGAGATGAAGAATTTGCTGAAAAGCTAACTTCTGCCCTAGCAATTGTCGCTCCCAACTTAGCTATTTACTGCTTGGCAGACACAACAATTGATCATGCAGCAAAAAATGCTGGGTTACATAGAGTGCATGAGTTTTATGCAGATCGTGATTACGACGATGAAGGAAATCTTGTGTTTGTGCGCAAGATCAAGCCACTTGATCCTAAGATTGTGGCACAAAAAGTATTACGTGCCTGCCAGCATAATGAAGTAGAGTCAATTAATGGCCAGCTATTAACGGTTAAATTCGATTCTGTATGTATTCACAGTGACACTCCAGGCGCCCTTTCACTGATAAAAGCAGTACGAGCAGCTCTTGATAACGCGGGTATCGAGGTAGCGGCTCCTTAACTTTCATTAATAATAATTTCAAGGAAGAAGGAAAATCATCATGAAAAATCTCGAAATTGAAGAATTAACTATTGCTGATATGCAGACGCACCTTAAGAATGGATCGCTTACTGTTCGAGGTCTGGTTGAAGCATACCTCGACCGAATCGAAGCCATTGACAGATCTGGTCCTACTCTTAACTCTATCATTACTATTAATCCACTCGCGCTCGATGAAGCCGATCGCCTTGATTCACATTTTGCAGAAACAGGAGAGTTTGTTGGGGCGTTGCATGGCGTACCGGTGCTTGTAAAAGATCAGATAGAAACCAAAGATATGATGACGACCTTTGGTTCTATCGCTCAAGACGGCTACCAACCAAAAGACGACGCAACCGTTGTCAAAAAGATCAAAGCGGCTGGCGCCATCATCCTTGCCAAGACAGTATTGCCAGATTTTGCATCCTCATGGTTTGGATTCTGCTCAAAACAGGGCGAAACTAAGAACCCGTATGTTTTGTCGCATGATCCAGGCGGCTCTAGTAGTGGTACAGCCGCTGGGATAGCGGCGAATCTAGGATTAGTCGGAGTTGGCGAAGATACTGGTGGCTCTATACGCCTGCCAGCCAGTTTTACCAATCTCGTTGGTGTCCGTGTTACGCCAGGCCTAATCAGTCGCGACGGCACTTCACCTCTTGTAGTATTTCAAGACACAGCAGGACCGATAGCGCGTACCGTTACAGATGCTGCTCTTCTTCTAGATGCAATGGTGGGCTATGATCCAAAAGATGAATATACTACTGCCGCAAGTATTGCCAATCATCAAGGCAGCTATGCGGATGCGATGGATATTAACAGTCTTAAAAATGCGCGTCTGGGCGTTGTCCGTAATGCTTATGGATCAAACGATGACACTGAATCAGCAGAAGTTAATCAGATTATCGACTCAGCTCTTGAACAAGCAAAGAGCGCTGGTGCAGAACTCATCGATGTTGAAATTCCAGATATGATGGAACACATTACTGAAACCTCCTTATATGGTTCGCATTCACGACACGACATCAATGAGTTTTTAGCCTCACGTGAAAATATGCCAATCAAAAGCCTTGAAGAAATCAAAGAAAAAGGCTTATTTCATCCTGTGCTGGACCTTTTAATTGATATCTTTGAGGGGCCAGTAAACCCAGAAGATGAGCCTGATTATTTCAAAAAACTTGCCGCTCGTGACAAATTCCAGCGCCTAGTTGCCGGAATCGTTGCAAAAAACAACTTAGATGCACTGGTATTTCCTTGCATTCAGATTCTGCCACCATCGAAACAAGATGTCCGTGATGGCAAGCATCAAGTATTAACTTTCCCAACAAATACTTTGATTGCTTCACAAACTTGGATGCCATCGATTTGTTTGCCTGCTGGATTTAGTAAAAATGGGTTACCCGTGGGTATGGAGCTGGTTGTTTTGCCCTATCACGAGCCTGATTTATTCCGATTGGGTTATGCGTTTGAACAAGCTAACAATGTACGTCAAACGCCTAAGTATTTATGATTTTCTAATTTTAAGACTCGCTTTAACGGCTATAGTACTGAGTTACTTAAATGCAATGATCTACTCGATAATTTTCACCATCTGCAGCAGTTGTCGAAAATACTGCGACAACTGCTTATTTATCCAGCTTACCTTTTTTAAAGACATTGTTAGTTTGATTAATACTAATAACACTACACCAATAAAAAGGGTGCGGTACGACTAGTCTTGGACTGCGCCACCTCAATAGGCGTGCCTTGAGCAACGATAGATCCACCCGCATCCCCTGCCCCTGGACCAATATCAATAATCCAGTCGCTATTGCTGGCCACTTGCATATCGTGCTCAACCATAATGACAGTATTGCCCGCCTCGACGAGCGCATTCAATTGCGCCATTAGCATCGACACATCGGCAGGATGCAGACCGGTGGTCGGCTCATCCAAGATATAGAGCGTATCACCACGCTGGGTACGTTGTAACTCGGTGGCAAGCTTGATACGCTGCGCCTCCCCGCCCGACAGTTCAGTCGCTGGCTGCCCCAGACGCAAGTAGCCAAGACCAACTTGCAAGAGAGCATCTAAAGCACGTAATATCGAGGCTTCTCCGTCAAAAAACGCATAAGCGGCTTCTACCGTTAGATCCAGTACTTCAGCGATGTTTTTATCTCGGTAAGTGATCGCCAGCGTGTCATTATCATAGCGCTGACCGTGACAAACTTGGCAAGGCGCATAAACACTCGGCAAAAATAGCAGCTCGACACTGACAAACCCTAGCCCTTCACAGTTGGGGCAACGACCCTTTGGCGTGTTAAATGAAAAACGGCCCGCATCATAACCGCGCGCTTTGGCCTCTGCCGTTGCCACAAACAATTTACGGACATCATCAAACAGCCCTGTATAGGTCGCAAGGTTTGAGCGCGGCGTACGGCCAATGGCTTTTTGATTGATATCAATAAGGCGGCTGACCTTGTCCATGCCAACAATTATTTTGCCTTTAGTAACCGTCTCAAACTCCTGCTCTAACAAATCCGCTTCATCCGCTGGCGCGTCTGCACTGGATTTTTTTCCTAATGCCTCATTGACCAGCTCAACTAGAGCTTGACTGACCAAGCTTGATTTGCCTGATCCCGATACGCCAGTCACACAGCTCATAACCCCTAGTGGCAACTCAATACTTAACCCTTGGATATTGTTACGCTCTATATCAGCAAGCTTTAGCCAAGCGTTAGGTTTTCTAAGCGGTTGTTTGTGTGTCGTCTCTTTATCGGTAAAGAGATATTGCGCCGTTGTTGATGCAGCAACCTTGCGCAAACCCTCTACAGGTCCGCTATAGACAATCTCGCCGCCATGCGTACCCGCATGTGGCCCGACATCGACCACCCAATCGGCATGACGAATAACGCTCACATCATGCTCGACGACAAACACTGAATTGCCAGCGGCGATGAGCTCATCCAATGCACCGAGTAGTGCTTGCGTGTCGGCAGGATGCAAGCCTGCGGATGGCTCATCAAGCACATACACCACCCCAAACAGCTGCGAACGTATTTGCGTGGACAGACGCAAGCGCTGTAACTCCCCTGGCGATAATGTCGGCGTGGTGCGCTCAAGCGATAAGTAACCTAAGCCCAGTCTCGTTAATGCCTCAACACGCGTTAAAATGTCGCTAGCGATCCGCTGTGCGACGATGGCTTTTTCGCGGTTGGGGGTGTCATCTTCGATTTTTGTATGCGCTGTTTTTTCCAGTGTTAACGCCAAATCGGTTAAGGTAAGTTGCGACAGCTCGCCGATATCCAGCCCTGCAAACTTTACTGATAGCGATTCTTTTTTGAGCTTTTTACCGTGGCACTCTGGGCATACAGAGATTTGCATAAACTGTGAGACCCGTTTTTTGACCCGTGGGCTTTGCGTGGTGGTAAAGGCATTTAAAATAAAGTTTTTGGCACTGATATACGTGCCCATATAATTGGGCTTCTCTCCTTTTTCAATTGCAGCACGCGTTTGCGTCACATTGTATTCAGGATAGACTGGTACCGTTGGCGTTTCATCAGTAAACAAAATCCAATCGCGAGACTTTTTGGGCAATTTGTGCCACGGCGTATCGATATCATAGCCAAGCGTGGTCAATATCCGGCTCAAGTTTTGTCCTTGCCAAGCGCCGGGCCATGACGCAATCGCCCGCTCACGAATGGACTTGGTACTATCAGGCACCATCAAATCTTCGGTCACATCAAACACTCGGCCAATACCAGAGCACGCTCGGCATGCACCTTCTGGCGTATTGGGCGAAAATGCATCAGCGTAGAGCATGTCTTGATCTGCTGGGTACTCGCCAGCTCGTGAGTACAACATCCGCAAGCCGTTCGATATGGTCGTGACACTGCCAACGGAGGAGCGTACAGAGGGTGTGCCGCGCTGCTGCTGTAAGGCGACTGCGGGTGGCAGGCCTTCTATGGCATCGACATCTGGCTCGTCCACTTGATCGATCAAACGCCTTGCATACGGTGACACCGAATCCAGATAACGGCGCTGTGATTCGGCGAACAAAGTCCCAAACGCCAGCGATGACTTGCCTGAGCCTGATATACCCGTGAACACCACAAGTGCATCACGTGGCAAGTCAACATCGACGTTTTTTAGATTATGGACACGTGCGCCTCGGACTTGAACGTGATTGTTTGGTTGCCTGCTCCGTTGATGATTGGGAGTGCTATAAAGATCGTGGAAGTTTGTGTTATTGTACTTGGCCATACCGCAGTCTTTCCTCTTAACTCATTGTTATTATAAGATTTGATTCACAAGAGGTTAACACACCTTGATTGTAGCCTATGGCTCGGCTTACGTATTCATAGTATAGAGAGACAAAACGATAACTTGAAACTAAAAAGAATATAAAAATAGCGCGCTAAAGACATCTTTAGCGCGCTATTTATTTACAAGTCAATGCGTTTATAACTTATGACGCGTAATTATTAATAACTATTAATAATCATGAGTACCACGAATGGGATAGTCTTTGTCTCTGATAAACGCCAAACCTTCTGCAAGTGTTTCAAGATCGGGTCTTACAAAAGGATTATTTGAGATATCCACGACCTGAATATCCCCTTTGTCGTTGACCACGTAGATACCAGGTTCAGCAAACGGATGATCGGTTTCTTTTTCTGAGCGCGGATTAGAGATATAAAGCCCCAGCGTTTTCATTTGCTCGACGCTCAAGCCATAAGCAATCGGGAAATCGATATCTATATCGTCAAAATGGCTTTCTAGCTGCTCTTTACTGTCGCCAGATACCGCAATGATATCGACACCTGTTTTATAAAAAGACGTTTTTCTAGTCTCAAGCTCATTGAGGTATTTGGTGCACATCGGACAATGCTGACCGCGATAAATAACGACCAGTTTCCAATCATGACCATGGGCCGGCTTCCCCAATGACTGCATCTCACCGTTATATAGCTGTACTTCCATCTCAGGAAACTTGGTACCAGAAAGCAATTTTTGATTGTAAGATGCTTGCATAATTTTATCCTTATATATTCTCATTATTGTAACTTTGAAGATTGATTTTGACCAATCGTTCAACATCTCACCAACGATGGTATAACTAAAAAGCCGACAGTTAAGTCGACTTTTTGTTATGAAATGATACGTATTGGCAATCTATAGAGATATTTTTAATCTCACCCCACCACCAGCCGCATCATCTGCGTACTGATATAACCGCCAAAGGTGCCGACCGCATAACCAAGAATACCCAAAAACACGCCTACAGGTGCCAAGGAAGGATGAAAGGCGGTGGCGACAATTGGTGCTGAGGACGCGCCGCCTGTATTGGCGTTGGAGCCGACTGCCAAAAAGAAAAACGGCGCACGAATGAGACTAGCGACAGCAAAGACAATCACTACGTGAATACTCATCCATAGCAGACCAATGAGCAGCAGTCGCCACTGTGAGACGATGCCCGCCAGATTGATTTGCATACCGATAGCCGCGATGAGTACGAAGATAAACACCGTACCGATTTTGGAAGCACCCACATGATCAAGCCGGCGAACTTTGGTAAAGGAAAAAATCACCCCTATGATGGTAATGATGACCACCATCCAAAAGAAGCTGCTGGCAAAGCTATATTGTACTGCCCAACTATAGGGCGCAAAGAATTCTGCGATTTGCCCACCGATAAAGTGTGCCACTCCTACCATAGCAAAGCATAAGCCGAACATCACCATTAAGTCATTAAGTGTCGCTGGACGTGCATGGTCACGCTCGTAGCTCTCAACCGCTGCAATCACTTTATTAATACTACTGCTATCAGCCCTTAATAAGCGATCTATCTTATCGCTGTGCTTGGCCATGACCAAGATAGCCAATAGCCACAATGAGGCATTGGTCGTATCAACCAAAATCATCATGCCAAACAAATCATCACTGACCCCAAACAATTCTTTCATCGCTGCCTGATTAGCAGCACCGCCAATCCAGCTACCTGCCACTGCTGAAAACCCGCGCCATAACGTATCATCGGTAAACATACTGGGCGATACCCACTTAGCCACACCCAAACTAATCGGACCACTGATAATAATGGCAATACTGGCGGCAAAAAACATCGCAATGGCTTTCCAGCCTAAGCCCAGTATCTTGGGTACATCCATCGACAGGGTCATCAGTAGTAAGCTGGCTGGTAACAAGTAGGTAGCGGTAAAGCCATAAATCTGTGAGCCAATACCATCAGCAAAGAAGCCCAAGCTATTCAACGTCGCCGGTATAAAGCAGCACAATACGATACCGGGCAATACAGCATAAAAACGTCGCCAAAACTTACTGGGCAATCCTTGGGTATAAAATACCAAGCCTATAATGGCCATGATAATACCAAATGCTAGTGGCAAACTATCAATTGCAAAACTTGAGGTAGCGGGCATCAAAGGGCTCCGAAGTGTGCGATTTATCAAAGTTTGTCAGTATAGACAAGGCAAAAAATAGGTGCAAGCTGCTATTTGGCCAAATCCTAAATTGAATAGACACAAAAAAGCCAGATAACACGTATCTGGCTTTTTCCGGCTTTACTATAGGGCTAAATGAGCGGCTTTACTATAAACCGTGATTAGCCGTTAGAGCTAACGTTATTACGAGTTTCTACCACGATTGCCACCAGTTGGACGACCTTGACCACGGCTGTCAGAACGATTGGCTGGACGACCTTGGCTACCACTTGGACGACCGCGACCAGAGGCGGCACGTTCACCGCGCGGCGCGCTATTACCGTCACCGCGGTTAGGGCCACTGCGTTTACCTTGGTATGGTTTGCCGCCTGAGCGCTCATTTGGTTTGCCTTGATAGCCACTGTCGTTGCTGGCGCGTTGACCAGTCGCTGCGCGATCACTTGAACGACCACCGGTGGACTTGCCAGCATAACCGCCGCTTGAACGGCCACGGCCTTGACCACCACCGTTAGAGCGTCCGCGACCACGGCCACGCCCTTTACCTTTGTTTTCACTCGGTACATAAGTTTTCTTTGGCTCCATGCCTTCAATGACACAGACTTCCATCTTACGATCTAAGTAGCGGTTGATAGCGTTTAGCTGTGGACGATCATCCATACTACATAAGCTAATAGCCACACCAGTACGACCTGCACGGCCACAACGGCCGATACGGTGGACGTAGTCTTCTGTTTGACGCGGCAAATCGTAGTTGATGACGTGTGAGATGGCTGGTACGTCTAAACCACGGGCTGCAACATCAGTCGCTACCAAGATTTTGCACTTGCCATTACGCAAGTCTTGCACAATACGGTTACGCTTACTTTGTGGTAAGTCACCATGTAGGAAGCTGGCTTTATGACCTTGTTCTTGTAACGATTTGGCCAATTTTTCCGTACTACGTTTGGTCGCTGCAAAGATGATAATTTGGTCCATCTCTGGTTGACAAACAATTTTATCAAGCAAACTATTTTTGTGATTAAAATCATCACAGTAATACACTTTTTCTTCAATGTGTGCTGATTCAACTTTGATTGACACACGCTCAGGATTTTTAGTAAAGCTTGCAGCAATTTTGCCGACCGGGCCGTCCCAAGTCGCTGAACACATAATCGTCTGACGATCCGTTGGTGCCGCACTCAAGATATCACTAATGTCATCAGCAAAACCCATGTCTAGCATGCGGTCCGCTTCATCCAGCACGAGTACTTCAAGGTTTGATAAATCAACACGGCCTGCTTTGATATGGTCAAGTAAACGACCTGGTGTGGCGACAATGACCTGTACGCCTTTTCTTAACGCTGTGATCTGACCGTTGTATGGTGCGCCGCCAACCAATGGCACGCAAAATAGACCGCGCATGTCTTTAGAGTACGTACGCACACTGTCATGCACTTGTTGGGCAAGCTCGCGTGTTGGCGTTAGAATAAGGGCTTTGGTGAGCTTATCAAAGCTGGTAGCACGGCTCAAACGATCCAGTACTGGGATGACGAATGCCGCCGTTTTACCACTACCGGTTTGCGCCGACAATAATAAATCACGGCCTTGTAGGGCAAAAGGAATGGCTTGTGCTTGAATAGGGGTTGGGTTGGTATAACCAACGCGATCAAGCGCTGTCAAAATTGGCTTGGCAATATTAAGGTCAGTAAAGGTAACTTGATCTTCTTTGGCAGCAGTAGCCGCTTGATTATCAGTATCAGAGGTGTCGGTATTTGCAGTATCAGTATTTTCGATGATGCCGTTTTCAGCGGCAATGGTAGATAAGATATCAGTCATGAGAATCCTTGGTAAGTATAAGCTGCTGCACATTCAGCAAGCTTGATGCATACCACTGATAACCGTTCATCACGCTGCTTTTATCGACCATTACCGAAACACAAAAAAGTGTCGATAATCAAAAGCCAAGCCAATAAAGCTTAGAGCCTCTACAATAAATGCGTGCGTGCTGTCTGACGTATTTTGGTGGTAGTGCCGAGTGTCTTATCCTTGTCTGATACAAGCGCATTATCGATACTTTATCCAAAGCAGATAAGGGCGAATAACAACCAATCTAGCCCATACTCATGGGTCAGTAGATAAGATATGAGTCAAAAATAACTGACATATTATAAAGGTTATTTAAGTACACAAAATCATCGGCAACAATTACTAATGGTCAATCCTAGACCCAAAATCGCAGGCGATGTTATCAATCTCATAATTCACGAAAGCCTATGCTAACGTGGCGACGCAGTATAGCACAATGAAACGGCTATCAATACCTATTTTTTAATGTATTGGCAAAAACATAATGTTTGCAAGTTAAAAACAGGGTTTTATGAATCTATAGAGCTTAACGCAGGGTGTTGACCTCAGATACATAAGTTGGCAGCTGCCATGCCCCGCCCGCTTCAATCATACGGCACAGCCCTGTACTACTCTCATGACTTTTTACAAAACTCTTACCCGTCCATATCCAATCAATTTTATTTAAGCAATCACCAATACCGCGGCCTTTTTGTACAGAGCTGATCTTACCGTTTGTATAATCAGTCGCCTCAGTGGTTATTAGCACCGGGTTATAAGGTTTTTTATCATTGATTAGCCACATTCCTGTTCCCGCATTATAAGCACCCATCCAGCAGTTATGTTGGATTAGCAATTGTGACCCATTCAGACGACTGATTCGCCAAGGTGATTTGTCTGTTAAATTTGGGCAGTCAGTATCTACATTGGCTATGGTGCCTCTTGTCAATGCCGATAACTGTGAGGACTTCATACTAAACTTCTCTTTACGGCTTGATGTGGCCCTGATGTTAGGCACTATTAAACGCAGCTGAGGAGCAGGTTTGGGTGGTAGTACATTACTGTTAGACTTGCTTGTGCCATTGGTACTGACTAGCGCACTAGGTGTCCCTACTCGCCCTTGTGCTTCATCAGCTTTTATCATCACCGCCGTTGCGCCCTTATCAGACAACTCCCAACGCGAGTTGCGCATGACCAGTTCAATCTTACTAGATTTGGTCAACGCTTCAAGCAATGCTGAAACTTGGGTGGTAGTAAGCTCGGCATCACCTGCAACTGTTGAAAAAGGCTTGGTTTCTCCCAAATCTTTACCATCAATAAATAACGACATACGGTGGCGATTACCCAGTTGTAGCAGCGCTTTGGTAGAGCTCTCTTTGGTTCCGCCAAGCTTGACTTTACCCATGACATTAGCATCACTACCTGCACGGCGCATGAGTAATATTGATATAGGAAGCTCGCTATTTTCTGCTTGATAACCTGCTAGCCGGCAAGTACGCGTATTGTCACAAGCCACTTGCCAGTCTTGATGCGTCAGCTCAACCGCTGCGCTACTTATCGAACTTAACGCTATAGCACTAATAGCTACTAGTGTCGACGCTGCTATCTTATTCATGAGGAAAATACTTTTTAAAGAGGCGCCGCTATGTGCTTTGTCCCAAGAAGTACCCATTATCCAAGCCAATTTATTTTTATTATTTTTGCCCACAGTCCTATTTGACTGTATAGGCTTATAAGATAAACCCTTCATAATTCTCACTCATCAACAGAGGAAATATAAAACTGTAGCATGATGACTACAGCTAGCTATTGTCTTAGCCCACCGACGTGTCAATTTGTTATTACAATGTATCATTATGTAATGCTGTAAGCAAACAACTTTCAACCAGTTATCATTAATATTTCAATCAGTTAGTAATAAGAAAGCCAATCAGTATGGTGCTGATTGGCTTTCTTATTTTATTTTACCTGAAACACAAATTATCTCTAAAAATAACTAATGTAAAAACAGTTATCAAATGAAATTGGGTTGAATTGACAATAATGAGTTATTTAAACGACGGCTTTTAATGACAGATCAACCGCTTTTTTTACTGCTGGACGTTCAGCGATATTTTGTGCCCAGCGTTTGACATGCTTATACTCATTCACTTGTAAGAACTCAGCGGCATCATAGAGCTTGCCAAGCACCAACTGTCCATACCATGCCCAAATAATCATATCAGCAATATTGTAATCGGCATCGTCATTACCGCCCATGTATTTGTGGTCCTTTAAGTGTTTGTCTAATACGTCAAGCTGACGTTTAACCTCCATCGTATAGCGATTGATCGGATACTCTAATGGCTTTGGTGCATAGGCATAAAAATGTCCAAAACCGCCACCTAAGAAAGGCGCACTGCCCATCTGCCACATGACCCAAGACAAGCAGTCTGCACGCGCTTTACCTAAGGATAAAGGAATAAATTTGCCAAACTTTTCGGCCAGATACATTAAAATAGCCCCAGACTCAAAGATGGCCACAGGCTCGCCAGCTTCACGATTAGAATGATCGACTAAAGCTGGTATTTTTGAATTGGGGTTAATGTCCACGAAGCCTGAGCCAAACTGCATACCCTCAGAGATGTCAATTTTATAGGCATCGTACTGAGCGCCTTTGACGCCCAGCTCAGCCAGCTCTTCTAAAAGGATATTTACCTTGACACCATTTGGGGTGTTAAGTGAATATAGCTGCAGGGGTGCATCGCCTACAGGTAATGCTTGCTCGTAACGCGCGCCTGCGGTTGGACGATTGATATTAGCAAACTTGCCACCGTTGTCTTTGTCTTGTACCCAAACCTTGGGCGGTGTGTAAGCCGCGTTCTGCTCGTCAGTACTGTTGTTAGAATGGTTGTTATCCTGACTCATAATATATCCTTAATTTGCATTTATTAATTTACGTTATCGGTGTTTTATCAGCTCATGTGTTTTGTCTATTTTTTACGTAAGCATCAAGCCAAGGTTCACTATAGCGAGAAATTAACGGTATATTAAAGTCCTCTCTTGTAATCAATCTAGCGCTTCAAACATGACCTTTTATAAAATACTACCTTGATTTACTATTATTGTGAGCCGCTCTTTCTTATACTACTCAGCTTGCACCGCTTAACAGGCCGTTTTGCTTGTCTTAAAATCAAAAATCCAATGAGAGTGACATGGTAACGCTAACCCCAACGCAAGAAAAATACCTGCCCTATGTGTTAGCGGTAGCGCTGTTTATGCAAATCCTAGATGCTACTATCCTAAACACCTCGCTACCGCAAATGGCTCAAGCACTAGGCGAGTCGCCACTTAAAATGCAATGGGCGGTCATTAGTTACGCGTTAACATTAGCGATTTTTATACCTATTAGTGGTTTTTTGGCTGACAAATACGGCACACGTCGCATCTTTTTGACTGCCATTGTCATATTTTCTATTGGCTCGGTACTGTGCGCTGCATCCCCAACGTTGGACTTTTTGATAGGTTCGCGGGTGATTCAAGGAATTGGCGGCGCCATGATGACGCCGGTTGCACGCTTAATACTGGTCAAGTCTTATCCACGTAATAAACTACTGACCGTCATGAATTTTGCGGTGATACCAGCATTGGTTGCGCCACTCGTGGGACCAGTGCTGGGTGGCTATATTGTTCAGTATGCCAGCTGGCATTGGATATTTTTGATTAATATTCCGATGGGTATTTTAGGGTTTGTCATGGGTAAAAAGCTGGTGCCCGCTTTGTTTGAAGACACCAAACGCCTTGATTGGTTAGGCTTTGGGCTGTTTGCAGCAGCAGCTTGCGGCTTCACTCTTGCTGTAGAATTTGGCTCGCAAGTTGGACGCGGTATATATGGCCTCTTATTGGCTGTAGCAGCAAGCGTATTACTAGGCGCTTATGTGGCACATGCTAAACGCCGCGCAGCACCCCTGTTTCCGCTTACTCTATTTGATATTCGCACCTTTCGCATCGGTATTACAGGCAATTTATTTACCCGTTTGGGCATCAGTGCTGTGCCGTTCTTACTGCCGTTATTGTTACAAGTGGTATTTGAGTACTCGCCATCACAAGCAGGTTGGTTACTCGCCCCTATTGCTATCGGAGCCATCGGTATTAAACCTTGGGTCAGTAAAATTATCCAGCGGTTTAGCTACCGTAAGGTTTTGGTATTAAATACTTTATTAATCGGCCTATTAATTATCGTGTTAGCACAGTTCGATAACCCTGATAATTGGCTATGGTTCATACCTCTTCTCATCATGATGGGTGCGTGTAATTCCATGCAATTTAGTGCGATGAACACCATTACTATCGGCGACCTAGAAGGCGCACAGACCAGTAGTGGTAATAGCCTAATGGCCGTCAATCAGCAGCTAGCAATTAGCTTTGGTATTGCTTTTGGGGCAGCGGTGCTCAACCTGCTGCGTGAGCGCTTTGAGCTTGATACCTTGGCAGCGTTTCAAACGACGTATTGGGTACTTGGCGTGTTAACCATTCTCTCGGGATTATACTTTTTACGACTCAAGCCTGAAGATGGTCGCGGTTTATACTAACAATCGTAATGTCTGGCTCTCTCAAACCCATCGATGTTATGGGTGCTGTAAACGGCATACTTTAAAATCATAAACATAAGACATAAAAATGCCAGCCTGTTCTTAGATATATATCTAAAGACAGGCTGGCAAAAATAGTTTATTCATAATAAAACTAACACAGTGTTAGACGCTAAGCATCCTATAGCGCGTCATTATCATGCATTTGCGATTGGATATAGCGCTCGACCCCAATACTCTGTATCAGATCTTCTTGAGTCTCCAACCAATCGTCATATTCTTCATTACCATCTTTTAGAGTGACTAACAGCTGGCGCGATACATAGTCACGATGCGTTTCACACAAGGTAACCGCATCAGTGATAATAGTAAACTTTTGCCTTTCTAAACGCAGATTACACTCGATCATCTCAGGTACATCTTCTGCAAGAAACATCTTGCCATAATCTTGCAAGTTTGGCAGGCCGCCCAGTAATAAGATACGCGCAATCAGATCGTCCGACCATTTCATCTCAGCAATAGATTGCTTATAAAAATTCTCATTTAATGCCTCAAGCCCCCAGTGGCGGGCAATACGTGCATGCAAAAAGTACTGGTTAATGGCAATCAACGACTGTCCGAGCACTTTATTTAAGGCGCGAATGACCTCTTTATCCCCTTTCATATTCTTTCTCCCTAACCTCTTAATACTGACTCTAAATATTGTGATTCATTACATCTATAATGAAGTTAAACAATATCAGGAGATACCTCTGCCATTTGGCTTTGTAGATAATTAGGCAGACCGACCATATCAATAAGGCGTAGCTGCTGCTCTAACCAATGTGCATGATCTTCTTCAGTATCTTTGAGCTGCTCAACCAACATCTCACGGGTCACATAATCCTGCTCTTCTTCACACAGCGCAATACCGTCTTTTAGATGCTGCTGCACCTCATACTCTAAATCAAGATCATATTGCAGCATCTCAGGAACAGTGCTACCGATTTTAATCTCATTAACGGTCATTTTTGGCGTACCGCTGAGCATCAAAATACGGCGAATAATGGCCTGCGCATGCAAAGTTTCATCTTCCATTTCATGATGGATACGGTCATATAGCTTACCGTAATGCCACTCAGCATACATCTCTGAATGAATAAAATACTGGTCACGGGCTGCAAGCTCACCGCCCAGTAAGAAATTTAAATAATCAATGACTTTTTGGCTGCCTATCATAACGTGTACTCCTATTCCTATACTCATTCGATTTTTTATTTATTCTAAGATGGTTCTGTTAATACAAAAAAATGTATTTATCAGTCGTTTATTGACCTTCAACTATATCCAATATATGGCTAAAGTATCTAACAGCGTTAGTAAAATATACTAGCACAAAGGCAGGATAAGGGGTGTAACGTTATGAACTAGGAATAAGATGTCAGTTGAGAATAATAACTAACACCATTGTAAAAGTGACTGTAAAGAAGCAGATGACGCTTAAGCATGATTTGGAATTGTTGATAAAAAGGGGAAAATAGTAGGTAGTAGAAAGTTACTACATACGCCTTACCAAGTGTTCATTTTTGGAAACCAATGTGTTTTATAACTTATTTATGTCAATTAACCGTCTTTAATCAAACACTTGCTTTTCATTGGCATAACAATTGCATCATTTAAACCGCATAAGCCAATATATCGAGTTTGGCATGATGCTCGTTTAAATAGTCATTCACCATGGGTTCACAGCATCCACAACAAGTAGCAACATCAAGAGAGTCTTTTAAACCCTCAAGGGTATCGACTCCTGAAGCGATAGCCGCTTGAATTTGCTTCTCTTTTACATCGTTACAGATACATACATACATAGTTTGCTCCTATCACTATAGCTAGTTAGTATTGTTTATAATAACGATAATTATTACCATTTACAATGACTGTTTTGACAACAATTTTCAATAACGATTTATTTGGTGTGCCTAATTGGTAGGCGTTGGTAATGCTACAAAAACATAAAAAATAAGTTTACTGATATCAAAATATAGAAAAATATATTTATATATCCGTAAATATTAATATATTGCCGATGAACGGTGTTAAAATACAGACGAGTGGGCATATAAAATATATTTTTACGTATATAAATATATATTTTATGTTATTATTGTTTTCAGTTGCTTAAATGTTTTTTATTGTTCGTTTAGCTTATCATTTATGTATACTTATGTATAAACCGAATGTTCAATTTTGGACTATAGCTGAAGTGATATTGGTTAGCTGACGTTAAATCGACTTTGTTTACAAGACCAATATAATTATGCTTCAAATCTTTTACTAAATGAATGCGTTTTAATGACTCGATTGATTAGATAGTAAGTTATCGGATACTACTGGGTAATGGATTATCTATTTTATTAACTACTCAACTTCTCTCTTATTAAGATGAATAAAATTCATAAGTAAGTGTGACAATCTATTTGGAATATACTCTATGTCTGACAATAATTTTGCTATGCAGCCTCTTGAATTATTTAAAGTACTATCTGATCCAACTCGTTTGAAGTTGTTCCAGATTTTATTTAATAAAGAGTCACGCTGTGTATGCGAACTGGTAGATCTGCTTGATCAACCGCAGCCTACAGTTTCTCGTCACCTAAACCACCTAAAAAAGCTAGGCATTCTTAGTTGCTCACGCGAAGGTACATGGATGTGGTATGAAGTGGCTGATGATTTACCAGAGTGGTGTCAAGAAATATTAGAAATTACTTATAACACGCTACAAAGCCAGCCAGAAGCCAGTTAGTAGTCAGCTTTGCTATATGCATCTTTTACGAATAAAAAAAGACCTACATTATTTAGGTCTTTTTTTATATTTTGTTAAAACGTTTGTTATGGCAAATATAAATTATGCTAAGTCTAAAAAATCACTAACAAAAGCATTGGTTGGATGATGAATCAACTCTTCTGAGGTACCTACCTGCTCTACACGGCCATGATTCATGACCACAATCTCATCGGATACTGCACGCGCTTCTTCTTGATCGTGCGTTACCATGATACTGGTGATGCCAAGCTCGTGGTGAATATCTTTTAACCAAGTACGTAGCTCTTTACGTACTTTAGCATCAAGCGCACCAAATGGCTCATCAAGCAGTAATAACTTTGGCTTAACCGCTAAAGCGCGTGCCAATGCAATCCGCTGACGCTGACCACCAGATAGCTGATGTGGGTAAGCATTCGCTAATTGCGGTAACTGAACCAAGTCTAATAGCTCAGCCACACGCTTATTGATATCGGTCTTACTAGGACGTTCATTCTTTGGTAATAGCGTCAGTCCAAAAGCGATGTTATCCGCGATATTTTTATGCCGAAATAGCGCATAATGCTGAAACATAAAGCCAATACGGCGTTTTTGTACTGGCGTATTGGTCACATCAAGCTCATCGAAAAGTATCTGTCCAGAATCTGCATACTCAAGACCAGCAATAATACGTAGCAAGGTGGTTTTACCGCAGCCTGAAGGTCCAAGCAAAGTGATTAATTTACCAGTAGGAACGGTAATATTAATGTCATCTAAGGCAGTAAAGTTACCAAATTTTTTATTTACGTTACGAATTTCGATGCTCATAATGGTACCTTTATTTATATTTTGCTTATCGTGGCAAATTGTTTGAGGGCGGCAGTATTAGTTGTATTCAAGTCGGACATCGCCATTTTAGGCCCTATCACCTATACATTTCCTGAGCTATTGACAGCCTGTGACGTCGTAGCATCGGTGGCATTAGCGCTCACTGGTAGCTCAGGCGCAGCCGCTAGTCGTTCGGATTTGGCAAACTTGCGCTCTTGTAGCTTGGTCATCACTTGTTGTATGAGCAACGTCACTAAGGCAAGTGCGGCAAGCAAGCTTGATAACGCAAAAGCGGCGGTAAAGTTATAGTCGTTATAAGCAATCTCAACCAGTAGTGGCATGGTGTTGGTTTCGCCGCGAATATGGCCTGACACCACACTGACAGCGCCAAACTCACCCATCGCCCGCGCGTTGGTCAAAATCAACCCATAAAGCAAGGCCCATTTGATATTTGGCAAGGTGACATGCCAAAAAGTCTGCCAACCACTCGCGCCTAAAGTAAGCGCGGCCTGCTCTTCACTATCGCCTTGCGTCTGCATGAGCGGTATCAGCTCACGCGCGACAAATGGAAAGGTGACAAATAATGTCGCCAATACAATTCCTGGTACAGCATAAATTACCTGAAAACCCATACTCTCAAGCCAGCCGCCCACAGTAGAGTTCAGACCAAATAACAACACAAACATCAAACCGGCGACGACTGGCGATACCGAAAACGGCAAATCAAGTAAGGTGGTGACCAACTGTTTGCCTTTGAATTGATAACGCGTGACCAGCCACGCAATCGCAATACCCATCACCATATTGATCGGTAACACGATACCCGCGGTAATCAATGTCAGCTTGATAGCTTGCAAGGCTTCTGGATCAACGAGCGAGGCGATATATAACTGCCAGCCATTTTTAAAAGCTTCGTAAAACACCGCCAGTAGTGGTATGACCAACATAACAATCATAAATAAAACAGCAATAGCAATAAAGGTGCGCCGTATCCAAGGCGTGTCTTTGGTTGCAGGATTGCTCTGATAATCATAGCTATTAGATATTTGCATGTTAGCGAGCTCCCACACGGCGCGACAGTTTCCACTGAGCAATATTGATGGTTAATAAAATCACAAATGAGATCAGTAGCATAAATAATGCAACGGCTGATGCACCTTGAATATCAAACTGCTCAAGCTTACTGATAATGATGAGTGGTAAAATCTCAGACTGCATGGGAATATTACCTGCAATAAAAATCACTGAACCATACTCGCCGGTCGCACGCGCAAACATCATGCCAGCACCCATCAGCAGTGCTGGTAGTAGCTCTGGTAAAATAACCTTACGAAAGGTCGTTAAACGATTGGCACCCAATACCGCAGCAGCTTCTTCAAATTCAACGGACAACTCTGCTAATACTGGCTGTACCGCACGGACAATAAACGGAAAACTTACCACCACTAAAGCCAGCCAGATGCCTAATGGCGTAAAAGCTACCTGAATATCGAACTTAGCAAACCACTGACCAATCAGACCATTAGGTGCATAAAGCGTAGCAAGAGAGATACCAGTGACCGCAGTCGGTAGCGCAAAGGGCAAATCAACCAAGGCGTTAATCATTGACTTACCCCAAAACTCATAACGCACCAGCACCCACGCAACCAGCGTACCGAATACCATATTGGTTAGCATGGCCAAAAACGACATCCATAAGCTCAGCTTAATAGCAGCCGTCACTTGTGGTTGAGTGATGGTCTCCCAAAACCCAGTCCAGCCCATCTGTGTCGTGGTATAAGCCATCATTGCAAACGGTAGGACGACCAATAACGATAAGCTAAAGACCGTGATACCCATACTCAGACCAAACCCTGGCAACACATTGCGTTGACGCAACCGGGTCAACCAGCCTTTTTTGTGAAGGGGTTTATTGGCAGAAGATGTTTTTGCTTTCATAGTGATGTCCTATAGCCTAACGTCAGCACTGAGTTTAGAGCTTGATTTGATATGTAATTAGGTACTTGTTAGGTACTTGGCGGTAATGCCTAGGGTACAGACCATGTTATGTCAGATATACTATTGGATTGGTCTGCTTACGGTACAAAGGACATAGCGCAGGTGGCCATGTCCTTTATATGATTGGACGTTACTCGTCAAATGGCCTTATGAAAAGCCAGCGTACTTTTTAAACAGCGTTCTATTACATTCGTACCAGCTATTTATTGCGGGGCATTAATAGCTAATTGATCGAATACACCGCCATCGGTAAAGTAAGTACCCATAATCTCATCCCAAGTGCCAAAAGCATCATTTGGGCGGAAAGTTTCAACTGGCGGTAGTTTGTCACCATTTTTATCAAGGATACTTTTCACACTTGGGCGTAAGTACAGGTCAGCAGCCAACTGCTGCGCAGGTTCACTCCATAGGTAGTCAAGATAAGCTTTTGCCGCATCAGTTGTGCCTTTTTTATCCGTTACCGACTTAACAATAGCCACAGGGCTTTCTGATTTGATAGAGTATTTAGGATAAACGATATCTACTTGCCCTGCGCCAAAATCAGTCGCTGCAAGATTGGCTTCGTTTTCAAAGGTGACCAATACATCGCCAATACCGCGCTGAACAAAGGTCGTCGTTGCGGCGCGGCCACCATTTTCATAGACCTTGACATTTTTGAGCATGTCTTTTACATAGTTTTTGGCAGGCGCTTCTTCATTATTGAAGGCGTGTAGGCCATAACCGTAAGCCCCTAAAAACGCATAACGACCATTACCCGTGACTTTTGGGTTGGCCATGACAATCTCAATGCCATCTTTGGTCAAGTCTTCCCAATCGCTGATGCCTTTTGGATTGTCTTTACGCACTAGAAATACGATGGTACTGGTAAAAGGGACGGCGTTATCAGGGAACTGAGATTCCCAATCTGACTCAACCAAGCCTTTTTTCTCAAGCAGCTCAATATCTGAGCCTTGGTTCATGGTGGCGACATCTGCTTGCAAACCGTTAGCCACAGACAATGCTTGCTTACTTGAGCCGCCGTGTGACTGTTTAATTAAGATATTACTGTCTGGGTGCTCGCTTTTATAGTGTTCTACAAATAACGGGTTGTAGTCTTTGTAAAAATCGCGTGCCACATCGTAAGAGACGTTTAGCAGCTCAATATCTTGCCCCTCTGTAGTCGCTGCGGTACCATCAGCATTAGCAGTGGTTTCTGCCTGCTCACTATTGCTACAGCCAGCGATTCCAAGTGTAAGGGCAACGCCTGCGATACTTAAGACGCTAAGCGCTTTACTTTTATGTTGATAGCCTGCTGCGTAAGATGTCATAAATGCCTCAAAAAAGTTTGTTATGTAATGCAAGTATGCTAACAGTGCTGGCTTATTATGTTTAATGACTAATATGCGTATGTTATTGCCAAAATGGAATAATATACACATATAGCCAATTAATGAGCCACTTCCTGATTCTACTCTCTGGCAGGTAAGTTTACGTAACGTTTATCCTATAAGGCGATAAGAGAGTTCTGTCCTAGACTGTGGCATACTCTAATCATTTAGCGGATAGTCATGGCTTGCCATTATTCTACCTACCATTCATTAGCGTCAAAGGAGGCTCTTTTATGATTAAATACCAAAGCCATCGCTCATTATTTTCTGTTGCAGCACTATTTTTTGCTGCCACTGCCCTCACTACCGTAACGGGCTGTAGCTACAATAATGATTTAGTCGTTGATAGTACGGCTAATAGTACTGCCTCTATCCAGACGCCTGCTATAAAAATGGTCGTTGGTGATTATGCTTCTTTAGGTTATGACAAACGGGCGCAAGGTGACGACTGGGTGGGTGTCGTGGTAAGAGCAGATGACGTAGATGACGGCGACCAGATTAATATCCAAGTACGCGCTCGTAGCGATATAAAAAAACCGACCTGCCATTTTGATGGAAAAGCTACCTTGATGGGTCAAGATGAAGCGCATGGTGTTATTTTTCAGACTACTGTTGATGACAGTACAGCCTTTTTCCAATTCAAAGATGGCAAGCTAACTATTGATAGTCAAGATAAGTATGTACTGAATCAATTCTGTTCTGGTGGCGGTACGCTAGTTGGCGACTATCAGAAGCTTTCAAGTGATTTAGAACTAACCTAAACGCTTTATGTTTGAACTGCTAACCTTTAATGACGAATAAAAAAAGGTGCCAAAATATAAATCTGGCACCTTTTTTATGAGTGGCTTTTTATCAAAAATAAATTGCGATCTATACCGCGGATGCCCCAGTCAATTTGACCTCAGCACGGTCATCGATAGCGATACCTGCATAATAATTGCGTAAAATCTCTAGTACTTCTGGACGACTAAAGTTCTCTGGGACATCGAGATCCTCTGATAGCGCTTTACGTAGCTTGGTGCCTGATACTTTCACATGCTCAGATGCTTCATGCGGACACGTCTTATCAGAGGCCATGGCATTACAAGCATTACACCAAAACGTCCAGCCAATCTTGAGCGGCTGAGTAATGAGATCGTCTTTACCGACATATTCAAAGATAGTCTGCGCATCAAATGCGCCATAATAATCACCGACACCAGCATGGTCACGACCAACGATCAGATGGCTACAACCGTAGTTTTGACGGAATACGGCATGCAATAGCGCCTCACGTGGCCCAGCATAACGCATATCAAGCGGATAACCTGCCTGAATGACAGTATCTTTTCTAAAGTAATTATCAATCAAAGTTTTGATAGCTTCTTGGCGCACGTCGGCTGGGATATCACCTGGCTTTAGTGCCCCTAGCAATGAATGAATCAAGACCCCATCACAAATCTCAATAGCAATTTTGGCAAGGTATTCGTGCGAGCGGTGCATTGGATTACGCGTTTGGAAGGCGGCAACTGTTTTCCAGCCTTTGGCGTCCAGTATTTCCCGTGTCTCAGCAGGAGTTTTATAAATCTCTGGATATAGGGTTGGGAACTCGCCTTCGCTTAGGACTTCGACACTACCCGCGATATTTACTTCACCTTGGTTTAGTACTTGCTGTACGCCCGGATGTTCGCTATCAGTGGTGGTAAAGACTTGCTGACACTCATGTTCTTTATCGATGGTATAAGTCTCTTCTACCGTCAGTATGCCCATAATCTCATTATCTTGGGCGACCAATGCAACTTTATCACCTTGGTTTAGACTATCGGCGGTCGCTTTCGGTGCTGACAACGTAATAGGAATCGGCCAAAACAAGCCAGCATTGTCACCACTTTTCAGACGCATATCATCGACCACACCTTGCCAATCCGCTTGGTTCATAAAACCATTCAATGGGGTGAAACCGCCAATACCGAGCATAATCAAATCGCCACGCTCACGTGAGCTCAGAGTAATCGTCGGTAAGGTGCTGGCAAGTTGCAACGCTTGCTTGCGAGCATCACCTGTTAATAGTAACGGCTTAAGATCGCTGCTACCGTGTGGTGGTACAAGCTTTGATGATTGTTGATTAGCAGTAGTAGATGTCATTTTTTAAAACCTTTATAGGTAGTGATGAAACAAGTCGTAATAAATTTGATAAGCATAGGCTACCTAACTTTCTTTATGAAAATTTATGCTGACTTTGGATATACATATGTCTTAAAGGAATTTATGTTTATAGACGCAAGCTTATATGATGTGAATCTGAATTGTTTACCTTGCGACTGGCAATAAGATTGAGTACACACGCAAATCATTTTCGTCGCTGCTTTTATGTTTAAAAAATTGAGATTACGTCATGTATCAATATAACTACGCTGACCAGACCTTGGTAGAGGAACGAGTCGCCCAATTTCGCGACCAAACCGAGCGGTTTTTGGCAGGCGAGCTGCCAGAAGAGCAATTTTTGCCACTGCGTTTGCAGAACGGCCTCTACATCCAACGTTATGCGCCGATGTTGCGTATTGCCATTCCTTACGGGTTACTTGCCAGCTATCAGTTGCGTAAATTGGCTGAGATTACCCGTAAATATGACAAAGGCTACGGACACTTCACTACCCGTACCAATATTCAGCTGAATTGGCCAAAGCTAGAAGATGTGCCAGATATTTTGGCGGAGCTAGCCTCGGTACAGATGCACTCAATTCAAACCTCTGGTAACTGTATTCGTAATACCACCACCGACCCTTATGCTGGTATTCATCAAAATGAGATTGCCGATCCGCGTCCTTATTGCGAAATCATTCGCCAGTGGTCGACCTTTCATCCTGAGTTTGCTTTTTTACCGCGTAAATTTAAGATTGCTGTTATCGGTACCGATGAGGACCGCGCAGCGACGCAAGTACACGATGTTGGTCTGCACTTAAAGAAAAATGAGGATGGCGAGCTTGGCTTTGAAGTCCTAGTTGGCGGCGGTCTTGGACGTATTCCTGTGCTCGGCAAAGTTATCAATAAATTTTTGCCCCGTCAGCATCTATTGAGTTATTTAGACGCCATATTGCGTGTCTATAATCTGCATGGTCGCCGTGATAAAGGTAGCAAGTACAAATCACGGATCAAGATTTTGGTCGACACACTGGGCGGACCTGCGTTTGCTAAATTGGTCGATGCCGAATGGGAAGCGCATACCAAAGACGGGCCGCTGACGTTGACGGATGCAAACTTTGAGACGGCTACCAGCTTTTTTAGTGAGCCCGATTATGTGACCTTTGATGCGCTACAAGCACAGTCTGATTTGCAGCAGCAATTAAGCGCTGATAAAGACTTTGCCAATTGGTATAACCAAAACACCGTCGCACATAAGGTCGCTGGTTACCGCGCAGTCGTTATTTCTCTCAAAGCAGGCTTGGTCGATGGCAAGTATGTGCCCTCAGGTGATGTCAGCGAATCGCAAATGGATGCGCTTGCTGATCTTTCTGACAAGTATAGCTTTGGCGAACTGCGCGGCACTTATCAGCAGAATTTAGTATTCGCTGATGTGCAAACCAACAACCTCTATGAATTGTGGCAGCAGCTCTCAGATTTGCATTTAGCACGTGCCAATATCAACACTTTAACTGACATGATTGTCTGCCCTGGTTGGGATTATTGCTCACTTGCCAATGCCACTACGCATAATATTGCTGAGCAAATCGAGAAGCAGTTTAGCGATTTAGATTATCTATACGATCTTGGCGATATCCGCCTCAATATGTCGGGCTGTATCAATGCCTGTGCACACCACCATACTGGCGATATCGGTATCTTGGGTGTCGATAAAAAAGGTGAAAACTGGTATCAAATTAGCCTTGGCGGCAACTCAAGTAACGATGCCAAGCTTGGCAAAATACTCGGCCGCTCCGTACCTACCGAAGCGGTTGCTGATACCATTCAACAGATTGTTGATGTCTATGTCGATCTGCGTGCCACCACCGAGAATGACGTTGAAAGCTTTGGCGAATTGGTTGAGCGTGTCGGTATTGATCCATTTAAGGAGAAGGTCTATGGCTAATCACCACATTTTGGATAGTCACGGCGTCGATATCAGCCATAAAGATAGCTGGCATGCGTTAACCACGGATACGTTACCAGATGGTATCGCCTCGATAGACCTAACTCTACTTGAACTGCTACATAAGCAAGAAAAACCTGACGTCCTAGTACCACTCGCTGATTTATTGGACGGTTCAGGGGCGCTGGCAAGTGGTTTGGTCAAAGAGGTGTATGAGCTGATAGTCCAGCATAGCAGCCGTATTGGATTATGGGTGACCGCTGACACGGATGCGAATGCATTGAAAGAGCTAAGTGAGCTGCTAATAAAGAAGGCGCTCATCGTCATTCATGTTCCTAAATTCGCTGATGGACGCAACTTTAGCTTCGCTCAAACGCTACGTCAAATGGGCTATCAAGGTGAGATTCGTGTCGCGGGCGCGTTCGGCCGTGATCAAATTGCGTATCTATTACGCGTAGGTGTTGACAGCTTTGTGCTCAGTGAGCATGACATGCAACCAGACTCTAAATTTAGTATTGACCAAGCGTTTACTGCCCTTGCTAGCAGTTATGACGGTCGCAACGCCGCCGACTTACCGATGTTTGCGGGCGCTTAGTTTTTGTTAATCATCATTTATTAAATTTTTTCTAAACCCTTTGTTTAATCAATCCCATTTAAGGAACGTATTATGAGCCAGTTACACCCAAATTTAGACATCAACCAAGCTAACCAAGATCTGCAAGGCAAATCACCCGAAGAAATCGTGGCGTGGGCACTGACACAAGCTAAAAACCCAATTATCACTACTAATTTCCGTCCGTATGAGTCTGCCATATTGCATTTGGTCGCAAAACAGCGTCCCGATATTACTGTATTGTGGGTGGACTCAGGCTACAACACGGACGCGACCTATCAGTTTGCTAATAAACTAATTCGTGATCTTGATTTAAATGTCATCACTTATATTCCTAAACAAACCGCTGCCCATCGCAATGTCACCATGAACGGCATCCCAGGGATTGACGACCCGCAGCATGATAATTTTACAGATCAAGTAAAGCTTGAGCCATTCCGCCGCGCACTTGATGAGCTAAAGCCAGACGTTTGGTTCAATGCTATTCGCAAGGATCAAACCGAATTCCGTCAAGGTCTTGATGTTCTTAGCTTATCAAAAGATGGCGTGTTAAAAGTCGCGCCTTTATTTGAAAAAACCGATAGCGATTTAGATGTGTATTTAGATGAGCATAATCTGCCAAATGAGTTTGACTACTTTGACCCAACCAAGGTAGAAGAGCATCGTGAGTGTGGTCTGCATACGCAGTTGTAATCAAGCGTTACCGTAACTCATCGTTTAAAAATCTCTGTTTAAAAGGCTCTTTTACACTTGTAAGAGAGCTTTTTTGTCGCAAGCGTTCTTAACATTATTCTCCCCTCTATTCCACATTCCATCAAAAATCACAACTAACATGACAAAAACGAATATGCTAATGCCAATTCACTACGTGAGCGTGTGCCTGTGATACTTCATAATGGTGGCATATCTTACATTGACTGAATAATTGGTGATGCTATGAACACCTTTCCATTGTTTTTTAAATTAGAAGACCGCAAAGTACTGATCGTTGGTGGTGGTGATGTCGCGCTGCGCAAAGCCGACTTACTCAGTCGTGCCGGCGCTGCTATCACTATCGTCGCGCCAGGTATTTGCAAAGAGCTACAAGCCTTACTTCACGATGATAAGCACACTCTTATTTTTGATAACTATCATAAAAGGTACATGACGGGTGCACGCGTTATCATCGCCGGCACTGATGTTGAAGCGCTCAATCATCAAGTACACGCGGATGCAACCGAGCTTAATATTCCGGTCAACGTGGTTGATACCCCGCATTTATGCGACTTTATTTTCCCCGCTATCGTCGATCGTAATCCTATCGTCATCGGTATATCCTCAAATGGCAAAGCGCCGGTGCTCGCGCGTTTACTTCGCGCACGGCTTGAAACCTTAATTCCGCAAGGTTATGGCAAATTAGCCAAGCTTGCCGGCGAGTTTCGTAGCGAGGTAAAAAGTAAAATCCCAACCCTGACAGGCCGTCGTCAGTTTTGGGAGCGTGCCTTTGAAGGTCAAGTTAGTCAGTTGATGTTTGCCGGTAATGAGCGTGAGGCTACTGCGCAATTACAAGCAGATTTAGACAGCACAGTAGCAGCGCTTAAAAACAGTGTTAATCATACTATTGATCCTAATACCCATAGTCCTGCTACAACGACTAGCCAGCATGCTGAGAGCTACAGTACAGAATCACTATCGGCAACTGCGCCTGTAGCAACAGACGAATTAACCGCTACTCAAAATGCTACTATTGTTGGTGAAGTCTATATCGTTGGTGCTGGCCCTGGTGATCCAGAGCTTTTGACTTTTAAGGCGCTGCGTCTCATGCAACAAGCGGATATTGTCTATTATGATGCGCTAGTATCACCGCAAGTATTGGATCTATGCCGCCGCGATGCCGATAAAGTATTTGTCGGTAAAAAGCGTAGCAACCATGCGGTAGCTCAGCTTGGTATCAATGAGCTGTTGGTCAATAGTGCAAAAGAAGGTCGACGCGTCGTTCGTCTAAAAGGTGGCGATCCCTTTATCTTTGGACGTGGCGGCGAAGAAATTGAAAGCTTACGTGCGCATGGTGTACCTTATCAAGTCGTACCCGGTATTACCGCTGCTAACGCTGCCGCCAGTTATGCTGGTATTCCGCTGACTCACCGTGACCACTCACAATCAGTACGTTTCGTCACTGGATTTTTGAAGGCTGGCGCACCCAATAGCAATTTTAAAAGCTTTTTAAATACTGATGAGACCGTTGTGTTTTATATGGGTTTGCATTCGCTGGCGCGTTTGACTGAAGGTTTAATTGACGCTGGGCGCAGTAGCGACACCTCGATAGCTATCGTCTCCAACGCCAGTATGCCCAATCAGCAAGTATTAACTGGTACGCTTGAGACTATTGTTGCTCAGCAAGAACAAGCACAACTACCAACCCCTGCCTTACTTATCATGGGTGACGTCGTCAGCTTACATCATGATTTGGCTTGGTATAAGCTACACAATCAGCAAAACAATCAAAATAGTGAACATACAGCTAGTAACTGGCTACGTGAAGGATCAGCTACTACGGACAAAGATTCAAAAAAACCTATAGACCAGCAAGCCCATGCGCTATCTATGGTGGCTAATTTGGCTGCACAGCAAGAAGAAGATTTGGAGCAGTTGGTGATTGGTTAGGTTTTATTATTAATTTCTAAAAAGCTAAGTCCTACCGATAATATATTGGCAGGACTTTTTTTATGCGCTTGCAACAGAGCAGAAGAGCAAACCGCAACAATTCTTGCTAGAATGACAGCTTTCTAATAAACATTCTTAAGCTCAACTATGTCTACACCTGCCGATACCAAGTTCATGCCTACTAAACCTTTAAACATCTTACACACCTCAGATTGGCATTTGGGGCGCAGGCTGTACGGCCGTATGCGTTATGACGAGTTTGAGGCCTTTCTTGACTGGTTATACAGCACCATTAGCGCGCAAAAAGTCGATGTATTAATTGTCGCAGGTGATATTTTTGACACTATGACGCCGAGTAACCGGGCGCAAGCGCTATATTATGAATTTTTAGGTAGGGTCTCAAAATCATGCTGCCAACATATCATCATTGTCGCGGGCAATCATGATTCCCCTACTTTTTTAGACGCTCCAAGCAATGTATTAAAATTCTTAAACGTCCATGTCATCGGCACCGCTTGCGAGGACTTAAACGATGAGGTCTTGGTATTAGATGACACAGACGGCGCGCCGCACTGCATCATCGCCGCTGTGCCTTATCTGCGTGATCGTGATGTCCGTAGCAGTAGCGCTGGTGAGTCGATGGATAGCAAAGACGCCAATGTAATCAACGGCATTCGCGCCCATTATGATAACGTCGCCAGTATTGCCAAAGCGAAGCAAACAGAATTAGCCGAAGCAAACCAGCGTTATATCCCGATCATTGCCACAGGCCATCTGTTTGCAGCTGGCGGCAAGACTACCGAAGACGACGGCGTGCGCGATCTTTATGTCGGTTCGCTTAGTAAGGTATCTGCTGATATGTTTGACGATGGCTTTGATTATGTCGCCCTTGGGCACCTGCACGTCCCGCAGCGGGTCGGCGGCCGTGAGACCATTCGCTATTCAGGCTCACCGATTGCCATGGGTTTTGGTGAAGCCAAGCAACAAAAACAAGTATTGCTGGTACAGTTTGGCGATGTGAAAAATGATTTTAGCGAGCAAAAATCGGCATCAAATACTACTGCTACAAGCAGTATGCCTCAGCTTACCGATACAGTGACTAAGATTGAAAAATCGGTAGAAAAAGCCGCTAAAAAAGTAGCCAGTCAGGCGACTGACTTTATGGACGATTTGTTTGGATTTGATGACTCAGTAGAAAGTGATGCAAAGGAAGAAAGCACGGTTGAAGAAGGTTTAACTCAAACAGGTGCTAAGTTAGCACATCAACAGCTGCATGATGATGAGTCACGTCAGATGCAAGTGGTTTCCCTACCCATTCCAAAGTTCCAAAAATTGGCGCAAATATCAGGCGACTTAGAGTTTATTAGTCAGGCTATTGATAAAATCATCCAAGCTCTTGATGCATCAGAATCTGTTTGGCTTGAAATTATTTATACGGGTGATGACGTGGTCAGTGAGTTGCGTGAGCATATTCAGGCGATGGTAGATGGTTTGCCGTGTGAAGTATTAAAAATTAAAAACACGCGTACCTATAATAAAGTGCTGAACCAACAGCAAATCTCTGAGACTCTCCAAGACTTAAATGAAGCAGAGGTATTTGAGCGTTGCCTGACCACTCACAATATCCCTGATGAACAAAAATCGTCCTTACGTAACGCGTATGATCAAATCGTTTATAACCTGCAGCATGAAGATACTCAGGCTGAATAATAGCAGCGCATTTTAGATGCTAGTCAAAAACTTCTGGTCACCACTCTCTTTATAACTACTCTATATAAAAATAAGACCTGCCCATGCGACTGATTGAACTACGACTTAAAAACCTCAACTCCCTAAAAGGTGAATGGCACATCGACTTTAGTGACCCCGCTTTTCTGAATGAAGGCATTTTTGCCATTACTGGGCAGACGGGCGCTGGCAAGACCACCATCTTGGATGCAATTTGCTTAGCGCTTTATAGTCAAACGCCAAGATTGGGCGATATTACCGGCTCGACGAACGAAATCATGACCCAAGGTACGGGTGAATGCTCAGCAGAAGTTATTATCGAGATTGATGCCAAACGTTATCAATGCTATTGGTACCAACATCGCGCTCACAAAAAAGCCAAAGGTAACTTATTACCGATTAGACATGAGATTAGTGAGGTCAAAACTGGCAAAATTTTAGAAGAGAAAAAATCCAAAACTTCCGCCTATATTCAAGACCTCATCGGCATGGATTTTAATCAATTTACCCGCTCAATTATGCTAGCACAGGGCAGTTTTGCCGCGTTTTTAAAGTCTGATATTGGCGATAGAGCGGCCATTTTAGAGAAAATAACCGGTACTGCCATCTATGCCAAAATATCGCTAAACGTCCATGAGAAACATCGTACTGAAAAAGAAGCGCTTGGCAAGCTACAAGCAGGCGTGGATAGCTTATCCTTGTTAAGCCCTGAGGATGAAAAGCGACTGGCAGCAGAGTTAGAGACTCTGAATGAGCAGCAAAGCAAGCAGCGCCAAACCTTCAAAACCCTAAGCGAGCAGCTACAATGGCTGGACAGCGTTCAGCAGCTACAGCAAAGTTTATCAACCTATCAGACCGAGTTTGTAGTGGCACAGCAGGCACAGACAGATTTTATTCCAGAAGCCGAGCGCCTAGATATTGCTAATAAAGCCTTGGAAATTGATAGCCACTTTCGAGAGCTAAGCTATAGCCGAGAGTTGGTCAATCGACTTAGCAGTGAACAACATCAGTTACTCAGTAAGATCCCATCTCAGCAGGCAGTGCTTACACAAGCTACGACTCATTTAAACGATATCACTACCATTGAAAAGCAAGCAACAGATAATCTGCAAACCACTCTGCCTATTATTACAAAGACACGTGAGTTGGATGCTGAGATAAAACAGCAATCCCATTCTTTGGTAGACGATAATCAACGTAAAGACGACTTAGTCAATAATACGCAGCGATTACGCCACGAAATAGCCAGCCACAGCCAAATAGAACAAGACACTAAGACTCAGCTTAGCAGTATAGAAAAGTATTTTAGCGATTTCCAAGAACTAAACGCTCTCGACACAGACGTGGCGACCTTTGATAGCAACTGTAGCCGGTTAAAAGCATTGTTAGAAGATAACGTCAGCTTAGCGGCGGATAAGTTTGCGCAGGACACTCAATCAAGCCAGCTACAAGCTCGTTTTGATAATTTATCTAAACAGCAAGACGCAAATCAGATAGCGATAACCAAGCAACGCGAGCAACTTACAAGCTTACAACAGCAGCAAGCGGCACTTATCGAAAAACAATCGCTTGCTAGTATGCGCCGTGAGCAAGAGCAAGTCGATCAGATAAGCGCTCAGATTGTACAAGCCAGCTTTAAGCTACAGCAGCTGTCTGAACTTACTCGTCAAATCGAAAAGACGAAGCTCTCGCTACCCACACTAAATAAGGAATTAACTTCCTTAGAAACACTCATTGCTGATCATAAGTCAGATATTGAAGTTACTAAGCTCAAAAAGCAAGAAAGACAAGAGCATCTAGATTTGTTGCAAAAGGTCGCCAAGCTTGAAGATTATATAGCAGAACTAGAAGATGGGACGCCCTGCCCACTCTGCGGTGCGCATGAACACCCTTATGGCGCACATCATCCACTACTAGACAATGACAATGCTAATCACAATCAGCCGTCTAAAACACAACAAGCTCGGCTACAAATAGCGGAACTAGAGACCATTATTGATAATCTTGAGCAGGCTTTATCAAAACACAATATCGAACATGCCACAAAAAAAGAGACACTGAATAACCAAGAGCAACAATTAGCGCCCCTACAGCAGCGATCTAAAACCTTACATGAGGATATCCAGTCTGACCTACATTTGCTATTTGAGACTAAGAACGATTACTCTGAAGCAATCGCAGCAATTATCGACCCTCTTACGCAGATAAACGATAACATTGATGCGACTACTGCGAACATAGAGCCTATCTTATCCTCATTAGACACCGCCAAACACCACCTGAATGAACATAAACAGTCTCTTAAAACCATAGTGGTCGAATATGAGCACTTAACTGAAAGTGCGACAAAACTCAGTACGGCTATTGAAGCTGATGAAAAAAAGCAACAAGCGGTCAGTCATGACATTAACAACCTGACAACTAACATCAAGCTTAACTCGCAAAAGATTGTTGGAATAGAAGATAAGCTTGCTGCTAACTTCTCGGAGCTAACGCCGGTTATGACTACTGTTTCATCGCTAACGCACAAGTATCCTGCAGATAAATATAAAGATTATTTAACGACGGCGCTCAATGCGGCAGACGTATCTCAAGCACTTAAGCAACTAGATGATAGTTTTGATAAGCAAACGGTAATAGATCGCGCAGACTATGACCGTCATATTGAAAAACTGCGTCAACAGCGCAGCGCTTTAAACCAGTTAAAACAACATTTTAATGAGCAAAAAAATAGCCAGCATCAGCTAACCAATACCTTAAGCAGTTTGACTGCGCAGATTGAAACCAAGCAAACACAGCTTGGTCATGATGAAATAGCGCTCAAAGAATTGCATAATTCAATTACTAATCAAATTAGAGTTATTGAACAATTACAGCAAGATAGAAAAGAGATTTTCGCCGATAAAAATACAGATACTGAAGAAGATCGGTTACGCAATATTGTCGATGAAGCGAAATCTAAGCAAGCGTCTGCACAAAGACAGTTAGATAAGGTAGAGCACGATTTAGAGCAGTTGGAGCGTAGCAAGCATCAGCTGACCACAGAGCTGCGGTCTGCGACTACCACCTTAAATACGCAGCAAAGCGCCTTTACAGAGTTACTTACAGAGTCACAGTTTGTGGATGAAGCGGCATTCGTTAGCGCTCGCTTGCCGAAAGAAGCGCGAGAAGCATTACATACACGTAAATTAGCACTTGATAATGCGCTACAGCAAGCGAAACTACAATTAGATAGTACCCAGCAAGCGTTAACGCTAAAACTTGCTACTGCTATGACCGAGGAAAGCCAAGAAACGCTTGCAAGCCAGCATAAGCAAATACAAACGGATATCGATGAGTTAAGTCAAAAAATCGGTGCAATTGACCAAAAGCTCAAAGATAACGATAATCAAAAAGGCCAACAAGCGGAACAGCTCGTTGCGATTGATGCGCAAAAACAGAAACTACAAATCTGGCAGCAGCTACACACGCTAATTGGCTCAGCTGATGGCAAAAAATATCGCACCTTTGCCCAAGGCTTAACGTTTGAGGTCATGATTAGTCATGCCAATACGCAATTGCAAAAGATGAGTGATCGTTATTTACTCATTCATGATGAGTGCAGTCCGCTTGAGCTTAATGTCATCGACAACTATCAAGGCGGTGATATTCGCAGTACCAAAAACCTTTCTGGCGGTGAATGCTTTATTATCAGTCTAGCATTGGCGCTTGGTCTTTCACAGATGGCCAGTCATAACATTCGCGTTGACTCGTTATTTTTGGATGAAGGCTTTGGTACGCTTGATGAAGACTCCTTAGATATTGCACTCGATACCTTAACCAGCTTACAGCAAGAAGGTAAATTGATCGGCATCATCTCTCACGTACAGGCGTTAAAAGATCGTATCTTAACCCAAATAAAAGTCGAAAAACTCTCTGGCGGCTTTAGTCAAATCAGTGGTCAAGGCTGTCAAAAGATAGTCATATAAAATCATCAAAAAATAATAATGGCTTGTATCAGCCAATAAAAGCCCACTGCTAAATAAATTAACAGTGGGCTTTCATAGGTATCATAAATACTAATTACTTGGTAACAATACCACTTAGTTCACTCATTAGTACTGACAGTGTTGATAAACCAACCTGACTGTCTTCATCTTCACCATAAATATCATCAAGCTTATGCATCTCTGTCGTTACTGCTGCTAGCTGATCGAGATGACGAGAACGCCACTTGCTAAATGCTTGCTTGGCATCTGGTTTAGATAACAGCGCATCCATCAATAAGCGCAAGCTACGTGATAGCTCATTGACTAGGGCATGGCGCGCACGGCGATCCCAATAATCATGCTGCGGTAAAGTGGCGATATTATCCATCATCCAATCTAACTGTAAGACATGGTACGCCTCAAAGTACAGCGTTGCAATTTCATCGACAGGTCGCTCATATTGCTCAGCCAATAATGCCGCATCTAGCGCATCGACATGATAAGGTAGCATCGCAAACATCGTCGCATCACTCTCGGACAGATCTTCTTGCATCAAGCTGGTGGCATCCTCTTGCAAATATTCTGCAAATTGCTGTTCAATGAAACCGCCAGATTTGGTTAATTTTTCAACACTGCTTCTAAAGCGATTAATCATATCAGCGACTTGCAAGTCTTGTCCAAAGGCATTGATAAACCAGACAACACCTTGCTCAAGCGCATCACGCAGACGCAGCTCAAGTTTTAGCAGCAGTGTTGCGTCAATTTGGTTATCTAACGCTTCAAGCTTTTTCCATGCTATTGAGACATTGAAGACATCACGGCTAATAGCGTAACCCCGTACGATGGTTGCCAATGATTGATCGGTTTCTTCATAGAGACGGAACAGTGCCTCAATACCTAAGCGGTTAACCACACTATTGGTCAAATAAGTACTAATAATCTCACGATGCAAGCGGTGCTCAGTCATCTCATCAAAGAACCGCGTAGCCAGCTCATCAGGGAAGTACTTACGTAACTCATTGACGAAATACGGATCATCTGGCAAATCAGACAGTAGCAGATTGTCATATACCCACATCTTGCCATAAGCCATGACGACTGCTAACTCTGGGTTGGTTAGGCCAGTGGTTGCTTTTTGACGTTTGGCAATATCTTCATCCGATGGCAAATACTCGATCGCGCGATCCAGACGCCCTTCACTCTCCAACATCTGGATAAAGCGTTGATGATCACTTAAATTGGCCGCCGCACGAATGTGGCTGAGCTCAATCGCTTGGGGTTGTAGATAGTTTTGGCGCAATACCAGCTCTGCTACGGTATCGGTCATAGACTCAAGCAATTCATTACGCTGTTTTAAGGTCATATCACCTTGCTCAACGACTTTGCCAAGTAAGATTTTGATATTAACTTCGTGATCTGAGCAGTTAACACCGCCTGAGTTGTCGATAGCATCGGTATAAATACGGCCACCCGTTTGTGCATATTCGATACGGCCTTGCTGGGTAAAGCCTAAGTTACCACCTTCACCCACGACCGCCGTACGCAGCTCACCACCATTGACACGTACCGCGTCGTTAGCACGGTCACCGACATCAGAATGGCTCTCGTTTTCGCTTTTCACGTAAGTGCCGATACCACCGTTCCAGATGAGGTCAACAGGCGATTTTAGTAATGCACTGATAAAATCATTAGGCGCAAGACTATCTTCACTGATATCGAACAGCGCTTTCATCTCAGCACTGATGGTGATGCTCTTATCTTGACGAGAGAACACACCGCCGCCTTGACTGATGAGCGATTTTTCATAATCATCCCACGTCGAGCGTGGCATTTTAAACAAACGCTCGCGCTCTGCGTAAGAAGCAGCGGTATCAGGATTAGGATCAACAAAGATATGCAGATGGTTAAAAGCAGCGACTAGCTTGGTATGGGTAGATTGCAGCATACCGTTACCAAAGACATCACCACTCATGTCACCAATACCAACCACAGTAAAGTCATCACGATTTTGGATATCCATACCACGCATACGGAAATGACGCTTGACGGACTCCCAACCACCGCGAGCCGTAATACCCATCGCTTTATGATCATAGCCAACTGAGCCACCTGAAGCAAAGGCATCGTCCAGCCAGAAGTTATATTCAGCAGACAAAGCGTTGGCAATATCAGAGAACGTCGCTGTCCCTTTATCGGCAGCCACTACCAAGTACGGATCATCTTCGTCATAACGCACAGTATCAGCTGGCGGGACAATTTGTCCATCAACGATATTGTCAGTGACATCAAGCATACCGCGTAAAAACGCTTGGTAGCAGGCAATGCCTTCTGCTTGAAACGCTTCACGGCCATCAGCCATGGTTTTGGTTTTGACAATAAAGCCGCCCTTTGAGCCTACTGGCACAATCACCGCATTCTTAACCATCTGCGCTTTGACTAGCCCGAGAACTTCGGTACGGAAATCTTCCATCCGATCTGACCAGCGCAAACCACCACGAGCCGCCTTGCCGCCACGCATATGTACTGCTTCAACGCGTGGTGAATAAACAAATATTTCAAACATCAATTTAGGCTTAGGCAAGTTAGGAATATTGGCTGCTAAGAACTTAAACGATAAGCGGTCTTTACGCTGACCATTGCTATCGGTTTGATAAAAGTTTGTACGTACCATGGCATTGATTAAGTCCAAGTACCAGCGCAAGATTCGATCTTCATCCAAACTATCTACATCTGCCAATGCAGCGATGATTTGTTGTTCAATCTGAGTGGTTTTTTCGCGGCGTTCCTCTTCACTATGTTTAGGGTTCATGCGCGCATCAAACAAACTGCCTAAAGTCACACTGATAGCGCTATTTTTCACCACAGTTTGCTGGATATAAGCACTAGAGAAAGGTGCTTTTGCTTGTATCATATAGCGCGATAACGCACGCAGTACGACCACATCATAAGTATCTAGTTTAGTAATTAATACCAGCTCGTTGAAGGAGTCGCTCTCAACACGTCCAGCCCAGATTTGCTTTAGACTGTCTTCAAACTGACCACGCACGACTTGCATATTGACAGTATTGACGTTTTCTAATATCAGCTCATATTCTTGCATCCAAATCGGTTGATCCGGCAGGTCAAACTCATATGTCTGTGCTGAGATAACTGATACACCAAAGTTTTCTAGAATCGGTAGTACTTTGGATAAAATTACTGGTTGATTGCGACCATACAGTTTTAGGTGCAACTGATTTCCTGCATCTCCTGTTGACTGGTATAAATGCCAAATCATCGGCTGCTCATCGCTCAAGCTTGCCAAACGCTTGGTATCTTCAACCGCCGTACGCGCATCAAAACGCTCTTCGTAAGCTGCAGGAATGTAGTCTAGGAAACGACGCGTTAAGGAATTGGCTTGTTGTTCCCCAACATTATCCAGCAGCATTTGCTGATAATGATCAGTCCATGATTTCATAAGTGCTGATAGTTCAGCCTCAAGTGCAGCGTTATCGACATCGTTAACTTGACCTGGTACCGTGCGCACGTGTACGTGTACGCGAGCGTGTTCAGATTCGTTGAATTCAGTCGTAAAGCCAGATGATGTACCACCATAAGCTTCTTTTAGCACTTTTTGTACTTCAATGCGCAATTCAGTGTTGAATTTATCACGAGGGATATAAACAAGGCACGACACAAAGCGTTGATAATGGTCAATACGGCTAAATAAGCGTAGGCTCTTTTTGTCCTGTAATTGGGTGATACCAGAAACGATAGGATATAACTCTTCAACGCTGGCTTGAAACAGATCATCACGCGGTAAAGTATTAATAACATGCATCATTTTATAATAAGCATGTCCTGCACGCGGTAAGTCAGCCATCGCCATAATTTTGTTGGCTTTTTCACGTAACAGCGGGATTTGTTGTACGCTAAGCTGATAGGCTTGAGATGTTAAAAGACCAATAAAACGGTATTCACCAACCAGTTTGCCATTATCATCGAACTTATGAATACCTAAGAAATCCATATATACTGGGCGATGAACAGGTGACACGCGGCTTGATTTAGACAACATTAACACTCGCGGCTCGGTCAAAAGCTGTTTGAGTTCTTTAGGCAGTCTATCAAAGCTTTCTGATAGCTTATCTTCTTCAGCGCCGCGTAGTAGACCAAGACCACTATTACCAATGGCAAACAAATCTAGATCGGCATTTTGGTTGGCACCGCCTTGTTTGTTATTGTCTGACTTGTCATCAACAGCGATATAATTGCCACCTTCGAGACGATACTCACGATAGCCTAAAAATATAAAGTGGTCGTCTAAAATCCAATCTAAAAAGGCTTGAATTTCTTGCTGAGAATAATAAACTTCCGGTAGTGGCTTTTGTGACAGCTCAGTTTGAATATCAGTTAAACGTGCACGCATCTCCTTCCAGTCGCCAACCACGGTATCAAGCGTATCAACTTTATCTAAAAGTATCTGATGTAGCGCCTCTAACTCATCATCATTTTGATATGCAATCTCGCAATGGATGAGCGACATATTAGACGTCGCACTTTCATCAGCATTATCAACTTGGGACAAATCGCCGTTTTCATCTCGCGTCACGCTGATGATTGTATTATAAGTGCGGTGAACATCGATACCTTGTGCTTCAAGGCTCATAAGCATTGTATCTACCAAAAACGGTCGATCGTATGCCACCATTTGGATAATAGTATGTGAGCTATGAAAATGCTGTTCTTCAGCGATAGGGTTAAAGACCGCTAACTGCGGCTTACTACCTTCATAGGCTTTTAGTAGCGTAAAGTGATGTAATGCCATACCTGCTAAATCAGCATCATTTATGACGTCTGCAGTTTCATGGTGCAGCGGTCGATAATAGCTATTGATAAAATGATCAAGTAGTGATTTGTCTTTTTGCACATAACTGGTTGCAATATCACTTATCTGGCCAATGCGCTCTTTTGTGATACCAAGAGAGTTGGGCATAGCGTTCGTCCTTTTTATAAGTTTGATTTTTTTAATTAAATGTCGTTTACGTTTTTGTTTGATATTCTACTATTCAAACGTCTTTGACCCGTATACTTCGCTAGTCTGATGGATTGTAACCCACCTATCAGTATAGCTAAAGTGTAAAAAATTATTTCATGAATACGTACCGTCTTGATAACCTTTATTCATAAGATATTTGTTCATTATATCGCTAATTTGATAGTAATATCTTTTAAATATTCTTTTATGTAGATATTCTATGCTTTTACTAAATGTTAGTAGACAATATTTTGACCAAACAAATTTTTTAGCCAATGTCTGTGGGTAGATATATATTGATAAGGTTGTTTGAAGTAAGGTTAGCCAATAGATACGAATGGCAATGGGTGAGACTTTTTTGTTAGAATACGGCAGTATGTTTAACAGTGCTTTACTGTTTCACTATTAACGCTTAATTAAGGGTAAGATGTATGATGAATATTTTGGTGATCGGCTCAGGTGGTCGCGAACACGCATTGGCTTGGCAATGTGCCAAAAATGATAACGTGCAGCGTATCTATGTCGCACCTGGTAATGCTGGCTCCGCTTTGGAACCCAAATGCCAAAATGTTGTCTTAAAATCTACCAGTAGTGACGCAAGTGAACATAGCGCTGTCATCGAATTTTGCCAAAATAATGCCATTGATATGGTTATTGTTGGTCCTGAAGCTCCATTGGTTACCGGTATTATTGACGCTTGCCGTGATGCTGGTATCAAAGCATGGGGGCCGACTGCCTATTGCGCTCAGTTAGAAGGTTCAAAGACCTTTGCTAAAGAATTTATGGCTCAGAACAATATTCCTACTGCTGCCTATCAAGGATTCACCGATGCGACAGCTGCTAAAGCTTATATCGATGAACAAGGCGCACCGATCGTCATCAAAGCAGATGGTCTCGCTGCTGGCAAAGGCGTTATTGTAGCTGAGACTATTGAACAGGCTTATGATGCAATTGACGATATGCTAGCGGACAATAAGTTTGGCGATGCTGGTAGTCGTGTGGTGATTGAGCAGTTTTTACAAGGCGAGGAAGCAAGCTTTATCTGTATGATTGATGGTGATAACATTTTACCAATGGCGACCAGCCAAGATCATAAGCGTGCGTATGAAGGCGATACTGGTCCCAACACAGGCGGTATGGGCGCGTATTCTCCAGCACCAGTAGTCACTCAAGACGTGCATGATAAAGTGATGGCGCAAGTGATTCAGCCAGTGGTTGATGCCATGAAAGCTGCAGGTCATCCTTATACAGGCTTTTTGTATGCAGGTCTGATGATCGATAAGTCAGGCGACCCTTATGTCATCGAATTCAATTGCCGTTTTGGCGATCCAGAAACGCAGCCTATTTTGATGCGTCTTCAGTCATCTATGGTAGACTTAATTGCTCAAGGACTGGCAGGTCAATTGCCGAATGCAGCTAAATGGGATACGCGCCCTGCCCTTGGTATTGTTATCGCCTCTAAAGGCTATCCTGAAACTTCATCGAAAGGTGATGTGATTGCTGGCTTGCCCGAACTTGGCGTTGATAACGATGACTCAGTCAAAGTTTTTCATGCAGGTACTGCATTTTCTCAAGATGGCACTGACCTTGGTTCACAAGATGCAAGCTATGATAATAATGCTAAAGAAGTGATTACAAATGGTGGCCGTGTATTGTGCGTGACTGCTTTAGCAGATAGTATTTTAGACGCGCAACAAGCAGCACTTGCCGTCACAGGTGCTATCAGTTTCGATGGTGCGCATTATCGCCGTGACATAGGTCATCATGCTATTACACGCGAGCAGTCTTAGACCCAGTCGTATTTGAGACAGTATATTTTGTCCCAATATTTTGTTTTATTAATAAGTTATATGACTCAAACCCCAGTTTAAACATGAGCTGGGGTGTTTTAGTATTTTCATTCGTATTATGACCTAAAGGTCAGTACGACTTTGTATACTAACCTTGCATGTTCCTTGTATTGTTAGTCTTAAACCCGCAAATCAGTACAATCTGATGAATGGTTATATTTATGGCACATGATACGTCTAGACCTTCTAATAACAATAGGCAATCAATTGACACCCTAAAAACCTCTGGGTTTGAACGTCGATTATCGATTGCCAAAACCTCTTTGAACATTGGTCGTCGTTGGGCAGGTAATAGTATGTCTGGTATATTTTTGGATAAGCAGGCACGCTCGAAGCGCAATCAAGTTTTTATGGAGGCGCAAGCAAACTATGTCGCAGAAGAGCTAGGTAAACTAAAAGGCTCAGTGGTTAAGATTGGTCAAATGTTGGCGTTGTATGGTGAGCATATATTACCGCCAGAAATCACCAAAGCGTTGCAAACGCTTAATGATGACACGGCTACTCTCGCTTGGCCAAAAATAGAACAAACCCTTCAGCATATATTAGGTGACAAGCTAAATGAGCTCGAAGTGGATTCGGTTCCTATTGGTACCGCCTCCCTTGCCCAAGTTCACCGTGCAACGGTACTAGAAACTGGCGAGCAAGTCGTACTAAAAATACAGTATCCAGGTGTAGCAGAAGCGATCGACTCTGATCTTGCACTGTTTAAACGCTTACTAAAGGTAAGTAACGTGGTACCACAAACACGTGCACTTGACACTTGGTTTGAAGAGATACGCGACCTACTCCATAATGAAGTTGATTACAATACTGAAGCTGCAACGACAGAGCGCTTTTATAGTCGTCTGGTTGACGATCCTCGCTATATCGTACCGAAGATTAATCGTAATTACTCAAGCAAGCGTTTACTGTGTATGACTTATGAGCCTGGTGTCTCTGTCACCTCAGAAGCGCTGCAATTGATATCGCATGAACGACGCAATGCTATTGGTCAAGCAGCCATAGAAGTTATGACGCAGGAGATTTTCGTTTGGGGTGAGATGCAAACTGATCCAAACTTTGGTAATTACTTGGTACGTATCAGTGATAACTTTGAAGAGTTAGATAAACTTATCTTATTAGATTTTGGCGCTATTAGGCAGTTTGATAATACGCTATTGACCATTGCGCGTAACTTATTACGTGCAGGCTACCATCATGATCATCAATTAATGGTAGAAGGTATGACAGGTTATGACTTTTTTAATACGATGAGTGATAAAGTTCGTTCCGATATCGCCTCATTATTTTTGCTTGCGACAGAACCTTTTAGTCATCCTGATGCTAACCTTGATATTCCTGCAGACTGTTTAGATGAACAAAAACGTTATATTTGGGCCAATAGTAAATTGCATTCACGTATATCAGAGCGTGCTACACAAGCGATTCAGTCGTTCGAATTTAATTTACCTCCAAAAGAGTTTATGTTTATTAGCCGTAAATTTATTGGTGCTTACACTTTTTTGACGGTTGTTAATGCGCATACTAATTCAGAAAAATTGGTAAAACCTTTTTTATAAAATTATTATCGACCCTCCTTAAATTTTGAAAACCGCTCTTTGTAGCGGTTTTTTATTGTTTTATTGTTTTATTTGCTTAGGCTATTTTATATAGTTATATCTCAATAATGCCATTCAGTTTTACATAATTTTCCATTACTTAGGCTATTTACTTTTGTCATTACTATACGTTGTTTGCACACCAATCATCAAACCTTGTTTTATAACCTTGAGGCTTTGTCATGACTAGCTCCCAACACGTCTCCCCTCGAGCTAAATACTTGACTTCAAAGTGAGTACGCTGACTTTCAATAGCTATTTTATGGCGATTGTTAGGCAATACCCAAACAGTCGTCGCCTGCTCAACTGCATTGTCCATATAGGTGTCTATATTGGTTGCCAGAATCACAGTGCCGCCTATTTGCAAACGAGATAATAAAAATTCGAAGAAAGGCATATTTAGCCACTGCTGATTAAGGTTATGCTGTTCTGGGTTTGGATAAAGCAGATAAATACTTGTCAAACAATCGGGAGGCAGCGCGTGTACAGTCCATGCAATAGCATCAGCGTGGATGGGTGTTAGGTTATCTGGCAGTTGTTGCTCAAATAGTTTGGTGAAAGCTTCAAATTTATTACGTGTACGTTCAATAGCAATCAGATGTTTATCAGGATGCTCGGCTGCAAAACTAAGTGCATGCTTGCCCTTCCCTGCTCCAATCTCCAACACCAAAGGCATATTACTGTTACTATTTTTTATAACGCTTGGAACGGTAAAATCACGCGGTGCTGAGAGTTTTTGTGGTTGAAATGCACGCTTTTGCTGATGCGTAAACTCAATATTTTTAGTCATCTACTGTCCTTAAAGCATTTGTCTTTTGTCATCATCGAGCCCCATGCTATTATATAGGCAATTCACTTTAATAGTAATATGACAACAGTGAGTAACGCGTTAGGTTCTATCAATCGCAGCATAACAAAGGATAGATAGGATTGCGTATTACTGTTTCTTAATAATACTGAATGCTACCAATAAACTTGAGACTACTATTACCCTTATTATGACTAAAACGACTCCCGACACTTCCCCTAAGACCTATCCTTGCCCGCGTTGTGGTACTCAGACCACATGGCAGGACAATAAATACAAGCCATTTTGTAGCAGTCGCTGTAAGCTGATTGACTTGGGCGCATGGGCTAATGAGGACTATACTCTACCTGCAGAAACCACCCCTTTCTCTGACGAGCTATAGCCCATACCTTTTATTTTACTAACTTATCATCTTAAGGATGTTTTGCATGTCAGCTACTTATCTGATGCCTACCTATAATCGTCAGCCTATCAGCTTCACCCATGGTTCGGGAAGCTGGTTATATACCAAAGATGAAACTCCATATTTAGATGCACTTACAGGCATTGCAGTGTGCGGCTTAGGGCATTGTCATCCGAAGGTTACCGAAGCTATTCAGCAGCAGGCTGCCACTTTGGTTCATACCAGCAATTTGTTTGGCATCGATTGGCAAGAACGTGCAGGAGAAGCACTTTGTACTGCAGCACAAATGGATAGCGTGTTTTTTGCCAATAGTGGTGCTGAGGCCAATGAAGCTGCTCTAAAGATGGCGCGACTTTATGCTCACCAGCAAGGCTTTAAACGTCCAAAAGTTATTGTGATGGAGCAATCATTTCATGGTCGTACTTTACTATCGTTATCAGCGACTGCCAATCCTAAAGCGCGTGAAGGTTTTTATACCTTAGATGATGATTTTATCCGTGTGCCCTTCGGTGACATCGCAGCTATCAAACAAGCGGCCAAAGATTATGATGATATTTGTGCAATATTCATCGAACCTATTCAAGGCGAAGGCGGTCTCAATACTGCAGCTAATGGATTTAGCTATTTAGAAGAGCTACAAGCACAATGTGAGACAAACAACTGGCTCTTTATGATTGATGAAGTACAGACTGGCAACGGACGTACGGGCAAATATTTTGCTTATCAACATAGCAACGCTCGTCCTGATGTATTGACTACTGCTAAAGGCCTTGGTAATGGTTTTCCTGTAGGCGCCTGTATGGTACGCGGACGTGCTAACGGCTTATTCGGCGCAGGCAGTCATGGTTCTACTTATGGCGGCACACCGCTTGCAAGTCGCGTAGTACATAGTGTGTACGATGTATTGGCAAATAGCGGCATAATGGAAAACGCGTTAACCGAAGGTCAGTTTATTCGTAAAAGCATAACGGACGAGCTGCAACAATACGACGTTAGTAGTCGCGGTGCTGGAATGATGATAGGTATTGTCTTACCCAATACCATGGACTGTAGTCAGCTGGTGGATCTAGCACGCGATGAGCACAAACTAATCATCAATGTCACAGGCGGTCATGTCGTACGCCTATTACCGCCACTAAACATCAGCCGTCATGAAAGCCAGCAAGTTATTGAGCGATTAGTTAACTTATTGAGGCCCTTACTTTAAACTGGTTTTGTCATATACTTGATATATACTAAAGACCAAAGAGCCCTAAATAAGATTTATTTAGGGCTCTTTTCGTATCTCTATAACTTTACGCTTATTGACCATTAACAAGCATGGAAGTATTTTTTTAAAACTTCTAAGCAGCGAGTAATCTTTGCAGGCTGCTGCTCACGATTTAGGGTGACTGCATATAATACAAAGCTTGGTAACTGATAACCTGTCAATACTTCCACCAATTCACCACTTTCTAACTCTTTTTTAGCATCCATCTCCAACATTCTAACCAAACCATGCCCCTCTTTGGCCAAAGTAGTAGCCATAAAGACATTGTTGGTATGAATACGAGAGTCCATCTTTATACGCGTCTTTTTGCCAGTTTCGGTCTGGGTAAGCTCAACTTGATTAGAGTCTTTCATGATGTCAATACAAATTAGCTGATGCATCGCTAGATCTTTTGGGCTTTCAAGTTTTTTACGCTGACGTAAATATTGCGGCGATGCAATCAGTACTTGACGTACATCTGTCAACGGATGACTACTTAACGTAGAATCATTGATTGTGGGGCTCATACGTATGGCAATATCAATGCGCTCATCAATCATATCAATATAATGATTGTCCGCAAGATAAGTGATACTTAAGTCGTCATGCGCCGCCATCCATGTAGATAATGCTGGCAAAATATGATTAACGCCAAGCTCAGGTGTAGTAGCAATACGCAAACTACCTGCTAACTCATCACGCAACTGATTAACTTTAATTCTGCCCTGCTCTGCAGCACTAACGACATCTTTGGCCGCTTCATAAAAACTCTCACCTGCTTCAGTCAGGCTTAACTTGCGTGTAGAGCGATGTAATAACACTACACCTAGCTCATTTTCTAGTGATCGTATCTGTTGGCTGACTGCACTAGTTGTGATGCCAAGCTCACGAGCCGAACCACTAAAAGAGCCATGTCCGACCACACTGGCGAACACAGCCATACCGCGTAAATTATCTAACATAGTCTCACCTGGTAAACTTTCTGGTTGTTAATATAACTTAACCAGTATATCGGATTTTGTACATTTTTCATATTACCGTATATCAGTAGTACCATTTATTTTTAAATATAAAACAAAGTAATATCAATACGTTGGCGTTTGACTATGATAATTTGTAGTTAGACGCTGTTTATAAATGATTACTTTTACTACTTGCAAGAATCTAGCAAACTATTTAATAAAAATTAACACTGAAAAAATGAATAAAATGAGATTCTCCGCCATATAAAGTAACGATGACATAGGTATATTAATGGCTAAATAAGTTTGACCTTACCCATTTTTCCTTCGCCACGAGCAGACAAATACTGCATGACAGGTGACTCAAGTAACATGGTTTCTGCAACTGAGGTGGCTTGCAAAACGCGTTGACGCTGACGCAGCTCAGGGGTTTTATTCTCATCTTGCATCACACTGCTGTCTACTTGCAAACTTACATCTGCCTTAGGAAACTGCTGTTGTAGCTTTGCAGCCAGTGCTTGAAAGGTAGTTTGCAAATGCTTGCTATCGACACCAGTCACAAATACTGCGTCTCCATTGCAGTCGCCAGTCATCATACCTTGACGAGCAAGGGCTAACTCATCTTGCGCAAGGTTGCTATTCTCACGAGCCTCTTGTAGCCAATAGTCCCACTTCTCTGGTGTCCATTCTCCTGTCAGCTCTTGCGGTGGGCAACGTAGCAAAACACGTGGGTCATTGTCTTGAGAATATAATTGAGAATCATTTCGATTTGGCTCAGAAATTGGTTCAGGCTCAGAAATTGGTTCAGGCTCAGAAATTGGTTCAGGCTCAGAAATTGGTTCAGGCTC